>JALSII010000066.1 GCA_026981645.1 Hyphomicrobiales bacterium | reverse complement strand
TTGGGGTGATGATATGAAACAAAGAAAAAACAGACGCCGTTCTGACGCTTAGATTCAATCTATGACACGTCAAGTGGCATTGCGTGTTTATTGCTGTTTTTCAGAAACTTGCGAGCATCCAGCAACATCGCTGCCCTTTGCGCGCCTGTTGCCTTGCGCAGAGGCCCGAGCGTCTTGATTTTCACCTTTTCAAACCCGCAAAACCCGAGAATTTGTTTACGCAGAATTTTGGGCCAACCATCCCCGTAGCCCCAGCGCAGATACCATTCCGGCGTATCTGAAGAAATCAGAACATGCGCTGTTTTTCCCTTCAGCAGCTTTTCCGGGAAGTCTTTCCCATCAGCATATTTGAAAGCGAAGCCCGGCAGGAGCGTCCGATCGAACAGACCCTTCAGTCTGGCAGGCGCAGAACCCCACCAGAGGGGGTGGACAAGAACGAGCTTGTCGCACTAGGCCAGTGCCTCCTGCACGGCTGTCAAATCAGGCTCCAGCTTTTGAACTTGTCGATATCCTTCCGCCAGATTTGAATCAAACTGCATCTGGGAGAGCCGTAAATACTTCACCTCGGCTCCCCCGGCTCTGGCATCCTCGCAGGCGGAATCCGCCAACACCTGACAAAATGTTGATTGGCCGGGGTTTCCCTCAAGAACAAATATCCGGGACTTGCGGTTTGTCGAATGAACTGGAGGCATGAGGTTTCCTAACTTGACCGCGGTCAAAATTTGTTAGTTGATAAATTGACCGTGGTCAATTACTTTTTGACAAAAATCTTGCATGATATTTCCGCGAGACCGATTGCCGCCAGAGTTGGTGCCGCTTGCATTGTAAAGAACTGCCATGAAGAATGTTCAGAAACGCAGCCGAAAAACAGCCGGCCAAATTCTGTGCGCAGCTCGGGAACTCTTCGCAGAACTCGGCTACGACAAGACGAGTGCGGAGAAAATTGCCAAGGTTGCCGGTGTTTCAAAAGCCAGCGTCTTTGCCCATTACCTCGACAAGACAAATATTTTGGCAGCGATTGGAATCGAGGATATCAGGCATCTGATTGAGGGGTCCCAGCGGCTTGTGCAAAACCGGGAGGAGCTTCCCTTGCCTGAGGCTGCAGTGAAATTTTATGCCCCCTGGCTGGAGTTTTTTCTCAGAAATCCGGATTTCACGCGGCTGTATTTATACCAATCCGGACTTTCACGGGGCTCCTGGGCCACGGAGTTTATCCAGTCCTGTAATCAACAGGAAATCATGCTTTCTCAGCTCATCAAAAAACACCCGTCAAGCCCCCCCCTGAGCGAAAAGAAGCCTGCATTTCTTGCGCGGGGAGGGCAGGCTTTCTTTTTCCAGGTTGTAACCTACAGGGTAAATGGTTGGATCCGGAGCGACACCCAGGCACGCACCGACCTCAGTGAATACCTGAAGGCATGGCTCCATAGCCCCGGTGACGACACAGCTTCTTAAAAAGAGCATGTGCATGGACGGCAACTGCTCCGGCTGAGTTCACGACCAGCTGCATCAGTTGTTGGCAAGATGCTTGTCCCGGGTGACCGGTCCGTCATTTAGGTGCGCATACGAGTCGGTGCGCGTGCGAGCCAAACTCACAGACCAACTTGCCCTTTGCAGCAATGTTCACTGGTCCCCTTCAATGGTTCGGTATATGCTTTTTTGAGAACCGGAAACCCTCCCGGTCAGCAAAACCAAATCTTTGCCCGCTCCGGGACTGATGTCGTCCAAGGCATCCGGAAACAAGACTGGCGGCGATGACTGCGGCAAAACCGGATGGAACAGGCCGCAAGAACCATGCGCCAGCTCACCACCACAACAGAATCAGGAAGTTGAAAACCGTGACTGACACAAACAAAAAAGTGCGCTGGGGAATTATTTCAACCGCCAATATCGGCGTTGAAAAGGTCATCCCCGGCATCATGGCCTCTGAACATTCTGAGGTCACCGCCATCTCCTCGCGCAATCTCACAACCGCCAAGGCCGCCGCCGACCGACTGGGCATCAAAAAATCCTACGGCTCCTACGAGGAAATGCTCGCCGACCCTGAAATTGACGCGGTGTATAATCCCCTGCCCAACCATTTGCATGTGGACCTGACCCTGGCCGCCGCCCGCGCCGGCAAACATGTGCTTTGCGAGAAGCCCATGGCGCTTGATGTGGCAGATGCCGAGCGTTTGCGCAAAATTCCTGAGGACATCATTGTCGCCGAGGCCTTCATGGTGCGTTACCACCCCCAATGGTTGCGCGCCCGCGAGATAGCGCAATCAGGGGAGCTGGGGCGTATCACGGCCATCAACAGCTTCTTCTCCTACTACAACAAGGACCCCGCCAATGTGCGTAACATGGTCGATATAGGGGGAGGCGCCATCATGGACATCGGCTGTTATCCGGTAACAGCCGCGCGATATATTTTTGAAAGTGAACCAACCCGCGTGGTTTCACTCATAGACCGCGACCCCGAATTCAAAACCGACCGGCTGGCCTCGGTCATTGCCGATTTTGGCGCGGGGCGGCAATTGGCGTTCACTGTGGGCATGCAGATAGTACCCAGCCAGCGCCTTGAAATCATCGGCGAAAAGGGCCGCGTTGAAATCCTCATTCCCTTCAATGCGCCCCCAAATCAGCCCACCGCCCTGCTGGTCGATGATGGCTTCTCCCTTGACGCCTCGTTGGCACGCCGCGAAATCATTGGCCCTTGCGACCAGTATACCGAACAGGCCGAAGCCTTCGCGCTGGCGGTGCTGGGACAAAAACCCCTCAACTGGGGAATAGAAGACGCCATCGCCTCCATGAAGGTGCTTGACGCAATTTTTGCCAGCGAAAAAACCAATGGCTGGATTGACATTTAGACGGTTTGCCTGTCGCAAATCTTCAAGACAAGGGGTCTGCCGGCAGTGATAAGGATGCGGAACCCTGCCACTTGAGGAGCCGGAAATGAAATTCAGATACACCATTCTTTATGTAAAGGATGTCGCTGAGAGCCTGTCCTTTTTTGAAACCGCCTTCGGCTTCAGAACGAAGATGCTGCACGAGGGCGGGGACTATGGCGAGCTTGACACCGGCGGGACAATTCTGGCGTTTTCCTCCCGAGAATTGATGAAACGGCTGGGCAAAAAACCCGGCGCGCCAGACCCGGCGAGTCCGGTATTTGAAATCGCGCTTGAAACCGATGACGTCACCGCCGGTGTGGCGCGGGCCTTGGAGGCGGGCGCAAAGCTGGAAAGCGAACCAGCCTGCATGGATTGGGGCCAGACCATCGCCTATGTTTCGGAACCCAACGATTTTCTGATTGAAATCTGCACCCCGGTTTCCGGCTGAATGAGAAAAGCAAAACCGATTGAAGACAAACGCCTAAAAACCCTTCTTGAGGACTGGCGACAGTCAAGCCCCGAGAAGTCCGCCATTGTTCACCGGGTCCGGGAGCTGGTGTTTTTGGTTTTTCCCGCTGTCAGCGAGAGGGCCATGTATGGCGGCATCATGTTTTGCCTCGACACCGATTTTGGCGGCGTGTTCGTCCATAAAAACCACGTTTCAGTTGAGTTCGGGAACGGCGTCCATATGCACGACCCCGAACACCTGCTGGAGGGCAGCGGGAAACTCCGCCGGCACATCAAACTGCTTTCACCGGAAGACATAAAGGACAAACAGTTGGAATTTTTTGTCAGACAGGTCGGCGGCTAAGCCACTTCTTTTAGCAATAGCCCCTTTGCTCAAGCTGCCCTGCAATCCGGCTGTCCAACTTCACCCCCAGCGGAGAGACGTTCAGCCAGTGCCGGAATTCCCGACTCATATGGGCCTGATCGGCAAAGCCGAAATCATGGGCGGTTTCAGCAAGTGAGGCTGTGCACACAACCGCCCGTGCCGATTTTCGCACCCGCGCCAGCCGCAACCAGAATAGTGGCACCGTTCCGGTATGCTCCCGGACAAGCCTTTGCAGCGTGCGTACACACACGCCAAGCTCTCGCGCCGCGGTTTCAATATTCTCAACCCCTGAAGCAAGGCAGGCCAGAGCCTCTGCCAGACCGGGTTGCATGAAGCTGAAACTCTCAATTCTGCTGACCACTTCACCCAGCCCCGGCTCCAGATTTTTGACGGATTCCAGTAGTTTGCCAACATCAACACCCGCACCGGGTCGTAGACGAAAGCCCCAATAAAGGTCGCCGGGCCGGACGGTAACGCTGCGCACCGAACGGTCAAGTGAAGTCACAAACCAGCGCGGACGTTTTCCCGGTGACACCAGATATATCAGGTCTCGGCACCCGTCCGGGATTACCGGAGAAATACCCCGATTACTGACTCTAACCTGCCACTCCTGCAAAACTGCATCGCTCATGGTAAACTCCGGGGTTCTGCGGAACCAACTCTATGCCAACAGCTTTTCAGTCACCAGCCTGATGGCCGGACCAATCTGTTCGGCAAAGCGGGCCCGCCGGGCAATGCCCTCAGAACACGCAATCAACAGCTGTGCATATTTTACCGGCTCGTCCTGACCTCCAATTCTCAGTTCTGCAACAAGCGCCTCTTCAAGCCACTTTTCAAACACCGCGAACTCCTCCGGTGCAAAGCGCCCCTTGGCCCCGTAAAGTTCGGCCGCATGGGGCGAGCCTTCAAGCAGCCGGAAAATTGCCTTGTGCTTGGCGGTCAGCGCCCCCGCAATTCGTTCACTCGCGGTGCCCTTCCCCCCCAGTTGCTTCTGTATCAGAGCCCGCAACGTGGCTATAAGCCGGTTGGCAACACCCACATAAATTGCCGTTTTATCGGGGAAATATTTGTAAAGCGTGGGCTTGGCAATTCCCGCCTCCCGGGCAATCGCCTCCATCGTTGTTGCGTACCAGCCATTGGCCAGCACCAGTTTCATGCCCGCATCGAGCACATTATTGCGCCGCTCAACACTGGCTGGTCTTAAATTTCGCTTCAATCTCAACTCCGCCAGGGTATTTGTTTTGTCGCATTCTCGAACCGGATAACCGGCTCCACTTATCTTGAAAATACTCTATTGAACGAAATGAACGATTGATGTATATATCGTTCAATTGAAAAGGACAACCCAGATGACCGACCTGGTATTGCTCACCGGAATTTCCGGATTTCTTGGCGGACATACCGCGCTTCAACTGCTCAAGAGTGGATACAAGGTGCGCGGCAGCTTGCGCTCCCTGGACCGGGCCGATGAAGTTCGTGATACCATGCAAAGCCACGGCGCGGACACAGATAATCTGGAATTTGTTACCCTTGATCTCCTTTCGGATGACGGATGGGATGATGCCATGAAAGGCGCACGCTATGTTCAGCACACCGCCTCTCCCTTTATCACCCGGATGCCCGCCGACAAGATGGAACTGATTACACCGGCAGTCGAGGGCACCAGACGCGCTCTGGACGCTGCCCTGAAGGCTGACGTTGAGCATATCGTGCTCACCTCGTCCATGGCTGCAATCATGTATGGACATGAGCGCACACGCACAGCCCCGTTCACCGAAGATGACTGGACAAACATCAACTCCCCTGATGCAAATGCCTATACCCAGTCCAAAACCCTGGCCGAAAAAAAGGCCTGGGAACTGGTTGAAGACGCCGGGCGCAGGGATGACCTGCGTGTCATCAATCCCTCTTTCATCATGGGGCCTCTGCTCAATGCCGATCCGGGCACATCCGGCGCGATCATCCTGCGTCTGCTCAAGGGTGAAATGCCCGCGGCTCCGCGCCTTTCCTTCCCTTGCGTAGACGTGCGCGATGTGGCCGCTCTCCATGTTATGGCCATGACTTCAACAAAAGCCGCCGGCAGACGTCATGCTACATCAGCCGACAATCTCACCCTGCTTGAAATGGCACAGGCGTTAAAAACCCAGCTTCCCGCTTATGCTAAAAAACTCCCCAAATTTGAAATCCCCGACTGGATTGTACGCATCGCCGCCCTGTTCGACGCCGATGCCCGGGGCAGCATTGCGGAGCTGGGGCATCACCGCACCGTCGATGCCTCCCTGGCACGGGCTCTTCTGGGCCGCGATTTCATTGCCCCCCAAAAGGCGGTTGCCGCCATCGGGCAAAGCCTTGTTGACCACAATCTGGCTTGATCCTGCGGGGAAGAAAACCTAGCTTTTGCTCTGAATTGGGGCCGTAGCTCAGTTGGGAGAGCGCGTCGTTCGCAATGACGAGGTCAGGGGTTCAATTCCCCTCGGCTCCACCACTTCGCAGCCCGGTTTGCCTAACATCGCAAATCAAACAGTCCGGCGGACTGTCTGAAGGCAAGAAGGCCATGAGAGCTGTGCTCGCATGGCGAAAAAGCTCGCGGGAGTTCGCTTAACCGATAAGTAGCCTAGAATATTAAAAGAGCCCGGAAATCGTTGACATTGGTTCCGGTGGGGCCGGTGACCAGAAGGTCCCCGATGGCGTCAAAGGCGCTCCAGGCATCGTGCCGGTCAAGGTGTGCTTGCGCATCCATACCAGCCGTTACCATGCGGGCAACGCTTGAACCATCGGCAAAAGCGCCCGCATTGTCCTCGGAGCCATCGCGCCCGTCAGTATCCGCAGCAAGTGCAAAAATATTGTTCTGACCTGAAATGCCCAGCGCCAGCGCCAGCAGATATTCACTGTTGCGCCCCCCCTTGCCTCCACAAAACTCCCCTGCACCAAGGCTGACGCTGGTCTCCCCACCGGAAAGAATAAGCAGCGGGCGCGCTGGAGTGCGGGACTTGTGCCCCAGAACAAGAGAGGCATGAGCCTCCCCCAGTTCGCGCGCCTCCCCCTCAAGCGCATCCCCAAGCACAAGCACATCACATCCCACCTCTTTGGCCGCATCCATAGCTGCCTTCAGCGACATGGCAGCCGAAGCTATAACCCTGTGCGTTGCCCGGGTCAGCATGGGATCGCCCGGAACCGGCGGCGGATTGGATTTTTCCGCCAGAATTTTTGCTGCCACCGCGGGCAATTCAATATTGTATTTTTTGATAATCTCCCGCGCCTCGCCAACGCCCGACCGGTCGGCAACTGTTGGCCCCGAAGCCACCAGCGCCGGATCATCCCCCGGCACATCGGAAATGATCAGGGACACCACCGGGGCTGGAAACGCCGCCGCCGCCAGCCGCCCCCCCTTGATGGCGGAAAACATCTTTCTTACCACATTCATTTCAGAAATCGGCGCCCCGCAGGTGAGCAGGGAGCGGTTGATGACCTGCTCGTCTTCAAGAGTCAGGCCCGGTGCAGGGGCGGGTAAAAGCGATGAACCACCGCCCGAAATCAACGCCACTACCAGATCATCTGACCCTGCCTCTGCCGTGAGGGCCAGCATCCGCTGTGCCGCACTCAGCCCCGCCTTGTCAGGCACCGGATGCGCTGCCTCGACAACCTCTATGTTTTTGCAGGCTTCAGCACAACCGTACTGGGTGACCACCAGCCCTTCCAGAGGACCATCCCAAAATCTCTCAAAGGCCAGCGCCATTTGCGCCGATGCCTTGCCGGCCCCGATAACAATGGTTTTACCCTTTGGTTTTTCAGGAAGGTGCCCGGCCAGAACTGCCGCGGGCAGAGCCGCCTGCACACCGGTCACAAACAGGGAACGCAGAAAGGCGCGCGGATCAGAGCCCAAAGCCTTTTTCAACGCTGTTGAACCCAGAGGCGTTTCAGACAAACTCACGATCAAAAAGCTCCTGCAACAAGCCTATCTTTCGCGAAAGGTCCGCGTGACCTGCTCGTAAAGCGGCTTCATCAGATAGTCCAGAGCCGTCCGGGATTCGGTTTGGATAAACGCAGTCGCCGCCATACCCGGCAACAGCTTCAGATCCCCAAGCTGCTCCTCCACATCATCGGGCAGGCTGGCACGGACCTCGTAATACCCGAGGCCCGTTTGCGGATCTCGGGTAAGGTCAGCGGAGACCCGCGTGATGATACCGTCCAGCTCAGGCACCGAGCGCTGGTTGCCTGCCTGAATCTGAATACGAACCAAAGCACCCGGCCTGACCTGATCGATATCAGACTGGGTGACCCGGGCATCCAGTACCAGCGCATCGCCCGTGGGAATGATCTGCATGAGCACTTCCCCGACCCCCACGACCCCCCCGATTGTATGCACGGCAAGCCCCTGTACAATTCCGGCCTGAGGGGAAGTGATTTCCACACGGCTCAGCTGGTCATTGGCAGCAGTGAGCAACTGGCGCAGCTCGGCGATCTGCACCTGGGTTTCCGCCAGCGTATTGAGCGCATTGTCCCGGAACTCGTTTTTGAGCAGCCCCGCCTGCAATTCAATCTCAATTATTCGGCCCCGCGCCCGGGCAATTTCCGAAACAAGCTGGCCGTATATGCCCTCCAGCTGAACCTGTTGACGTTCAAGGGCGTTTAACCGGCCAACTGAAACCAGGTTTTGCTCGAACAGGTCGCGTACCCCCTCGAGCTCCCTTGCAATCAGATCGCCTTCCCTGGTTTTTGCAGCGGATTGAGCCTCAAGCCCGGATATCTCCTTGTGAATCTGGTCTATGCGTTCGTCAAGCTGGGCCAGTTGGCTCTCAATTGAGTTTGCACGCACATCAAACAATTGCCGCTCGCGTTCCAGCAACACCATGACCGCCGGGTCATCCTGACGAAAAAGCAGTTCGTCCTCGAATATCACCGTATCCAGCCCCGCCGCTTCAGCAATCAGCCGGGACTGGCGCGCAAGCATTTCATCAAGCTGGCTTCTGTAGATGTCGCGCGAAGCCTTGGGCACAGTATCATCGAGCCGCAAAAGCACGTCCCCCACATCCACAATGCTGCCATCCTGCACCAGAATATCAATGACTGTGCCCCCGGTTGCGTGCTGAATTGCCTTGGCGTTGCTTTCAACAACAATCTGACCCGAGGCAATCACCGCCCCTGAAAGCTGAGCCGTTGCCATCCAGCCCCCGATGCCCCCGACAAGAACAACAACAACAATAATCCCCATGAGGGAAAAACGCTTGATCCCCGCCTGGGAGGGGGAAAGGTCAGGCGGAGTAGATTTTATCAATGCCCTAGTCATTTTTTGCTTCCCCCTCAGAAGGAGGCTGTTCAGGACCATCGCTCTCCTGCCGCCCCGCCTCATCAGATTCCACAGACTGCTCTGCCTCCTCAGGGGTACGGGAGAGTACTTTTTGCAAAACCTCATCGCGTGGACCATAGGCCTGCTGGGTCCCACTGGACAGTACAAGCACCTTGTCGCAACCCGTAAGGGTTGAGGGGCGATGGGAGATGACAATGACGATCCCCCCGCGTTTTTTCACGCCCTCAATAGCCAAGAGAAGCGCATTCTCCCCTTCTGCATCAAGATTTGATTGCGGCTCATCCAGCACAACTAAAAACGGTTCACCATAAAGGGCTCGCGCCAGTGCAATCCGCTGGCGCTGCCCGGCAGAGAGCAGGCCTCCCCCCTCCCCGATGCGCGTGTCATAACCCTCGCTCATATGCAGAACCAAGTCATGGGCACCTGCCGCCTGGGCGGCCCTGAGCACACCCTCACTTTCGGGTTCGGGCTCCATCCGGGCGATGTTCTGGGCAATTGTACCATCAAACAACGCCACATCCTGAGACAGAAACCCGATATGTTTGCCCAACGCACTGGGGTCCCACTGGCTGAGTTCCGCCCCGTCCAGTCGCACTGTGCCCCGTGCCGGCTCCCAGATGCCCACAAGCGTGCGCGCCAGTGAGGTTTTACCGGCACCGCTGGGGCCGATAAGCCCCACCACTTCACCCGCCCTGATGCCAAAACGTAATCCCTGCAATGTTGGTCGGTCAGCGCCGGGCGCCGCAACCACAAGGCCCTCAGCAACCAGGTTTTGAGAGGGCGGAGGAAGTTCGGTCCTCATGGGCTGAATGGAAAACTTGCCCAATTGGGTGTTGAGCAACTTGAACGCGTCTTTCGCCCCGATGAAGTTGCGCCAATTGCCAACAGCAATTTCAATCGGGCCCAGCGCACGGCCCATCATGATAGAGGCCGCAATCATCGAGCCCGGTGTCAACTGCCCCAGCAGCACCAGATAGGCGCCAAGGCCCAGAACAGCAGATTGCAACGCCATGCGAAAGGTTTTGGTCATGGCTCCAAAAGAGTTGACCACATCCGCTGACTGTTCAACCGAACGGATGAACTGGCCATTGACCTGGCGCCAGCGTGCTGCCAACACCGGCAGCATGCCCATGGCGACAATGGTTTCGGCGTTGCGCCTGTCCCCCTCCATTACCGCGCCGCGCACCCCCTGATCCTGCGAAGACTGTTTGATGGAATTCCGGCTGACCCGTTCGGTCGCAATAGCAATGCTGAACAGAACCACGCACCCGAAAACGCTGAGCCACCCGAGCCATGGGTGAATCAAAAACACAATCACCAGATAGACGGGCACCCAGGGCGCATCCAGCATCGCCGAGGGGCCGGTACTGGTGGCAAAGGCGCGAATTGTATCAACATTTCGAATTGGCCCCATGGCCTCACCCGGCTGGCGGGCGATGATGCCAAGGGTCACCACCGCCTTGTGCACGATGTTCTGGAGCTTTTCATCAAACACGCTGGCAATCCGCACGGTGATACGTTGGCGCAGCACGTCCAGTATGCCCTGAAAAACATAGGCGCCCAGAACGAACAGGGAAAGCGCAACAAGGGTTGGCACACTGCCGCTGGCCAGCACCCGATCATAAATCTGAAGCATATAGAGTGGACCGGCCAGCATCAGGATGTTCACTATCGAGGAGAACAGGGCGATGTTCCAGAACGTGGCCCGACTCTCCCGGACGACCTCGCTCAGCGGTTCAGGGGTACGACCCGCACGGTGCATATCGTTCAAGAATATTCCCCCAGAGCCCGAGAGTGTTTCAGCCAGATACATCCCACAAAATCAATTGTCATGGAACCAATTGCAATGCCGGGTTTAATGTGTCGCTTTACCAGACATTAAGCGCTATTGCACAGGATATAATATAGCTTTGTGTCATAGCTCAGATTGACAATAAGTCTGAAGGCTGCCCCCCCAGATACTGCACCGCCGACGCCCCGGCCACAACGCCACCCTTCAAACTGGCGCCCAGCGGCTCTCCTCGTAAATGTCTGGCAAGGAACCCCGCTGCAAAAGCATCCCCCGCCCCCGTGGTGTCCAGAACATCCACAACCGGCGCCTCCACAAGAATCAGCTCGATCCCACCCCCTCCGGCAAGAGCGCCCTTTGCACCGCGCTTGAGTACCACCAGGGTGAAATATTCCGCAAAAAACTCAATTTGAGCTTCCGGGTCTCTCTGCCCGCTCAACAATTCTGCCTCGTCCTCATTGGGGAAAAAAATATCAGCACCTTTTGTCCAGTCCAGGAATTTTTTAGCCCCGACATCCGACAAAAAACCGGCGGAAGCCGGGTCAATCGCCACTGGAATGTCAGCATTTTGCGCCTGCTGCATCAGATGACGGACAACTTTTCGCGGCTCCTTGGCAAAATAACTATATCCTGAGAGCATCAGCAGATTGACGTTGTCCAGCGCGTTTTCGGGCACATCTGCAAGGCACAGGTTTTTGTTGGCACTACGGTCGGTAAAAAAACTGCGCTCACCATCGGGATGAACAAGGGAGACCAGCGTCCCGGTCTGCCGGCAGGGGTCCGGGACCAAATGCGCTTCAACCTTGTTTGCTGTAAAATCGGCTATAAGCTCCTCCCGGTCCTGCAAGCCAACCCGCCCCACCAGCCTGGCGTTCAGACCCAGTGCCCCAAGCCAGACCGCCTGATTGGCCGCCGCCCCCCCCGGTTTAATCTCAATGGCAGCTTCCGTGTCTGTACCTTTGCGTAAATCTCTCACGGGTTTAACGACAATGTCACGCATCACATCACCCACCAGCAGCACGCGTGGTGAACGGGAAAATTGCCCACTCATTGCAACTCGCACAGTGCGTTGGCGATTTGCGTGGCCACGCGGGCATTGTTCCTGATGAGTGCGATGTTGGCAACGAGGCTCTGCCCATCGGTAAGCTCAAAAATCCGGCCCAGCAGATAGGGGGTAAGTTCCTTGCGCGTTACGCCCCCTCGCTCCGCCTCCAGAATTGCCTCTGTAATGCGCGTTTCAATTTCGCCTGCTTCAAGCGCGTCTTCCTTCGGGATGGGGTTGGCCACAAGCACTCCACCCAGCCTGAGCCTTCGCTGCACATCAATCACCCGGGCAATCTCCGCCACACTATCAAGACGATGATCGACCGGGTGGCCACTGGAGCGGGCAAAAAACGCAGGAAAATCATCCGTGCGATAGCCAAGAACCGGCACACCATTGGTTTCAAGAACTTCAAGCGTTTTTGCAATATCCAGAATGGATTTCGCCCCCGCACACACCACACCAACCCCGAACTGGCCCAGCGCTGCAAGGTCGGCAGAAATATCAAACGTGTCTTCTGCCCCCCGGTGCACGCCTCCGATGCCCCCGGTTGCAAAAACACCAATTCCGGCGGCTTCGGCAATCTGCATGGTGGTGGCAACCGTGGTGCCGGCAAGCCCGCCGCCCGCAAGAAGCACCGCAAGGTCGCGCCGGGAAGCCTTGGCAGCGCGCTCTGCCTGCTCTGCAAGATTTTCAAGCTGCCCTTTGGAAAGGCCGACCTTCAACCGCCCCTCCATAATGGCAATGGTCGCCGGAATACCACCGGACCCGCGCACCTCGGTTTCAACAAGCTGGGCGGTTTCAAGGTTTTGCGGAAAAGGCATGCCGTGGGTGATGATTGTGGATTCAAGGGCCACCACGGGGCGCCCGCAGGACAGGGCGTCAGTGACTTCCTCGCTCAGTTCCAGAAATTCGGCGAGTGGATTGATTTTCATATTCATGGCAGTTCCCGAATTGCTTCTTCTCAGCGCTCCGGCGCGCTTCATGTTGTTTGTGCTTTCTTTTGAGCCCCGTCAACGGGCCCGGTCTGAATTCTGAATAGTGATCTTATACGTTCACTCCTCCCTTTTCACACCGGTGACGACATGGCATACACATTTCATGCAACTCAGCGCGCAAGAACTGGAATATCAAATTGAAACGCCTGGATGGAAAAGCCCTCGCCGCCGAAGTCATCGCCAAAGTCAAATCTGCAACCGCCAAACTGGCTGAAAAAACCGATATCACTCCCGGCCTTGCCGTGGTGATTGTCGGCGACGACCCCGCCTCCAAGGTCTATGTAGCCTCCAAGGGCCGCATGGCCGCTGAATGCGGACTGAACTCCTACCAGCATGCCCTGCCACAAAACACCTCCGAAGAGGAACTGCTTGCGCTGATTGCGCGCTTGAATGCAGACGAGAATGTGCACGGCATTCTGGTGCAGCTGCCCCTGCCAAAACATTTGAATGAACATACAATCATCCAGTCCATTGATCCGGCAAAGGATGTAGACGGGCTGCACGAAATCAATATGGGACGCCTCGCCGCCGGGCGTCTTGAAGAGGCCTTTGTGCCCTGCACACCCGCCGGCTGCATGCTGATGGTTGAAAAAGTTCACGGCAAGGACCTCTCGGGCCTCAACGCTGTGGTCATAGGGCGCTCAATACTGGTGGGCAAGCCGGTTGCCAGTTTGCTGCTTGGTGCCAACGCGACCGTCACCATCGCCCATTCACGCACCGCCAACCTGCCCGAAATCTGCTCTTACGCTGATATTGTAATCGCCGCCGTTGGCCGCCCTGAAATGGTCAGGGCCGACTGGGTGATGAAGGGCGCAACGGTAATTGATGTGGGCATCAACCGCATTCCGGCCCCCGAAAAAGGTGAGGGCAAAACCCGGCTGGTCGGCGATGTGAATTATACCGAGGTTGAACCAATCGCCGGGGCCATAAGTCCGGTGCCCGGCGGCGTTGGCCCCATGACCATTGCCATGCTCATGACCAACACGTTGCGCGCCGCCTACCTCAAGACGGGAGAGACGCCGCCTGAATTCTAGACCGGTTTGAGGACCAACCCGGCGCTTTTGAGTGCACTGGCCAGTGCGCGAACCCGGCTCGCATTGTCCTCGGCCATGCTACCGTCTTGATGCAGCAGATTGTTCTCAAACCCCACCCGGCAGTCACCCCCCGCGCACGCCGAAGCGACAAGGCAGGCTGTTTCCTGTTGCCCAAAGGCACAGGTCATGAATTTCCAGCTCTCCGCCAGACGCAAAACCCCAAGCACCTCCAGAAAGGGTTCAAGCATTGCCGGTGTACTTAGCTGGTCTTGCACATAGCGCCCAAGCACGAACAACACCGACTTGTCACGCCCCGGCAGCGTGCCCAGCATCATCAGTTTTGTGAGTTTTGAAAATTCCTCAGCCGAGTAGACAATGTGCTGAACTTCAGTTCCTTGTTCGCGGCATTCATAATAGAACCGGCTGACCTCCTGCAGGTTGTCGTCCTCAAACATTTCTCCAAGGGCAACAGAAACCATTTTCGGTTCGACCGCTCGCACCACCGCCCGTTGCTCGGCCGGGCTGTAGCGCCCCACCGCCTCGGTGGTTATCTGCACCGCCATTTCAGGAACCTGCAAAGCAAGCTCTTCAATCAACTCCCTGTAAAGCCCCCCATCAAGTACATGGGCGCCTTCTTCATCGCGCACATGAGCATGAATGCCCGCCGCCCCGGCAGCAAAGCAGGTTTTGGCCGTTTCAACAATTTCAGGAATGGTCACGGGCAGCGCCGGATGGTCAGCCCTGGTGCGACGCGCCCCGTTCGGCGCAACAAATATTGTCGGTTCGTGAGGCATGCCGCCCTTGCCTTCCTCAGCCACCTCTAAGCACATCCCACCTCGGCCAGCGCCTTGTTTGTTGCCACTTCAAGCCGCCTGACAATCATCTCCACATCGTCGCGAGTGACGATATAGGGCGGCGCCAACAGCACATGGTCACCATTTTTGCCATCAACAGTGCCCCCGAACGGATAACACATCAAACCCTCATCCATGGCTTTGCGTTTGATGATTGTGTTCAATTTCAACCCCGGTTCAAACGCCTGCTTTGTCTCCTTGTCGACCACAAATTCGATGCCGGCGAACAATCCGCGCCCTCTTATATCGCCTACAAACGGGTTCTGCCCGAAACTTGCGTTCAGGCGGTCTAACAGATAATCCCCCATGGAAACGACGTTGGTGAGCAGATTGCGCTCCTCGATTTCTTTGACCACTGCCAGAGCCGTAGCCGCCGCAACCGGGTGCCCCATATAGGTGTGCCCGTTCTGGAAAAAACCGCTTCCTGTTTCAATAGCCTCATAGATTTTGCCGCTGCACAACATGGCCCCGATGGGCTGAATGCCCGCGCCCAACCCCTTGGCAAGACACACCATATCGGGGCTGATATCTTCCTGCTCGCTGGCAAAAAACGTGCCCGTACGCCCAGCCCCGCACATGACCTCGTCCAAAATCAGCAGCACACCGTATTTGTCGCAGATTTCCCTGATACGCTTGAAATATCCCGGCACGGCTGCAACAGCACCCATAGTGGCGCCAACAACGGTCTCGGCAAAAAACGCCGCGACATTTTCCGCGCCAAGTTCAAGAATTTTTTCTTCAAGTTGATTGGCCATGCGCTGGCCATAATCAAACTCGCTCTCGTCCGGTTCGCCCCCACGCCAGAAATGACACGGCTCGATATGATGCATGGCGTCTGCCAGCAGCGGTTCATACTGGGCCCGGCGCCACTTGTTACCGCCCGTTGCCAGTGCCCCAAGCGTATTGCCATGATAGCTTTGCCAACGCGAAATAATCTGGGAGCGCTCAGGCTGGCCGATTTCAATAAAATATTGCCGCGCCAGTTTAATTGCCGCTTCCACTGCCTCCGAGCCACCCGAAACCAGATAGACCCGCTCAATCCCCTCCGGCGCCAGAAAAACGAGCTTGTCGGCAAGCTGCTCGGCCGGTTCCGATGTGAAAAACCCGGTATGGGCAAACGCAATGGCATCGAGCTGCCCCTTTGCCGCCTCCAGCACTTTTTGATTTGAGTGGCCAAGGGCCGAGACCGCAGCCCCCCCGCACGCATCCAGATAGCGCTTGCCATTTTTGTCGGTCAGCCACACCTCATCCCCCGCCACCACCATGGGCGGTTGGACTTTGGTGTGCCGGCCAAAAATATGCCCGGACATTATATTTGTTTCCCGTCGTGTTGTTCAGGCGCGGATCACATAAACCGATTGTTTGGCATGCCGCACCACCCGCGCCGCGTTTGGCCCAAGCAGATAGTCCTTCAGGTCCGGTCTGTGCGCTTCCATGACGATCAGCGAGCAGCCAAGCTTGTCCGCCGTATTCATGATCTCCGCATAGATCGAGCCCTGAACCACATGGCGCTCGATGGCCGCAGGGTCCAGCGCGTCATCCTCAATCTGCTTTTTGAGAGCTTCCTGAGCTTCCCTGAAATGTTGTTCCTCAAAGCCTTCGGGAAAATAGGAGCCAACAATCGGCATGGTGAACGTCGGAATGACTGTGACTGCATGCAGGGTTGCCCCATCATTCTTTGCCAGTTTTTCAGCAGTCCGAATCGCGTTTTTGTTGGAACCTGAACTTTCGTTCAGGTCCAGGGCAATCATATAATCAAGTGACAATTGGTTTCCCCCAGAATGCCGGCACCGTCTGGCGGCGCCGTTGGAAAAAGACGACGATGAACAAGATGAACAGAGCTGGAATGTAGAACAGCTCCTTGGGCATACGCTCAGCAGGAGATTGCACCGTTTTTATGACTACCGGCTCGTCAGCATAAAAATCAAAGTCCGACAGCTTGTCAAAGAACGGCGTACCCGGGAACGGTTCGTCAAGTTTGACCAGTTCCCCTTCAACGATCACGGTCAGCCCGGCACTGCCGAGACGACTGGCGCCATCCCCATCACCGGCAATGGGCAACACCACAGTCGTGGACTTCACCAGCCCTGTATCAAAATCAGGACCGCTCACAACCAGGCGCAGGTTTGAACCATCGGGTGCTTGCCCGACGCTTTGCTCTATTTGAATTGGGTTGGTTTCATCAAAGGGCGGTTGCACATAATCAAGGAAGAATCCTGGGCGGAACAGCATGAACGCAACAAACACCAGAGCAAGGGATTCCCACAACCGGGATTTAGCCATGAAATATCCCTGCGTGCCCGCTGCAAATAGCAACATGGCAAAGGTCGCGACAATGAACACCATGATTCCCTGCCACAGCCCCACATCAATCAGCAACAGATCCGTATTGAAGATGAACAGGAACGGCAATGCAACCGTACGCAGGCTGTAGAAGAAGGCCACAAAACCGGTTTTGATCGGATCGCCCCCCGAAACGGCCGCCGCCGCGAACGAGGCCAGCCCCACCGGGGGCGTGACGTCCGCCATTATCCCGAAGTAAAATACGAACAGATGCACAGCAATCAGCGGCACAATAAGGCCGTTTTGCGCACCAAGCTGCACAACAACCGCAGCCATCAGCGAGGAAACCACGATATAGTTGGCGGTTGTGGGCAGGCCCATGCCCAGAATAAGGGAAAGAATGCCCACACAGATCAGCATCAGGATCAGGTTTCCACCCGAGATGAACTCAACCAGTTCAGCCATCACCTGGCCGACACCGGTCAATGTTACCGTGCCCACAATCACCCCGGCGGTTGCCGTGGCGATGGCAATGCCTATCATGTTTCTGGAACCGGCAATCATTCCTGCAATCAGGTCGTTAAAACCTGCTTTGGCTTCTGCAGCCATATTGCCCGAACCCCGGAACATCGCTTTGAGGGGCTTTTGCGTCAAAAGGATCACAATAAGCAGCAAAGCTGCCCAGAAGGCTGAAAGACCGGGGGACTTGCGCTCGATCATCAAAAACCAGACCAGCACCACGATGGGCAGAATATATTGCAGACCAGTGGTTTTGACATCGTCATAGACCGGCAGTGAGACCACTTCGGAATTGGGGTCGTCCATTTCCAGATCAGGCTTGCCTGCAGCAATTTTGACCAGTCCCACATAGACCAGCAACACAAAAACCGTAAGGATTGGCCCGGACAAATCGCCAAACGCGTCGCGCGTCCAGCCAATGCCGTAATAAATTCCGATACACAATGCCCCGAAAACCGCAAAGCCAAGAAAGGTCGTAATCAGCTTCTGAAGCAGGGATTTGGCGGCAGTTACCGGCTTGGGCAATGCCGTCATGCCTTTTTTCAAAGCCTCAAGATGCACAATGTAAAGAAGTGCAATATAGGAGATAACGGCGGGCAGAAGCGCCGCCTTGATGACCTCCACATAAGGAATGCCCACATATTCAACCATCAAAAAGGCCGCAGCACCCATCACCGGCGGCATCAGCTGCCCATTGACTGAAGAGGCAACTTCCACCGAACCGGCCTGCTCGGCACTGAAACCGACGCGCTTCATCAGCGGGATGGTGAACGTGCCCGTGGTCACAACATTGGCAATGGAGGAGCCTGAAATCAGACCCGTCATCGCCGAACCAACCACAGCGGCTTTTGCCGGTCCACCCCGCAAGTGACCAAGCAGGGAGAAGGCGATCTTGATGAAATAGTTTCCAGCGCCCGCTTTATCCAGCAGCGAGCCAAATAACACGAACAGAAAAACAAAGCTTGCCGAGACCCCAAGCGCAATACCAAACACGCCTTCCGTGGTCAGCCACATATGGCTCATGGCCTTGGAAAAACTCGCGCCCTTCCAGCGAATGACGTCAGGGATGAACCCTTCAGAACCGAAGAATACATAGACCAGAAATACCATGGCGACCACCGCCAGCGCCGCGCCAAGCGCGCGTCTGGTGGCTTCAAGCAGAATGACAATGCCAAGACCGGCCATCACCAGCTGGTAGGTATCGGGCAGACCTTGCGCGCCCGTATTGGCCAGCGTTTCGTATGCGTAAAACGCATAACCTGCACAAAGAGCGCCGATAATCCCAAAAGCCCAGTCATAAAGCGGGATTTTGGTCCGCGATGAACTCTTGAACGCCGGATAGACCATAAAGGCCAGAAAAACAGCTATCGCCAGATGAAACGAGCGCGACTGCGTATCGTTCAGCACCGGAATGATACTACTGATTGTCGGATTAAACGGCAGAGGGGAAGCAATCCATAACTGAAAAGCAGCCCAGAACAGAGCAATCCCGGCGATCATCTTGCCGACGTTCCCCCCGGGATTTCTGGCACCGGAATCTGTGGCGGCAACCAGTTCCTCCAGTTCCTTATCACTCATTTTCGTATTTTTTTGACCGCTATCCGAAACCATAACGACGCCCCTCCCAAAGCATTGAATATGCGCGGCCGCATGCCATCGGCCGAAATTATATGGCTAGTCCACAGAAGCGGGCGAGGGCACAACAGACAGTGCGCCATCGCCCCTGTTCATAAAATCCTAGAGCCTAGTCCAGGCCGTTCTCAGCGTAATATTTTGCAGCACCGGGGTGGATGGGGGCAGACAGGCCGTCTTTTGCCATCTCTTCTGGAACCAGATTTGCAAACGCGGGATGCAGACCACGGAACGCATCGATGTCATCGAATACCGCGCTGACGATGGTGTAGACCACATCGTCAGGCACTTTAGCCGAAGTCACAAAGGTTGCGCCAACACCAAAGGTGACCACATCATCGGGATTGCCCCGATACATGCCACCGGGAATGGTTGCTTTCCGATAATAATCGTTGGCTTCGATCAGCGCATCGATTTCAGGACCCGTAACCGGAACCAGAACCGAATCACATGAAGTTGTAGCTTCCGAAATCGAGCCGGAAGGATGGCCAACCGTATAGATCATGGCGTCAATCTTGTTATCGCACAGTGCCTGGGATTGCTCGGAAGCCTTGAGCTCTGAGGCCAGGGCAAAAGTGTCATTTGTCCAGCCAAGTGCATCCATCACCACTTCCATGGTACCGCGCTGTCCAGAACCAGGGTTGCCGATGTTTACGCGCTTGCCGACCAGGTCAGCAAACACCTTGATGCCGGCATCAGCACGGGCAACAACGGTAAATGGTTCGGGATGAACTGAAAACACAGCTCTGAGGTCTTCAAACGGCCCCTGCTCTTCAAAGCGGGATGTGCCATTATAGGCGTGATACTGCCAATCGGACTGCGCAACACCAAACTCCAACTCGCCAGCGCGAATTGTGTTGATGTTGTAAACTGAACCGCCCGTTGATTCCACGGCGCAGCGAATGCCGTGCTCAGCCCGGCCTTTATTGACCAGACGACAGATTGCGCCACCGGTCGGATAATAAACGCCGGTAACACCGCCGGTGCCGATCGAAACAAACTGTTGCTCCTGAGCGGTTGCACCGCCTGCCATGCCACCAACAGCGAGCGCCAGAACAGCGCCCATTGCGATTTTTTTCATAAGGTTCCTCCAAAATATCTTTTGCCCAACACGGGCTGGTCAATTCAACACACAAACGTTTTCACAGGTCAACAGACCTGAAACGTTTGTTTCACGAAAATTTGTTGTTAGTGTGATCCTGTCGGGGGACAAGACAAAGCTATCTCTTGGCATCCATATAAATTTTCAGGAGAGCCTCTCATGCCAGGACTGCGCCACCCCCCCTCCCGGGGCTCTTCCAGGGCGTCCGGGGAAGCGGCGAAAACAAAGGAGAAGACACAAAAAGAACAAAAAAAAAGCCGTCCCGCCCACAGAACGCCCCTGAACGAGACAAAAGAAAACCTTGATGACCTGTACGTCCGTCTGCGCCAAATTTCGCCCGGACTCCCCGCTCAGGTAAGGCGCGCCGCCGCTTTCGCCGCTGACCGCCCCCAGGACATTGCTTTCAACACCATACGGGAGTTTTCAGCCTGCGCCAACGTTTCTCCGGCCAGCACCCTGCGCATGGCCCGGGCACTGGGATATAAGGGTTATCGGGACTTTCGGGACGCTTTCCGCCAGGCCTTTAAATCCCCTCCCCGTTCCCTTGCAAGCAGAGCCAGGGGCTCACTTGCAACCGATGCACTCCTGTCGTGTTTTTGTTCGGTTCCGGGCGACAAACTGGTCGATTTTGACACCGGACTTGAAGCGGCGGCCGAACGGATACTTACCGCCAGAGCCATTTATGTGGTGGGTTTTCGTTCCGCCCACCTGTTTGCCAGATATTTCGTTTATCACGCACAAATGGCCATGCCCAATTTTCATCTGGCCAGTTCGGCCATGTCCAGTGCCACCGACCACCTCGCCAGCGCTGATCGTCAGGACCTCGTAATATTTTTCTCCATGGAACCCTACGCCACCGAAGCAGTTCAACTGGCCTTTTTCCTTGCCAACCAGAATATCACCACCATCGCTATAACCGATAACGCACAATCCCCCTTGGCTGAACGTTGTAATCAGATACTGGAAACAAACCGGTTGCGGGTCGGACCCATCCAGTCAATGGCCGGTTGTGTAACCGTAACTGAGGCCCTTCTGAGCAGGTGTTTTGACAAAATGGGACCCGAAGCGGACCGCCGGATTGCCGAATTTGAACATCGGGTACGTCGCATGGCTGGCTATTGGCCCCCCGCCTGATCCTGTCTGCGTTCCCGGAACCAGATAAAAAGCCCCGATGCAATGACAACGGGCACCCCCAGATATATCCATATGTCAGGCGCCTCGCCGAAAACCAGCCAGCTTGCAGCACTCATGGCAAGAATCTGGGTATAGATGAACGGAACAAGGCTTGAGGCTGGTGCCAACCGGTGGGCAATGGTGAATATCAGGTGGCCTATAGTCGCCAGAACCCCCAGAGAAACAAACGCAACCCAGCCCGCCAGATCAAGGGGCCACACCCACCCCCCGATTGCAAAGGGTGCAACAAAAACTGTCGCCACCAGTGCTGCATAAAATTGCTGTGTATAGGCACTGTCGACCCCGGCCAGCTTGCGGGTGAGTATATTGTAAAGCGCCAGAGAAAGCGCCATCCCCAGCGACAACAGAGTTGCCCAGTTGAAAGTTTCTGCCCCCGGTCGGACAATGATGAGAACACCGGCAAAACCAACAATCACCGCCCCCCAGCGCTGCCAGCCCACACGTTCGCCCAGCAGCGGCACCGAAAGTGTACACACCGCCAGAGGTACTGTAAACGCGATAGCACCGGTTACGGTGAGCGGCAGATAACGCAAGGCCATAAAGTTGAGCGTCGTTGCTCCAAGAAGCGTCACCCCGCGCGCAATTTCAAGACCCGGCCGCCTGGTAACAAGCAGTTTCTTCCCGTGAAGAGGTAATAAAAACAAAAGTACAAACGCCAATTGCAACCCATAGCGCGTAAACACGACCTCCTGCGTGGGCATGCCATGCCCGATAAGCCATTTGGCCGCCGTATCAATACCGGTGAAGCACACCAATGCGACAAGCACCAGTGATATGCCTAAAATCCGCCGGTTCTCTATGGGTTTGATAATGTCTGGATTGCCACGCAGTCTTTCCCAAATGCTCATGCGCGCCTGACAATCATAAGGTTCATGCCGCACCCGGAGTTACGCAAAAACCTGTCAATTCCCCGAAACTGCAATGAGAACCCGCCCGTTTTTGATTCTGACCTCATAGGTCACAAGGTCAACGCTCACCGGCGCCCCAAGAGCCTTGCCGCTTTTATAGTTGAAGCGCCCGTTATGTTTGGGGCATTCAACAACATCATCCATCACCAGTCCGTCGCACAGATGGGCCCCGCCATGGGTGCATAAGCCATCAGTGGCAAAATAGGTATCATCCGGGCTGCGGTAGATGGCAAAAGTGCGCGTTCCCAGATCAAAGCGGATAACATCCTCCGTTTCGATATCGTCCACCCCGCATACATCAACCCAGTTCGACATGACCATTCCATCCTTTATAAATAAAAAACCGCCCGCAGTGATATTATTCCGCCGCACCCATTACCGGCTCAACGTCTGTCAGAAACTCCGAGGCATAGGGCACAGCCGTAGATGGTAGTTCCTGTTTGATGAACCAGTCCTCATAGCGTAACTGCCGCCGCGCCGTGGGCAATATTTCGCGATAGGCATCAACAAATCCGCGCTTCGGCTTTGGCAGATCATGTTTGATTGCCTCATGCAATCTGGGCAGGGCGTGATAGGGCACCATGGGAAACATGTGATGTTCTATATGATAGTTCATGTTCCAGTAGATGAACCGCGATATGGGATTGAGATAGACAGTGCGCGAGTTCATCCGGTGGTCCAGCACATTCTCAGCCAGCCCCGCATGCTGCATCACCCCGCACAACAGACTGTGCCAGGAGCCGTAAATTCGCGGCAAGCCGATGAGCACCAGCGGCAACACCGATCCCATCCAGATAGCACTGGCAATGGTGGCAAGATAGATGGCCAGCCACACCCGCGCCACGCCAAACACCTTCTTCTGCTCGCTCTCAGGAATAAAGCTCGCATCCTGCGGATCAAGAATACCAAACGCATTCAGCACCATTTGCTTCATGGCGCTCGCCGCATCAACAATGCCAAAAAAATTCAACGCCGCCCGCATCACAACCGGGGGACGCATAATGGCGATTTCGGGGTCCGCACCAACGATTATGGTATCTGAATGGTGCCGGGTATGGCTCCAGCGCCAGCGCACCGGATTGCGCATTATCATAAAGCTGGCAATCTGATAGACCACATCATTCATCCAGCGGGTCTTGAAGGCTGTACCATGACCGCTTTCATGCCAGCGCGAGTCCGAGGCCGAGGCATAAAGCACCCCGTAGACAAGAAAAAACGGCACCGCCAGCCAACTGCCCCAGAAATAAATGCCAAGCCCGCCGAAAGCCACAAGCAGGCCAAGCCACAATATCGTATCGCGTATGGCAGGCCAATCGGAACGGCGCATGAGTTCCTTGAGTTGCTTGCGTGGAATTTCAGTTTGATACCACTCTGCCGACATCAGTCCGCGCGCCGCCGCCTCTTTGGCATTGGCACCAAGCATCGAATAATCACGTTTTTTTTGTTCCTCGGGCATGGCTTAATCCCTTCCGGTTCTGCAAGGGCAGAGGGCAGAAACCCCTCTCGCCGCTGAACGTACCCCCAGGCGGGCACGTTCCAGTGCGAGCCAACGACTACCATACCACACCCGAGCCTACAAGCTGACTGGCCCCTACAGCCTGTCACGCAAGCTGAACCAGCTCATGGCCAGAGCAAGCAGAGGCAGGCGCATCAGAGTGCCCCCGGGAAACTTTGCCCCCGGCACTTTTGCCATGATGTCGAAACGCTCAGCGGTACCGCCAATAGCCTCAGCCATGAGTTTGCCCGCCAGCACCGCCATTGCCACCCCGTGACCCGAATAACCCGAGGCCGAAAAGATGTTGTTGCTGAGACGGGCAAAATCGGGCATCCGGTTCATGGTGATGGCCAGCGTTCCGCCCCAGGCAAAGTCAATCTTTGTGTCTTTGAGCTGGGGGTAAATCTCCAACATCGGGCGGCGCGCTTTTTCCGCCAGATTGTCCGGGAACCTGTAGCCATAACTCTCCCCGCCCCCGAACAGCAGACGGTGGTTTTCCGAGAGGCGGAAATAGTTGACCACAAACTTGCTGTCAGCCACCGCCACATCATCACGGATAAGCGAACGTGCAAACGTTTCGCCCAGCGGTTCAGTGGCGACAATGAAATTGTTTATCGGCATTACCCGGCGGGCAAGTTCCGGCTCCAGATTGCCCAGATAACCATTGGCCCCCAGCGCAACAAATCTGGCCGTGACGGCACCCTCGCTGGTGCGAACTTTGGCCGGGTCGCCGCGCGCAATATCTTCAACACGGGTTTGCTCGAATATGCGCACCCCGGCTTTTTGGCAGGCCCGGGCAATTCCAAGGACAAAATTAAGCGGATGCAGATGCCCCGCCCCCCAGTCCATCGACCCCCCGCAATAGGCCTTGGTTCCCAGCGCCGCCTGCACAGCCTCAGCATCAAAAAACTCGATTTTGTCGTAGCCATACTCGCGCTGCAACTTGTCCACATAATCAGTCGTGTGATGCAGGTCCTTGGGCCTGAGTTCAGTGTGCATGACCCCGGGTTTATAGGCGCAGTCAATATGGTGTTTTGCAATCAGCTCCTGAACGGTAACCTTGGATTCCTCCCCCATCTCCCACAACTGGCGGGCATGGGCTTTTCCCACCATTTTTTCAAGGCCGCCCTGTTCGACCCGTTGGCCCGACCCCACTTGTCCCCCATTGCGTCCCGAAGCTCCAAAGCCCACCCTTTGGGCTTCAAGCAATATGACATCATAACCCGCTTGAGCCAGATGTAGCGCCGCTGACAGGCCCGTATACCCCCCCCCGATAACGCAAACATCGCAGGTTTCAGCCCCTTTCAGGGGGTCGAAGCGCTCCAGAACCTGCGCCGTGGCTGCGTAATAGGAGGCCGGATATTCCCCGGCGCTATCGTTGACGCTGAGCAGGTCCATCAGACATTCAGAAGCAGATGCTCCCGCTCCCACGGGCTGATGACTTCCAGAAACGCTTCGGCCTCGTGGCGCTTGATGGCCTTGTAGACCCGGCAGAATTCTGCGCCCATGATTTCAGCCAGCCCCGGCGCACCGTCAAACAGGTCAAGCCCCCCCATCAGCGAACGGGGCAGAGCCCGGGGCTGTTCATAGGCTTCCCCGGACAGCGCCGCGCGGGGTTCAAGACCCTTTTTCATGCCCAGATAACCGCAGGCCAGTGAAGCTGCCAGTGCCAGATAAGGGTTGGCGTCCATGCCCACCACCCGGTTTTCCACCCGGCGCGCTGCGGCGTTTGAGTTGGGAATCCTGATACCGGTGGTACGATTATCCGCCCCCCATTCAAGATTTATCGGGGCCGAGCCCTTGGCCACAAACCGGCGGTAGGAATTGACGTAAGGGGCAAAAAAACTGATGGCGTTGGGAATAAATCTCTGCTGCCCGGCGATAAAGCTGAAAAACAGGTCCGTTTCCTTGCCGTTTTCGTCGCTGAAAATATTGCTGCCGTCCCGGTCAAGCACCGACTGGTGGATATGCATGGCACTGCCCGGCTCGTCTTGCATGGGTTTGGCCATGAAGGTGGCAAAGCATTCGTTTTTCAGCGCCGCCTCGCGGATAAGCCGCTTGAAGAAAAACACCTGATCGGCCAGCCTGACCGGGTCCCCGTGCACCAGATTTATCTCGATCTGCCCGGCCCCGCCCTCCTGAATTATGGTATCGATTTCCACCCCGATTGCTTCGGCATAATCGTAGATGACGTCAATCACCGCCCCGTAATCATCAACCGCCATCATCGAATAGGCCTGCCGGGAGACCACCCGCCTGCCGGTACGCCCCATTGGCGGCTCTATCGGCTTGGAGGGGTCAAGGTTGGGCTTTATCAGATAAAACTCGATTTCCGGCGCAATCACCGGCGTCCACCCCTCTTTGGCGTAGAATGAAAGCACACGCCTCAGCACATTGCGCGGCGCAACCTCAATGGGGTTTCCTTTTAGATCATCGACATCATGAATGACCTGTATCGCAATATCATCCGACCACGGGGCGGCAACTGCGGTAGAATAATCCGGGGTCAGAACCATGTCGGATTCGGTCCACTGATTGTCGATTTCCATATCCACATAGTCCCCTGAAATGGTCTGGTAGAATATGGACTGCGGCAGAAAGGTGTGCTCGGTGCGGACAAAGGTTGCCCAGGGCATGGCCTTGCCCCGCGACATGCCGACAAAATCGGCGATGATGCACTCAACCTCTTCGATGCGGCGACCGTCAAGCCAGTCCCGGGTCGCCTCGGGGAAACGGGAAACATAGTCCATGGATTTTTGCGTTTTCATGCCTTTGCTCCCGAGGCCGCGCCGCTCTTGTTCCGATTTTCTTTGAAAAACGCCTCGAACTGATCGGCTAGATACACTGAATTCAACTCCCGCCCGAGCGTGCCCAGCGCTTCTGTAGCAATCTCAGCGGGCAAAACGTCACGCCGCGCCTCAATCAGATCTTTCACGAATTGTGCGCTGAACTCGGGGTGCGGCTGTACGCTGATCGCCCTGTCCCCATAGGCCAGCATGGCATATTTGCAATGGGCAGAACTTCCTCTCACCTCGGCACCGTGGGGCAGCTTGACCACCTGATCCTGATGCCAGGCCATTATTGTGCGTTTTTCCGGCACCCCTTCAAGCTCATAGTCCACAGCCCCCACCGACCAGCCCCCGTCAAATTTTTCAACCTTTCCGCCCAGCGCCTGTGCCAAAATCTGGTGCCCGAAACAGACCCCGATAACGGGAACTCCCGCCCCATAAGCTTGGCGCAAAAATTCCTCCAGCGGAGCAATCCATTCATGGGGTTCATAGGCACTATATCTGGACCCGGTTATCAGCCAGCCATCAGCGGCTTCCGGCCCACTCGGAAATACCCCCTCGAGCACCGGATAGGTGTCGAACTCAAATCCGCGACCCGCCAGCATGTGTTTATAAAGCTCGTCATAATCACCATGGCGCTGGCGCAGCTCCGGCGGTGTCCGTCCCGCCTGCAATATTCCAATTTTCATCATATCCATCAGACCCGGCCAACCTCTGCCCGTTTTGCGCCCTTCTTTTCCGCCAACAGGCACAGCCAGTCATGGGCGACACTGGCAGCGGCAAGGGCGGTGATTTCCGCATGGTCATAGGGAGGAGAAACCTCCACCACATCCATGCCGATGAGATTGAGCGAGCCCATGCCGCGGATGAGTTCGAGCGCCTGCCAGCTGGCCAGCCCCCCCATCACCGGCGTGCCCGTACCCGGCGCAAAAGCGGGATCCAGCCCGTCCACATCAAACGAAATATAGAGCGGCGCATCTCCGGCCCGTTGTTTTATGATATCGAGCGCGGCATCAACTCCGTTGCGATGCACCCAGGGGGCGGTGAGAATTTCAAAGCCGAAATCGGTGTCATTATAGGTGCGCAAACCTATCTGCGTCGACTTGGAAACATCAACTACCCCCTCCACTGCCGCCCGGGCAAACATCGAACCATGATCCAGCTTCTTGCCATCGTCTTCCCAAGTGTCGCAATGGGCATCGAACTGGACAAGGGCAACGGGTCCGTATTTTCTGGCATGGGCCTTAATCAGAGGATAGGCAACAAAATGATCACCTCCGAAGGTGAGCATTTTGGTGTCCGTTTCAATGATTGCTGCTGCATGGGCCTCAATATCAAGCGGAACCGTTTCAGGGTGATGGGGGTCCAGCATGCAGTCGCCCCAGTCCACCACCGAGAGCGTATCAAACGGATCAAACCCGAAGGGAAAGGCTTTGAGTTCGGCCAGTTGCACCGAAGCTTCGCGAATGGCACGGGGGCCAAGGCGACAACCTGAGCGATAGGTCACCGCACTGTCAAACGGCACCCCGCTGACCGCCACATCGACCCCTTTTAGGTCGCGCGAATAGGTTCGGCGCAAAAAACTGAGCGCGCCTCCATAAGTCATCTCGGGCCAGCGCCCATAAGGATTTGTACGGCGGAACGCCTGATCGCCTTTGTCGGACATTTTCAAAACTACTTTTGTTTGAGACTGCTTCTTTGCATAATCAGCGCCGCTGCGATTATCCCCACCGAAACAATCAGAATAATGATGGTTGCCAGCGCGTTGATGTCGGGGCTGACCCCCAGTTTTACCTTGGAGAATATCACCATGGGCAAGGTTGACGAGCCGGGCCCCGAAACAAAGCTGGCAATCACCAGGTCATCCAGCGACAGAGTAAAGGCCAACAACCAGCCCGAAACAAGGGCCGGAGTGATAATCGGTAGCGTAATATCAAAAAACACCCGTAGCGGTTTGGCCCCCAGATCAGCGGCTGCCTCTTCGATGGACATGTCCATGTCCACCAGCCGCGACTGGATAACAACCGCCACATAAGCCGCCCCGAACGTCGCGTGCGCGATGATGATTGTCGTCACCCCGCGCCCCGCCGGCCAGCCGATCAACCCCTGCATGGCCACGAAAAGCAGCAACAGGGAAAGTCCGGTGATAACCTCGGGCATCACCAGCGGCGCGGTAATCATGCCGGAAAGCAATGTCCTTGTGCGGAACCGGCCGAACCGTGTCAGCGCGTAGGCGGCAATGGTGCCAAAAACCACCGCCAGCGAAGCGCTGACAACGGCAATTTTCAGGCTGATCCAGGCAGCGCCCAATATCTGGGGGTCTCTGAACAGCTCCCCGTACCATTTTGTCGAGAACCCGCCCCAGACGGTAACAAGTTTACTCTCGTTAAAGGAGAAGATTATCAGTGAAACGATGGGGGCATAAAGGAAGATAAAGCCCAGTGTGCCAACGATCAGGACAAAGCGGGAGCGTTTTTTCATGACGCCGCCTCCTCCTTTTCATCCTGGGACCGCTGCAATATCATCACCGGAACCACCAGCACCACCAGCATGGCAATGGCAACGGCGGAGGCCACCGGCCAGTCGCGGTTGGAGAAAAACTCGTTCCACAATACCCTGCCGATCATCAGCGTGTCAGGACCACCAAGCAGAGCCGGGATAACAAACTCACCGACCGCAGGGATAAACACCAGCATCGAGCCGGCAACAATGCCCGGCATCGAAAGGGGCAGCGTGATGGTCAAAAAGGTAGTCAGGGGTCGCGCCCCCAGATCGGAGGCCGCTTCGAGCAGGCTTTCATCAAGTTTTACCAGATTGGCATAAAGCGGCAGGATCATGAACGGCAGATAGGTATAGACAATACCCACATAGACCGCAAAATCCGTCTGCATCATCACGATGGGGCTGTCGATTATCCCGATGGACATCAGGAAGTTGTTGATGACGCCATTACCCTTGAGAATACCAATCCAGGCGTAAACCCTGAGCAGAAACGAGGTCCAGAACGGCAGGATAACCAGCATCAGCAACAGGTTTCTTGTATTGTCCGGTGCTCGCGCAATCATATAGGCCACCGGATAGCCGATCAGCAGCGCAAACAGGGTCGACAGCGCTGAAATCTTCAGCGAACTCAGATAGGACAGGTAATAAAGCGCATCATCCAGCAGATATTGATAATTGGCAAAATTCAGCGAAATGATGAGCATGCCCTCGCTCCACTCCCAAAGGGGAAGATAAGGCGGGCGGGCGATCGCCGCTTCGGAAAGCGAGATTTTTGCCACCACAAGGAAAGGTGCCAGAAAAAATATCAACAGCCACAGGACGGGAATTGCAATAACCAGCGTTCTGCCACTAAGCCCGGTTCTGGCGAGCAAACGCTTCAGGGTTGCCACAAACGGCGAGGAACCTGTTTTTTCCACAGCACCGTTCATGAGACCAGCACCACCCCGGCACTGCCATCCCAGGATAAAAACACCTTTTCGTCCCAGCTTATGGCTTCTTCATCGAGGCGGACGATATTGGGCTTGGCCACCCGGATCTGTTTGCCGCTCTCAAGCATCACCTGATAGATGGACAGGTTGCCCAGATATCCCACCTCCTCAACCATGCCGCTGGTCACGTTTTTTTTGTCCTTGGGCCGGTCGCGGCTCATGGAGATTTTTTCCGGCCTGATGGCATAGGCGACCTTCTGGTTGGGCGCGCAACTCACCCCGTGGGAGACAAATATGTCGATACCCGCATCGGGCGAGCGCACCACCACATGGTCCTGTTCATCGTCCACCACCTGCCCCTCAAACACATTCACCGACCCGATGAACCCGGCGACAAAACGCGAATTTGGATATTCATATATTTCGTGGGGTTCACCCACCTGCACGATCTCGCCCTCGTTCATCACTCCGATGCGGGTGGAAATGGTCATGGCCTCTTCCTGATCGTGGGTGACAACCACAAAGGTAACTCCAAGGCTCTCCTGAATCTTGATAAGCTCGAACTGGGTTTCCTCACGCAGTTTTTTGTCCAGCGCCCCCAACGGCTCATCCAGCAGCAGAACTTTTGGTTTCTTGACCAGCGAGCGCGCAAGGGCCACGCGCTGTTTCTGTCCGCCCGAAAGCTGCCCCGGTTTGCGCCGGGCAAACTCCTCCAACTGTACCAGCTTGAGAATTTCCGCCACCCGGTCTTTGATTTCGGCCCCACCCATACCGTCGCGCTTGAGGCCATAGGCAATGTTCTTTTCCACATTCATGTGCGGGAACAGCGCATAGGACTGGAACATCATGTTGGTTGCCCGCTCGTAAGGGGCGATGCCAACCATGTCCTGTCCGTCAATTTCGATGGTGCCGCTGGTGATTTCCTCAAAACCTGAAAGCATGCGAAGCAGGGTGGACTTGCCGCACCCCGAACCGCCGAGCAGGCAGAATAATTCGTTGCGATAGATATCAAGGGAAATGTTGTTGACAGCGGTAAACGCGCCAAATTTCTTGGTGACGTTTTTGATACTGATAAAGGGCACCGCTGCCGGATCCTTCCACGGCCTGGTTTCAGCAGCGCTTTTTGGCTCACTCATCAGACTTCCCCTCCGGTGAAAAAGGGCAGGGCAAAATTAACTTCGCCCTGCCCCAGGTTTTTTTATGTGCCGGTTTTTACCCGGGTCCACAAACGGGTCACGGTGCGGTCGGTGCGTGCATCATAAACCTGCGCCGCCCACAGTCTGGCCTTTGCCGCTTCGGTGGGGAAAATGCCCGGATCAGAGGTAATGTCGGGATCAACCAGAGGCATGGAGGCCTTGTTCGCATTTGCATACCAGACATAGTTGGTGATGTCGGCGGTAATCTGGGCGTCCATCACAAAGTTGATGAACTTGTGAGCTGCCTCCGGGTTGGGCGCATCCACCGGAATCGCCATCATGTCGAACCACTGCAAGGCACCCTCATCGGGAATGACATAGCCGATTTCAACGCCGTTTTCAGCTTCTTCGGCACGGTAAAGCGCCTGGAAAACATCGCCCGACCAGCCCACTGCAACACAGATATCCCCGTTGGCCAGATCGTTGATATATTGCGAGGAGTGGAAATAGCGGACATTGTCGCGCACGGTTTCAAGCAGTGCCGCACCCGCCTCCAGATCGTCCTTGTCGGTCGAGCGCGGATCAAGACCCAGATAGTTCATCGCCGCCGGGATCATCTCGGAAGGCGCATCCAGCATCGAGATACCACAATCGGCCAGCTTGCCGGAAATTTCAGGATCAAACACCAGCTCCCAGCTGTTGACCTCATAATCTTCACCAAGCCGCTCAGCCACCGCATTGATGTTATATCCAATCCCTGTGGTGCCCCACATATAGATGGTGGAATATTCATTGCCCGGATCGTAGGTTTCGGCACCCTTCATCAGGTCGGGGTCCATATTGACCAGATTGGGAAGCTGGGATTTGTCCAGCTTCTGATAGGCCCCCGCCGCAATCTGGCGCTGCAGGAAGTCCGAGGTCGGAACCACCACGTCATAACCCGAATTCCCGGTCAGCATCTTGGCTTCCAGAACCTCGTTGGAATCATAAACGTCATAAACGACCTTGATGCCGGTCTCGGCCTCAAATTTTTCGATCGTGTCCTCGGCGATATAGTCGGACCAGTTATAAATGTTGAGCGTCTGCTCCTGGGCCATGGCCGCCCCTGCAAAAACGGATGCCGCAGCACCCAGTACGATTAGTTTTTTCATTTTTTCCTCTCCTCGTTGGTTGTTTGTTTTTGGTTTGGTAATTTTCTCCCTAAACACCCAGCCTGTCGCGCAGCCCGTACCACCACGATCCCAGAACCGAATAGGGCACGGCCAGCTTGCGCCCGCCGGGAAACGGCACCCAGCCAATCCCGGCAAAAACGTCAAAGCGCGACAGGTCCCCCTCCACCGCTTCGGACAGCATTTTGCCAAACAAGTGGGATGCGGTCACCCCGTGCCCGCTATAGCCGTGGGCGAAATAGATGTTGGCTCCAAGCCGCCCGATCTGGGGCATGCGCGAAAACGAAAGCGCAAAGTTTCCGCTCCAGGCATAGTCCACCCTGACCCCTGCCAATTGGGGGAAAACTTTTGCAAGATTGCGCCTGAGCTTTGCTTCTATGTCCACCGGATCAGCCCCCCCATAAACGCTTCCTCCCCCAAAGATCAGGCGATTGTCAGCACTCAGGCGATAGTAGTCAAGAATATAGCGGACATCTTCGATGCAGGCCTGCCCCGGAATGAGCACGCGGGCAAGTGCCTCCTCCAGCGGTTCTGTTGCCAGAATCTGGGTCGAAACCGGCATGACCCGTGAGGTCAAGGGCTTCACCACATCTCCCAGATAGGCATTGCCGCAGATGATGAGGGTCCGGCAACGCATCTCCCCCCTTTTTGTTCTGACCACCGGGCGGGCGCTGGCCGTATCCACCGAAATAACCGGCGACAACTCAAAAATTTTGCCCCCGTTTTCCTCGAACGCCGCCGCTTCCCCCAGCGCCAGATTAAGCGGGTGCATATGCCCCCCGCTATGGTCGATTAAGCCACCTGTATAAAGCGCACTGTTGACATATTGTTTCAGCGCTCCCCGGTCGAGCATCTCCTGATTGTCAATGCCACAAGAGGCCCAAAGGATTTTTCTTGCCTCCAGTTCACGCAGGTGTTTTTCTGTGATGGCGGCAAACACATTGCCCTGTTTCAGGTCGCAGTCTATGTCGTATTTTTTGATGCGCTGGCGGATGATTTCGCCGCCCTCCTGAATGCTTGTGGCAACAAATTTTGCGGTTTCCTCCCCATAACGCTTTTTGATGGTGGCAAGAGAAGCGTTCAGCCCGTTGATAATCTGCCCCCCGTTTCGCCCCGAGGCGCCCCAGCCCACCCGCACACCCTCGATGATGATAACCTTGTGACCCTTTTCGGCCAGAAAAAGCCCGGCGGAAAGGCCGCTGTAACCAGCTCCGATGATGCAGATATCGGTGTCGTTGGCCCCGACAAGTGCCGGGCGGCGAGGACTCGCGTTGGCACTGGCCGCATAATAGCTCTTGATATGGCCGCCGTCCCCGGCACGAGGAACCGCCAGCGCTCCCATCACACAGCCTCCAGATAGGCCGCATATTCAAAGCCCGATACATGGCGGCGGAATTTTGCCATTTCCTGCCGTTTGCAACCGGCAAACATGGATTGCAGAAGTTTGGGGTAGACCTCCCCCACCAGTGCCCCTTGCGCAAAAGCTTCAATGGCCTGCCCCCAGCTTTGCGGCAGGTGCAAAAGGTCCTGAGAGTAGGCGTCTCCGGTTATGGGCGCTGCCGGGGTCAACCGGTTGTTTATGCCGTAAAGTGCAGCCCCAAGCACGCTGGCCATCACCAGATAGGGGTTGGCATCTGCCCCGGCCACCCGGTGCTCGATGCGCCGCGCTTTTGCCGGTCCCGCCGGAATACGGACTGCCGCAGTACGGTTTTCATAGCCCCAACCGATTGCAGATGGAGCATGGGAGCCGGGCATCAACCGGCGAAACGAGTTTAGGTGCGGGGCAAAGGTCAGCGTCAGCTCAGACATGGTTGCCAACAGACCGGCCACCGCGCTCAGCAGAATACCGGACCCCTGTTCGCTGCCATCGTCAAAAACATTGTTGCCCGCCTCATCCAGCAGAGAGAAGTGGATGTGAAAGCCGCTGCCTGCCCGATTCCCGTAGGGCTTGGACATGAAGGTCGCGGCAAAACCGTGTTTGCGGGCAACGCCCCGGACCAGCCGCTTGAAAAGGATGGCGTCATCAGCGGCTTTGAGCGGGTCGTCAGTATGGGTCATGTTGATTTCAAACTGCCCGGCCCCGTTTTCCGAAATGGCCGCATCCGCCGGAATGTCCTGGGCCCGGCAGGCCCCATAGATATCGTTCAGGAACGCTTCGAAATGCTCCAACTCGTCCAGAGACAAAACCCCGTCAGAAGCAAGTCGCTGGCTCGAAACCGGTGAGAGCGGCGGACAGGGTCTGTCCCCGGAAGCCTCAACCAGATAAAATTCAAGCTCGCTCGCCACTACCGGTGTAAGTTTTTTTGCTTCAAAGCGCTGCAAAACCGCCCCCAGCGCCCGGCGCGGGTCACCCTCAAACGGGGTGCCGTCATCCTGCGCCAGCCACAGGGGCAGCAATAAGGTGGGCTTCTCTGTCCAGGTGACAGGCAAAGGTTCGCGCCCGGTATATTCGCAGATACCGTCCGCATCCCCGCTTTGAAACACCAGTTCACTGCCTTCAATATCCTCGCCCCAGATATCAACCCCGACCGTTGACAGCGGCATTCTGACGCCACCCTTGAGCACCTTGCCGATGTCTCTGACAGGCAGGCGCTTGCCCCGCATCACTCCGTTAAGGTCAAACAGGGCTGCCTGCACGCTTTCAACTTCGGGGTGCTCTTTCAGCCAGCTTTTGAACTCAGCTTCAGGCATGGAGGGACATTTCCTTGTATCAGGTATTGTGATACCTTTATTAAAAAGATATATCTTTTTTGAGATTTGAGTCAACTCAGGCATTTCTGGCGCTTTGCGCCGGATTACCGGGATCGCAGGTCAGGGCAGGTTTTGATGAACACCAACTCAGGGTTTTCCATTCCCCCAATCGCACGCACCGGGCAGATGACATCTCACGAATATGTCTATGCGCGCCTGCGCTATGCCCTGATGACCGGAGCCATCGTACCCGGCACGGCGCTTAAAATCCGGGCACTCGCTGTGTATCTTGGCATCAGCCCCACTCCGGTGCGCGAGGCGCTTCGGCGTCTTTGCTCCGAGAGTGCCCTTGAAGTTCTGGGCAATCGGCGCATCGTGGTTCCGCAAATGAATGAAGGCCGGTTTGATGAATTGATTTTGCTGCGGGTGCACCTGGAATGCCTCGCCGCCGAACGGGCGCTTCCTTACGTTTCCAACATTCTCATAGAAAAAATGGCCCGGCTTGACGAGCGCATGGACAGGGCTGCCAGCGGGCGCGACTACAATGCCCTGACCGTGCTCAATCAGGATTTCCACGAGCTTTTATATACGGCCAATCCCAACCAGAGCGTCATGCCCCTCATTCAGTCGGTCTGGCTCCAGCTTGGTCCCTTCCAGCGCCAGGTCATGGACCGGGTTCTGGACTATTATGAAGTCGACCGGCACAAGGAGATTCTGGATGCCCTCAACACCCGTGATGCCGTAGCGCTGTGCAGGGCCACCGAAGCCGACATCCGCGACGGTATCGGGCGCGCCGGGGCAGAAGTCATGGAACAGGTCCTGGCCCGGGCCTGACATGAAGATATTTCAATATCGAGTTGCCCATACCAAAGGAGGTTCGTCATGGCACCAAATATGCTGAAAGACTGGGAAAGGCTCGCCGGAACCATCAGCTTCCGAACCGATGCCTTTATCGATGGCGCATTTGTCAAATCCGCTTCGGAACGCACCTTTGCCTCCCTCTCCCCCATTGATGGCAGACATCTGGCCGACATTGCCTGCTGCGATGAAGAGGATGTGAACCGTGCCGTCAATTCCGCCCGCCGGGCCTTTGAGGATGGCCGCTGGTCGGCCCGCGCGCCCGTTGAGCGCAAAAAGACTTTGCAGAACCTTGCCCGCCTCATCCGAAAAAATGCTAACGAACTTGCCCTTACCGAAACCCTTGATATGGGCAAACCCATTGCCGACAGCACAGCAATAGACATCCCCGCGGTTGCCAACTGCTTTGACTGGTATGCCGAAGCCATCGACAAGGTTTACGACGAAATCGCCCCCACCGCCCAGAGCGCGCTGGCGCTGATTGCCCGCGAGCCGCTGGGCGTGGTTGCCGCTGTCGTGCCCTGGAACTTCCCCCTGCTGATGGCCGCCTGGAAACTGGCCCCGGCGCTTGCCACTGGCAATTCGGTAATCCTCAAGCCCTCGGAACGTTCCTCGCTCAGCGCCCTGCATCTGGCCGAGTTGGCCATTGAAGCGGGTATCCCGGCGGGAGTGTTCAATGTTCTCCCCGGCCTTGGTTCACAAACGGGCAGGGCCCTTGGGCTGCACATGGATGTGGACGGGTTGTTTTTCACCGGCTCGACGGCGGTCGGCAAGGCCTTCATGGAATATTCCGCCCGCTCCAACCTCAAAAAACTGGGTCTGGAGCTGGGCGGCAAAAGTCCCAACATCATTCTGGCCAGCTACCGGGACACCAAACACGCAGCCAGAACCTCTGCCGGCTCGGCCTTTTTCAATCAGGGCGAAATGTGCACCTGCCCCTCGCGCCTGATTGTTGAAAACTCCATCCATGACGAGGTGGTTGAGACCCTGGTTGAGGTGGCCAGAGATTTTGCGCCCGGCAACCCGCTGGACCCCAAGACCACCATGGGCGCGCTGGTCGATGAACACCACGCCACCGGCGTGCTTGAATTTGTTGAGAGCGCCAAAGACGAAGGCGCCGACATTGCCACCGGCGGCACCCGCGTCCGCACTGAAACAGGGGGCTGTTATGTGCAACCGACTGTTTTTGACAATGTGAAGAACCACATGAAAATTGCCCGGCAGGAAATTTTTGGCCCCATGCTCTCGGTCATCCCCGTCGAAAATGTCGAAGAGGCCGTGCAAGTCGCCAACGACACCTGCTACGGACTTGCTTCCGCCGTGTGGACTGACGACCTGACCACCGCCCACAATGTGTCAAAGCGCATCCGCGCCGGCATGGTCTATGTCAATTGTTATGATTGCGACGACATGAGCGTGCCCTTTGGCGGCTACAAGCAGTCAGGCTTTGGCCGCGACAAGTCCCTGCACGCACTTGAAAAATATACCGAGCTGAAAACCACCTGGATAAATATCTCCTGAACGAAAACAAAAGCCCCGTCAAAATGCTCAATCTCAAAGACCCCTCCCTGCTCAAAACCAACGCCTTCATCAATGGCGAATGGGTCAGCAGTGAACACACCTTCACCGTAAGCAACCCGGCCACCGGCGAAACGATTGCGCAAGTCGCCGACCTCTCCATCTCCCAAGTCAAATCCGCCATAGAAGCCGCTCACACCGCCCAGCCAAAATGGGCTGCCCTGACCGGCAAGGAGCGCGCCGGTTTCCTGCGCGACTGGTTCGACCTGCTGGTTGCAAATGCCGACGACCTCGCTCAGATTCTGACCGCAGAGATGGGCAAACCCCTTACCGAGGCCAAAGGCGAGATACTCTATGGCGCCTCCTTCATCGAGTGGTTCGCCGAAGAGGCAAAACGCGTCTATGGCGACACCATCCCCGGCCACAGCCAAGACAAGCGCATTGTGGTGCTCAAACAGCCCGTGGGTGTTGTTGGCTCTATCACCCCGTGGAACTTCCCCAACGCCATGATTGCCCGCAAGGTTGGCCCGGC
>JALSII010000065.1 GCA_026981645.1 Hyphomicrobiales bacterium | reverse complement strand
GCGCCCCGGCACGACCGGCACCCAGATGGGCTCGGCACCACTCAACCGGCGCTGACGCACACCTTGATTGTGTCAGCACTCCGGCAACCACCGTGGCAGGCTCCAAAACCGCCAGCAGCACATTGTCACGGTCGCCTTTCACATCCGGTGTCGCACCAGTAAAAAAGCTGACACCCTCAATGGGACCAAGCTCGGGAAAACTGTGCGGGGCCAGCGGAGAAAGCGGCAAGTCCATTCGTGTGACCTCAACAAAAGGCCTGACATCAGGCCAACTGGAAGACCGACCCAGGGTCCTGACCCTAGTTGGCGCTATTCTGCGCCTCAAACGCGGCAGCAAGCTCGGGATCGGTAATTTCAATAACCGCTGAAGACTTCAACTCCTCCACCTGCGCCTCAAAGGCCTCGATCAGCAATTGCTGGCGCAAACGGGCGGCCACTTGTTCAAACGGGGGTGGCGCGCTCTGGCGACGTTCCTCCACCTTAATGACATGCCAGCCGAACTGGGTCTGAACCGGCTCGGAAGTCTGTCCGGTCTCAAGTGCAAAAACCGCGTTTTCAAATTCGGGCACCATCTGCCCGCGCCCGAAATAACCAAGATCACCACCATTGGGGCCGGATGGGCCGGTGGACTTTTCCCGGGCCACATCTTCAAAGGGCCGCCCCGCCTCAAGTTCAGCAATCACTGCCTCTGCATCCTCAAGGGAGCCCAGAAGAATATGGCGCGCCCGCACTTCCTCGCGCGGCGCCTCTGCGGCAATCAATTCTTCATAAGCGGCCCGCGTGGCCTCCTCGGTGACCTCGGCTTCTACAAAGGTCGTGAAATAGGCCCGGCGTAGCGCCCGTTCTTCCAGATAGCTCTTGCGCCGTACAAAGATTTCAGCCTTGTCCAACTCCAGCTTTCGCGCTTCATTGGCCATCAGCTTCATATCAATCAGAACGCTGATAAGAAATGCACGCTGCTCGGCGGGGGGAACCGAGCTTAAATCCTGCGCCAGATCCTCCGCTGCAAATATCAGTTCCGCCTCAGTAATAGAAACCCCGTCAACCGTTGCAACAATCGACATTGCCGGTGAACTGACATCTGAGTTGGCATCCTGAGCCACTGCCGCGCCGGCAACACTCCCCAGCAATACCACCGCAATCATCAGCGACCTGGCCGTCTGTCTGCCCATTTGAGGGATCATCTTTTTGTCTCCGATTTGTCTTTGCGCACATGTACTGCTTCAAGCTCATTGGTTTGGACCATTTTGGAGGCGTTGACAAGACACCTGCTCGCTTCTACATCTGCCCCGCAGTTGGTTTTTTACGCCTCTGGCGCAGTCTGCTCCGCAACTGGTAGGCGGTGCGAATTGCCCATTTCAGGCGCCCCTGTCCGCCTGTCTTTGAAGGAAGTTTACTCAATGGTTGTCGCCGCGTTCGCCCGAAAAATATTCGGTTCTGTCAATGATCGCCGCATCAAGGCCTACCAGCCCAAAGTTGATGCGATAAATGCTCTGGAAGCAGAGCTGGAAAAACTGACCGATGAAGAGCTCAAAGCCAAAACGCAAGAGTTCCGGGACCAGATAAAAGCCGGAACCGACCCGCAAAGCCTGCTGGTTCCCGCCTTTGCCACCGTGCGCGAAGCCTCAAAACGCACACTGGGCCTGAGACATTTCGATGTGCAGCTGATTGGCGGCATGGTGCTCAACGATCATGCGATCGCCGAAATGCGCACTGGTGAAGGCAAGACCCTTGTCGCAACGCTGGCCGTTTATCTCAATGCCCTGGAAGACAAGGGCGTGCACGTCGTCACCGTCAATGATTACCTGGCCTCGCGTGATGCCGCCTGGATGGGAGAGATTTACAAGTTTTTGGGGCTCAGCGTCGGGGTCATTGTGCATGGCCTTTCCGATGAGGAGCGCAAGGCCGCCTATGCTGCAGACGTCACCTATGGAACCAATAACGAATTCGGTTTTGACTACCTCCGCGACAATATGAAACACGCCCGCGCCCAGATGGTGCAGCGTGGTCACAATTTTGCGATCGTGGATGAAGTGGATTCAATCCTTATCGATGAGGCCCGCACTCCCCTCATTATCTCAGGACCCGCCGAGGACCGCTCCGAACAATATATCACGCTCAACAAATATATGGACATTATCGAGCCGGATGATTTTGAACTGGACGAAAAAACCCGCACGGCAAATTTCACTGAAGCGGGCATTGAAAAACTTGAGAAGCACTTGCTTGCCGATGGGGTCATCACCGGCGGCTCGCTTTATGACGCCGAGAACGTATCCGTCGTCCACCATCTCAACAATGCCTTAAGGGCCCACAAAGTTTTTGCCCGCGACAAAGACTATATTGTTCGCAACAATGACGTGGTCATCATTGACGAGTTTACCGGGCGCATGATGCCTGGCCGCCGTTATTCCGAAGGTTTGCACCAGGCCCTTGAAGCCAAGGAAAACGCGAACATTCAGCCCGAAAGTCAAACCCTGGCTTCCATTACCTTTCAGAACTATTTCCGTCTTTATAAAAAGCTTGCAGGCATGACCGGAACAGCCGCTACCGAAGCCCAGGAATTTATCGACATCTATTCTCTTGAGGTCGTAACCGTCCCCACCAATGTCGATGCTGCCCGTGTAGATGAGGATGATGCGATTTTCCGCACAGCCGAGGAAAAATTCACCGCAATTGCTGAACTGGTCAAGGATTGTCAGGAGCGCGGGCAGCCGGTTCTGGTGGGCACCACTTCGATTGAAAAATCCGAAGATCTGGCCCAAAGGCTGAAAAAAATCGGCACAAAGAATATAAAGGTTCTCAATGCCCGCCACCACGAACAGGAAGCCCAGATTATCGGCGACGCCGGGGTACCTGGTGCTGTCACCATCGCCACCAACATGGCCGGTCGCGGCACCGATATCCAGCTTGGCGGCAATAGGGAATTGCGCATTGCTGCGGAGACCGAGGGCCTTGAAGGCCAAGCCCTTGAGAAAAAAATTGCTGAAATCGACGCTGCCATCGAGATGGACAAGAAAAAGGCCCTCGCAGCCGGCGGCCTGCTTGTAGTGGGCACGGAACGCCATGAAAGCCGACGCATCGACAACCAGTTGCGTGGCCGCTCCGGTCGGCAGGGTGACCCCGGACGCTCCAAATTTTTCTTGTCGCTGCAAGACGATCTGATGCGGATTTTTCCCATTGAGCGCATGGATTCAATGCTGGAAAAACTTGGACTGGAAGATGGTGAGAGCATCACCCATCCCTGGGTGACCAAAGCTATTGAACGCGCGCAAGGCAAGGTCGAAGCACGCAACTTTGATATCCGCAAAAACATCCTCAAGTACGATGATGTAATGAACGATCAGCGCAAGGTGATTTTCGAACAGCGTCTGGACCTGATGGACGACGATAACGTGACAGACACCGTCGCCGACATGCGCGAGGACGTGGTCGATGTCATCATCGAAAAGGCCATCCCCAAAAATTCCTACCCCGAGCAGTGGAACACCGAACAGCTGACCGAAGCGGCCAAAACCTACCTTAATGTCGAAGCCCCCATAGCCGAATGGGCCGACGAAGAAGGCATCGACGTGGACATCGTGCGCGAGCGTCTGGTGGATGCTGCCAACAAGGTCATGGCTGCAAAGGCCGCTCAGTACGGACCCGAAATCATGCGGCAGGTGGAAAAACAAATCCTGCTCAACTCGGTGGATGGTCTGTGGCGCGAACATCTTCTTACCCTTGACCATCTGCAAAAGGTCGTCGGCTGGCGCGGTCTGGCCCAGCGTGATCCGCTGAACGAGTTCAAGCAGGAAAGCTATGAACTGTTCCAGACCCTGCTCGACAGCCTGCGCGAACTGGTTACTTCACAACTGGCCCATATCAACGTCCAGATCCGCCAGCCTGATCCGGCACTCAAACCGCTGACCGCGGATGCCGGGGCTCTTGGAGCGACACAGGCAACAATGGATGAAGCCGACCCCCTTGATGCCGAAGCAGTCAAGAAAGCACAAAGCAAAACCCTGACCCCCGAACAGCTCAGAACCACCCGCCGCAACGATCGCTGCCCTTGCGGGTCGGGTAAAAAGTTCAAGCACTGCCACGGAAGTTTTTAGCCCCGCCAACCTTCGCAAGACTTTGCCAAACTTTGGTGGACATTGGTGGACTTTGCCTAAAATTTTATCGGTTTATCGCAATTTTCATTAAAAGCGCCCTGATAGACCTCTGTTCAGTCATTTGAGCGGTGCCGGGCATTCCCGGCAGATGATTTCAAATCGGGCGGCTTCTCCAAGGCCGCCCATTTTTTTGCCATAGAGTGCTTCAGCTTTTTTATGGGTACGCTCTTGTTCATTTCGCTCGCGACTTACGCGGGGGCGGGCGGCAAATTTTAGTGGTCATGCTGGCGAACCGGAAAACCGCCAGGCACTTTTCCTGCCAGCATTCCAAGGCCGCCCATTTTTTTGCCAAATCCCGCCTTGCGACTTTTTGCTATCTGCCCCAAAACTTGTCACTGCAATTGTCGGCAACAGCAAAGAGACATAAATTTGACCTCCCAGCAAATCATCCTGTTTTCTCTCATCGGTTTTGTTCTGGTTGGCCTGCTCTGGGGCCGCTGGCGTTATGACCTGGTGGCCTTTGCCGCCCTCATAGCCGGGGTGGTGCTGGGGGTAGTGCCTGCTGAAGCCGCGTTTTCAGGCTTTGGTCATGAGGCCACCATCATCGTGGCGCTGGTGCTGGTCATTTCAGCCGGGCTGATGCGTTCGGGCGCTGTGGACCTCATCACCCGCCTTGCCATTGACCGCTCCCGTTCGCTCGCCGCCCATATCACCCTGATGGGAGTAATCGGGGGAACACTTTCCGCTTTCATGAATAATGTGGCCGCCCTTGCCCTGCTGATGCCGGTGGACATTCAAGCCGCCCGCCAGTCTGGGCGCTCCCCGTCCCGCTCGCTGATGCCGCTTTCCTTTGCCACCATTCTTGGCGGCATGGCGACCCTCATCGGCACCCCGCCCAACATTATCATCGCCTCCTATCGCAACGAAGCGCTGGGGGCACCATTTGCCATGTTTGACTTTGCCCCCGTCGGGCTGGCGGTTGCCCTCGCCGGCCTTGCCTTTATCGCACTAATCGGCTGGCGCCTCATCCCCGACCACGGCTCCAAACAGACCCCCATGGAGGAGCTTGAAAGCGTCGGCGACTATGTAGCCGAACTGGTGGTGCCCGAGAACGCCAGAATAATCGGCGAGAAGGTACGGGACCTTGATGAGGTCGCCGAAGAAAATGACTGCGTGGTGCTGGGACTGGTCCGCAAGGGCCAGCGCCTGCCCGGTCGGGCCCGCCTGGCCGAAATCGGGGCCAACGATATTCTAATCATTCAGGGCAGCACCGAAGCGCTCAACGCCCTTTCGGGCGCGCTGAAAATCAAGTTTCAGGGCAAGGCAGGCCAGATTGCCGAACTCTCCTCAAGCCAGACCCTGGCCGAAGCCGTTGTTACCCGCGAAAGCCGACTGGTCGGCCGTTCGGCCAATGAAATCCAGATGTTGCGCGCCCACGGTGTTTCCATGATTGGCCTCTCCCGCATGGGCAAGACCATCAAAGAGCGCGTGCGCCGCACAAAACTGAAACCGGGCGATATTCTGCTGCTGCTGGGGGACGCTTCCACCATGGGCGAGGTTTATGCGCGTCTGGGCATCCTGCCCCTTGCTGACCGCAACCTGACGGTGACCCGCCACGACAAGGCCTGGGGTGCAATCGGCATGTTTTCCGTTGCCATCGGGCTTGGCGCTTTTGGATTTGTACCCCTGCCCATTGCTCTGGCGCTGGCCGCTGTCGGGCTGGTCCTGTTTGATATTCTGCCCCTGCGCGAACTTTACGATAGCGTCGAATGGCCGGTGATTGTGCTGCTCGGTTCGATGATACCGCTGGGCGCCGCCCTTGATTCAACCGGGGGCACCGCCCTGATTGCCGGCTGGCTGGCCGGTGCCACCTCCGGTCTTCCGGGCTGGGTGGCCCTTGCGGTTATCCTGATTACCACCATGACCCTGTCCGATGTCCTGAACAATACGGCCACCACCATCATTGCCGCTCCCATCGCCATTCAACTCGCCAACACTCTTGGCACCAGCGCCGACCCGTTTTTGATGGCGGTGGCCATTGGCGCATCCTGCGCCTTCCTCACCCCCATCGGCCACAAGAACAACATGCTCATTCTGGGTCCGGGGGGATATAAGTTCGGCGATTACTGGCGCATGGGCCTGCCGCTTGAAATCATAGTTACCGCCGTTGCCGTGCCGATGATTTTGATAATCTGGCCCATGTGAGAATGGAAACTTCATGATTGATTGTTTGCCATTTGTTCTGTTAGTGATTGGAGCAATTAGATAGCAGGATAATAATGATGCCTGACCCCAGTTCCAAAGTTGCCCAAGATATGCACAGTTTCTTGTGTGGAGAGAAATTTGCAACCATCATGGCTGATCCGCCATGGCGGTTTACGAACCGCACTGGCAAAGTCGCTCCTGAGCACAAACGGCTCGCGAGGTACCCCACTCTTACACTGGATGAAATCTGCAAGCTACCGGTTTCAAGTTACCTGCAGGACACGGCGCACTGTTATTTATGGGTTCCTAACGCCTTGCTTCCAGACGGATTGCGGGTTCTTTCAGAATGGGGATTTACCTACAAATCCAACATAATCTGGCATAAAATTCGAAAAGATGGTGGCTCAGACGGGCGTGGTGTCGGATTTTATTTTCGTAATGTTACGGAAATAATTCTGTTTGGTGTTCGTGGAAAAAATGCCCGAACTCTAGCGCCAGGACGTCGACAAGTAAACTTATTCGCAACTAGAAAGAGAGAACACTCGCGCAAGCCCGATGAACAATATGATATCATTGAAAGTTGCAGCCCCGGGCCTTATCTTGAGCTATTTGGACGAGGTAAAAAAAACAACTGGACCGTATGGGGTAATCAAGCGACAAATGACTACAAGCCCTCTTGGGATACCTACGCCTACAATTCAAGCGTTGCCGCCGAATGAATACACAGCCTGAGCAGGTGGAAAACACCAGTGGAGGAAAAGTTGCAGATCCTTCTGAACTGGTGGTGAGTTGCTTTGGTAAGAATTTATCTGAAAAATTTGAAATCTATAGCTATCGAAATGCAGCAACCATCCTGACAGGTAGCTTCCCCATGCATTTTGAAGAAATCTGCAAAGCCCTTACGGCCTTCAAAATTAACACCAACATGATTCGAATGCCCGGAGGAAACAAAGGGCCAATTGCCGCCTATGTAGACACATTATTTTCCAATGACTGGGTTGAAACGCAGATACAGGCAGATTTGAGTGTAAGACTATTTCCTGCGCGGGGAACTCAAAAAAATCTTCTTGCCGAATGGGAAAGGAAAAGATTTCTCGATGGTCACAGAATTGATTTTCTAAAGGGGAGAGTTGCGCTGGATTTGGAGTGGAACAGCAAAGACCAGACATATGACCGAGACCTGTCAGCATTCAGCGCCTTTTATGAAGCAGGCGCGATTGACCTTGGAATTATACTGACCAGAGGATCTGATTTGGATAACAGCTATTTTCGAAGCTTGGGTAACGTATTAACGAAAAGTGGTTATCCTGGAAAAGACTTGGTTGTCAGCAAATTTGGTGCTTCGACTACGTGGATGGGAAAGTTACTATATAGACTTGATGCTGGACGAAACGGTGGGTGCCCAATTATCGCAATTGGGATAACAAAAAAATGTATTGAACACATTTAGCCCACCATCTGACATTACCCGCCCCCCATGCTCATCATTTCGGCAATTTCCAGCGTGCCCATATCAAGAAACGGGC
>JALSII010000064.1 GCA_026981645.1 Hyphomicrobiales bacterium | reverse complement strand
GCTACATTCGTGTGAGCCTGTGGCAGAACTTTGCAGTTACTCCTTACTGTCTCAATTTTTTGCGCCCCTGACTGGCACTTCTGCTTTCGCCGCCATCGAAGCGGGAAAAGAGTTTGTTTGCGCGGTCAATAATAAGCGTATAGACCAGCCCCAACAGACACTATCAGTGCGGATTTTTGCTTTCTGTTTTTGCGAGAGATAGGTTGCGATGAAGGTTCTGGTTCCCCTCAAGCGTGTGGTTGATTTTAACGTCCATATCCGGCTCAGACCCGATGGTTCGGGCGTTGATAAAACCAACGTGAAAATGTCGATGAATCCGTTCGATGAAATCGCTTTGGAGGAGGCCGTAAGGCTCAGGGAAGCGGGAAAGGCTGACGAAGTCATTGCTGTTTCCATCGGCATTGAAAAAACGCAGGACATTTTGCGCACTGCGCTGGCCATGGGGGCGGACCGTGCAATTCTGGTCACCGCAGAAGAGGACGTTGAACCGCTTAACGTTGCCAAAATACTTGCGGCAGTGGTTACTGAGGAAAAGCCTCAGCTGGTGCTGATGGGCAAGCAGGCGATTGATGATGATTGCAACCAGACCACGCAGATGCTGGCGGCACTTCTGGGTTGGGGGCAGGGCACCTTCGCTTCAAAAATCGAAGTGGTTGACAATTCGGTTCAGGTAACCCGTGAAGTGGATGCAGGGTTGCAGACCACAAGGTTGAGCCTGCCCGCTGTTGTGAGCGCGGATTTGCGTCTTAACACGCCGCGCTATGCAACCCTGCCCAACATCATGAAGGCCAAGAAGAAGCCCCTGGACATTACAACGCCTGAAGAACTGGGTGTTAAAGTGCGCCAGCGCCTGACCATCCTTGAAACAGTTGAGCCGCCCCCACGCCAGCCCGGCATCCGGGTCGCTTCGGTTGATGAACTTGTGGACAGGCTGAAAAATCAGGCTGGCATATTGTGAGGGTGCGATGATAAAAGTTCTATTGCTGGCCGAGCACGACAACTCGGTTTTGAACGAAGCCACTGCCCGTGCCGCCACCGCCGCCCTGGCTATTGGCGAGGTTGATGTGCTGGTTGCGGGTAAGAACTGCGCTTCAGTTGCCAAGAGCGCCGCAGTACTGCGCGACATTAACAAGGTTTTGCACGCTGATAGCGAGACCTTTGCTCATCATCTGGCCGAGCCAGTTGCCGACCTGCTGCTCGAACTTGCTGGCCTCTATGACGCAATCCTCGCCCCCGCGACCTCCAACGGCAAAAATGTTTTGCCCCGGGTCGCCGCTTTGCTCGACGTTATGCAGATATCTGAAATCATCGAGGTGATCGCCCCCGATACCTTTGTCCGACCTGTTTACGCAGGTAACGCGCTGCAAAAGCTACGCTCCGACGAGACAAAAAAAGTCATCACCGTTCGCACAACCGCCTTTGAGCCGGTCAGGAGCGATGCCAGTGCGCCTGTTGAAGCGATTTCTTCAAATATCACAAATGACAAATCCTCCTTCGTGGGCGAGGCACTTGCCGACAGTGGCCGCGCTGACCTGACCACCGCCAAAACCGTTGTCTCGGGTGGGCGGGCCTTTGGCTCAAAAGAGAAGTTTGAGGAACTGCTTTTCCCGCTGGCTGAAAAACTGGGGGCCGCCATTGGTGCATCGCGCGCCGCGGTGGATGCGGATTTTGCGCCCAACGATTGTCAGGTCGGCCAGACCGGCAAGGTGGTTGCGCCCGACCTTTATATCGCTATCGGCATTTCCGGGGCCATTCAGCACCTCGCCGGGATGAAGGACGCCAAAACCATTGTCGCCATCAATTCCGACGAAGATGCCCCCATTTTTGAGATTGCCGACTACGCGCTGGTCGCCGATCTGTTTGAAGCAGTGCCCGAACTCACCTCAAAACTGTGAGCGCGCGCGAGGCCATGCAGGTTGATGTAGTGGTGGTGGGTGCCGGACCCGCCGGGCTTGCTGCCGCCATCCGCCTCAAACAGCTCGCCGACACTTCCGGCACTGAAATTTCCGTAATTGTGCTTGAAAAAGCCGCCGAGATCGGCGGGCATGTGCTCTCCGGCGCGGTGCTGGACCCGGTGGCCCTTGACGCACTGATCCCCGACTGGAAGGCGAGGGGTGCTCCCCTTGACACCAAAGTCACGAGCGACAGTTTTCGTATGCTGACCCAAAAGGGCGGGTTCTCAATTCCGCGCTTTTTGCTGCCACCTCTGTTCAGCAATCACGGCAACTACATTGCCAGCCTGGGCAGCCTGTGTGCCTGGCTTGCGGAACAGGCCGAAGCGCTGGGAATTGACGTTTTCCCCGGTTTTGCCGCCACCGAAATTCTTTATAATGAGGATGGTTCGGTAAAAGGCGTGGCCACCGGTGACATGGGCCGCGTCGCCGATGGCAGCGAAAAACCCGAATTTGTGCCGGGCATGGAACTGCACGCGCGCTATACTCTGATCGGGGAGGGCGCGCGCGGATCGCTGGCCAAACAGCTCATGGCAAAATTTCGCCTTGACGAGAAGGCCGAACCGCAAAAATACGGCCTTGGCATCAAGGAAATTTGGGAGATTGATCCGGAAAAACACCGTCTGGGGCATGTGGAACACACCCTTGGCTGGCCGTTGGATAACGACACCGGCGGCGGCGGTTTTGTCTATCACGCTGCCGATAACAGAATTTTTTTGGGCTTTGTGGTGCATCTGAACTACAAAAACCCCTTTCTTTCGCCCTTCGATGAGATGCAGCGCTACAAAACCCACCCGCACCTGTCCCGGTTGCTGGAGGGGGGTAAACGCCTCTCCTTTGGTGCCCGCGCCATGAGTTCGGGGGGCTGGCAGTCAATCCCCGAACTTGCCTTTCCCGGCGGGGCGCTGATCGGCTGTTCTGCCGGTTTTATGAACCTGCCGCGCATCAAAGGCACCCACAATGCCATGTGGTCCGGCATGAAAACCGCCGAGGCGGTTTTTGAAGCCTTAACCGTCGGTCGGGGCAACGACCTGCTTGCAGGTCTCAACGCCAGGGTAACGGACGGTGCAATCAAAACCGACCTGAAAAAGGTGCGCAACACCAAGCCGCTGATTTCAAGGTTCGGTACAGCTTTTGGCACCTTGTTTTCCGGGTTTGATCTTTGGAGCAATACCCTGCTGGGCTTTTCGGTTTTTGGCACCCTTGGCCATGACAGCCCCGACTATGCCGCATTGAAAAAAGTGCGCGACAGCAAAAAAATCGACTATCCCAAACCCGACGGCAGGCTGACTTTTGACCGGGCCTCTTCGGTATTCCTGGCCAATCTGTCTCACGAAGAAGACCAGCCCCTGCATCTGGTACTGAAAGATCCTTCAATCCCGCTGAAAATCAATTTACCGGATTTTGACGAACCGGCCCAACGCTATTGCCCGGCCGGGGTCTATGAAATCCTCAGCGATGAAGACGGAAAACCGCGCTTTCAAATCAATGCAGCCAATTGCGTGCATTGCAAAACCTGCGACATCAAGGACCCGGCCCAAAACATAGATTGGGTTCCTCCCGAAGGGGGGAGCGGCCCCAACTATCAGGGCATGTAGAGCCAAAGGGGTCTAGCCTAGCGCTCCAGCATGCGCACTCTGGCAGGTTTGCGGTTTATGGGTTCCGCAGGTGCGCTCGTTGACCCCTGGGGAAACAGGTGCCGGGCAATGGCGCGTTTCTCCTCTGGCCAGTCAAACGGGGACTTGCGTCCCTTTTTTCGCGAGCTTCTGTCATTCTCAAGCTGAGCAAATAATCTTGAAAACCTGTGCTGGATAGGAAAAGGCATTGTTTCAAACTCTGGAAGATAGGAGAGTATCAACATACTTTGCTCTTCATTGCTGGCATTGGCGTAGGCAGATCGCAGCAGGCGGTTGTCCATGATCACCAGATCACCGGGGTTGACCAAGATGGCGACTTCGTCGTGATGAGATTGCGAGGCGATATTTTCTCTATGTTCACTCCAGCTTGGCCCTTCATCCCGCACTTCTGGTAATTGGTGCAGTTCATGCCAGAATTGGTGCGAACCCGGAATAACGCGCAGGCAACCACTTTCCCACCGGGTATCGGAGAGGTGATAGATGAAGTCCAAAACCAAAGGTTTTTCATGATAGGAAACACCATTCGACCAGCCCCACCAATCCTGATGCCAGAATTGGGGCGGCGAGTAACCAGGTCTGGATATCAGGTGTGCGCCCCCCCATTTGTATGACGCCAGTCCCAGCTCTGCCATAACTTTGCCGCTGTCAGGCAGGGCAATAATCTCGGCAAATGCCGCGTACGAGCTGACATTATACCGACCACCTGAAGTCTTGAATTGCTCCCGGGGTAAAATATCAAGCACATCCCGTGAAATCGCGCGCAGGTTATCAAGTGCGTCCGCATTCAGATATTCCCGAGCGATTAAATATCCATCCCGTGATAACTTTTCCCGTGCTGGGGATCCCATGGTGCCTCCTTGAAAAAACTACAAATGCAAACGCTAACTTGAACAAATACAATGGATTGGCAGGGAGAGCAGTTCCGAGCCAGCAGGCGCTTTCCGGTCCAGATGCCGTGCTTCACGAATACGATTCAAGCTGTTCCAAATTAAGGCTTGACCTTCCACTTGCTGGAACCCTTATCAAGCAGGACAATTCACAATTTCCAGCAGGAGAATCAGTATGGCCACTCAACAGTCTTCATCATTTCAAATTGAGGGTATGACTTGCGCTTCATGCGTGGGCAGGGTGGAGAAAGCCCTTTCCGCAGTGCCCGGCGTTTCCAAGGCTTCGGTGAACCTTGCCACTGAGTCGGCCCGGATTGAGCATGATGACACAGTCACTACCGAAATGCTTGTTGAGGCACTCAATGATGTCGGCTACCCGGCAGTCGCTGAAGAAGTAACCCTTGAAATTGAAGGCATGACCTGCGCTTCGTGCGTGGGCAGGGTGGAGAAAGCTCTCAAGGCTGGCCCCGGAGTGCTTGATGCATCTGTAAACCTTGCGACAGAAACCGCCCAGGTGCGCTATATGGCCGGTGCTGTCACCGTTTCTGAAATTGCCGCTCTGGTTGCCGACACAGGTTATGCCGCCAAGGTAAAGTCTTCCGAACAGGTTGACCAGTCAGAGCGCAAGGCCGCCGAAGCGCGCCGTCTCAAGTTTTTGACCCTGATGGCCGCCATCTTCACCGCTCCTGTATTTTTCCTTGAAATGGGCAGTTTCCTGTTTGATGCCATTTATACACTCAAAGAAACATATCTGGGTGTACAGAATGATCGCTATATTCAGTTTGCGCTTACAACAATCGTATTATTCGGTCCCGGATTGCGATTCTATACCAAGGGCTTCCCCGCCCTGTTCAAAGGTACGCCGGATATGAACTCTCTGGTTGCCCTGGGCACATCAGCGGCCTGGATTTATTCGGTAATTGTCACCTTTGTGCCGACAATTCTGCCTGAGACGGCGCGGCACATCTATTTTGAAGCGGCGGCGGTTATTGTCACGCTGATCTTGCTTGGGCGCTTTTTGGAAGTACGGGCCAAGGGGCGTACCGGTGAGGCAATCCGCAAACTGGTTGGGTTGCAGGCCAAGACCGCCCGGGTTGAGCGCGATGGCGAGGTCGTTGAACTTCCTATCGAACAAATTGTGCTTGGTGACATCATTCATGTGCGCCCCGGGGAAAAAATTCCTGTTGATGGGGACGTGCTGAGCGGATCCTCTTATGTAGATGAAAGCATGATTACCGGCGAACCTGTGCCTGTTGAGAAGGAAGAGGGCACGCTGGTAGTCGGTGGTACGGTCAACGGCACTGGTGCGCTGACATTCAAGGCTACCAAAGTGGGCGATGATACCATGCTCGCCCAGATCATTAAAATGGTCGAGCAGGCCCAGGGTGCCAAGCTGCCCATTCAGGCGCTGGTTGACAGGATCACGGCCGTGTTTGTACCCATCGTCATGGCTTTCGCCGCGCTTACAGTGGTGGTCTGGCTGATTTTTGGTCCTGATCCGGCTCTGACCTTTGCGCTTGTTGCCGGGGTATCGGTCCTTATCATTGCATGCCCCTGCGCCATGGGGCTGGCAACACCGACCTCGATCATGGTTGGCACCGGGCGTGCTGCCGAAATGGGTGTGCTTTTCCGTAAAGGCGATGCGCTGCAATCCCTGCAGGAGGCCACCATTGTTGCTGTGGACAAGACCGGCACCCTGACCCTTGGTCGCCCCGAAATGACTGACCTTATCGTTTCCGACGGTTTTGATCGCGATGAAGTTTTGCGCCTTGTCGCCGCGGTTGAAACCACATCAGAGCACCCCATCGCCGAGGCAATTGTTCGCGCCGCAGAAGGGGAGGGCATCAAATTGCCGAAGATTGAGGACTTCACCTCGATTACGGGCTATGGTGTGCAGGCCAATGTTGAGGGCAAGGCTGTTCTCATCGGCGCTGACCGCCTGATGGTGCGTGATAATATCGAACTGGGTGACCTTGAAGCCCAGGGCGATGCCCTTGGTAAAAAGGGGAAATCTCCTCTTTACGCTGCCATTGACGGCAAAATAGCCGCCGTCATTGCTGTGGCTGACCCGATTAAGGAAAGCACCCCCGAAGCCATTAAGGCCCTGCACGATCTGGGCTTGAAGGTTGCCATGATCACCGGTGACAATCAGGGCACCGCCGAGGCCATTGCTGCCGATCTTGGTATTGACCATGTAGTGGCCGAAGTGCTTCCCGAGGGCAAGGTGGAAACCCTTGAGGGCCTGCGCGCCAATGGCGAAAAACTGGCTTTTGTCGGTGATGGCATCAATGACGCACCCGCCCTTGCGGTTGCTGATGTCGGCATCGCTATCGGAACAGGTACGGATGTGGCCATCGAGGCAGCCGACGTTGTGCTGATGTCCGGTGATCTGAAAGGTGTGGTCAATGCGTTCCATATCTCCAAACGCACCATGTCCAACATTCGCCAGAACCTGTTCTGGGCCTTTGCCTACAACACTGTGCTCATTCCGGTTGCTGCGGGTGTTCTCTACCCCTTCTGGAGCATCACCCTGTCGCCAATGCTCGCCGCTGCGGCCATGGGCCTGTCCAGTGTGTTCGTGCTGACAAATGCCCTACGCCTGCGCTGGGTCAAGCCCGTCATGCAAGAGCACACACCAAGTGCACCCAAGGCGCAAGTCACCATGCAAACGGCCCCGGCCGAATAGGAAAGGAACTCAGCTATGAATATTGGAGATGTTTCGGCCCGCTCCGGGTTGCCAGCAAAAACCATCCGCTATTATGAGGATATTGGCCTGCTCAAACCGCTTCGGGATGCCAATGGCTACCGCAGCTTTCAGGAAAAGGAATTGCATAAACTCACTTTCCTGGGGCGGGCTCGGGCGCTTGGCTTCACCATAGAGGATTGCCGGGCACTACTGGCGCTTTACGACGATGATACTCGTGAAAGTGCTGACGTAAAGCGCATTGCAAATGAGCACCTTAAACAGGTGGAAGCCAAAATTGCCGACCTCAAGTCCATGCGCGACACTCTCTCACACCTGATCGACGAATGCGCAGGCGATCACCGCCCCGATTGCCCCATTCTCAAAGACCTCAGCACTCATAAAGTGTCAAATTAGGACTGGCTCCCATGGTCGACCATAAACAAAAGCCTGGTGGTGGACACGCCGGGCATTTGCCTTCAAGCGGCACTGCGCTGACCATTTCCGCCTGGCTTACCGGCATTTACTTCATTATCGAGTTGGGAGTGGGCTTGTGGACCGGCTCCATTGCCGTGATCTCGGATGCTTTCCACACATTTTCCGCTGTGGGGGGGGTGCTTGTTGCCATCGTTGCGATGCGACTGGCCAAACGACCCGCGGACGACCAGAAG
>JALSII010000063.1 GCA_026981645.1 Hyphomicrobiales bacterium | reverse complement strand
AACAACCACAACCTACACCGCCGCAACAGCCTCAACCGCAACCGTTAATGATCTGGTCACTGCTCTTGATGGAAACGCCAATGGCTCTGTTACACTCAATGGCAATGGCGAAATTGTTGTCACTGCATCAGCAAATACCACTGATATCACCATGGGTGGTACGGCAACGATTGCTTCTGTTGGTTTTGACACAACAACGGTTGGCGCAACCAATACCCAGGTCGCAGGCTTTACCGGCACACTATCGGTACAGGTAGGCACAGGCACCGCCGAAACCATTGACCTGAGCACCATTGATACCCGCGCAGACCTGGAAACCGCTCTTGCCGCACTGACCAACGTAACCGGTTCGGTGACAGGCAACGTAACCACCCTGACTGCTGCAACAAACACCGATGCGCTCACCATATCAGGTGGTGACGAGCTTGGTATAACCAATGGCACGACCGCCGCTCCCTTCAACACTGATCGTCAGGCACTGGAAACGGAGTTCAATAATCTTCGTACCCAGATCGACCAGTTGGCGTCGGATGCCAGTTATAACGGTATCAACCTGCTCAATGGCGATAGCCTTTCGGTTATCTTCAACGAAGACGGTTCCAGTTCTCTGAGCGTTACCGGTGTAACCTTCAACGCTTCAGGACTGGGCATTTCAGCCGCTTCAACGGACAGTTTCCAGTCCAACACAGCGATTGACACCTCGTTGACTGAACTGGATACGGCGATTTCGTCCCTGCGTTCGCAAGGCTCAACCTTTGGTTCGAACCTGTCGGTGGTCGAGGTCCGTCAGGATTTCACCAAGAACCTGATCAACACGCTGGAAACCGGTGCTGCCAACCTGACACTGGCCGATACCAACCTTGAAGGCGCCAACATGCTGGCATTGCAGACCCGCCAGCAGCTTTCTTCAGTGGCCCTGTCTCTGGCATCCCAGGCCGACCAGAACGTGCTGCGTCTGTTCTAGTAGAACGCAACTGCAATCACTATCTTGGAAAAGGCGGGCTTTGTCCCGCCTTTTCTTTTTGTGTCTGCTACCACTAAATTGGACAAAAAAGATTCGCAGTAAAGCAAATTTGCCCCTGCCCTCACTCGGCCAACACAAAGGGCAACGGAGACAAACATGTCACTCAAGGTTGAACTCAAGCCGCACGAGCGCCTGATTATCGGCAATTGCATTATTACGAATTCAAACCAGCGCACCCGTCTTTTGATAGATGGTAAAACGCCAATCCTGCGTGAAAAAGATATCCTCACCGCTGAAACAGCAAATACCCCGGCAAAGCGGATTTATTTTGCTATCCAGCTCATGTATCTGGATGACGATATTGCGAAATTGCGTCAGCAGTATTTTTCTCTGGTCAACGACTTTGTAAGGGCTGCCCCCTCTGCCACCCCTTTGCTTGACCAGATAAATAACGAGATATTAACCGGTTCTTTGTACAAAGCGCTAAGAACAACCAAGAAATTAATCGCTTACGAGCAGGAACTTCTTTAGATGCAGCATCAGGCAGCCCAGGCATATCAGCAAGTTGCAAAACAAACATCCGACCCCATTGAACTTGAAGCCGGATTGCTTTCCAGAGCTGCCAGCGACATGTCGCGCATTAAAGACAATTGGGAAGAGGCTAAATCCGATCTGGACCGGGTTCTCACCCATAATCGGCGCTTGTGGACAGTGTTTGCTGAAAGCGTCACCAAAGACGAAAACCCCCTGCCCCGAGAAATTCGTCAGAACATTGCAAATCTGGGAATTTTTGTGCTCACTCACACGCTCAAAATTCAGTCCGAACCGGCTCCAGACATGCTCGACGTGCTCATCAGCATCAATCGCGAGATTGCAGCCGGATTGCGTGTAAGGCCCCAGGCCGCTTAAAAACCGGCACACCGCCAACCTCACAGGTGCTCCAAGGTCATTGAAAATCAGCGAATGAAGTTCACCAGAGTGAGTTCACTAAGCGTCGTCATGGTCTGATAACTCGCCTGAAGACGTATCTGAATGGCGTTAAGCTCCATGGCAACCTGTTCAATGGGCGCCGATTCTATATCGCTCAGCAGGTTTTCCAACTGATTATTATAAGCATTATGCCTCTCGCCCACATTGCTCAGGGTCGCCCTGGCGATGCCGAGTTCCAGCGAAATGACCTCGATAGAGCCGTTCAGACCATTATTGCTCTCGGAAAGTCGTTGCAACTGAGTCTCGGCCATATAATCAAAGCGCCCCTCGGAGGTATTGTCTGAAAGGGGAAAGTTTTCCGCTGCCATTGCCGCCAGGGTGCGTACCAGTTGCACCAGCCCCTCCTCATTGGCTTGAACCCCGTAATTGACACTGGTCGTATCATCAATACGGGCGGAATTGGTCTGACGCGGAACCCCACTCGTATCCTCCCCCTCATACCAGAACACAGTGTCGACATCGGTTCCCGCAACCAGCGCCGTTGCAGTTTCAAAAGGCGGTCCGTCAACGCGCATGACGGTTTCGCCTCGCCCGTTGAAAAAATTATCTGCCGCCGCAAAAACCGAAGACGATGCAAGGCTGGTTTCGCCAATTCCTTCAAGGGACGCCTGAAGAGCTGCTGCAAAATTTGTGGCTGTGTCAGCATCTGTTGCGCCAATACTGAACTCATTCTCAGTCTGCGGGGCACCTGTAACAGCACTCATCACCAGCGAATAGGAACCCCCATCCGGCAAGGTCAACCCAATGGTTACTCGTTGTCCATCAACCACAGGTCCTGTGAACTCAACCCCAAGCGATGCAGGCGCGCCGGTGGGAGCTGTAAGCGTTATCCCCCCGGAATCGCTGGAGAGCGTACTCAGCTTCATTCCAAACGGGTGCACCCCGTCCTCAGACAAAGTGATGGTTTCAGCTGCTGTGACAATCCCCAGACGCCCCAGGCCATCGGCCCCGGCATCGGCAAGCTTTCGTTGGCCCATGATAGTGCGAAAACCGTCGCGCCCGCCTGCCCCATCCAGAACTTCAGAGGTTGACGCAACCGGGGGTCTATCCGTAATGCTGCCGCCAAAAAGATGACGACCCGATACCTGGGTATTGAGCAGGCTCAAAACCTCATCCAACCTTGCTTCTGAAAGCGAAGGTGAAGTGGTGAGGTTGACACCATCCGCCCCATAGCCACCCGGAGAAGCCGACGTGCGTGCATCCGCCTCGATCTGATCTAGCCGGACCATGGCATTATCATAAAAATCCAGCCGCAGATTAACGGTCTGGATGGTTTTCTGATAGGAATCGATACGTCCCAGTCGGGCCCTGAGAGTCAGATCATAGCTGCGGTCGGTTCCAAGACCCGACAGGGTGGTGATTTTTTTTCCCGTTGCCAGTTGCACCTGCAAATCGGCAAAGCGATCCTGCATATTCGTGACAGCCCGAAAATTCATGGCGGATGGAAATAGTGACTTATTTACAATCATCAGACCTGCCCTAAATTCTCATCAGCGTTTGCAAAAGTTCCTGCACAATCGAAACCACCCGCGCGTTGGCCGCATAGGCGTTCTGCAACTCCATCAGGCGGGCCATTTCTTCATCAATATTGACCCCGTATTCCTGCTCCATCCTCTGGTCCAGCGTGCCCATGGTAAGGTCCTGGGTTTGCAGGTCACTTTGCGCCTTTGAGACCGAGTTTCCCTGAAAATTCAACATCTGGGACACGAAATCCTGCACATTGCCACTAAAGCGGAAGCCACCCAGTTCAGGAGAGGCGGTCGTATCGGAGGTGAACTGATTGGCTTCCAGTTGATCGAGAAAATACTCGACTCTTGACGAATCCCCCAGCGAACCGCCACTGGTATGCTGAACCAGAAGGGTGTTGTCGGCCAGAACCTCTGAATTTATGGCAATGCGTCCAGCAAAACCACGCCTCTGCGGCCCCCCATCCAGTGAGTTGGTAAAAGCTGCATTTCCGCCATCGACAAACAGGTTGAGAGCCAGCCCCGCCCCTTGCGAGGCAGTGACAGTGGTGCTGGCTGTCATCGAGGCCACATCAGTGGTGCCCAGCGCGCCGTCATCAACGATGCGCAGAACATCGCCAGCCGGATTGGAGACCGTAAGGCCAGCCCCCAGAATTGCACCCAGGTCGCTTGCCACGTCCCCCATGCCGGTGCTGAAATCAATTCCGACAACCCTCACGCCATTGCTATCATTATAGTCCAGAGGCAAGACGCTTGCATCATCCACCCGGACCACACGAACCTGCTGCTCCTGCCCCCCTTCGGTGTAATTGAGAAAAAAACTGTTTCCCGCCTGCATGTCTGCAAGATCCACCTCAAAACCGGCAGCCGCACCCACTGTAACGGCAGTACCCGCAGTCTGGATGGTCGAAAAACTCGTTGCCAGGTTGGCCGCGATTTCATCAATCTGACCCTGAAACTGAGTGAGGGTGGTATCGCGCAATTCAACCAGGGCACCAAGAGCCCCGGATCGTAGAATGCCCTGTTCAACCAGATCTAGCCCAAGCCCCGAGCTGGTGCGCAGGGTGAGTACGCCAACCCCGTTTTCAGCATCATCAATGTCAAAAAGTGAGTTGGCCGAAAGGTTGCCCGCCCGCTCAAACTCGAACACGGAAACCCCCACATCCAGCAGCCCAAGGCCGGTGTTGGTCATAACCGAAACGGTACCATCGTCCCGGTAGTCAGTGCGGATATCAATGATTTCAGCCAGGGAGCTGACCAGCCTGTCTCGCTCATCAAGCAGGGAAGCACGCACCTCATCTCCGTTTGAGGCATCATAGAGTTGCTGATTAATGTCGGACAGAGAACCAAGGATGCGGTTGGCGTCATCCACATAGGCACCAATCTGGGTTTCGGTTTCCCGTCGCAGATCCTGAACGCTGCTGGTCAGACTATTGAGCCCCTCAACCAGAGCCTGCGCCTGCGCCACGGCTTGCGAGCGGGTAGCATAATCATCGGGACTGACCGCCAGCGCCTGCATGGAATTCTGAAAATCACTGTAGAGCTTGTCAAGTGAATTGGGATCTCCCGGCATGCCAAGAAACGTCTCCAGACGCTCAAGAAAGTCGGCCCGCACACCGGCGCTGCTGGTTGAAGAGACCTGTGAGGTATACTGGGCCTGCAGCGCCTCGTTGAACGCCCGCTGAATTCCAGACAGAGTGGCATATGAACTGAAACCACCATTGGATTCCACGACGGTGAGGGACTGTCGATTAAAACCGGGCGTTCCCGCATTGGCAACATTGCGCGACAGCACACTGAGCCCGGACTGGGTGACATTCATCCCCGACAGGGCATTGGATAGTGAAACACTCAGACCCATCTAAATTGTCCTTTCTTTTCCGGGACAAGTCGGCGCAACCAACACGCATGCGTCGACCCACAGGTTCAAAAAAGGTCCTAGCGCAGCATATTGAGCGCTTCCCGAAGCATCTCATCTGACGTCGAAACAATCCGCGTGCCCGCAGCATAGGCTTGCTGGGTCACAATCAGTTTGGTGAACTCTTCAGAGATATCCGTGTTCGAGGACTCGACCGAGGCCCCTATTATACCCCCACCAGTCTGATAAACTGGGCCGCCGGATTCTGACGTAGCCGAAAAAATCCCGCCATCATGACGTTTGAGCTGATTGACCGCATTAAAGTCGGCCCGGACCACCGAGGCAATTTCTACCTGCTGCCCATTGGAATAGGAAGCAACAACACGCCCGGTATTGTTGACCGCCACTGACACAAACTCACCCTTGGAATACCCGTCCTGGGCAAGGGTTGTGACCTGCGTCTGTCCGTTTGCATCAGCAAACTGACTGACCCCGCCCGAACCATGATCGAGCACAACATCACCAATGAGGGTTCCATTTATGGTCATGCCGCTCAACGTTATGGAATTGACGGCCGGCGCAAGAGAACCGCTGGCATTAAAAGCATAATCCGTGCCCACATTCGTCCACATGGTGTCGGTGCCGGTTGCCGTGCTGTCGCTGAGATAGAACAGGTTCCATTCGTCCCCGGCTCCAACCTCGGCACTATCGATTTTTGCCCAGCGCAACTGCACATTCACGGGCGAACCGTTGCTGGCATAGGAGGTGATCGCGCCACCGGCAATAGACTGCTCAAGGAAAACATCCCCATCCGCCGCCTGTACAATCCCAGCACCACCCACGGTCGGGTCCACAGCATAGTCAGCAACCACCAGCAGCTCGCTGCCCGCAGTATCAGGATCATAGGCAACATTCTTGGGTAACTGGGGCAGATTGAGTGCATATTTTATGCGTGAAGTGCCTTCGGCAGGCAAAAACGCATTGGACGTCTGGATAACCTGAGGTACGGAGCCTGATATATTTCCGGTACCCGCATCAATAGACAGCCCCTTGAGGTAATACCCCGCCCCGTTGACCAGATAGCCGTCCTTGTCGAGCTCAAAGTCCCCGCGGCGAGTATAGAAATCCCCCCCGCCAAATATGGCCGTACCATCATTCTGACCAACCTTTTGCTCAACTACAAAAAAGCCACTGCCGTTGAGCGCCATGTTTGTCTCAGACGAGGACGAAATAATGTCACCCGAATCATTGTTGGTTGAGCGCGACAAGGCCAGCACCGAACCCGGAATCTGGCGCCCCAGCGGCGCATCGGGAATAAGGTCGACAAAAGTCGTTTCCATGCGTTTGTATCCGGTCGTCTGCGAATTTGCGATATTTCCAGAAATGTTCTCAAGCGCGAAAGCCTGTGCCCGAAGTCCGGATACAGCCACCGCCAATGCCCCAAATATACCCATTCCATACTCTCCATTTACCAACGGGCGCACCACGCGCCACCTCGCCCCCCCAAACATGCAAGCATGGTGCCAACTTTATAAGTATTTGTTTTTTATGTATATTATTTCAAAAAGCCGCCTGAACTCCACAGCAATCGGCAATTAAGGCATATCTGACAGGGCAACAATTGCCGCCCGGCCGCGCGCAAGGAGCAGTCCAGACACGGCTTGTGCCCAAAACAATCTTGGTCTAAGTGGCTTGCACTCTGACACCCCGGCGTCGCAGGCTTTTGATACTGGTATTTCTTGGGGAACCTTATTCCGGATCGATCTGACATGCTTTTTGACAATGCTGACGAGTTTGAACAGGCCCCCGGACACGCGGTGACGGTTTTTGGCATGGCCGGGGTTGGCAAAACCTGGGTTTCGGCATTGCTGCGCGCTCACAACTGGTTTCACTTCTCCGTCGATTATCGTATTGGCACCCGCTATATGGGTGAGCACATTGTTGATAATTTCAAGCACGAGGCCATGAAGGTGCCGTTTCTTGCGCAACTGCTGCGTTCGGATTCCATCTACATTTCCTCCAACATCACCTTTGCCAATCTGGCCCCGCTCTCAACCTATATGGGAGCACCCGGAAGTGTGGCCAAAGGCGGGCTGGCACTGGCCGAATACCAGCATCGCCAGGAGCAGCACCGGGTCGCAGAAATCGCCGCCCTGACTGATATTCCCTATTTCATAGAGCGGGCAAAAACCCTTTATGATTACGACAACTTCATTGCCGACACTGGCGGCTCCCTCATTGAGGTCATTGACCTTGACGACAAAAATGATCCGGTAACCAGGGTTTTGACTGAGAATACCGCCCTGCTCTATATCAGGGGCACCGATGCAGACGCGGACGCGCTGATTGCGCGCTACAAAAAAGCGCCCAAGCCAATGTATTATCGCCCCCAACTTCTGGCGCAGAAATGGGTTGAATATAAAAAGCTCAACCATATCGAGCAGGACGAGGACGTAGACCCCGTAGCATTCGCCACCTGGGGCTTTGAAGCCATTCTGGAAGACCGCCTGCCCCGTTATCAGGCACTGGCCGACCGTTTTGGCTATACGGTTGAAGCCAAAGAGCTGGGCACTGTGCGTGATTCAGCGGATTTTATGGCACTCATGCGCAAGGCGATCACTTCGCGTGGGCCTCAAAAAGGATGGTGAGCACGAAGTGATCGTCGGCAAAACCCTGAGCCCGAACAATCATTCTTTCAGGAGCATGAAGTACCATGCCAATTCGCATTCCCGACCATCTGCCCGCCCGCAAAACCCTTGAAGCCGAAGGCATCGCGGTCATGGATTCAACCCGTGCCGCCCGTCAGGACATCCGCCCGCTGCAAATTGGCCTGCTCAACCTGATGCCCAACAAGGAGCGCACCGAAACCCAGTTCGCCCGCCTGATTGGCGCAACCCCGCTTCAAATTGATCTCACTCTGGTACGTATCTCAGACCACAAGTCCAAAAACACCTCTGAAGCCTATCTCGCTTCATTTTATGAAAAATGGGAGGATGTACGCAGTCGCAAATTTGATGGTTTTGTCGTAACGGGAGCGCCCATCGCCCACCTGCCGTTTGAGCAGGTGCGCTATTGGCCCGAAATGGTTGATATTCTGAACTGGACGCAACAGCATGTGCACTCAACCATGTTCATCTGCTGGGGGGCCCAGGCAGCGCTTCACCATTTTCACGGTATTTCCCGAAAAAAACGGCAGCAAAAAGCCGTCGGCGTCTACCGGCACCAGACCCGTGCCCTCGCTTCGCCCTATCTGCGCGGATTTTCCGACGATCTGGCCATCCCCGTCTCGCGCTCCAATGACATAGACCCGGCCTCGCTGCCCGCCAGTTCCGGTCTTGAAATCCTTATCGACAGTGATGAGGTCGGCATCTGTATGCTCAACGACCCAAAACACCGGGCCCTGCACATGCTCAACCACCTTGAATATGACAACCGTTCACTGGATGATGAATTCAGGCGGGACCAGAAAGCCGGTCTGAACCCGGACCGGCCTGTTGGCTATTACCCCGACGACGACCCGCAAAAAGAACCGGAGAACCGCTGGCGCAGCCACGGATTTTTGCTGTTCCAGAACTGGATTAACGAAATTTATCAGACAACGCCTTTTGACGCGAACAGGATAGGCACTGCAAAAAGCTGAATCTATCCACAAGGGTTTTCAGACAAGTGCCTGATATTCAGGCACTTGTATTCTGGTGCTCGCCACCTAATTTGGATTGACGAACAGAAAACGGAGAGTTGATGGCCCAGTCGCCCGCCGCTATTGTTGATGAAATCTCTATCGCCCTTGGCAATATCACCAACGCTGCGGCAAATTCGGTGACACCGACAATGCGGCTGGGGGTCACCGGCCTCAGCCGGGCCGGCAAAACCATTTTTATCACCGCCCTCATCCATAATCTGCTCACCAACGGCAAACTTTCCGGGTTCTCTCCTCTGGCCGAGGGACGGTTTATTGGCGCGCAGTTGAACGAACATCCCGACCGGGGTATGCCGCGTTTTGCCTATGAACAACATCTGGCAGCTCTGACGGGAAAAGACCCGCACTGGCCCCTGTCCACCCGCAACATCTCCCAAATCCGCATCACGCTGAAATTTCAGAGCGCCCGCTGGCTCGCCGGTATCGCAGGCCCCAGCACGCTGAACCTTGATATTGTTGATTATCCTGGGGAATGGCTGCTTGACCTGCCCCTGCTTTCCCTCAATTTTGCCCAATGGTCCGATCAGGCCCTGAAACGCGCCGAACGCTCCAAAATCAGGGAAGCCAAAGCCTATACCAAGGCGCTGGGAAATTTGAGCAGAGACAGTGAGGCAAACGAAGCTGTTGCAGAACAGTTGGCGGCTTCTTTTACCGCCTATTTGCGGGCCAGCCGTGGCGACGCGCCCCAAAAAGCCGACAAGGACAAAAAAGGCAAAACTGTTCCCACCGTACCGGCTCGCGCCATGTCGGCCCTGCCCCCGGGGCGATTTTTGCTGCCCGGAGACCTTGAGGGTTCCCCCGCGCTCACTTTTGCCCCCCTGCCTGAAACAACGAAGAACACCAGAAACGATAGTCTTTATGCCATGATGGCACGCCGCTATGAAGCCTATAAATCGCTGGTGGTGCGCCCATTCTTTCGCGACCATTTCGCCCGCCTCGACCGCCAGATTGTGCTGGTTGATGCCCTAAGAGCCCTGAACGCCGGACCAGAAGCGCTTTTTGACCTTGAGGACGCGCTTTCCAATGTGCTGACCTGCTTTCGTCAGGGGGCCAACAACCCCCTGACCTGGATACTGGCGCGCAAGATTGACAAAATTCTTTTCGCCGCGACCAAAGCCGACCATGTGCATCACACCTCCCACGACCGGCTTGAACAGGTACTCAACCGGCTGGTTTCCGAGGCCGCCCGCCGCGCCCGCTTTTCCGGGGCCGAAACAAAATCCATCGCCCTGGCCTCGGTCCGCGCCACAACGGAAGGTACAATCAAAGAGCAGGGCGAAACGCTGGACTGCCTCATCGGCACCCCGGTCGCAGGGGAAACGCTGGACGGCAAAACCTATGACGGAAAAACTGAAATCGCCTTGTTTCCCGGAGACTTGCCGCAAAACCCGGATTCAGTTTTTCAACCCGGTTTCAAGGCCGGTTCACTGAGTTTTTTGCGCTTCCGTCCCCCGCTGGATTTGGACAGAACAGCTGAGGGCGATGTGCGCCTGCCCCACATCCGGCTCGACAAGGCGCTCGATTTTTTACTCAAAGACTGGATGAAGTAATGAGCGCTGTCAGGAAAAACAGCCCGTCGGCGCGAGACCAGAGAACCCGATTTTCCGGTTCGACAGCGCGAACATCAAAGACAAGCACTGTCAGGAAAAGTGGGCACCGGTTTTCCGGTTCGACAGCGCGAACATCAAGAAAGAGCGCTTCGATATGAGAAAACCTGTCGCCAGAGCGACCAAAAGCACTCCCAAAGCCAAAGAAAAGCCCTCTGGCACATCCGCGACCACAAGAGACGCCAGAGCACGCGCGCCCAAAGCCTTTGCGCCGGAAAAAGCGACCACGGAAATTGTGGATTTCGCCCAATTGCCTCAAACCGAAAACCTGCCCGAGTTAAGCCCGGCCCCCGTGTCAAAAAAACCCAACTGGGCCATCCGGCTCGCCCTTGGGGCTGGCGGGGTGCTGGTTTCGCTGGGACTGGGACTGATGGCGGAACGTCTGGTGCGCGACCTGTTCACCCGTTATGAATGGCTGGGCTGGGTCGGAACAGCGGCGCTGGCGCTGTTTGTCCTTGCTGTTCTGGTATTGCTGGCCCGCGAGTTCATGGCCCTCAGACGCCTGAACAATATGGACAAATTGCGAGAGCAGGCAGAATGCGTATTGCGAAACAACCTGCCCGCCGAGGGGCGCACTGTTGTGGCTCATCTTGACAGTCTTTATTCAAGGCGGCCCGACCTTGCCCGCGCCCGCCAGCACCTTGATGCGGACATTTCCGACCAGTTCGATGGCGCTGACATGATTGGCTCCGCTGAACGCCATCTGATGAGCCCGCTCGATGCCCGCGCCCGCGCCCTGACCGCCGCCTCGGCCAGAAGGGTGGCCATCGTTACCGCCATTTCTCCCCGTGCTCTGGTTGACATTCTTTTTGTATCCTATGAGTCCATAAAACTCAGCCGGGCTATTGCCGCGCTTTACGGGGTGCGGCCCGGCCTCATCGGGGGCTGGAGGCTGGCCGGCGCCGTGCTCTCTCACCTTGCCGTCACCGGCGGGGTGGCGCTGGGCGACAGCGTTATCCAGCAGCTGCTCGGCCACGGGCTGGCAGCAAAGCTCTCGGCCCGCCTGGGCGAAGGGCTGGTCAACGGGTTGATGACGGTCAGGGTGGGCATCGCCGCCATGGGCGTTACCCGCCCCCTGCCCTTTGACCGGCTAAAGCAACCCAAGGTGATTGATTTTGCTACCGACCTCGCCAAAATCAGCCAGAGCGGAAAAACGGAGTGAATAGCAAACGCCACCCGCCCGGACTTCGCCTATTTCACCCCGAGTTTTTTCTGTAGCTTGGTTGAGGAAGTCGTGTACTGGAAGACAATGCGCTCGTCCGGCGCAACGATTTTTTTGGCCGCCTGCGCCATCAGCGCTGCCTCGTGGAAGCCGGAAAGGATGAGTTTGAGCTTGCCCGGATAATGGTTGATATCGCCAATGGCAAAAACTCCGGGCACCGAACTTTCAAACTTCTCGGTATCAACACTGATGAGATTGTCATTCAGCTCCAACCCCCAGTCGGCCACCGGCCCCAGCTTCATGGTCAGGCCAAAAAACGGCAGCATGCGAGTGACCGGAATTTCAATGACCTCATCGCCACTCTTTATGCTCATCGAGGACAACATGCCGTCCTCCCCGGTTAACCCGCTAACCTGACCCACAATGAGCTTCATTTTGCCCGCCTCGACAAGTTCGCGCATCCGGTTGACCGAGGCAGGCGCACCACGAAATTCGGGTCGCCTGTGCACCAGTGTCATCGACCGGGCAATCGGTTGCAGGGAATGCACCCAGTCCAGAGCGCTGTCGCCGCCCCCGACAATCACAATATCGTGGTCGGCAAACTCTTCCATCCGGCGCACGGCGTAAAAAACCGAACTGTCCTCATATTCCTCGATACCCGGCACCGGAGGCCGCTTGGGCTGGAAGGAACCGCCACCGGCCGCCACCACAACAATCTTGCAGTTGAAAACCTGCCCCTCGTCGTCAGTGACCTTGAAACCACCCTCATCGCGCTTCTGAACGGAAACAATCATACGATTGTAATGGAAGGTCGGTTTGAACGGCGCAATCTGCTTCATCAGATTGTCGGTCAGCTCCTGCCCCGATATCACCGGAAACCCGGGAATGTCATAGATGGGCTTTTCGGGGTAAAGCTCGGTGCACTGACCACCGGCCCGGTCAAGAATATCGACCAGATGGCATTTCAGATCCAGAAGGCCAAGTTCAAATACTGCAAACAGTCCAATCGGACCCGCTCCGATAATGACCACATCGGTGGTAATTTCATTTGTTGGCATTGCTGGTTTCTCTTTAATTAAGGCGTGCTGACTGTGAAGTTGGGCGCCCGGCGCACAAACGCCCTTGTGCCCACGGGGATTTCATCTCCCCCTGCCGGTTGCATGAAAACATCTATCCTGCCCGGCACCCCTTTCTCAAGCGCTTTTCTTGTCGCAGCATGACTAACCACAAAAGCATTGACCCCGCAGCGGCGCATCAAGGGGATTTGGTCAGCCAGAACATCGCCTACTGCACGCAATTCCCCCTTGTACCCCAAACGCTCCGCCAACAGGCGTGCACTGGAATATCCGCGCCCGTCTGTAAAGGCGGGGAATTCAACAGCAATCGAAGAAAACCGGCCCAGGTCTGAAGCCACTTCCATGACGTCATCGCCCGCACCCACCAGCAGGCCCAGCGGATGCAGACTGGCCAGATAGGCTGCACGATTGACCACAAATTCAACCAGCGGCACGTGCACATAGCGCGCCAGCACCGGGGCGGTGCCTTCAACCCATTTGCCCCATGGGTCGGCAACAAATTCTCCGTCTCTGAACAAAGTCAACTCAGCCTTATTCATCGCAGGGGAAATCCTCCTGTTGACGTCGAAATGAATGCCGCACTCAGCTTTATTGAGACCCCGCCAGCGACCGGAACGCGGGTTTTCTCCGTTTGTAACCGCGCTGGTGCACGGCGCACAGCCGATTGAAGCGAACCCCTCCGCAAAAAGCGGATGTTCGGGCAGGTCATGCGTTTTTTTATAGGCAGCAATATCCGCTCCTTCCCAATAGGCCAGCGGATTGACCTTGATGCGATTGTCGCTGGTCAGTTCGAAATGAGAGAGCGCACCGCGTTCCTCTGTCTGATAACGCTTGCGCCCGCTCACCCAGCCGCCAAAGCCCCCCAAGGCCTTGTCCAGGGGCACGATTTTGCGAATGTGGCAGCACGCGTTGGGATCACTCTTCCACAGGTCCTCATCAGGGTCGAAGCGCACCAGTTCATCGCTGTCGGGGGCCAGGAGGCGCACATTTGCCAGACCCAGTCGCTTGCTCAGGGTTTTGACGTAAGCGAGCGTCTGGGGGAAATGCCTGCCCGTTTGAAGAAACAATATCGGCAGGTTTGGATCGATCTTCGAGACCATGTGCAAAAGCACCGCTGAGTCGGCACCAAAGGACGAAACCACCGCCAACTCATCAGCCAGCAGGTCTTCAATCGCCATGCGCAAAACACCGGATGCATCTTTTTGTGCAAACATGGAGTTGAGCGTAATAATGCCAAAGGCACGCAACCTGTCCTTGCCGGCGTTTGTCTGATGCGCACTGATGGGGTCGGATTGCTCAATCATTTCCATAAAGCGCCTCCCTGAACGGGGCTTCGCCGACCCGCTTGAGAGTGCCAAGAAAATTCTCCTCAGCACCGCTTCGGGCCTTCAGGTATATCTCGACAAGCTGCTCGATGGCGTCCGGCACTTCTTCGGCCACAATCCCGCGCCCCAGAATATTGCCAATGGCGGCGTTTTCGCCCGCGTTTCCACCAACGGTAATCTGGTAGAGCTCAGTGCCCCGCTTTTCCACACCAAGAATGCCGATATGGCCAGCATGATGATGGCCACAGGCATTGATGCAGCCAGAAATCTTGATCTTGAGGTCGCCGATTTCTTCCTGCCTTCGGGCACTGCCAAACCGTCTGGAAATTTCCTGGGCAACGGGAATGGAGCGGGCATTGGCCAGCGCGCAATAATCAAGACCGGGGCAGACAATCATATCGGTAATCTGTCCAACATTGGCCTCGCCAAGTCCGGCGCCATTCAGCGCTTCATAAACGGCGCGCACATCATCAATCGCCACATGGGGCAGTACCAGATTTTGCTCATGGGACACCCGCAACTCGTCAAAGCTGAACCGCTGAGCCAGATCAGCAACCACTTCCATCTGGGCGTCCGTGGCGTCACCGGGAACCCCTCCCACAGGTTTCAGGGAAATTGTGATACTGGTATAGCCCGCCTGCGCGTGCTGATTGGTGTTGTGCAGGACAAACCGGGCAAACTCCGGATCCGATACCTTAAGTGCCGCAAGATCAAACCGCGCATCGCTGTCCTTGAACGCAGGAGGAGCAAAATAGGCTTTTATCCGGCTTAACTCGTCGTCCGGCAGGTTCAGAACACCGCCCCTTACCTGCAAAAACTCTGATTCAACCTGCTCACGAAGTGTTGCAAGCCCTTCTTCGTGCACAAGAATTTTTATCCTGGCCTTATATTTGTTGTCCCGGCGACCATAGCGGTTATAGACCCGCAATATGCTCTCCAGATAGGCCAGCAGGTCGCTATGCGGCACAAACGGGCTGATCTCTTTGGCAACCATGGGCGTGCGGCCCATGCCCCCGCCCACATAAACCGCCCAGCCAACTTTGCCCTGTTCATCTTGCTGAGCCATCAGGCCGATATCGTGAAATTTTATCGCCGCCCGGTCGTTGGGCGCCCCGGTGATCGCAATCTTGAACTTGCGTGGCAGAAACGAGAATTCCGGGTGCAGGCTAGACCATTGCCTAATGATTTCGGCAACCGGGCGCGGGTCGATGATTTCATCGGCTGCCGCCCCGGCAAACTGGTCGGTGGTGACATTGCGGATGCAGTTTCCCGAAGTCTGGATGGCGTGCATCTCAACGCTTGCCAACTCACTCAGGATTTGGGGCACATCATCAAGGCGGGGCCAGTTGAACTGGATGTTCTGGCGGGTGGTGAAATGGCCATAACCCCGGTCATAGGTGCGCGCAATATGGGCCAGCTTGCGCAATTGGGTGCTGTTCATGGTGCCATAAGGCACCGCGACCCTGAGCATATAGGCATGAAGTTGCAGATACAGCCCATTCATCAGCCGCAAGGGGCGAAACTGGTCTTCGCTGAGCTCCCCACTGATACGCCTTTCAACTTGATCGGTAAACTGGGCCACCCGCCCGGCCACGAATTCGGCGTCAAACTGATCATAACGATACATGAGAAAACTCCACCGCGTTATGAATGTCTGGTTTTTGAGGCCGGTGGCGTGGCGCCGTTGGCCCCTCAGCCCGGATGCGCTCGCGCAGGCGATTTGCCAGCACCCTCCCTTTGGCAACCCGCACGGTTTCCCTTTCAACAGAAATAAGGAAACCCGATGCGTTAGCCCTTTTTATAACCCGGTCCCGCTCTGCATTTTCTTCGCTCTGAAACACCCGTGCGCGATCAATATCCGCTCCCCAGCAGCCCTCGGTCAGAAAATAAACTGTCGCCCCTGAAATCAGTTCATTGGCTGTGACTATTTCCATTTCTCTCACGCCACCCTTATTGACTGTGCGTATCTTGCGCGTGTCGGCGAAGTCATATTTATGGGCACATCCGATTTCACTCCCGGCACGGTCTCATTTTCAATTCCCGCTTTTTGCAGCACATCCAGCACCGCACTTGTGCGCAATGAGGCTCCAGAATTACAGGCCCTTGGATCGCCAGGAACCAGCCACGCAATTTTTTTGCCCCCACCGGCAAGATCAGCCAGCATTTGCCCCATATGACCGGGCTTTTGCATTACACCTGCTTTCACCACCCTGACTTCGGCATCACGCCGCCCCATCTCCACCAGCCCTCTGGGAACCTGATCGCCGTGGACAATCATATCGGCCTCCTGAAGCAGCCGCTGGGCACGCAGGGTGAGCAAATCCTGTGCCCCCGGTCCGGCTCCGATAAGCCAGACACATCCTCTTTGGTCGGGTGCTGTTGCGTGCATGTCCAGAATTTGCAGGGCCCGCACCCGTCTTTCCTTCACGGTTTCACCCGAGGGCACATTGAGAAAGTCCTCAAAAAAACGGCGGCGACGCCTGCCCTCGGGCAACAGCTGAACCACCCGGTGGCGCAACTCGCCCGCCAACTTTGCCGCAAGCCCCAGGTCAGGATCGAGCGCCGTTTCGATCCGCGCCCGGATCAGCCGCGCCAACACCGGCGCTGTGCCTTCACTGGAAATAGCAATGCTGACCGGCGCCCGTTCAACGATCGCCGGAGTATAAAAATCACACAATTCGGGTCGATCAATCACGTTTAGCGCTATGTGCTGTCTGCGCGCTTCGAATATGGCCTGGCGGGCATCGGGACTGTTTTGAGCGACAAATACCAGCACCGCGCCCTCAAGGTCCGCAGGTTGAAACCGCCGCAAGGTTATTTCCACATTCAGGCCGGAAAAATCTGCTTCAAACCGAGGCGCAATAACGCGGACATTTGCCGAGGTTTTAACCGCCAGTCGCGCTTTAGCCAGCGCTTCGCCGTCGCCACCCACAATAACGACAGCCCGCTTGCGAACTTTGAATGAGATGGGAAATATATCCAGAGTGTCCACGGCAAATTCCTTGCTTCCAATAGCTGAAAGCAAAGTAGCCACGGCAGACAACTCTCACAAGGTATTGATATTAAATAGCTTTAATATTCCTCTTGCGCGAGAGAGAAGGAAACATAAAGCTTGCAAAGGCTCAATTCAGGGGCAAAACAAACCAATACTATTCCCGGAATTAAAACAAATGCCCCCGACGGCCAGGGGTTCAGGCCTGCTGTTCCGGTATTCTTACCACCAGTCCGTCAAACTCTTTGCTGACAGTTATCTGGCATGACAGGCGGGAGTTGGGCTGCACTTCGAAGGCAAAATCAAGCATATCCTCTTCCATGGGGGTCGGCTTGCCGGTCTTTTCGATCCAACTCTCGTCCACATAAACATGACAGGTAGAGCAGGTGCAGGCGCCTCCGCACTCCGCAACAATGCCTGGAATATCGTTTTGAATGGCAACTTCCATAATAGTGGAACCATCCTCGGCATCAATTTCACGCACCGTGCCATCAGCCTGAATAAAAGTAATTTTTGTCATGGGGAGTCCTGGAGAACCTCACAGAATAGCGAAAAATCTGAACACCCCGCGCATATAGCGACCCGGCGGTTCCCCCGCAACCGCCTGAGATCATCAAAAACGCTTTATTTGCTACATCTTCTCCGTTGGAGCAGAGTTCAGTCCTGCAGAATTTCCGAGATGAAGGCCCTCACCTCTTCAACCGCCATGCCGATATCAGCAAGCCTTTCACCTGACAGCTTGCCTTCTGCCCGACACTCGTTTTCCGCTTCCGCCGCAAGAACAGAAATGCCTCTGGCCCCCACTCCGGCCGAAGCCCCTTTAAGGGAATGCAGATTAAGAAGAATTTCCTCACGTTTCACTGCAGCACGCAGGCGGCTGACATAGGCCCCCGCCAGTTGATCAAACATGCGCAGAATTTCTTCTTCAAGGCCCGGGTCACCAAGGGACTGCCGGGACAGATGCACCATGTCAATCGGTCTTTGACCCGCGTGTTTCTCTGAACGCTCTTCTGTGGATATAACCTGAGAAACTACGGCCACGGCACTCACTCCTTGCATAAAATGCATCACAAAAACTGCGTGGGATCACCTTAATGTCGCAAAGTGAACATCCACTTAAGCCCCTGTAGCCCCGGTTTTGTGGTAATTTTGTCTATTTCAGCGCTCCAACCACAAATGCCGTTAACGCTTTTTTAATTTTACGTTCAGGTTTCCGGGTTTTTGTTGTATAAAGGCGTGTTACCAGCGCGCGGCGGCGCAGGTGTCAAGGACAGCCCAAGCAAACGTGTTGGGTTGCGGGATGAGGTCTCCCGGGGGATCTCCGCCACGACTCCCAGCCGCCGATTGTGGCAAATGGCCCGTGTCTATCAAAGGCCAACGCGAGAGTTGTGAAGAGTATGGCGAAGAAACAATCTACTAACAAAAATGATCCGGCAACATTGGCTTTTTCAGCGGTTGAAAATGCCTTGAAGGGTTCAATTCTGAGTGCTGATGCTGAACACTCGTCAGCTTCGAAAGCCCCCGAAGGCAGTTCCTCAAAGCCTTTCAGCAGCAAAACGCCTGAACGTAACAACGCTGCCAGCCGCATTGCGCGCAAGACCGGAAGCGTCGCCAACGACGACAATCTTGCACCCTCCAAGCTCCTTTATGGCCTTAACGCCAAGGCCTCATCACTCCCCATTTGGATTGCCTCCGTGCTTTCCGCCATCTGGCTGGCTGTCACCGGCCTGGCAACATGGAGCCGTTTCGACCAGCAGCTTACAGAGGGGCAAACACTTGGCAATCTGGCCGGAACTCTTGATTTTGCGGGCATAGTCGCCGTCATGTTCCTGCCCGTTCTGGGCTTTTTCGCGGTTGCCATATTGGCCCGCCGCGCTCAGGATCTGCGTATAGCTGCCAACTCCATGACCCGTGCCGCCATCAGTCTTGCCGAGCCGGAAACCACCGCCGCCGACAAAATCGCAACAGTTGGTCAGGCTGTGCGCCGCGAGGTTTCAACCCTTGCTGACGGTCTGGAGCGGGCGCTTTCCCGCGCCGGCGAGCTTGAAGTAATGATCCACAACGAAGTTACTGTTCTGGACAAAACCTATTCCGAAAACGAATCACGCATGCGCGGCCTTATTCAGGAGTTGGCCAGCCAGCGCGACAGTGTCATCACCAATTCCGAGCGCGTTCGCGAAGCCATTTCCGAGAGCCATTCCGGGCTGGTCTTTGATCTGGACATGATCGCCCAGCGCATCGCCGGTACCATCGAGGAACGCGGCGGCGAACTGACCCGCTCCATGAATGAGGCCAGCGAAAACCTGACAAAGGCATTTGGCGAACGCAGTGATTCGTTTATTTCCCTCGTTGATGGCCGCACCACCGGATTGCTCTCCGCCCTCGATGACAGCGCAGGCAAGCTAAATCTCGCCCTTGAGGACCGCACATCGTCGATTTCCAGCGCTTTTGAAGAACGCACCCATGAACTCGCCTCGGTCATTGATATGCGCATGAACGCTATCACCGAGGCTCTGGACACCAGAGCGGTTACGCTCAATGAGGCCATTGAAGAACGCACTGCCTCGATTTCCTCGGTTTTACGCGACGGCGGTGGAAAAATCCTTTCTGATCTGCGCGACCGCGGCCATGAGGTTGGCGGTGCACTTGATGCCATAGGTTTGAGGGTTGCCAACGAAATCAGTGGCAGGGCTGGCGAAGCTGAAGCCACCATGACTCAGCTGATCGACCAGATGGACGAAATGGTTTCAACCCAGATCAACGCCATGGAAAGCCGCATGCAGTCAGCCATGCTGGAGATTTCCGGCTCGGTAGATGAGACATCCGAACAGGCCCGCCAGTCTCTTCTTGGCGCCGGCGCCCAGACCCTTGCCCAGTTCGACACAAGGGTTGAGGAGGTCGCAGTGGTTATCGACACGCGTCTGAAATCCTTTGACGATGTCATCTCCGAAAAGGGTGAGCGCCTGACAGCGGCCCTTGATAGCTACACTAACAGTTTTGCCAGCCGCGCCAACGTGCTTGAACTGGCTCTTGACGAAAAAACCGGTCACTTCAACGACCAGATTTCCCAGCGTACCCGCGAAATGGCCGAAACCATCACCGGCCGTGCCAACCTCATCACCGATACCATTGAGTCCCGCACCAAGCAGATTGCTGACAGCCTTGAATCCGGAAACAACAATATTGCCGGAACTCTTGACGCAAGGCGGCTCGAGCTTGAGGCAACACTCGATGGCACCGCCGAAAGTATTGCCGCTGCCATGGGCGCGCGCACAGAAGAAGTTGCCGCTGCAATCGACGCACATACCGGCACTGTCTCGGAAATGATTTCCGCCAAAGTGTCCGAGGTAACCCATAATCTCAACACTGGTATCGAAAGCGCCATCTCGCGCATCGACGATGCTGAAACAGGCATCAGCGCCCGGGTCGAGCAGGCCGCTTCCACTGTGAACAAGTCCGCGGCCCTGACCGCTGATCTCATCGAAGCTGGAGTAAACAGCGCTCGTACCGCCATCACCGACATGGTGGATGAAAGACTGGGCACCCTGCCCGAAGCCATCACGGCCCGCGCTGATATCGCCGCTGACCGCCTTGCCGCCCTTAACGAATCCATTTCCACAACCATGGGGAAAACCATGACGGAACTGGAAACAAGCGCCACCAATATCGAAGAAACCATCAACAACCGCATTGTTGCTGCCGCCACCAATCTTTCCGCCGATATCGAACAGAACGCGGGTCGTATGGACACAGCAGTCCGCGTGGCCATGGAGAAAATCACCGAGGTTGCGGGCCGGTTTGAAACCCTCATCAGCATTGACGCAGCCCAGAGCGCTGCCGCACTGGGCGAGCAGGTTGAACATATCAATCGCACTATCACCGAAAAAACCGGTGAATTTGCTGCACTGGTGAGTGAAAAATCAAACGAGTTGTCCAGCAGTTTGCACAATCACGGCAACATTCTGAACGAGGCCCTGCAGGCCAACGCCCATGAAGCGCAAAATATCATGTCGAGCACAACCTCACGCATGATGACCGATGTGACCGGTGCGCTGGAGAAACTTAACGAGAGCAACGCCCTGCTCCAGCAGGTTCTTGAAGCTTCAACCAACAATCTTGCAACCCTCGAAAACAGTGTTTCAAGCCAGACGGCAACATATTCGGCAACCGTGCGCGAAGCACTGGGCACCACGGAACAAGCCGGTCAGCTTGTTTCCGATCATGTGGGGGCCCTGCAGATTACCATCCGCTCGATGATCGAGGAATTTGGCTCTATGGTTGGCAAGCTGGACGGAGAGACGGCAAGTATAGATCGTGCCGCACAGAATCTTGCGCACGCCAGCGACGCCAGCATGGACGCGGTGGAAGCACGCCGTGAAGCCATGGATGCTCTGGCCGCTGGATTTACCGCCCGGGCCGACGATATCGACAACCGCCTGCGCACTTTTGCCCAATCCATTGCCGACACTGTTGCCGACACGGAACAGCGCCTTCTTGTCGCCCGCACTGCCATGGATGAAGCCCTGAGGTCAACGACAGACATGGTCACGGAAAAACTTCAAGGCCTGGCCGAGACGGCCGGTGCCGAAGGGCAACGCACCAGTGCGGCACTTGGCCAGACTCAGGAAGCCATGCTGGCCGAAATGCAGCAGGCTCTGGCTGATGCCACCCGTCGCTTCAACGAAACCGCACAATCCATGCAGGACACTGCCCGCCAGGTTGGCAGCGAACTGGAATCAACCCGCTCTGAACTACAGCGCGGCTTCCTTGAATTGCCCGAAGAAACCCGGGCCAGCGCCGCTGCCATGCGCTCGGTTGTTGCTGAACAGATTGAAGCCCTGAGCGAGTTGAACGCCATCGTCCACGCCCAACCCGCATCCCATGATGTGAGCCAGGCTTCAATTACGCCTCCCCCGCGGACGCCACGGCCGGCCACGCCGCCAGCCCCGACAGTTGCACCGGTTGCACCTCCCGCTCCGGCCCAACACCGCGAACCGCCGCCGCCACCACCTCCTCCGGCTCCAACACCGGCCCCCGCCCTTCACACTCCGTCGACACGCTCGGAAAGCGTGCTCGATACACTGACCCGGCCCGCCCTTGCCCCTGCGCCTAGTCCGGCAGCTCCGGCTCCGGCAACACCAAGACCTGCAGTTGCAACACCACCTCCCAAAGAGGGTAGTGGCTGGCTGCGTGACGTCTTGCGCAATGCATCGGCAAATCAGCAGGCTGGCTCAGGTGCTCAGGCACCCCGTACTGCCATGCTGAGCAGTCTTACGGATGACATCGCCCGATCAATTGATGAAAACGCACTGGCTGAAGCCTGGCAACGCTATCAGGCCGGCGAAACAGGGGTGTTCTCACGCCGCATCTATACGCTGACCGGACAGGGCACCTATGACGATGTGCGCAAGAAGCTTCAGCGTGACCCCGATTTTGCCCAGACCGCGCGCGACTATGTTGCTGAGTTCGAGCAGTTCATGCAAAGCGCGCGAGATGCTGGCGAAGCCCGTCAGATGCTGGTTTCCGACCGGGGTAAGGTATTCACCATGCTTGCCCATGCCAGCGGCCGGATCAATTAATCCATAGCGCATTCAAATTGCCTGTTGGATCCGCGAATTAGCTCCTCGCCCGGCACTCTAAAAGCGACCTCTTCCCAACCGGAAGAGGTCGTTTTTTGTGAACCGGCATGCAAGCTTCATACGCCTTTCTCCAACCTGGGGTTCATCAACACCAACGACCACCAGATGCACAATCCTCCCAGCGCTGCCAGCAATGCTGCAGCAAAGTAGGACTGGGCGCCAATCTGCCCGGCAAGGTAGCCGAACCCGGTGAGTGCAAGCACCGTGAACACCTGCCTTATCATGACAAAAGTCCCCTGTGCCTGCGCTGCGATTTCATCGCCGGTCCAGTTGGCAATGAAGTTGATGATACCCAGATAACTCAGCCCGAATGTAAGCATGTGCATGACCTGAAGAAGAGCGATGCCCCAGACGGGCGGCTCCAGTGCCAACCCGCCCCAACGCACAACGGCAAAAAAACAGGCGGCCAACAGTAAATAACGGGCTGAAAAACGTTTTGCCAGCCGTTGAAAAGCCAGAAAAATAACAATTTCTCCAGCCGGCGCCAGCGCCCACAACACCCCGATCATTGCTTCGGGCACACCAGCCTCTTTCCAGATCAGTGCCCCCATGCTCATCTGCATCATATGACTTGAATGCAGAAGCGCCGCCCCCACCAGTGGCAGGAAAAACCACGGGCGCAAAAGCCCTTTCAGTTCCGTTGAAACCAGCGGATTGGCGGCACTCTCGTGATCGGGGACGGTCAGCGCCGCAGGCTCGTTGCTGGCCACCTCCGCCTGCCGGCGAAAATAGGGCAGTTGCAAAGACGCCAGCGCCCTGATGCCAGCCGCCAGAATAAACAAGGGCACAAACATGAAATGCCCCAGTTGACCCAGCACCAGCCCTCCAATGATCGTCGCCACCATAAATCCCACCGTGCCCCAGACCCTGATCAGGCTGAAATCCAGACCCAGACGGCGCGACATGCGAATGGTTGCGGCATCAATAACCGGTGTGATGGCCTGAAATGGCACCACAATCAGCGTGAACAGGATGAGCATCGACCAGAAGCCCGAAACAAAAAACAGGCCAAAAGCGGTAAATCCTGCCATAACCGAACCGATGATGATAACCTGGCGCCAATCGCTTGCCTTGTCGGCAACCCGCCCCACCAGGATATTGAGAAACACCATCACCAGTATGGGAGCAGCACTGACAATGCCGATTTGCGCCCGGCTCAACCCCAGCGAAGTCAGCCAGATCGCCAGAAAAGGGTTGCTGATGGCGGGAGCCATAAACAATGTAAAATAAAACAGCGCCGCGCGCCCCTGCGGCTGAGCCAGCCGCGCGCGCAAATTGAAAACCATGGGAACAGCTCCGCGGAAGGCTCGGGCATAAATCAGGAGAGTTTTGCGAAACCTCAGTCTGCGCCCGAAACCCAGCCTTGGCAAGTCGGCAGTCAAGTTGTGTGCCTGGTCCCTACTTGCGGCCCTTGCGCAAACGCCGTGTTTTCTTCTTCACTGCTTTGGGTTGCAGATGCGTCCAGCGGATCAGCTCAAAATTGCCCTCAAAGTCCTCGACAACCGCTGTGCAGCTTTCCACCCAGTCCCCGGTATTGATATAGTGGATGCCCAGGCGGTCATGCATGTCGGCCAGATGGATATGGCCGCACACCACGCCGTCAACACCGATTTCTTTCGCCTCAAGCGCCAGCGCTTCTTCAAAGCGTCCGATAACGCTGACCGCCCCCTTGACCTTCTGCTTGGCCCAGGCCGAAAGCGACCAGTATCCCCGCCCCATGCGGCGGCGGAACCAGTTGATGGTGCCATTGGTTTTCAGGGCAAAATTATAGGCCCAGTCGCCAATATGGGCCAGCCACTTGGCGTTCTTGACCACCACGTCAAACTGGTCTCCATGGATAACCAGATAGGTTTTTCCGGTGGCAGTGGTATGAATGGTGCGGTCCACCAGCTCTATAGTGCCAAAATAGGTGCCCAGATATTCACGCACCAATTCATCATGGTTGCCCGGAAGGTAGACGACCCGTGCACCGGCCGCTGCCTTGCTTAAAATCAATTCAGCAACGATGTTATATTCGGGCGGCCAGCGCCAGGTTTTCTGCAACCGCCAGCCATCAAGAATATCGCCCACCAGATAGATGGTCTCAGCATCGTGACAACGCAGAAAATCAATCAACTCGCGCACACGGATGGTTTTCATGCCCAGATGCACGTCCGAAATGAACAGCGCACGCACTTGGCGGACGGGCTTGGAGTTAACGTCAGGTTCCAAAGTCAAGTGAGGCAGATTCCGCTTTTTTGGCCATGCTGACTTTGGATACTAACCCGCCTTGCTCAAATAAGAAACAGGACCACCGCTCCAATCATCAGAACAGCCAGAATTGCACCCAGAAATCTTTCGCCTCCGGTCCGGCGTAAAAAACTCTGCAACTGCTGACCAAACACCATCCATATGACGCTGGCAAAGGGCCCCGTTGCCATGCAGCCCAGGGCTATCAACACCAGCGAGGGCAAACGCCACTCCCCCTGCCCCACAAAAGCTGAAACAAAACTGACCGATATCACCCAGGCCTTGGGATTAACCCACTGAAAAAGCACCGCCTCGAAATAGCGCATGGGGCGGGCGACGGTTTTGACATCGCCAACCTTTAGGCCCAGCATTTTATAAGCCAGCCACAAAAAATACCCGGCTGCAAAATATTTCAGGACGATCTGAACCTGAGGAAATGCTGCAAACACCTCCCCAAGACCCAGGCCGATTATAAACACCATCAGTGGAAAACCGGTGTTGACACCAATGGCATGGGGAATGGTGGGGCGGATGCCGAACTTGGCTGATGAGGCCATCAGCATGAAATTGTTCGGCCCCGGCGTTACAAACGAGGGAAACACCAGAAGCAGGAAACTTGCAACGATCTGAAGGTCCACGATCAGAACTCGCTTAGAGCGCTTCCAGGATAAGTGGGTACCGGTTCTCCGGTTCGGAAGCGCGACAATTCAAATACTTAGAGCCATGTTTTGATACGTATCAAAACATGGGAAACTCTAGGTCAGCATTGCTGACATATACGCCCTGCAAAAGAAACTGGCAAGAAAAACTTGTGCGAGAAATTGCCCTAGCGGTCAAGCCGTGATTTCAGGGCCACAATCCGGGCGTAGCTCTCTTCAATCCGGGCTTGAAACTCGGGGTCTGCCCGGGCAGTCCTGACCAGAACATCAACAATTTCTGCGGGCAGGCCCCTCCGATAACGCGCCGTGTTGGAAAACAACAGGATATCGGTTCCCGCCCGTACCGCCAGAACAATGCTGTCCTCAAATGAAAACTGCTGGCGGATGGCCCCCATTTCCATGTCATCACTGATGACCACGCCATTATAGCCCAGTTGCGAGCGCAAAACCCCGGTAATCCAGTTGGGCGACAGGCTCGCGGGCAGTTGCGCACCCGAGCTTCCGGCAAATTGTTCGTGGTATAAATGCGCGCTCATCACCATATCCACCATTCCAGCACCAATCAGATTGCGATAGGGCAGCAGCTCTTCAGGTTGCCAATAACGGGTTATGTCAACAAAACCCTTGTGGCTGTCGGCACGCGAAGAACCATGGCCGGGGAAATGTTTGAGAGCCGTCAGAACCCCCGCCGCCCGATGTGCAGAAATAAAACTGGTGGCATATTGACTTACGCGCGTGGCATCGGCTCCAAAGGAACGCCCATACCGCGCGATAATCGGATTATCCGGGTTGAGATTAAGATCAACAACCGGGCCAAGATTGAGGTTAAAGTTCAAAGCGGCCAGGTCCAGAGCCATGGACGAATAGGCCTGGCGCGCCTGCTCCGGGCTCTGCGTCGCTGCCATGCGTTCAGCGGAAGCTATTTCCCTGAACCCCACGGCCTCGGTCAGCCGCTCAATACTGCCTCCCTCCTGATCCAGTGCAATCAGCGGCGCTAGCCCCCGCGTCGCCTCAAGGAAGGCGGAATTCATCTGCCGGACAACATCCAGACTGCGCACATTGTTACGCAAGTACATTACCCCGCCAATGCGTCCCGCCGCAATATCGGCCCGCACCGCAGCAACACCGGAGGCATCAAGGGAATCGCCCTGAAAACCGACCAGAATCATCTGCCCCGCCATTTCTTCAAGGCTGGCCGCCATTGCCGGGAACCCGGAAAATATCGACAGGAAAAGAAACAGAAATTTATACAGACGTTTGAGTGGACTCATGACGAAATTATCTCCCGGCTGCCTCGATGAAAGAAAATCCTTCCACTCCCAGAGGCCTGCAATATCCTGCGTTAACGTAAAAATCGGCAATTTGGTGTTCACTGGTTGGGAAGATCCATAAACCATCAGGAAACAACAGTGCGTAAAGATTTAAGCCTGTCTATGAAGGAGCCAGCAGACAGCGGAATGGAAAAACCAAAGCGCGCGCCCACAATTCGCGCTGCGACTGCCGCCGATATTGATCTTGTCCACACCCGCCTGATGGAGGTGATTGAAACATCACCCCATTATTCAGACCTGTTCAAACAGTATGAATCGGCAAGACTGGGCAAGTCCTATCTTGCCAACCTGATAGCCGTGGACCCTTTTCATGTGATGGTCTGCCTCTCGGGCGAAGAGACCGCGGGCTTTATGATTACCGGCCCCGAACTGGGCACCCTGTGGCTGTACTGGTCATACATATTCCCTGAAAAACGCCGTGCCTCCCTGGCCATGGCCTGTTTTCGCGACATGATCAAGCATTGGGACAATGGGCGCTTTCACAAGATTTCCACCTATATCCGGCCCGGAAACGACGCCGTTGCCATCGTGAAACGCTTCAAATTCAATCACACCTGCACGCTGGAAAAACACATATTCGGCGAAGACTACATGCTTTACGAACTGCCCCTGAACAAGGTCACGACGGACTATGATTTTGGTGTGAATGTGGGGCGTTTAGGTCGCATCAAACGGCGGTTTGGGGCGCTGTTCGGATCCTGATCTCCCCACCAGCCCGATAAGACGGGGAAAGATGGAAACATCAACCCCCTCCAGCCGCCGAACTGTCACCCACAAGGTGGCCGACCAGGCACCAAAGGCGAGCAGGGCCGCCAGTGCCGCCCCCATCAGCCCCATTGCCGGGACCAGAACAAGATTGCCGCCAACCAGAATTCCAAGACCAAGCGCGATTGCAGGAAGGCTTGCCCAGGGGTTGTCATGGATGGAGAGGACAAGCTCGCCCGGACCGAAAACCGAGCGCACCACCAGCACCAGCGAGAGAACCGCCAGCGGCAGTGCTCCGGCCATGAACTCCGGGCCGAACACCCATAAGATAAGTGGCCCGCCCGCCAGCGCGCCCAGGAAGAGCACAACAGCAAGTCCCCCCGCTATGAGATTGGCATCGCCCACCTTGCGCAAAAACTCCGTGTTCTCCGATCTGGCCGCAGACTCAAACATGTCCGGCAGCGCCACCGCATAAACAGCGCTCACTCCGAACGCCATTAACGCGAATATTCTCGTACAGACGCCAAATATTGCCAGAGTTTCCTTGTCCATCAGCCCCGAGAGCAGAATAAGGTCAATGTCGAAAAAGAACCCCCCTGCCAGCGCGATGAGCACCCAGGGGGCGGCAAACCTCCACCAGCGGGCAGTCTGCTCGTCCACATCATCTTCGTTGGTTTCCAGTGCCCTGACCGCCCGGTTGGCCAACCCCAGAAATATCAATGCCGTGACGCCGTAAGAAATGCCGAACAACCACAGCATGAACCCCAGACGCTGAGGTTCTTCAGCCAGCACCGTTGCCAGCACAAAGGCTGCAACAACCAGCATCGGACGCACCAGTCCATCGGCAAAAAAGCCCGCACAGGGTCGCTTCAGCCCCACCAGAATCGCGCCGCTGACAAATACCATGGCCACCGACACCGCCATCAGGCAGATGGGTATCCAATATTGGGCAACCGTTGGCAGATAGGCCCCGGCGCCAATGGTAAGAACCAGAACTCCCAACCCCAGCGCTGACCCGGCGAACAGCACATGGGCATAGGAGCGCATCAGGAACTGCCACAGCAGCTGTCCCTGCCCCCGCGCCCGGTATTCCGCGGCAAAATAGGTGCCAACCGTGTTGAAACCAAGCGGCATGACCATGGCGATCAGATTGACGATGGCAACGATCAGCAGATATTCGCCCAGCACAGCGCTACCCCATAAACGGGCGATGGCAGCCTGCGCCGCCACGATCATCCCTGCACCCAACAGGCGGGCACCAAATATGATGGTGGATTGCGACGCCAGCCGCGTCTGCAGTTTCACATCAACCACCCTGATCCGGTGTCGCCAGGTCAGAGCGCACCTTTTCAAGCCAGCGCCGCGCATGCTGCAACCTGTCCCGAGCCCAATAGGCAAGGGTTGCAAACAGCCGCACCTTCGTATGCGAAGCATAATTCATCACCGGGGGCACCGGCTCGATCGCTCCGGCACTCCCCACCATGCCCTTTTTGAACTGGTGAAGACCCTGAAACCCGTCGGTCCCCCCCAGATCATACCATTTTGCCTCTGTGTTGTCGCGCAACCAGCGGATTATGTGCCAGTGCAAGAAATACCCCGCCCTGAGCGGCAAGGCCCTGTCGTTGGTTGCCCCATAGAGATAAACTGCGGTATCCCCGGCTTTGAAAACAATGGCACCGGCAACCACTTCACCCTCGTGCCGCACAAAAAACATCTCCGGCCGCAACACGTCCTGGGAAACCGCCATCAGGTCATTGATGGTTTCAAATGCCGAATGGTCAGCAAACTTTTTGCGGTCGCTCATGGCTTCATAAAGCTCGAAAAATTTTGAAATTTCGGCGCCCTGAACGTGCTCGAATTCAAGCCCCTGTTTCTGGGATTTATTCAGATGATAACGCCATTTCTGTGCAAAACTTTTGCGTTGATCCTCGTCCGAGAGGCGCAGGTTCACAATATAACGATTGGGGAACAGCAATTTTGAACCGCTGGTAAAGCCGCGGCGATTCAGGTGCTCAAACGCCATATTCTGCGGCGAAGGTGTAGCTTTTGGCAACACCGAAAGCATCATCGCACGATTGTCGGCATATTCTTCAATCAGCGTTTCAATCATGCGCGCATAAATTTCGGGCGCATCATCGCGCTGATTATCTCTGAGCATCGGACCCCATTTAACCACCGCAATAGCACCCAGACCCAGCGGCAGGGGCTGCACCATCACCAATGCACCGCCGACAACTTCGCCATTGTCTGAAAAAAGGTTCGGCTCGCAAATTACAGAGGGCCAGCGGCTTTTGGCGAACACATGCAGCTGTTCCTGCGCCACTCCATCGAAACTGGAAATTGTGTGATCCCAGAAATCCCCGGACACAATTTTACGCTCCAGCATATGCGGGGGTGCGGGTTTCACTGTTTCCTCCCTCTCACTGTCGCTTCGAGCATAATCGAGGGGTTCGGCGTCAAGTGCCATTGGTGGCTCTCCTGCGGCTGAGTATTCCCCTCAAACCTAGCAGTAGAGGAACCGCCAACAGGTTTACGCAGCCCTCAAAACGCCGACATTTGGAACTTATGGTAATTAAAGCGTGACCCGGAACGCTCAGACCCTGCTCTCCAGCTCCTTGGCGGCTGTGTGGATCTTTTGGCGGTGCGGCCACACACTTTTATCGGCAGCTTTCAGGCAACAAATCTTCACTTGAGATAACCCCGTTCGGTCACCGCCTTGAGTTTCCGCTGAACACCTTGCACATTGCAGCTTTAGCTACACCAGATGCCAGGCGGATCAAAACAGGCAAGGAAACAGGCGATGAGTTACAAGTGTTTTGAAATAGAGAAGAACAACGGGGTGGCCCAGATAAAAATGTGCCGGCCCGAAAAAGCCAATTCCATGAATGCTGATTTCTGGGTGGAACTGCCCCAAATCATCGCGGAGCTGGATAGGGCGGGCGATGTGCGGGCCTGCATTCTTTGCGCTCAGGGCAGGAATTTTTCTGGAGGCATGGACCTTGATTTTTTCAACAGGCCGGAATTTGCCTCACTGGACAGTGCCACAAAGCGCGAAGCCATTATTGATGTGGTCGCCGGATTGCAGGAGGTTTTTGATGGCCTGGAACGGGCCCGCTTTCCCGTAATCGCGGCGGTTCAGGGCGCCTGTATTGGCGGAGCACTTGACATGATTGCGGCCTGTGACCTGCGGTATGCCTGCGCTGATGCGCGTTTCTGCATCGAAGAAATCAATATCGGGATGATGGCGGATCTGGGCTCACTGCAGCGTCTGCCCTTTATCATGTCCCAAAGCGCGGTGCGTGAAATGGCCTACACGGGAGGTTCGCTGGATGGGAAACGTGCATTCGAATTGCAACTGGTCGGCGCAGTTTTCACCGACAGGGATGAAATGATGCAGGCGGCGCAAAAAACAGCGCTGCAAATCGCCTCCAAGCCTCCTCTGGCAATTTCAGCCACCAAAAAGGCGCTCAACTATTCGCGCAATCACGGGTTGGCCGATTCTCTTGCCTATGCAGGCATTCTTCAGGCGGCACTTCTGGAGCCTTCGGACATCAGAGCGGCAATGAAGTCCAGAATGGATAAAAGCACGGCGCAATTTGCTGACCTTGGGCCCTTGAGACCACTGGTAGGCGCAACAGGGATCGAACCTGTGACCCGCTGATTAAGAGTCAGCTGCTCTACCAACTGAGCTATGCGCCCTGACCAATGCAAGTCCTCTGATAACAAAGCGCTTGCGCCCTGTCCACATGATTGGGGGCGGTAGCCAAGCAGGGCTTTGTGCCTCCCCCGCTTGTGCGATAAAAGGCATCTGGCGCGCGATTCTGTGCCGTTCCATATTGCTGAGCGAGGAGCAACAACATGGACGCAACAATATTCTGGGAGAGTTTTTCCCAATGGGCCGCCAACAACGCCTATTCCATGGCCACCGGCCTGATTGCGCTGGTTGTGGGCTGGTATTTTGCCCGCATCGCCTCGAAACAGGTCAGGCATCTGGTCGAGCGCTCCAAAACCATCGACAACAATATCGGCCCGGTTCTGTCCCAGCTGGTGCGCTATTCTATTCTCATTGTTACCGCGGTGATTGTTCTTTCCCAGTTCGGGGTCGCCACCACCTCAATTCTGGCAGTGCTGGGTGCGGCGGGGCTGGCCATTGCGCTGGCCTTGCAGGGGACCCTGTCCAACATCGCTGCCGGAGTGATGCTCATCTGGCTCAGACCCTTCAGCAATGGCGAATATATCGAAAGCAATTCGATCGCCGGAACCATTGACGAAATCGGTCTGTTTGCCACCAAACTGCACACCGCGGATGGAGTATATCTGTTCGTGCCCAATTCCGAACTCTGGAACACCTCCATTACAAATTTTGATCGCCTTAAAACCCGCCGTGTGGATATCAATGTGGGCATTGCCTATGGTGCCTCCATTGCCGAAGCGCGAAAGGTTCTGCTCAGGCTCCTCTCCCGCGACGGACGGGTGCTGGCCGATCCGGCCCCTGCGGTTTTTGTCGATGCGCTGGGCGACAGCGCGGTTAATCTGGTTGCGCGCTGCTGGGTGCCTACCGATGACTATTGGGATGCAATCCGGGAACTGCGCGAAGCGGCCAAGCTGGCGCTGGACAAAGCAGGCATTGAAATTCCCTACAATACGCTGGACGTGAATTTGGTTTCGTCCGTCCCGGCTCAAAAATAGAACAAAAAAGGGGCACCCGTCGGCACCCCTTCCCACTTTATCCAAAGCAACAATCCCCTACCCCGCAAGCGCCCCTTGCGCCGCAGAACCACGCTCGATGGTCAGGCGATTGTAAGCGTTCAGGTAGGCGCGGGCCGAGGCCACCAACGTATCGGGTTCAGTAGCCCGCCCTGAAACAATGTGGTTATTCATTTCGAGCCGTACATGAGCGTTGGCCTGGGCGTCGGTCCCCCCGGTGATGGAATCCACACCATAGATCACAAGGCGCGGATCTGAGCCCACCGCTTTTTTGATAGCATTGAAAATGGCATCCACGGAGCCACTGCCCTCGACACTCACCGCGGTTTCTTTACCATCCACATCCAGCACCATATTGCAGCGATGCACCCCCCCGGTTTTGGACAACACCTCCATATCCACCAGCTTGATCCGGTCAGCGGCCGAGCCGATTTCATCGTCCACCAGCGCGATCAGATCCTCATCATAGACATGTTTTTTGCGGTCGGCCAGATCCTTGAAACGCTGGAAAGCCTCCTGAAACTGATTATCCCCCAGATCATAACCCAGCTCCTTGAGTTTCTCCCTGAAGGCATGGCGACCGGAATGTTTACCCATCACCAGCGAGGTGGCTTTGATACCCACACTTTCCGGTGTCATGATCTCGTAGGTCTCGGCATTCTTGAGCATGCCATCCTGATGGATGCCACTTTCGTGAGCAAAGGCATTTTTGCCCACAATCGCCTTGTTGAACTGCACCGGAAAATTGGCCGCCGTGGCGACAATTTTTGAGGCCCGCGCCAGATGGGTGGTTTCAATGCCAGTGTGATAAGGCATGGCATCGGCGCGGGTGCGGATGGTCATGACCAGCTCTTCAAGCGCCGCGTTTCCCGCTCTCTCCCCCAGACCGTTGATGGTGCATTCCACCTGCCGGGCTCCGGCGCGCACCGCCGCCAGCGAATTGGCCACCGCCAGCCCCAGATCATTGTGGCAGTGGGCGGAAAATATCACCTTGTCACTGTCGGGCACCATTTCAATCAAATCGCGGAAAAGCTGGAAATGATCCTCCGGAGTTGCATATCCAACCGTATCGGGAATGTTGATGGTCGTCGCACCGGCCTTGATCGCCGCCTCCACACAGCGCGCCAGATATTCTACCGGCGTACGTGTGGCGTCCATGGCCGACCATTCCACATCATCTATCAGATTGCGCGCATGGGTAACGGTTGTGGAAACGATTTCGAGCACTTCTTCCTCGGTCTTTTTCATCTGGTGGGCCAGATGGATGGGCGAAGTGGAAACAAAGGTATGAATACGGCCACGCGCGGCGTGTTTTACTGCCGCTCCCGCCCGATCAATATCGGCGATGATGGCGCGGGACAAACCAGCGATAACCGCATTCTTTGAGCGCCGGGCAATTTCTGAAACCGCCTCGAAGTCGCCGTTGGAGGCGATGGGAAACCCGGCCTCGATTATGTCGACCCCCATATCGTCGAGCAATTCGGCAATCTGGAGCTTTTCCTCCAGCGTCATGGTTGCGCCGGGGGACTGCTCCCCGTCCCTCAGGGTTGTGTCAAAAATAAACACCTGATCGGTATTGGCGCCCTCATTGGGCGTTGAAACGTTCTTTTCGGTCATAATTTTCTGGTCCTGAATGGGCGGCTACTGAGTTTTTGATAAAACTTCGCTGGCCGAAATATTGCTATGTTCGGTTGATTTTTTCACCCCTGAATACCCGTCCGTTTCCCAGACTGTCGGAACTCAGGGGTTGATAAGAAGGAGGAGGTCTAGCCGGTCAGGACTGCCGGACGTAACAAGCCCGTCCCGCGGCAAGATGCCAGCGGTTTTTCCAGTATTGGCGATTTGGACGCTTGAAACTGTCATAAGGTCCAGTGAATTAGTTTTGTTACAGCGAGTTTGTTCCACCATTGTTAACAAATTGTCAGCTTGGCGCAACTGTTTTGCCTGCGCCCCGGTATCGGCCCGTTACAAAGCCAGAACCAGGGCCACTCCTTCAGCCCAGCAGGTGCTTGGCAATACCAATGGCATAGGGCTCGGTTTTATTTTTATCGATATCAGCCATGGTTTTCAGCACAACCAGACCTGCAAGCTCCGGGCGTTCCTGAGTGGCCATAAATTCTTCAATATCCTTCACAAGTGAAGCCGCCGACTGGTCAAACTGAAATACCCGGTTTACCGAAATCAACTGACCCGCCCTCGAAACAAAATCCCCTATGCCGGGGTTGGCCTGTCCCGCGTTATCCACCACCAGTCCGGTTTCCTCTGCCAACTCACGAACCGCAGACGAGAACACGTCTATGCGCCCCCCTTCCCCCAAATCGCTGCGCTCAAGCGAACCGGCGGGCGGATAAATGAGACCGGCCCCGGCGGTATGCATCCCCATCTCTCCAAAAACCAGATATCCTTCGCGGGAGCGAATAATCGCTGAGCCAAACACACTGAAAAAGCTCTTTTCCGGGTAGCCCCAGTCGCGCCACGCCAGATAGCTTGAATAGCTGACCTCGATGGAGTTTGCCCTCAGGCAATTCCCGCTCAACTCCGGGCGCTCAGCAAGCAGCAGTTTTCCGTTCCACAACGCCGGATTGTTTTTGATGGCCAGAGCCCAGTGCGACGCAATTCGGCCTGGGTTCTCTTCGGCAAATGGCCAGACGCCTTCGACCAGAGTGAGTTCCACCCTGTCTATTTCTGAAATATCAAAAACTGCAACAGTCCTCTTGCCTTCTGCCCACTATCTCATCCGAAGTCCACCGCCCGGCAATGCCCGTTCCAGATCAAGTTGCCCCTTGCCCACCACAATGGCCTTACCCCCGATTGCAGCGTGGCTCAACTCGCCCCCGGTAAAGCCCATCTGCATTTCTATGAGGCTTGGCCGCCCCATCTCCATGCCCTGACGCACCTTGAAACTGCGCTGGCCTTCAAAAGAGGTTCCGTTTTTGGCCATATAGCCGATGAGGGCCGCCACCGCGGAGCCGGTGCCTGGGTCTTCCCCAGACCCGAGACCCGGCTCGAACATGCGCGCCTCAAAGTCAATTTTTCCCGGTTCCGTTTTGGGAACAAACACATAAACCGCGCCGTGCACCTCCCCGTAAATGTCACCCCATCCGCGCCGCTCAAGCTTTATTCTGGACAATGCCGCTTCGTCCCTGACCGGTACGATGGTAAATTCAAGTCCGGCGGAAAACCGCCCGGGTTGAAAATCCTCATAGCCGATTTCAGCCACATCCAGCCCCAGCGTTTCAGCAATATCGGCCCGGTCCGGCGCGGCACCGGTTTCTTTTGGCAATTGAGCAAGCTTGAACCGGGAATATCCAAGCTTTTTGCCAAGGCGCTCGATTACACAGGTAAGCAGGCCGATCTTACCCTCCAGACGAATGGCAGTCGTGCGAATCCGCAATCCCAGATGCACCGCCGCTCCGATGGTAGGATGCCCGGCGAACGGAAGCTCCATCGAAGGGCTGAATATTCTCATGGATGCCGCATGGGCGGAGGAAGTCGGAGGAAGCAAAAATACCGTCTCGGAAAGGTTAAACTCCCCGGCAATTTTCTGCATATATTCATCGCTCAGATGATCCGCTTTGGGAATAATCGCCAAAGGATTGCCCGCAAGCGGCACGTCCGTGAAAACATCCATCAGAAAATAGTCAATCAACATTATAGAGTCATCTTTTTCGTTGTCCTCATTCTGGGGACGAAGAGTTCAGGGAGTCGCCTTTCAAGTCAAGTTGACGGCTCACACAAAAAAGACCGACCGCGGGGCAAAAAAGGCGGCCGGGGGCAAATGCCCCGGCCGCCGGTATGATGGCTAAACGAAAACCCGGTTTTTAGTTCTTTTCCTTGTCCACCAGTGCGCCCTCTGCAATCCAGGGCATCATGGCACGCAGCTTTTCCCCCACCTCTTCGATCTGGTGGCTGTCATTATTGCGCCGAATAGCCTTGAAGCGCGAAGCGCCGGCTTTATATTCCTGCATCCATTCCGAAGTGAATTTTCCTGATTGAATATCCTCAAGAACCCGCTTCATTTCGGCCTTGGTTTCCGAAGTGATGATGCGCGGACCCGAAACATATTCCCCCCACTCGGCAGTGTTGGAAATGGAATAATTCATGTTAGCGATGCCGCCCTGATAAATCAGGTCAACGATGAGCTTTACCTCATGCAGACACTCGAAATAGGCCATTTCGGGCGCATAGCCCGCTTCAACCAGCGTTTCAAACCCGGCGCGGATCAACTCCACCAGACCGCCGCACAAGACGACCTGCTCACCGAACAGGTCGGTTTCACACTCTTCCTTGAAGGTGGTTTCAATGATGCCGGAACGGCCACCGCCAACGCCAGAGGCATAGGCCAGACCCAGATCGTGGGCGTTGCCCGAAGCGTCCTGGTGAACAGCGATGAGACAGGGCACACCACCCCCGCCCTCATATTCTCCGCGCACCGTGTGGCCCGGCCCCTTGGGTGCAACCATGAGCACGTCAATCGTGTCCTTTGGTTCAATCAAGCCATAGTGCACATTCAGACCGTGAGCAAAGGCGATGGCTGAACCGTCACGAATATTGGGGGCGATTTCATTTGCATAAATATCGGCCTGCAACTCATCCGGGGTCGCCATCATCATCAGATCGGCCCAGGCGGCAATTTCGGAAACTGCCATGACCTTGAGGCCATCCGCTTCCACTTTCTTTGCTGTCGCCGAGCCGGGACGCAGCCCGACGCGCACGTCGCTTATGCCGCTGTCACGCAGGTTGAGCGCATGGGCACGCCCCTGCGAACCATAGCCGATAATGGCAACATTCTTGGACTTGAGCAGATTGAGATCGGCATCCCGATCATAATAAACGCGCATGATATTCTCCTGTTTTTGCGTTTGGAAGGAGCGGTTCCCGCCCCGGTTGTTAGGTTCCATAAAGTGAAATAAATTGCTCTGTTGCCCGCGCCGCTTCGCGCTCAATTGCCTGTTTGCCAAGGACAAGATCATCCCCCAGCAACAAACGTATTTGTGTATCACGCACCAGGAGGCCAAAAAAAGTGCAAAAGGCCCCTTCCGCATCCTCAAAACCGAGCAACCCGGCATCCCGCCCGGCCTCAAGCACGGGTTTCAGGCGCTGCCCCATTGCAAAGCGCCCGTTCTCAAGGACTATCCTGCCAAGGCCTGATCTATCAGTACCCGCATGGGAAATGGCAACCCGATTCAGGGCCACCGAAATGTCTCCGCTCAAAACGCTGAGCAGGTTACGCCCGAAACTCTCAATACTTTTTCTAAGAGATTGCGCATTCAGTTTGTCCGGTTCAACCCGGGGCATGCCAACCTTTGAAGCCTGCCACTTGACGATTGCCGTCAGCAGTCCCTCCCGGTCGCCAAACCATTTGTAAAGCGTTTCCTTGGAGCAACTCGCCTCACGAGCCACCGCGCTCATCGTCAGCCTGTCACCGTCCTCAACCAGCAATTGAAGGGCTGCGTCCAGCACTTCCCCTTGCCGCCGGGTCGGCAAAAAGTCAGAACTGGCGATATTCAATGTCATGACCAATTCCCCCTGGCACGGATTTCACCACCCCACCCTTCGCTCAAACCCCGACAGAACACCACTATCGAGCAACGGCAGCTCCTCACCGTACCGTACGTTACGGTACGGCAAGAATCAAGACAGAGATTTTTCTCCTTCCCGGAACCCGGCTCTGGCCTCCCGGTTGTGTGTATGGCCGGTGCGCCCTTTGGCCGGGCCGTTTGACGCCAGAACATACAGCCAGACGCGACCGAGCCTTCCGGGTCAGCCACCGCTCAGCAGAGTTTGCATCTTTCCCAGATATTCAATCCAGGCTGTACGGCCCTTGTCAGAAAGGCTGACCACACTCAGCGGCTTGCGTTGCTCAAATCGTTTTTCGATTTTTATGTAACCCGCCTCCTCCAGCTTTCGCAGATGGGTTGAAAGATTGCCGTCAGTCGCGTCGGTTTTCTGGCGCAGGGTCGTAAAACTGGCCGACCCGGCGCTCGCCAGAAAAGCCATCACCCCAAGCCTCAACTTCCCGTGGATGATCGGATCAAGATCACCCG
>JALSII010000062.1 GCA_026981645.1 Hyphomicrobiales bacterium | reverse complement strand
ACGCGCGGCGCCGGGACTTCACCATCAATGCGCTTTACGCCAGCATGACCGGGGCTTTTCATGACCCCTTGGCAGGCCTTGAAGACCTGCTGGCACACCGGGTGCGCTTTATCGGGAACCCGGAGGGACGGATCGAGGAGGACCGGTTGCGGGTCTACAGGTTCTTCCGGTTCACTGCTGGCTATGGTAACGAAATATTTGATGAGGATGGTCTGGTCGCCTGCCAGAGGGCAGCGGGCAGCCTGGGCAGTCTCTCCGGCGAGCGCGTGGGCGCTGAAATGATGAAAATCCTGGCGCTGCCACGGGTTGCAGCAACCCTGGCGGTGATGAGCAAGTCGGACATTGTCGACATAGATGCTGCGGTACTGGAAATGCTTGCCAGATATGAAGACCTGACTGTCTCGACGGTTGCGGTGGGGCGGCTGGCAATTCTGATTGCCATGGGCGGGAGTGAAGCAATTCAACAGGCCTGGCGGCTCTCCAATGCCTCGATCGCCGAGGCGCGCGAAGTGCGCCAGGCCGCTGCACTTCTGGATGCAGGGGAATATAGCCAGGCGGCCTATCGTTATGGGAGGCTGGGTCCGGTGGCGCTGCAGGTTGCAGCAGCGGTGGGTCAATGGCCAAAAGAAAAACTGCGGGTGGCAGTGGAGAAATTTCACGCCATTGACGTGCCGCCATTTCCCATTAATGGCGAGGATCTGAAGGAGGCCGGGTTTCTTCCCGGTCCTGCTTTGGGCAAGGCGCTAAGGGCCATCGAGGCGGAGTGGATAAAAAGCGAATTCAGCCTTGACCGTGTGGCGCTGCTGGAGCGTCTTGAGAAATATTTCGAATAAGCCCGGATTCTATCACGGTGTGTTCAAGGCCAGCGCACTTCAGGGGGCATGGAGGAGAGGATTGATTCCACATTGCCCCCGGTTTTCAGCCCGAACATGGTGCCACGGTCATAAAGCAGGTTGAACTCCACATAACGCCCGCGACGCACCAGTTGCTCATGGCGTTGTTCGTCGGTCCACAGGGTGTTGAAATTACGCCTGACCAGTTCAGGGTAGATTTGGGCAAAGGAAGTGCCGACGTTTTTCACGAAAGCAAAATCGGCGTCCCAGTCGCCGCTGTTGTGGCGGTCAAAAAATATGCCACCGATGCCGCGCGGCTCGTTGCGATGTTTGAGGAAAAAATATTCATCACACCAGTCTTTATATTTGCGGTAGTCCGCGCAAGGGTGGGGATCGCAAGAGGATTTCATGGCTTCATGAAAGTCCTGTGTGTCGGGGTCGGACTGGTTGCGCCTCTTATCGAGTACCGGGGTGAGGTCGGCGCCGCCCCCGAACCAGCTTTTTGTGGTGACAATCATTCTGGTGTTCATGTGCACCGCGGGCACGTTGGGGTTTTTCGGGTGGGCGATAAGGGAGATGCCGGAGGCCCAGAATTCCGGCCTGTCTCTTGAGCCGGTTATCTGTTCGGCAAAGTCAGGGGCCAGTTTGCCGTGGACCGTTGAAATGTGAACCCCCACCTTTTCAAACACCCGCCCGTGCATCAGGCCCATGGTGCCGCCCCCGCCCTCAGCACCGGTGTGGTCGGTCCGCTTCCAGTCCCTGAACTCAAAACGTCCCGGCGTTTTTTCGGCAGCGTCCAAAGTCACCTCATCTTCAAGCTTCTCAAAGGAGGCGCAAATTTGGTCCCTAAGAGTTTTGAACCAGACCGAAGCAGTGACTTTTTTCTCTTCAATGTCAGAGGGGAGCGGCGGGTTTGCGGTTTTTGTGCTCATCTGAGGTTCCTAAATCCATCTGTCTGTCGTTTGGCTTCGCCGATGGCGAGCGCGGCGGCAATGGCGACATTCATAGAGCGCATATCGAGTGCCATGGGAATACGCAATCGCGCGTCACATTGTTCTGCAACATTTTGAGGTACTCCGGCGCTCTCGCGCCCGAACAGGAGAATATCATTCGGGGTGAAGCTGAAATCATAAAGTGATTTTTCCGCCCTTGTGGTCAACAGAACAAGGCGTCTGTTGTCTGCCTGTCGCCACTCATCAAATACGCAAAAGCTGTCATGCTCCTGCATGTGCACATGGTCGGCATAGTCCATGGCGGCTCGACGAAAGCTCTTTTCAGAAAACAAAAACCCAGTGGGGTGAATGATATGCACTGGCATATTCAGGCAGGCGCCGAGTCGAAGAAGAGTGCCGGTGTTCTGGGGGATGTCAGGCTGATACAGGGCGAGTTGAACATTCAAAGCAAAATACTCTGCTGATTTTTTTGCGGGAAAACCGGATATAGTGTCGCATGTCAGGATTGTCACGCGCCTGTGGACTGGACAAGAGCACATGAGGGTGCAAAAAGGTGCCAAATCCGTGTGCAGCGATGCGCGCGGTGTTGATTCGTAGGCGTGCCTATGGCTTAGTTCAGGCCATCGTTACAATTCGAATTGGCGATATGGGATAACTTAATCGGGCGGGGAAAATTGGCCGTGGCGAGTGAAGCAGCTACCGAAACGACAAGACGTGATTTTCTGTATGTGGCAACGGGCGCCGTAGGCGCCGTAGGCGTGGGGGCCGCGGTGTGGCCGCTCATAGATCAGATGAACCCGGATGCCTCGGTGAGGGCGCTGGCCTCGATCGAGTTTGATCTTGCTCCGGTCGGGGTGGGGGAGTCCTTTACCATAACCTGGCGGGGGCAGCCGATTTTTGTGCGCCATCGCACGGAGGCGGAAATCGCCGAGGCGCGCGCGGTTCCCATGGAGGACCTCAAGGACCCGGAGACCGACCTTGAGCGGGTCGTCGAGGGCAAAGAGCAATGGCTGATCATGATCGGTATCTGCACCCATCTGGGTTGTGTTCCGCTGGGTCAGAAGCCCAGTGACGCCAAGGGGGAATATAATGGCTGGTTCTGTCCATGCCACGGGTCGCACTATGATATTGCCGGGCGTATTCGCAAGGGGCCTGCCCCCAAGAACCTGGTACTTCCGCCAATTACATTTCTCAGCGATACCATCGTCAAAGTTGGTTAAGGGGCAAAAGAATAATGTCTGGAAACTCTAGCTACAATCCAACCGGCGCGGTTGAAAAATGGTTTGATGAACGTCTGCCGATTATCAGATTCTCCAAAGAACATCTGATGGATTTTCCCACGCCAAAGAACATCAACTACTGGTGGACCTTTGGGGCCGTTCTGGCCTTCATACTGGTTGTTCAAATCATTACCGGGATCGTGCTGGCCATGCACTATGTTCCCAACTCGGAACTGGCATTTGATTCCGTCGAGGCCATCCGGCGGGACGTGAACTATGGCCGCATCATTCAGGCTACCCATGCGGTGGGTGCCTCAATGTTTTTTGCCGCGGTTTATATCCATATTTTCCGGGGCCTTTATTATGGTTCGTACAAAGCGCCGCGGGAAATCCTGTGGATTTTGGGCGTGCTGATCTTCGTGCTGATGATGGCCACGGCATTCATGGGCTATGTTCTGCCCTGGGGCCAGATGAGTTTCTGGGCCGCGACGGTGATCACCAATATTTTTGCCGCAATCCCGATCATCGGTGATCCTATTCTTGCATTGCTGCGGGGTGGTTTTGCGGTGGACAATGCCACGCTGAACCGCTTTTTCTCGCTGCATTATCTGCTGCCATTCATTCTGGCAGCGGTTGTTGGTCTGCATATATGGGCGCTGCACGTGCCGGGCAACAACAATCCTGTGGGGGTTGAGGTCAAATCCAGCCATGACACACTGCCCTTTCATCCCTATTTCACGATGAAGGATCTGTTTGTCATCGTGGTGTTTCTCATTCCGTTTTCCTGGTTCGTGTTTTTTGCGCCTGACATTCTGGGGCACCCGGACAATTACATTCCCGCCGATCCGCTGCTTACTCCGCCTCATATTGTGCCTGAATGGTATTTCCTGCCTTTCTACGCGATCCTGAGGGCCATTGATTTTGATATGCTGTTCATCAGTTCCAAGCTGGGCGGTGTCATCTTCTTTGGCGGTTCAATCATTGTTCTTTTCTTTGTACCATGGCTGGATGGCTCCAAGGTGCGTTCAGGTAATTTCCGGCCTCTGTTCCGGCCCTTTTACTGGCTGTTCGTGCTCAACTTCCTGATGCTGACTTATCTGGGTGCGCAGGTGGCCGAGGGGATATATGTGCTGTTGTCCAAGGTTGGGACCGCCTATTACTTCGCTTATTTTCTGATTATCCTGCCCATTGTGTCGCGCATTGAAACGCCGGCGCCGCTTCCGGCATCCATCTCGGAGAGTGTGCTGGGTAAGGCTGAAGCGTCAGGGGAGAAGGGGTGATGGTGATGAATAAATCAAGGAACGTTTTCAAGTCTCTTGTTCTGGCAGCTGTGATGGGGTTGACCGGCGGGCTGACAGGTCTGGCTCAGGCAAAAGTAGTGGGCCTTGAAGCTGAATTGCAGAAATGGTCATTCGCCGGTGTGTTTGGCACCTATGATGTCAATCAGTTGCAGCGGGGCTTTCAAATCTTTCAGCAATCCTGCGCGAGCTGCCATTCAGCAAATCTCATGTCCTTCCGCAATCTGAGCGAAGAAGGTGGTCCGCAGTTTTCTGAAGATCAGGTCAAGGCACTGGCAGCGGAATATACGATTTATGACCCGGAACTGGAGGACGGGGAGCGACAAGCTGTTCCTGCGGATCGCTGGCCGGCTCCATTCCAGACGGAGCTTGATGCGCGCGCCGCAAACAGTGGCGCACTGCCCCCCGATTTTTCAGTGCTGGCCAAAGCGCGTGGCATTTCACAGAAATTTCCCTATTGGGCATTTAACTATTTCACCGGCTATCAGGAAGGCGGGCCAGATTATATCTACAACCTTCTGGTCAATTACGGGGAACCCCCTGCTGACGTAGAACTTCCCGATGGGCAGGCGTGGAATAATTATCTGGGCCGGGGTCTGGCTATGGCTCCGCCGCTTGGAGATGGCTTTATCTCCTATGACGGAGAGGGTGTTCCTGAAACACTTGAACAGTATGCTGCCGATGTGGCGGCTTTCATGATGTGGATGGCCGAACCGCACCTGGTGTCGCGCAAGGAGATGGGGTTCAGGGTACTGACCTTTCTGTTTCTGCTTGCGGGCATGATGTATCTGGTCAAGCGTAAAATCTGGGCTAACGTCAAACATTAGCCTTTGCCTGGAGTTGGATTGCAATCGGGGCCCTTTTCAAAAGAGGGCCCCCTTTTATTTTGTGCATGCCGTGGCCTGTGCCTGGGGATGCAATGGGGTGGGGAAGACCTGAGAAGATGACTATTGATCTGAAATCATTTGTACGCACTATTCCTGATTATCCTAAAAAGGGTATTCTTTATCGGGATATCACTACCCTTATTGAAAACCCCGAGGGTTTTCGGGAAAGCGTTGAGCGTATGGCTTCGATACACCGGGGGCTGGGCATCACCCATGTGGCCGGTATCGAGGCGCGAGGTTTTATCTTCGGCGCGGGGGTGGCCATTTCCCTGGGTGTTGGTTTTATTCCAGTGCGCAAATCGGGAAAATTGCCGGGAGAGACCATCGGGCAGAATTATGCGCTGGAATACGGGGTGGATACGATTGAAATTCACGCCGATGTGGTTGATGGACGCCACAAGGTTTTGCTGGTGGATGATCTTATTGCAACGGGGGGAACTGCGATAGCCGCGGTCAATCTTCTGCGCCGGACCGGAGTGGTTCTGGACCATGCGGCGTTTGTCATCGACCTGCCCGGCATTGGTGGTGCGGAAAAATTGCGGGCAGAAAACGTCAGTGTTGATGCATTGATAACCTTTGAAGGTGAATAGCCATCGGGGCTGGCGGTGCTTTGTCTGATTGCCGGTGCTGTTTTAAGTGTTGAGGGTCCGCCCAAGGTTCAAGCACGGCGGACCCTTCTGGTTCAGGATTCTTTTTTCTTTTCAGGCAAAGGTTTCTTTGGGCCGGATTCCGGCTGCGTGACCCTGGTGTTGCGCTTTTTGCGGCCCCAGTCGGGCTGGGATGCCTTGTTAGAAAAGTTGTTTGCCCTGGTGCGGTTGACGTGGGCGGGACGCTGAAAGAGTTGTTTTGGCATTATCTGCCTCCCGTTCTGCATATGGCCCGGACCGGGCGAATGCGGATAGGGGGTTCATCGGGGACGCGCATGTGTGTTGCGCGCCAAGAATCAACTGAAATGTAAAAAAACGCCCGGAGGCCGGTGCCGGAAGTCTAAAAAACCAAGCATCACACACAGACCACCATTCGCATTCAGGCGTTCCGCATTTGTGGACAGCCAGAAGAGAAACGGAGCGTTTGTGGAGCTTATTTGATCATTTCGAAACGAGACCTCACAGGGTGTGGAGGAAGCAGGCTAGTCTTTTTCAACCTTTTTCGTCAACGGCAGAAATCAGCGCCTCAGAAGCTTTCTCAGAACAGGGTTTTTTGCAGCCCATTCCATCAGGCGCTGTTTCAGGGAGGGTTTGAAATCCCGCAGCTTGGAAAAACCGACAAACTCGGTGCTGAACACCAGTTCTCCCCGCTGATTGGTGGCGTCGAGGCGATTGAACAGCAGGCCCCAGCCGGGCAGGGAGTTTGAGGCGCGTTTGCCGGTGACAAACAATTCGTAGCTTATGGTGTCGCCGGGGCGCACCGGGGTTTTGAACACCATCTTGTTGATACCGGGGGAGGGACCGGACAGGCCCGGCTCCAGCCCTTGCGCACGCAGACGTTCCTCCTCGGCGAACAGTCCGTCCACAAGCTTGCGCTGGCCCACACAGGCCGTATGCCAGCCCGAAGCGATGATACCGCCAAAATGGGAGTGTTTGGCAAGTTCCGGGTCGGTGTGGAAATACTGGTTGTCATATTCAAGGTTGAAGGCGATGATTTCGTCCAGTTCAAAGGTGTGACTGCCCAAAGGCAAATTGTCTCCGGGGTTTATATCCTCATACCAGCGGGTCATTGGCCGGTCTCTCCGGTATTTTTTGAGGGGTCGCGCACCTCAACCAGATTATCCAGGGTCATCACCATGACGGTCTGGTTGTTCTGATTTCTGATATCCATATCCAAGGTGAGTACTCCCCACTGGGGGTTGGAGCGGGTGCGCCTGAGGGCGGCGACGGTTGCACTGCCTCCGATTGTGTCATTGACCATGACCGGGCGCTTCCATTTAAGATTGGTGAAACCGAGCCCGCCGGCGGAAGCCAGCTTTTTGGGGAAGTTCCTGAGCAGCATCTTGAGCGCAATGGCCCCCGTCTGCCAGCCCGAAGCTGAAAGCCCTCCGAGCAGTGAGGCGTTGGCGGCCTTTTCATCCAGATGAAAAGGGAAAGGGTCAAATTCAGTGGCGAACGATACAATCATATCGCGGGTGAGGGTGGTTGCGCCCAGGTCAATGACCTGGCCGACCTCAAGGTCCTCAAAGTGGGTATAGTCAACTGTTACCGGGTTGTTCATCAGAGATCCCACACTTGTTTATGCGCGCCGATTATGGCAAATGCCCGCTGTAATAGCTACCAAGTTAACGTATACGTCAAGTGTTGAATTTGAACAACATTACATCGCCATCGGCGACCACATATTCCTTACCTTCGTCGCGAGCTTTTCCCGCTTCTTTGGCAGGAAGCTCTCCGCCAAGGGAAACATAATCGTCATATGCGATCGTCTGGGCCCGAATAAATCCACGCTCGAAATCAGTGTGGATGACACCGGCGGCCTGTGGGGCTCTGGTACCTTTGGCAATGGTCCATGCCCGGGTTTCCTTGGGGCCGGCGGTAAAGTAGGTTTGCAGGCCAAGCAATTCATAACCCTTTTGGATCAGGCGATTGAGCCCAGGCTCGGAAAGGCCGATCGTTTCGAGGTATTCGGCCTGTTCATCGTCGTCGAGCTGGGCCAGTTCCGCTTCGATCTTTGCCGATATCACCACGCTGGCGGCATCGTTTTCTTTTGCGTATTGGGCGACTTTTTTCGTCATTTCATTGCCGTCTTCGGCAGAGTCCTCATCGACATTGCACACATAAAGAACGGGTTTTGAAGTGAGC
>JALSII010000061.1 GCA_026981645.1 Hyphomicrobiales bacterium | reverse complement strand
GTTGCCGAAAGATCCAGCACATAGAGCCAGGGTCAGAACCCCTTAAATTCTTTTCTTGGGAAATGCCCAAGAAACAAGTCAGATCAGTCGAATCTATATTGTACTTTCGCCGTCATGAAAACGGCAGGGCAAAATTGGCTTGCATCATACGCGTATCAATACAATTTACATCTTGATATTTTGTGCGTGATATTCTTTTCATGTGTCCCCTTCAGAATTTCTATCAAGTTTTAACTGACATAAATTTGATTGGGACAAACATATTATTTACATGCCTTTATTGATAACGAGCAGAGCAAGGATCAAAAACAGGAGAATATGAATGAGCATCACCCGGAGAAACGCCCTAATATTGATGGCAGCAACATCTGTTGCAAGTTTTGGCGGGGCTGTGCCTGCTTTGTCTTATCACCCCGGTTTGCCCGGGAATTCCGGTTCACCCCAGCGTTCCGCACCCGGGGGTGTTTATGATGTTCATTCTTTAATGAACCCCAAGGGATGGACTGACCGGGCAATTCTGGGCTCCGCGGACGCGCCGGCGACACTTATCGAGTACACGTCCCCCACCTGTCCGTTTTGTGCCTCCTTCCACAATGAAACCTACCCCGAGCTCAAAACCCAGTTCATTGAGACCGGAAAGGTACGATTTGTTGTGCGCCCGTTCATGAGAAATGTACTCGATGCCGTGGTGTTTATGCTGGCCGATGCCGTGGGCGAGGAGGCCTATCACGAATTGCTGAACAGTTTTTTCAAAACACAACACATCTGGTCCAGATCAGACACTCCCAAGAATGCCATATTCGCTGTGGCCCAGGAGTTTGGTTTTACTGAGGAAAGCTTTGAAAATGCGCTGACAAACCAGGAGCTGTTCGCAGGTCTGGAAGAAACCCGCAATCAGGCGCGCGATGAATTTGATCTGACGGGGACTCCAACGTTTTATATCAACGGCAAAATGCTTTCCGGAAACCGAAATCTTGAGCAGTTGGCCGCAGAAATCAATCCACTTCAAGTCTGAGACGCCAAAGCAGGCCCAATCAAAAAAGGACGGTGAGTGAAATTCACTTTGCGGTTTCAAAAGCTTCTTGCAACGCATCAGACGGACAATTTGATTCTGGAGCGTGCCACCGGTCAATGGATACCGGTTATTGGACGCGTGATGCGCTTAACAAAAATTAGACTGTGGTTTTGATTTCATCAAATCCTGACCCTAGTGAAACGCAGACAACACAATTGCTTCCTCTTCAAGGGAGAGGGGCGGACTTGCTTCAACCGCCACCAGATAGGCATCCAATGCCTCAAGGGAAGAGGCAGGCGCATAGCCCTCCCCGGTCTGGGCAGCAAGAACCGAGAAATGAATTTCCCAGGCTTCGCCAACTACGCAGGCCACCGCCACCACGGAGGAGCTGTCACTCCGGTCAACCTCAAACTCGCGACAAAACGCGTTGCTTGTATCCCGGTAGCTGGCGATGGCAGCAAACCGGTCTCCCTGATTGCCAATGAGAACGCTTTTCCCCGAGGGCACGGATTTGAGTGCTTCAAGGATGCCGGGCTGGTCCAGCCTGGCAACACTCAGACCGCTTTTGGGACTGCTCTGGCCGCCGCCGCCGGCAATATAGCCGCCAAGACCGATCACCAGAAAAGCGCCCGTCGCTGCAACCGGCATGACCCAGGGCGGTAAAATCGAAGTGCCTGTGGCCTGTGCTGGCTCCTTCGTTTTGAAGGGCACAACAGCGTCGGCACCTTCAGGTGTTTTGTCCCCCTGCTCATCCTGCCCGCTCTGTTCTGCGGCTTCCTCATCATGCCGTTTAACCATATCAAGCACCCGCGCCTGCAACGCATCGGGAAGAGGCTCTTTGGCAAGGGTGGCAAACGCTTCTTTCACCAGCGCACGGCTTTGCATAAACATTTCCACCCGGGCGATAACGTCTGCATCCCCGTTCTGCAAAGCCTCTTCGACGTTTTTGCTCCCATCTGCGTCAAGTTCCCCGTCCACATAGGCCACCAGAATTTCATCACTCAGGCGCTGACTGTTCATGGCAATTTCCCTTCACTGTCAGAAGAACGCCCCTCAGCGCCATATATTCCCAGCAATTGCGATAATTTTTTGCGCGCCCGGGCGAGACGGCTCATGATGGTGCCTACAGGCACGTCAAGCACCAGTGCAGCTTCCTTATAGGAAAGCTCCTCGACACAGACCAGGAGGAGCACCTCACGATAATCTTCGGGCAGAGTGTCAATGGCTTGTGCTGTCTCATTGAGCATCAGTCGGCTTTCCATGGAGGCGGCACCATCGACACTCACAATATCCGGAGAATCGCTGATATCAATGCCAATTCCCCGCGATTTATCGCGGCGCAGGCGATCTATCCAGTTGTTTCGAAGGATTCTGAACAGCCAGGCGTCCAGCCGTGTGCCGGGATCAAATTTTTGCTGGTTTGCCAGCGCTTTTTCACACGTTACCTGCACAAGATCGTCAGCAATATCCCCGGACCTGCACAGGGAGAGGGCAAACCGCCTCAGGTTGGGAAGAAAGGCTATCAGTCGCTGATTAAAATCTTCCGCCATGCTGTTCCCAGTCGTATACCCCAAGGGGCTTGTATAATTAATTTCAGCTCATCGAGGAATAATACTCACCCCGATGCGTTTACCTCAGTGCAGGGGCATTTGCCTTTCTGTGAGTTTATATGGTTTGTACGTAAAGACAGCATGAATAGGAAAATATGTTTATCAAACTTGACAATACTCTGATTGAAACACTGAAAAAGCCGGTATTATTGCTGTTGCTCTCCAGCGGCCTGTTGCTGACAGAGGTTGGGGGCAAAGTCGAGGGGTTTGGCGCCGGCGCTGCACTGGCTGCAGATCATGACGACGACGATGATGACGACGATGATGACGACGACGACGATGACGACGATGATGATGACGACGACGACGATGACGACGATGATGATGACGACGATGGCCAGAAATCGAGCAGTTCTGACAGGCGCACGCCCAACCCGCGCAACTCAACACCCTTGTTGCCCATTGCTCAGCCCAGTGTCCAGATTGCCAGCCTCCCCGCACCTCCTCCCCCCGCCTTTGCTCCGGATGAAATTATTGCGTCGGGGCTTTTGGACACGCAAATCAATGAACTGGTTGCACGAGGATTTTCCCTCATACAGCAAAGCCTCATCATTCCGGCGAACCGGAATATCGTTCGTCTTGAAAAACCCGCCCAGCTTTTGCTTGAAGAGGCCCGGGCGCTGGTTCTGGAATTGAACCCGGAAGCTGATGTAGATCTCAACCACTATTTCCGCCCTGAAAACGCTGACTCTTCGGGCGATATTTCTCCTGCGTTTCAATGTGAGGGACCTTCGTGTGTTGCGCCGCTTCTGGTTGACTGGCCAATGGCTGAAAATCAATCAGGTGTCTGCGCCACAGAAGCGCGTATCGGCCTCATTGACACCGGCATCAACCCCGAACACGAGACCTTTGTCGGCCAGCGGCTGCAGGTTATTCCCGTTTTGGAAGAAGAAGTTGCACCCTCGGGTCTGAAACATGGCACCGCTGTGGCCTCGATTTTGCTAGGTTCCACCCAGAGCCGTTCGCCGGGACTTGTGCCAAAAGCAACACTGGTAGCGATTGATGCATTCTATGACAATCCTGCCAACGACATCAGAAGTGACGCTTTTACCCTGGTACAGGCGATGAATGTGCTTGCGGCCAATGATGTTTCGGTTGTGAACATGAGTTTCACCGGCCCTGCCAATGTACTGCTTGAGACGATGATCGAGAACTATCTTGAGCAAGGCATCATTGTCGTTGCGGCGGCGGGAAACGGGGGACCACAATCTGCTCCCGCCTATCCGGGCGCCTATGCCAATGTCATTACGGTGACCGCTGTTGACCGTAACAAGCGGGTTTACCGGCGCGCCGGGCGGGGGGAGCATATCGACTTTGCAGCGCCAGGGGTTGAGGTCTGGACAGCAGCCTCGATCAGCGGAGCCAGAAACCAGACTGGTACATCATATGCGGTTCCCTTTGTCACTGCCGCCGTCGCCCTTATCCAGAGTGAGCTGGAGGTGAAGGGTTATGATGACATTATTGCAGTTCTTGCAGGAGCATCCCTTGACCTGGGCGCAGAAGGCAGAGACGATATCTATGGTTTCGGGCTTGTTCAGGCTGGTGGCTTTTGCGGCTAGATCACGGCCCGCTAATCTCATGCAGGCGGCTCAGCAGCCCATTGATGATCTCATTCAGTTTCGGTGATAGAGTGAATTTTTCAGGGAACCCAGACATGACTTTTTCGATAATTTCAAGGGACCTTGAAACCGGACAGATCGGTATTGCCGTTGCCAGCCGGTTTTTTGCCGTTGGCGCCATGGTGCCCTTTGTACGCGGACAGTCAGCCATTGCCACCCAGTCCTACGTCAACCCCATGTGGGGGGTGGAGGGTATCGAGCGCCTGCAAAAAGGGGAAGAGGCAGAGCAAGTCCTTGCAGATTTCAAGAAACGGGACAAAAATGCCGCCCGCCGCCAGGTTCATATGCTGGATATGCGGGGGCGGTTTGTGGCGTTCACCGGCACCGGTTGCCATGACTGGTGCGGGCACAGGATCTCTCCTGACGCATCATTTGCCGGAAACCTGCTGGCCGGTCCAACGGTGCTTGAAGCCATGGAAAAGATTTATCTGGCCTCCCATGGCCTGAGTTTTGCCGAGCGCCTGCTGGCGGCAATGATTGCGGGCGAGGAGGCGGGAGGTGATAAACGGGGACGCCAGTCAGCCGCACTTATCATTCACTCCCAACAGGACTATCCCTTTCTTTCCATCCGTGCCGACGATCATGCAGATCCGCTTGGGGAGTTGGGGCGGCTTCTTGCCATCGCGCAGAAAACCTATCTGCCGGTAATGAATGATTTGCCAACCAGGAGCAATTTCTCCGGCGGATGAGGCCCGGGGGCACTTTTTCAGAACATATCACTGATAAGCGGGCGCCGGTTATTGGGGAGAGAACACGCCTGAAAAAGGCCCGACTGCCGTTTTGATAGAATCAAAACAAAAGCTCTAAATCTTTGTTTTGTCGCGTTTTCGAACCGGATAACCGCACACACTTATCCTGAAAACGCTCTAGAGCGTCCTTGGATGTTGCCTGAATATGTTCTGGATGCCCTCCAGAACCTTCTCGTTCAGGGAAATGTCGGCAGCGGCAATATCGGTTTGCAATTGCTCAAGGCTGGTTGCCCCGATGATGACAGAGGTCATAAACGGTTTGGTCAGGCAAAAGGCGATGGCCATCTGGGAAATATCAAGACCGTGGGTCCGGGCCAGTTCCAGATATTTTCGGATTGCCGGTTCTGTCAACTCGCTCGAGCGATAGACCGAACCTGAAATGGCGCCCCTTGTGCCCTCCGGCAAAGCCCCGTCAAGATATTTTCCGGTTATGGCTCCAGCCGCAAGAGGGGAGTAGGCCAAAAGGCCCACATCTTCATAATGGGCAAGTTCTGCCAGATCCATGTCATAGTAGCGGCGCAGGAAATTATATTCGTTCTGGATGGAAACGATGCGGGGCAGGTTATGTTCCTGGGCCAGCCGCAAATATTGCATGGTGCCCCAGGCGCTCTCGTTGGAAAGGCCCACATGGCGTATTTTTCCCTCATCCACCATTTCCTGAAGTGCCTCAAGCACCTCAAGCATATTGGGAACAGTCCCTTTTTTGTCCTGGCCTGAAGGATCGTAGGTCCATGATTTCTCAAAGTGGTAGTGGCCGCGATTGGGCCAGTGCAACTGGTAGAGATCAATGTAATCCGTCTGCAGGCGCCTGAGGCTTCCCTCAACCGCCTTGCGGACTGCCGGCCCGGTGATGGGAGCGCCGTTCCGGATCCATTCGACACCAACCCCTCCAATTTTGCTGGCGACAACCCATTTGTCACGCTGGCCGTTTTTCTTGAACCAGGTGCCGATGATTTCTTCTGTTTTGCCATAGGTGCCGGGGTTGGGAGGTACTGCGTAGATTTCTGCGGTGTCGAGAAAATTTATGCCCTCGGAGAGAGCGTAGTCCATCTGTGCATGACCCTCGGCCTCGGTGTTCTGACGCCCCCATGTCATGGTTCCCAGGCAGATTTCCGATACTTTTACATCGGTGCGTCCAAGGCGGTTATATTTCATCAGTCAAACTTTCAAAAAACAGAAACGTTGCGGAGCAGAATTTCAAATCAAACCCGATAATAACAAAAGCAGGCAGCCGGAAAACCCCATAAAAGGTACCCAGAGGGGAACAGAAAAATACTCATCACCCCCTCGCTTTGCTGACAGCTTGATTTTTATCAGTGCAGCGTTAATCGCCATAAACACAATCAGGACGATTTGGGAGGTGAAACGGGCAAGCTGATCAATGGGGAAAAACAGGGCCAGCCCAAGAATTGTGCCAACGATAATGAGAGTTGCGACAAGGGGGGTGCGGGTTTTCGGGTGAATATAGGCCAGTTTTTGGGGCAGGTTACCCTGGGCGGCAAGGCCGTAAAGTACACGCGAGGCCATTACCATTTGAATAAGCACTCCATTTATCGTGGCAAGAATCGCGATGATTGAAAATGCACCTTTAATGGGATCGCCGGCCTGTGCAAAAACCAGATCCAGCGGCGAGGCGGAAACAATCAGTTTATCCATGGGAACAATCAGGACGACTGTGGAGACCACAGCCAGATAAATCGCGGTTGCCGCGACCAGAGTCAAAATAATGGCGCGGGGCATGTTTGCGCGTGGGTTTTCAACCTCCTCGGCCATGTTGGCGATGTCCTCAAAACCAACAAAGGCGAAAAAGGCCAACAGTCCGGCCGAGGTAATGCCGGCCCATGCGCCAACCTCAAGCGGGGGCACCAGACGTCCCACCTGGCCGAGCAGATCGGGGTGATTGATAAGACCATAAAAAATGACGAAACCCAGCCCCCCAATTTCAATCAACGTAAAAACCGCCGCCAGTGCAACTGATTGCACGACCCCCCAGGCGGCAATCATTCCCAACAGCACTATTATTGCAATGATCAGGACTTGCGAGGAAATGGGAACAAGATTTTGCGCATAGGCACTTGCGCCAACGGAAATTGTTGCAGAGGAAACAACGCCGGACGCAACAACCATGAGGCCAACAACAAGCGCCAGCGTTTGGGAGTCAAACCCCTGCCTGACATAGGCGGCCTCCCCCGCGCTCACCGGATATCGCGTACTTAGCTCACAATATGTAAAACCGGTAAATCCGACCACAAAAGCGGCCAGCAAGAAAGAAACCGGTGCGTAAAAGCCCGCCTTTGCCGCAGTCGCTCCGATCAGGACATAAATACCCGCTCCCACGGTTACACCAAGACCGTAAAGCACCAGCAATGGCAGTGTGAGGGAGCGCTGAAGGGTCGCCTTTCCCGTGACCTGTTTTTTGCTGGATTTGATCATATCTGAGCCGGTTTTTTACATTTCAGCACAACCTGAGCATGGATAACAGAGGAAGTGGGCCAGGTGGCCGATGGTGGCAGGCCGTTGGGACCGAATCTAGCTTGTTGGGCATCCCTATGCAAAAAAATCCACCATCTGCCGGAATTAGGCCTTTCCAAGCCCATGCGTTGCGCCTATATAGGCGACGCTTCTTTTCAAGAAGCGCTCTTTTTTGGCGCGGGGTGGAGCAGCCCGGTAGCTCGTCAGGCTCATAACCTGAAGGTCGCAGGTTCAAATCCTGCCCCCGCAACCAAATTATCCGTAAATTCAAAGAGTTACGGCGAAAAATGCCGTATTTTCGTGCGAGAACATTCCCTGCATTCGACCGCAACAAACCGCAAACAAAGGCGAACAGGCGGTTCAATTTGCACAGAGCCGTTGGCGCTACGTTGGCGGTAAATTGCGAGGACACCCGCCTGTTTTTCCGGGACGCCTCCTCCCTTCGATCTGCTTCCTCGTTTCCAGGTTCACGCAGCCCGCGTGGACCGGACGGAAGGAGGAACAGATGGACGAAAATCAACAGGAACCCGAATCCCGACCGCTGCTCGAAGGCTGGATATCCCGCGCCGAACTTGCACGTGAACTGGGTGTGTCGGTCGACACGCTTGCGCGCTGG
>JALSII010000060.1 GCA_026981645.1 Hyphomicrobiales bacterium | reverse complement strand
CAATGGCGGTTTCCTCACCGGCTTTTATGTGTTTTTTGTGCCCGCAATTTTGCTGTTCGTTTTCAAAGTAAAACCCCACTACATTGTCTGGATTTGCGCACCCCTTGCCCTTGTCGGACTCTATTTCCTGAATGGCGCAAAGCTGGATGGACTGAACTCAGGGGACGGCTTTATTATTGCAAGCGCAGTTTTCTGGGCCCTGCATGTACTGCTCCTGGGCTCACTTGCCCGCGAAACTGGGCTGCCGGTATTCATTTCCTGCTTTTCGTTTCTTGTGGCCGGCGCATTCGCTTCGGGTGGTTCCCTGCTTTGGGAAGCACCAACACTCTCGGCAGTTTCGGACGGCTGGATAGAAATCGCTTACGCCGGTGTCCTGTCCACAGCTGTAGCATTCACCCTGCAGGCCATCGGTCAGGTTCACGTGCCCCCCGCCAATGCCGCCATCATTCTTTCAGGCGAAGCGCTGTTTGCAGCCATTGGCGGTGCAATGGTACTGGGCGAACGGTTACCCCCAGTAGGTTATCTGGGGGCTGCCATCATTCTGGTTGCAATAGTCCTTGTTGAAACAATCCCTGCCCTGAACAGACGGGCAGGGGCCGGACCCTGACAAACTTCACAAGAACGGTTAAAGGCCCGCTAAACACGCGAGCCATCCGGGTTTTTACGCCGATTGAGTTCAAATGTTTCGCAAAGAATAAAAATGCACCCGGTCAGCAGCAGCTTGTTCTGATTTATGATTTTTACGCTGCCGCCATAGGTTGTCCCATAAACATTGATATTCCCCTTCCATTCAGCCGGGCGTGAACGCACAGCTTCATAGACAACATAGGTGTTGAGATATTGCTTGTTGCGGCGATTGATATCTTTGGGCCTGATCCAGATCAATTCCGCACATAATTGTGTACCATCCCCACACAGAGTGACTTTGTAACGGGATTCCCTGTTGTCAGCTTCCCATACCCCCACAGGGGTAATCCCCCCCAGCCCCAGCACATCATGTTCCCCGGCACTAACAGCACTAAAAGGCGTGATGCTGAGCGCCAGGGCGATCAGCAGGGACAATAGTGATTTAACGTTCAGCGATTTCATTTTTTCCTCACGATTCATGAACCAGTCAACGCCACCCCGCGCCGGGCACATAATCACCAATTTTGTTGTGATTGTGAAGATGAAACTTGTTCTGTTTCCACGACAGGCTCAAATACTTGCTTCTGTTGCTATTCAATCTGTTGAACATCGCATATGCCCCCTTCAAACTCCTTCCCGGAAATTCTAGGGTCGTCTGACAACAGGCCTCAGGCTGGCCCCAAACGACTTACCGCGGATGGTTTTGAGATGGCCAAGCTCTATTTTTCCTACGCTGCTATGAACGCGGGCAAATCAACCATTCTACTTCAGGCTTCCCATAATTATCATGAGCGCGGCATGCAAACGCTGCTCTACACTTCCTCGCTTTATGCGGAAATGGACAAACGCTCGATAACTTCACGCATTGGTGTAAGCGCACCTGCTGAATTGTATGACAACAAAATTGACCTTTTTGAGCAGGTTTCCAGGCACATTGAAAAAGGTCCCCTGCACTGCATTTTTGTCGACGAGGCACAGTTTTTGACCCGGGACCAGGTTTGGCAACTGGCCCGGGTCGCCGACAGACTGAAACTTCCTGTCATGTGTTATGGCCTCAGAACAGATTTTCAGGGCAATCTTTTTGAAGGCTCTTCCGAATTGCTGGCCATTGCTGATGTGTTGCGCGAAGTGCGCACCATTTGCGAATGCGGCTCCAAGGCAACAATGGTCGTGCGCATGGATGAGGTGGGCAATGTGTTGACCAAGGGTGATCAGGTTGCCATCGGCAAGGATGTTTATGTTTCCCTGTGCCGCAAGCACTGGGAGGAACAGACCGGTCGCTGGCCCGATGCCGGAGCCAGCAGCCCCAAATTTTCCTTTGCCGAAGAAGCGGATGCAGCGGCCCCAGACGAAAAGAGAACCAAAACATGATCGAGGAGCCGACAGGCAAACTGACCATCCGCACCCTGGCTATGCCCGCCGATACCAATCCGGCCGGGGATATTTTTGGCGGCTGGGTAATGAGCCAGCTCGATATTGCCGGGGCCATCGCCGCCTCTGAACAGGTAAGGGGGCGGGTCGTCACAATCGCTGTTGAGGCCATGACCTTCATTGCACCGGTCAAGGTTGGCGATGTGTTGTGCGTTTATTGCTCGGTCAAGCATATCGGCACCACCTCCATCGCCATCAGCGTTGAAGCCTGGGTCCGGCGCAACCGCTTCTGGGATCGGGTCAAGGTGACTGAAGCCACCTTTGTTTATGTTGCCATCGGAGAGGACGGCAAAAAGTGTGCGATCAAAAAAACCTCGTAACCCCAGTCATTTCCGACACTTTCCCCCGAAGGGTCAGGTTAAAAGACCATGAGCGCGGGGCATCTATCGCCACTTGATTGAACAGCCCGCCGACGGGATTTGCTCTTTTGGCCCCTTCCCGGTGCGCACAATTTCAGCCATGGCCTCCACGAGTTCGTGTCTGTAGCCCTTGGGCGGCGTGTTAGTGCACCCCTCGTCCAGCCGCCCCCGATACTGGATTTCCCCGGCAGCGTTCAAACCGAAAAAATCCGGCGTGCAAACCGCATCATAGGCCCGCGCCACCTGCTGGCTTTCATCATGCATATAGGGAAAGAAAAACCCGCGCTCATCAGCAAACTCGCCCATTAATTCAAACGAATCATCGGGACTTTTTGTTACATCATTAGAACATATCGCACCAAAGCCGACCCCCAGTTTGGCCAATGTCCTCGCATCCGCCACCAGCCGCTCGGTGATGGCCCGTACATAAGGGCAGTGATTGCAGATAAACACGATCACCGCACCGTTTTCTCCCATAATATCAGGCAGGCTGTACCTGTTGCCATCGGTGGCGGGCAGATCAAAACTCTCGGCCTTGATACCTAGCCGGGGCTGATTGGAGAATGTGGGCATATTTCATTTTCTCCCAGGTCATGGACTCACAAACAGGAATAAAATGGTATGAGCAAATTGGCCATGGCCTTCAGGCCGCTCAAACCGCTGTAATCTGTATCTGGTCAAAGGTCTCGACCGTGTCAAAACACGCTTTTCATCCTTTTCCTAACATATTTTTTGCGGTTTGAAGCGCGTATTCAGCCTTGCTTGTGCATTCATGATCTAGGATCGGGACCCGTTAAATTCACCCAATTCTGCTTGAGAAACAATGTTTTTCACCTTTTTGAGCGGCAATTTGTTTCAGATGGATGCCATAGCTCGAACCCTTCGGGCGCTACGGATTTTGCCCCTGAATGCGTTGAAAGAGCTTGAAAGCCACCAGCCCGCCGGCGCAAGGCTGCAAGATGGGGTTTCCTGCATTCTTTCGCTTGTTCATCGAACAAAATCTGTTGGTGCAGAATGGAATGAATTTAACGGATCCTGATGTTACTCCACTGCCAAATCAGAACTGGCCAGAACCTCTCCAGTGTCACGCATCTTATAGCGCACTTCATAAAGCCCGGCGATATCTGGCGCAAACAGGGCCAGCGGACTGCCCTGAGTAACGCGGGCATCACTGACCGGGCGGGCTGAATCTTCGGCTCCCGCTTCAACAATCTCGATGAAATCCTCCCGGTTGCCCGGTCCCTCCCACTTGACATTGACCACGCCCCCCGGCGCGACACTTGGTGGAACTGAAATGCTCGCCGAGGCCGGGCTCAGATTGAGGGGTATGCTGGCCAGGGTCCGCTTGGACACGCTCAGCACATAGCGGATTTCGAACGCACCAAGGGCCCTTGGCACATCAAAAACCACAGGCGAACCGCGCCGCGTATAGGCATAACCCTCAAACTCGCCTTCCGCCGCACCCTGCTCAACGATGGTGATAAAATCATTATTGTTGCCTGGGCCGGTCCACTCGACCTCGACAACACCGCCGGGCACGGGGTTGTTCAATATGCTCAGAGAAGCCGAAATTCCGGTCAACTCAATGGTCCGGCTGGCCAGTGTGGCATCGGATTGTCCCATCACATAACGGATTTCATAGGTGCCCTCTGCATCGGGCGCGGTAATCGTTGCCGGTGTCCCCCTGGCGGTATAGGCGTAACTGTTGTAATCGCCCTCTTCGGCACCAATTTCCACAATCGTAATGAAGTCCCCCCGATTATCGGGCCCGCTCCACACCACTTCAAACTTGCTGCCCGCACTTACGCTGTCCGGCGCTTCAAGCATGGCCTCGACTGCCGCCACCTGAATGGGCCGACTGGCAAGGGTGCGGTCGCTTTCATTCAGCACATAGCGCAATTCATAGGTTCCCGGCTCGTCAGGCGCGGTGATGAGCGCAGGCGAGCCCCGCCCTGTATAGGCGTAGCTGAGGAATTTCCCTTCCGGTGTTCCCGGCTCTACGATGGTGATAAAATCCCTCTCATTATCAGGGCCTGTCCAGACCACTTCAAATTCGCTACCGGCGCTGACCGATTCGGGTGCTTCGAGCGTGCCGCTGATTTCCGTTATATTGATTTCAATCATGGCCAGCGTTTTGTCTGTCGGCCCATGCACATAACGCAACTCGTAAATTCCAAGCCCGTCCGGCGCGGTAACCAGCACCGGGGAGCCCCGCCCCGTATAAGCATAGTTGATAAAACCGCCCTCTCTGGTTCCCGGTTCAACGATGGTGATAAAGTCTCCTCGGTCATCCGGGCCCTCCCAGATGACTTCAAGCCTTGCACCTGCGGCCACTTCGCTGGGAGCTTCAAGAGTTGCGGAAAGAACAATTCGTTCCACCGGCACATAAAGCGTCTGCGAGCCGGCATCCTCTTCAATGGAGAATTCCATGCCCCCGCTCACGCCCTCGCCACTGACCAGAACCATATAGTTGCCGGCTTCAAACTCACCGCTAATCCCCCCGGTTCCACTGGTCTTTGCAACCACGGCACCAGACCCGTCACGCACTTCCCACGTTAAGGCAATGTCGTTCACGGGATTGTCGTCCTGATCGCGTGCTTGAAGCGTGGTTTCAGGTGTCGGGGCTGCCACCACTTCGTTCAGTGCAACAACAAGGCTTTCCGCATCATCGGCAGCAAAATATTGTCCCCCCGTATTGTTGGCCAGACAGGCTATCTGGCGACCCTCTTCTTCGGACACGCCAAAACCGACCACATGGGCGGTGAAATCAACACCTTGCGATTCCAGCATATTGCCAAGTTCACAAATGTTGGCTCCGCAGGTTTCAATCCCGTCTGTAATCAACACCACTGTTGCCCGGTCTTCGGTGTAACGAAGTTCCTCGGCCGCAATCCGGACGGCATCGCTCAGCGGCGTCTTGCCCAGAAAGCGCATCTGATCGACTTCATCGACGATAAGCGACGCCGTTCCCGCAGCCGGTGGCACGATCAGCTCAATGTCGCCGCAATTTCCCTTTTCCCGATGGCCATAGGCGAGCAGGCCCAGTTCTGTCGAAGCGGGTACCCCGGCAAGAACCTCGCGCAGGGTTTGGCGCGCAATCGTTAGTTTTGGCACACCGTCAATCTGGCCCCACATGGAGCCCGAGCCATCCAGAACAATCATCGTGCGTTCCTGGGCCACGGTCGCTGACCCAAGGGCCAGCCCGGACAGCAGTGCGACCGCACCGCCAAAAAACAAGCGCGCAGCAATTTTCCTGCAATGTAGGGCCGGATTCTGCATGACTTGCCTCCAAAAACCCGTGTCTGCTTCATATTAGACCAGCCCGGAAAACACCGGTCAACCCTGGTTTTTTCGCTGTCCCGCCCCCCGGTCAACATGATATGGCCTGAAAACCTGCGATTCCGAAAACCGCTCGCACCCTAACCAAACCGTAATTTTACTGATAGAGTGGCTGGGAGTGATTAAAAAGCGCCTGCGAAATTACGCAATATTGTTAAAATTCAATTTGTTAACTCTGAACAGGCCGACTGAACACATTATTCAGAAACCGTTCAGTCATAAATTTATAGATTTGGCCCACTAAAAGCATAAACTGATCCTGATACCAAATGAGGGGAATCAAATGTCCAGATTCAAAACAGCAATCATCGCAACACTTGCGACACTGGGTATTGTGGCGGCAACGGGCGCAGCCATGGCTGCGCCTGCCAATGCAACGGTAGCACTCAATGTGCGCAGTGGGCCCGGCACAAATTTCAATATCCTTGACACACTTGATCCCGGTGAACTTGTCGAAGTCACCGAATGTGTTTCCAACGGCTGGTGCCGCATTGAGCACCCCGGCCCCGACGGCTGGGTGAGTTCGAACTACCTTCAGGCACCCGCACCGCCTCCGCCGCCTCCACCGCCTCCTCCCCCACCACCTGATCCTGACCCGAATTGCAGTTTTGGTATTGTGATTGGCCCCGGTGGTCCGACCTTTAGCATCAATTGTGGTGATACTCCTCCGCCACCTCCACCGCCTCCGCCGCCTCCACCGCCTCCACCGCCTCCACCACCTCCACCGGCGGATCAGGCCTGCTTCTACACCGGTCCCAACTACACTGGCGCGGAGTTTTGCCATGGTCCGGCAACGCTGAATACGCTCGACTTTACCTTCAACGACAATATCTCGTCGTTCAAATTGTTCGGCAACGCCAAGGTTCAATTGTGCGCCAATGCCAACCTTACCGGCGGGTGCATTATCCGCAACAACAACCGCCCGACTCTGAACGCCAGCGTTGATAACAAAACTTCTTCGCTTCGCGTTTTTGTTGGTGCACCACCTCCACCACCACCTCCTCCGCCTCCACCACCTCCTCCGGGCCCGGTCACCTATTCCACAGGGGCGATCAACCTGCAGCAGACATGGTCGATGAACCTGGACAACGGGTCCACATCGGGAGCAGGCAGGGATATCTGGTACCAGGCGGTCAATGCGCTTGAGAAATATCTCAACCCCCGCAATGGCGCTAAAATTTCCTTCACCAATGGCGCCCAACGCGGATTTGCCGGATGTTCAGCAGCGACATACTCCAACAACCGCGTGTCGCTGTGGCTGGTGCCCCCGGGCTCCTATGTCTGTGTAAAAACCAACCAGGGCCGGATATCTGAATTCCGCCTGAATGGTTACACCGGCACAACCATGAACATTGGCTATACCACCTGGGCCAACTGATCTGGCAACGCGCTCAAAAAAAGAATCTGGACTGCTGTTTCGATTTTATCAGAACCTGAAGCAGTCCAGACAACCAGATAAAAAAACGCTGCTCCTCACGGGGCAGCGTTTTTTTCTCCAGCCCGGGAATACTCGATTGCATCTCCTCCGCCTGAACCTGAAGCGCGCTGATCCAGGTCATGGCGCGCCCTAAAAACCTGCCACGACACCGACAGGCAACGGAAAAATCCGGTTGATCAAGTCGCTGGAGTTTTCGCTTGCCCGGCCAGCGAATTCTATCCGGTTTCCGCAGTGTTGGCCGCAAGCGCAGGCTTGGCAGACGAAACCCCAAAAGTTTGCATGTAAACCATAGTGCAAGGCCCACCTGCGGGACGGTCATAGTGGAATAACCTATCAGCTTTCCAAACAGGCCGTTCAGCATATGTTCAGGCAGAAACTGCTTAAGCTGGCATCATCCAATGTGGTGGTCATCAGGGGATTGCTACCTAACAAAGGGAAATGAAATTATGAAGACTCCAAAGTTTTTTGCAGTTATCGCAATCGCCACGATTGGACTGATTGCCTCAACAATGGCCACATTGGCGGTCCCGGCGGTCGCCACTTCTGCAGTTAACGTCCGTTCCGGCCCCGGTGTCAACTTTGCCAAAGTCGACACACTTTTTTCCGGTGAAGCTGTTGAAGTCACCGAGTGTCAGGGCGGCTGGTGCTATGTAGAACATCCCGGCCCCGATGGCTGGGTCAGCGGCAACTATCTGCAGGCCGTCGACAATGGTGGTGGTAGCAGCGCTTCAGATGACGCCGCAGCCGCCGCTGCCCTCAACATCTTCGGCACAATCCTTGGAGCGGTTATCAACAACGCTTCCCCACCACCGCCACCTCCACCCCCACCACCTCTTCAACTTAACGGTGAATTTACCATCAAGCAGAAGAGCAGTGGTCGCTATCTTGATGCCCATGAGGGAATTAATGACAACAATGTCGTCACCCGCAACTACCAGAACAACGATACCCAGCGCTGGATCATAACGCCACTTGGCGGCAACATTTATACTATCCAGCAAAAGAGCAATGGTCGTTATCTTGATGCTCACGAGGGAATAAACGATAACTCCGTTGTCACCCGAAACCCCCAGGCCAACGATACCCAGCGCTGGATTGTGACGCCTGTAAGTGCCGCTACCTACACCATCCGGCAGCTTAGCAACGGTCGGTTTATGGATGCTCACGAGGGAATAAACGACAACTCCGTTGTCACCCGAAACCCCCAGAACAACGATACCCAGCTGTGGATTATTCAGTGACCACACTTTAACCGCGTGGTCATCGCGGCTCTCAAGAAAATTCATCGGCGGGGTCCGCCCCGCCTTCCAGCACCCCCCCCGCCGCCGGTGAGTAACACCTTCACCGGCGGCGGCATGGCATCCACCCCCGTTCAGCATCCGTTCAGGCAGAAACTGCTTAAATCGCCCCAACTGCAGCACCCCTTAAACTGTGCTGCC
>JALSII010000059.1 GCA_026981645.1 Hyphomicrobiales bacterium | reverse complement strand
GTGAGCCCATCGTGCAGGTGATGACACTGGCCCAACATCGCAAAAACGCCTTTGAGGGCGCCGAATTTTTGATGGATTATCTAAAGACCAGCGCCCCATTCTGGAAAAAGGAGCTAGGCGCCACTGGTGAGAATTGGGTTGAGGCAAAATCAGTCGACGATAGCGCCCTTAAGCGCTGGGAATAGTCATTCAAATTAGGTTTTTAGGCTGGCCTCACTCTGCCGCCGCCTGCTTTGGTCGCACTTCCTGAGCATAAGTGTCCACTATCAGCTTGCACACCCGGCCCGGCGCAAACTTCACCGCATCAATCTCAGCCACCGGGGTGATTTCCGCAGCGGTTCCCGTCAGAAAACACTCGTCAAAATCGCCCAGTTCTTCTGGTTTTATCCGCCGCTCAACCACCTTGAGACCGTTCCTTGTGGCCAGATCAATCACAGTGCGCCGCGTGATACCGTCAAGAAACGTGTCGGCAATGGGCGTATGCAACTCGCCTGCCCGGTGGAAAAAGATGTTGGCGCTGGTTGCCTCGGCCACCAGCCCGCGATGGTCCAGCATCAGCGCTTCGGTATAGCCCTTGTCCTGGGCATCGTGCTTGGAGAGCATGCAAATCATATAAAGGCCTGCCGCCTTGGCCTTGCACGGAATGGTGTCGGGAGCCGGTCGCCGCCATCTGGCCATGGTCATACGAATGCCCTTGAGCTTTTCCTCCATGGAAAAATAGCTTGGCCAGTCCCACACGGCGATGGCCACATGAACCTTGTTGTTGCGCGCTGGAACCCCCAGTTCTTCCGAGCCGCGCCAGGCAAAGGGGCGAATATAGGTGGCATCAGAATTGGAAAGCCCGTTTCTGGCAATAGCCTCGTTGCAGGCGTCATCAAGCTCATCTGCCGTGAAAGGCAATTCAAAATCCAGATATTTTGCTGACTGGATCAGGCGGTCGGTATGTTCACGCTGTTTGAACACAACGCCCCCATAGGAGCGCTGTCCCTCAAACACGCTCGAAGCATAGTGCAGGCCATGGGTCAGAATATGCAGCTTGGCATCCTGCCAGGGCACAAATTTTCCATCATACCAAATCCAGCCCTCACGCTGGTCCATCGCCAATGCACTCATTTTATTCTCCGTTACCAAACGAACTTCTTTCTCGCCGCACACGGCCCAACCTTTACCAAGATTGTGACCCATGTGTAGACCCTTGGCAAACCAAAGCAGCTTTGGGATAAGGAGCGCTACACATCAGACTTGGCAACACGATGACACCAACAAAAAACAATGTCAACATTACTGACATATATTCAGCCCCTGATAGCCTTGAACAGATGCCATTGGATGTCATGGGGCTGTTTTTTTTCGCCTATCGTGATTTTGTCTCCGATGCCGATGCCCTGCTCGCTGAGAAGAAATTCGGCCGCGCCCACCACCGGGTGCTCTATTTTGTCAACATTCGCCCCGGCATGTCGGTGGCCACCCTGCTTTCCATTCTCAAGATCACCAAACAGAGCCTTGCTCGTGTGCTTCGGCAATTGATCGACAATGGTTATGTAGAGCAAAAGACCGGCGAAAACGACCGGCGTCAGCGTTTGCTTTTCCCCACACACAAAGGGCGTGATTTTTTCGCCACTCTGTCGGAAACCCAGGCCACCCGCATCAACGCCGCTCTCGCCGACCTGCCCGAAGACAGTGCCCGCGCCATCCGCCACTTTCTGGTGGCCATGGTGGAGGAAAGCGACCATCCGGTTCTGAGCCGACTCAAGTTGACGAAAAACCTTTAGCCCGACCTCAAATCAACCGGTGCCCATCCGGTATCGCCCGGTCCGCACCCGCCAGAACAATAAGTCCCGCCTCATCCTTAAAGCCAAGGGTCAGCACTTCCGATTTTATCGGGCCGATCTGGCGCGGCTCAAAATTCACCACCGCCATCACCTGCCGCCCCACGAGCATTTCGCACCCGTAATAGTCGGTAATTTGCGCCGAGGATTTTTTGACGCCAATTTCCGGACCAAAATCAATTTTCAGAATAAGCGCGGGTTTGCGCGCTTCAGGGAAAGGCTCGGCTTCAACAATCGTACCGACCCGGATATCAACTTTCCGGAAGTCTTCAAAACTGATCGTTTCGTCTGCCATGCATGCGCCCTTAAGAGAATGCCCTACGCTTCCCCGGCGGTCTCGAACAGCACATAGTCCAGAGATTTGCGCGCACTCTTTCCTGCCCACACGGTGAACTGGAACGCCTGATAATAATGATCGCACGCATCCATGGCTGAGCGCAGAAGCGTCTCACATTGTTGAGGCGACACCTCCGCCCCCCCTGACAAAAGGTGTGAATTGCGAAACAGCACAACCCCTTCCTGGCTCCACATGTCAAAATGGCCGATCCACAACTGCTCGTTAATCAGGGTAATGAGTTTGCTGACCTCGTTGCGGCGCGCATCGGGCACCTTCAGGTCAAAAGCGCTGGCCACATGCAGCGATTCCATATGCTCCATCCAGTTGAACGAAACATGATAGTCACTCCAGCCTCCGCGTACCGTTATTGCAATTTCATCCGCATCCTGTCTCTCAAAGACCCAATCGTTAATCGAAGCAATATGTTCAATAATATCAACGGGGTGCATTTCCCGTTCAGCTTCAAATGATTGCAATAGTGCCATTTCAGTCTCGCCTTGCAGTACCCGGATTGCCGTGTCAAAAATCCTGAACCATATGGGTCTGTTCATACTGTACAGGGCATTTTTCCCGACCCGGTGAGGAGCCGCGAATCGTCCCTGCGCATATAACCCTACACCGCTCACAACTTGTGGACACGCCATCACGTCCAATGATGAAGAATCTTCTGTGCAAAGATCGCGGCAGCATGGTTAATGCGGAGTTAACGTGCCCCCCTCGGGCACAGTCTTTCCCCAGCAGATTGATAACAGCCATTCCGGGCCCACCCGACTGGATGGGATCAGGACTTCTTGCGCGATCGGAACGAGGCCAGTTCCTTGCGCAATTGTGCTATTTCCTCGCCCTGCACTTCGACAATTTCACGCAACACGTCATATTCTTCCCGCCGCACCAGATTGAGGTCTGCGACAATGCGCTCCATCTGAGCACCGAACGCCGTCTCCGCCTCGCGCCGCACACCATCGGCGACCCCCGCGGCATCGTTCATCAAACGCCCGATATCATCAAAAATTTTGCTGCTCTGGTTCATGGTCCCCTGCCTTTCAAACAATTGTGTGAACGCCTTTGCGCGCCCTCTTTCCGTCTCTATTTAAGTATCCAAAGCTGCCTTGACCAGTCTTTAACCCCGCGCCATGCTGATACCGAAGTTTCAGGAGCCATAAGTTTTGCCATTTCCCGATATTGACCCGATTGCCTTTTCCCTCGGACCGCTGGTTGTACGCTGGTATGCGCTGGCCTATCTCGCGGGCATCGGGCTTGGCGCACTTTACGGGGTCAACCTGCTGGCCCGCAAAACCCTGTGGAAAGAAAACAACCCACCCCTGACCTCGGCCCAGTTTCTGGATTTTGCCTTCTGGGCCGTGCTTGGCGCCATCGTAGGCGGGCGCATGGGTTATGTGCTGTTCTATGCGCCTGGTCAGTTTGCCGCCGACCCCATAATGATCTTTCAGGTCTGGCAGGGTGGCATGTCCTTCCACGGCGGCCTGCTCGGCGTTGTTGTCGCCATGGTACTGTTTGCCCGCCACCATAAGGCCAACGTGCTGTCCGCTCTTGATTTGCTGGGCACCGTCGCGCCAATCGGATTGTTTCTGGGTCGCATCGCCAACTACATCAACGGCGAACTTTACGGTCGGGTCACATCCCTGCCCTGGGGTGTGGTCTTTCCCGGTGGCGGCGAATTCCCCCGCCATCCCAGCCAGCTCTATGAAGCTGTGCTTGAAGGACTGGTGCTGTTTCTGGTGCTCCGCTTTGTCAGCCACATCCGTTTTGGTCTGCGCCGCCCTGGACTGGTCGCCGGTCTTTTCGGGCTCGGTTATGCGCTTTCCAGAATTCTGGTTGAGCAGGTGCGCCTCCCCGACCCTCAGATAGGTTATCTCTTTGGGGAATGGGTTACCCTGGGCATGGTGCTCACCCTGCCCCTGCTTGTCGCCGGGGCCGCTCTCACCATCTATGCCATGAGGCAGCCGGGTGGCAGGTAGTACAACAAAAGACCAGCCCGACGCCACCAGCCGTATCCATCTTCACATAAGGAACCACGGGCCAATGTCCGTGGCCACCTTTATGGACATTTGCAACACGCACCCCAAGTCTGGATATTATACAGGCACCGACCCCCTGGGCAAAAAGGGCGACTTCATCACCGCCCCCGAGATTTCCCAGATGTTTGGCGAAATGCTTGGAGCCTGGACGCTGACGCAATGGCACGCCCTTGGCTGCCCCGAGCGCTTCGAGCTTCTCGAGCTGGGGCCCGGGCGAGGCACTTTGATGGCCGATATGCTCCGGGTAGTCTCAAAAGACAAGCAGGCCCTTTCAGCACTGCAATTGAGCTTGCTCGATGTCAGCCCGCCTCTTATGGAGAAACAAAAACAGGCGCTGGCAAAATTTGACCCGCGCTGGATTAAGGACATCGCTTCACTTGAGAAGCGAGCAATCCCGCTCATCATCATCGCCAACGAATTTTTCGACGCCCTGCCCATCCACCAGTACCAGTTTCAAAGCGGTGCATGGCATGAACGTCTCATCGGTTTGCGCGAAGGAAAACTGGCCTGGGGGCTGGCCCCCAACCCCCTTCCTCCCGGTGAAGTTCCCGCTGAATTCAACGCACCCGCCGAAGGAGAAATCTGGGAAACATCGCCACAATCTGAAACCCTTTTGGCCCGCCTTGCCGACCTGCTCAACCGGCGCGGCGGCACCATGATGCTCATCGACTACGGCTATACCAGAACCCGGACCGGTGAAACTTTTCAGGCAGTAGCCAACCACGGTTTTGTTGACCCGCTCACCGATCCCGGAATGGCCGACCTCTCCGCCCATGTGAACTTTGACGCACTGATGCGTGCTGCCGGCTCCAGGGGCGCATTGGCGCAGTTGGCAGGAACACAAGGGGAAGTACTCAAGCAGATGGGCATCGTTCAGCGCGCTGAAAACCTCATCGCCACCAACCCCACAAAAGCCACCTCCATCAAACTCGATCTTGACCGCCTGATTGCACCTGACCAGATGGGCGATCTGTTCAAGGTGATGCTCGTTAAGGGCAGCAAAGTAAATGCGCCCTTTGAGCAGGACAAAAACCTCTCTTCCCTGCCCGACATCGTGCACGGTTTTTTCGGGCGACGGGGCGGATGTTCCACTGGAGAATTCACATCCCTTAATGTTTCGGTTTCGGTGAATGACAAGCCTGACAATGTCACAGCCAATCGCAGAACTGTGATGCACACCCTTGGACTGCCTTCCGAAAAACTGGCCACCCTGTCACAAGTGCACTCGACCCGCGTTGTCACTGTAGGCGCTGATTTTGATTTGACCAGCCGGCCCGAAGCGGATGGGCTGGTCTCCGCCACGCCCGGCATCGCTCTGGGCGTGCTCAGCGCCGACTGCACCCCGGTCCTGTTCGCCGACCCAAAGGCCAAGGTCATCGGGGCCTGCCATGCCGGCTGGCGCGGCGCGGTGGACGGCATTGTCAGCAACACCATCGCCGCCATGAGTGCACTTGGGGCTGAACCGACACGCATGATCGCCGCCATCGGTCCCACCATCTGGTTGGAAAACTACGAGGTCGGCCCGGACTTTGCCGCAGATTTTTTAGCCCTGCACAAAGAAGGCGAAGGCTTCCTGACCAGTCTTGGTCCCCAAAACCGTGAACATTTCGACTTGCCCGGTTTTGTGCACGCCGAACTTGAAAAGTCAGGCCTCCACCATATCGGGCTGGCCGGCGCCTGTACTTACGCCCACCCTGACCTCTATTTCTCCCACCGCTACGCGACCCATAACCACACCCGGACCGGCCGCCAGATCAGCATCATCGCGCTGAAATAAACCCTGTACCCACTTTTGTTTCTCTCCCCTGTTGCCACCATCCCTGCCAGGCGCTAAGGGTGCGCCAAAATGGGACAGAAACAAAACGAGTCTCAAGAAGCGTTTTCGGGATAAGTGGATACCCGTTATCCGGTTCGAAAACGCGACCAAACAAAGACTCAAAGCCCGATGTTGATTTCATCAATATCGAACAGGCTTCGAAATCATTGGGCTGGATGGCAGAATGAAACTCCTGGCAGGAAACTCAAACCCGCAGCTTGCCAAAGCAATTTCTTCATACTTGGGCCGCCCGCTGGCCAAAAGCATCGTCAAGAAATTCGCCGATAAGGAAATATTTGTCGAAATAGAAGAGAACGTGCGCGGCGAGGATGTATTCATTCTCCAGTCCACCTCCTACCCGGCCAACGACAATCTCATGGAACTGCTCATCCTGACCGATGCCGCCCGGCGCTCATCGGCCCGCCGCATCACTGCGGTTATTCCCTATTTCGGCTATGCCCGTCAGGATCGCAAATCTGCGCCCCGCACACCAATTTCGGCCAAGCTGGTTGCCAACCTCATTGTTGAGGCCGGGGTTGATCGTGTGCTCACGCTGGATTTGCATGCCGGACAGATTCAAGGGTTTTTCGACATTCCCACCGACAATCTGTTTGCCGCCCCCGTCAGTGTACGCGACATCAAGAAACACTACGACACCAAGAAACTCACCATCGTTTCCCCCGACGCCGGGGGCGTGGTCCGCGCCCGCAACGTTGCCACCCGTGTCGGCGCACCGCTGGTCATCGTCGACAAACGCCGCCCCAGGGCCGGAGCTTCCGAAGTCATGAACATTATCGGCGATGTGGAGGGGCACACCTGCATCATGATCGACGATATGGTTGATTCCGGGGGCACGCTGGTCAATGCCGCCGATGCGCTTCTGGGTGCAGGGGCAACCGCTGTTTCTGCCTATATCACTCACGGTGTGCTTTCCTCGAATGCCCCCGAGCGCATCGCCGCTTCAAATCTGAAGGAACTGGTGATAACCGACTCCATCACAGAAACCAAAGGGGTAAAGGCCGCGCATAATATCCGCATCCTTTCCATCGCCGACCACATGGGCGAGGCCATTGCCCGCACTGCCGCCGAACAGTCAGTCTCAAGTCTGTTTGACTAGGCCCTGACCCCAAGCCAGGGGCTTGCTGACAATCATATGATTGTAAAAGGCATGTGAAAATGAAAGATCACCGATCCCGAAAAGCCGCACTTGCTGAAATCCACGCACGCCCATTTGAGCTGCTTGAGGCGCCACGAGCAATTTTTCGTCAGGCTTTCATGTCGGCGCGGACTGGCGGCCAGAACTTTGAGGCTTTTTCGAACTGGTGCATCAAACAGAATGTAGAGCCGCCAGCGAAGTCCAGCCGGCATCATGTGGTCAATCTCAGCAACGACCGCCGTATGATCTGGGAGCGGCATCACGAATTTATCACCCTTACCTGGGACTGCCCGCTAAAAAACGACAGCTTGCGCAGTCTGGTGAAATATGCCTGTGATAACGAGACTGAAATACTGGCCTCCAGTGCAGAACTGGTATCACTTGTGCAGTTGAAAGTTCTCAGCATCAGCCAGAATCAGAAGATTGATCTTGATGAATTTGACCCCCAGACGGTTTGTGTTTCTTTGATCAACGATGGCGAGGCTCTCATTGCTTCCGATTTCAAGGTTGGCGAATATGACGCGACACGGTTTGTCATCTTCAACAAGGGTATCAAACCAATATCAATGGGGGCAGTGGTCCGGCAGCTTCTGGAGGTTGAAACCTATCGTATGCTGGCACTGATCGGCTTTGTTGAAACCCAGGACATTATGCCGATGATCAAGGAAGTTGAAGACCGGATGATCGATCTGACCGGAAAAATCGATGACACAGGTGACGTCGATACCAGCCGCACCCTATTGAAAACGCTCACAAAAACTGCCAGCAAGCTGGAAGCCGTCTCTGCTTCAAGCCAATTCCGCATATCGGCAACCAGTGCCTATTATCAGTTGGTGGAATCTCGACTGAAAAAACTGGGAGGCATTGCCTATGGTGATTACATGAGCATTGAGGATTTTCTTGCCCGCCGTCTGGCGCCGGCCATGCGCACCTGCATCAGCGTTGAGGACCGGATTGCCAAAGCTTCCAAAAAGCTCTCACGCGCTACCAGCCTGCTGCGCACAAAAGTTGATATTCAGGTCGAAGCGCAGAACAATGCATTACTCGATTCGATGGACCGGCGCGCCAAACAACAATTTCATCTGCAACAAACGGTAGAAGGCCTTTCCATTGCCGCCGTCAGTTATTACATGGTTGGACTGATCGGCTATCTTGCCAAAGGCAGCACGGACTGGACCGGCATATCCAGCAGCACGATAACGGCTCTTTCCGTGCCGCTGGTTGTGGCCACCGTCTGGTTTCTGGTGCGCCGCATTCGCAAACACTACGGAGAGTGATGTGCCTGGCTACATATTCCAGACAAGCCAGTCGGACTGAAATATCAAAATACTGACCTCTCTAAACCCCAGACATCACAGCGACGATCTTGCAGGGCCAGAAATCCTTGCCAAAACCCAAGGCCCGGATACCCAATTGTAAAAAGCCAGCCTGCAATCCAGACTGTGCCGGAGGAGGTTTGCACGGAACCTGATTT
>JALSII010000058.1 GCA_026981645.1 Hyphomicrobiales bacterium | reverse complement strand
CCTTTGCGTAAATTGTCTGAAACCACCCACAGGTTCAGGCCGTTTTCAACGGTTGCGTCTTCCCGGATACGCGAAATATAGGTCGCATATTCACCCACACACTCAACCGGGGTGATATAGCCCCCGTCCTCGCGCTTGTCGATGACAGCAATACCGGGCGCCGCACGCAGAATATCGCGTGCTTCATCGGCACTTATCTCGTTCGCAAAATCAAGATTGACCGCCTCGGAATGGCCCACAAATACCGGAACCCGCACCGCCGTGCATGTTACCCTGATTTTGGGGTCGAGGATTTTCTTGGTTTCCGCCAGAACCTTCCACTCCTCCCTGGTGTAGCCATCCTCCATGAAACTATCGATGTGGGGGATAACATTAAAGGCAATCTGTTTGGTGAACACCTGCGCCTCGGGTGCATCCGAAACCATCATGCCCCGGGTCTGGCTCCACAATTCGTCGCCCCCCTCTTTGCCTGCACCTGAAACCGACTGGTAGGTGGAAATAACCGCCCGCCTTATGGTTGCCGCATCGTGCAGGGGTTTGAGAGCCACCACCAGTTGGGCTGTGGAACAATTGGGATTGGCAATGATGTTGGAACGCGCGTTGCGCGCCAGATATTCGTCAAGAACCGCTGCGTTGACCTCGGGCACAATCAGGGGAACATCGGCGTGATAGCGCCAGAAACTTGAATTATCAATGACCATGCACCCCGTGGCGCCAATCCCCGGTGCCAGTTTTTTGGAAACCTCCGACCCCGCCGCCATCAGGCAGAAATCCACTCCCGCGAAATCAAAATCATCAAGATTCTTGCATTTCAGTGTCTCGTCGCCATAGCTCAGCTCCCGCCCTACCGAGCGCGAGGAGGCCAGCGCAATAACCTCGCTGGCGGGGAAATTGCGCTCGCTCAGAATATTGAGCATTTCGCGGCCCACATTGCCTGTAGCGCCCACGATTGCCACGCGATAATTCATTTTAGATGTTTTCCTTTATTTGCCGTTCTCTCCTCACGGGGAAAATTCACCCCGGGCATGCTTTGTTCAGCCGTCCCCCCGTTTGAGGAGAGGCCCCGGGGAAACAGCTAAACGGTTTTGAAGGTGGTTTTGGTGCGGGTGGTTTTAAGGCCAGCCGTATTTTTCCACAGCCGGCCACCGCCCCCACCGGCGCGCGTGCCCGTTTCGAGGGAAAGTCTGTTTTTGTCCGGCTGCCTGATAAACATGAGCGCTTTATTGCCGCGCCCGGCATTGCAAGTCAATGGATTTGAATGACGCCCATTGGCCCCGCGCAAGGCAGACATATGGGCTAAAACTTGTACCCCATCCTGACACCCAGATTGCTCAGGCCGTCATTGGGTAAACAAAGCCCCAGATTTGAGGTATGCTCATAGGTAATCATTACCGTGGCATTGTCGCCCACATTCATGCCAAAGGAAGCGGCTTCATAAAACCCGGCCCGGCACCCGAAATTGGTCAGGGGCAGTCTGGCGCCACTCAGCGCTCCATTGTGGACCGCAGCCCCCAGAGTACCTTCAATGAAAAACGGCGTATCAAACACCGGCACCTGCCAGGTCAGGGCCAGATGGGCCATGCTCTCAAGCCCGTTGAAGTTGAGCGTGGCCCCCAGGGTCGGGCGCGGCGAGCCCATCCAGCGAAAAAACTCATTGTCCGGCGAGGTAAACAACAGCTCCACATTGAGGTCTTCAATCCGGCCCAGACCTATCCAGCGGTTCGGGTCAAACGGCAAAAACCCGTGCGTGACCTTGTGGGCAAATATGCCCAGGCGCACCTCTGAAACCACAGGCGGCGCCTCAGAAAACGCGGGCACGTCCAATTCCTGTGCCAAAGCCAAGGAAAAATTCCCCGCCAGCACAACAGCGCTCAATATTCGAAAAACACGCCCCCACATGAGGGCCTGCTTAACCTGCACCAGGACAACAGGCAATCAAGAAATTCTTGCCATTATCGCCGCGCCCATTTCTTCGGTGCTCACCTGTTTGCAGCCCTCCTGCATGATGTCTCCGGTGCGTAAGCCATCCTCAAGCACCCCGGCAATGGCGCTTTCGATTTCATCGGCCAGCTCGGTCCTGTTGAACGAATAGCGCATGGCCATGGCAAAGGAAGCAATCATGGCTATCGGATTGGCAAGCCCTTTGCCGGCAATGTCGGGAGCCGAGCCGTGCACGGGTTCATAAAGGGCCTTGCGCTTTCCCGTGGCCGGGTCGGGTGCGCCAAGGGAAGCCGAGGGCAGCATGCCAAGCGAGCCCGTCAGCATGGCGGCGGCATCGGAAAGAATATCGCCAAACAGATTGTCGGTGACGATAACGTCGAACTGTTTGGGGTTGCGCACCAGCTGCATGGCTGCATTATCGGCCAGAATATGCTCGAACTTCACATCCCCGTACTCGCCTGCCACCTGATGGGCCACCTCGTCCCAGAGTACGCCCGATTTCATCACGTTCTTTTTGTCCGCCGAATGCACCACAGAAGAACGGGTGCGCGCCAGGTCGAACGCCACCCGGCAGATGCGGTCAATCTCGTAGGTTTCGTAAACCTGAGTATCCACGGCACGCTTCTGGTTTTCCCCGTGTTCGGTCGTGCCAAGCTCGGCTATCTCCTTGGGTTCGCCGAAATAGACGCCCCCGGTCAACTCGCGCACAATGAGAATATCCAGCCCCTCCACCAATTCTCTTTTGAGCGAAGAGGCATCGGCCAGCGCCGGATAGACAATGGCGGGCCTCAGATTGGCGAACAATTGCAAATCCTTGCGCAGGCGCAACAGCCCGGCCTCGGGGCGTTTCTCATATGGAACATCATCCCATTTGGCCCCGCCCACAGCGCCGAATATTACCGCGTCGGCCTGCAATGCTTTTGCCATGTCAGTGTCGGATATGGCCTCGCCATGAGCGTCATAGGCACACCCGCCCACCAGTCCGGTTTCTGTGGAAAAGTCAGTTTTGCCCGAAGCGTTGAGATGGGCAATCAGCCTTGTAACTTCGGCCATGATTTCGGTGCCAATGCCATCGCCGGGCAGCAGGAACAGTTTGTTGCTCATATTTTTTCTTTCGATGTTTTTTTACGAAGCCCCCACGCCGATGCGCGCCGTCACTTCAATTTCAATTTTCATTTCCGGCTCAATCAGGTCCGCAATGATGAGTGTTGCGGCCGGTTTTGCTTTGGCAAACGCCTCCCCCAGCACTGGCGTCACCGCCTCAAGGTCGGCGGGGTCTTTGAGATAATACCTGACCCGCACCACATCGTTAAGGCTGCACCCCGCCTTTTCCAACGCCTCGCAGATGGTCGCCAGCGTATTGCGGGTCTGCTCGGCGACATCCTCGGGCAGGCGCATGGTTTCATAATCATAGCCGGTGGAGCCGGACACATAAACCATGTCTTTGTCGACCACCGCCCGTGAATAACCGATGGTCTTTTCAAATGGCGAACCTGAGGAAATATGTTTGACCATGATAGATTTCCTGTAACTGTCATTGCGAGCGACCTCATCCTGAGCCTGTCGAAGGAGGGAGCGAAGCAATCCAGAACACTGATTCTCGTTTGCAAGGCTCTGGATTGCTTCGACGCTGCGCTTCTCGCAATGACAAAGCCACCTACCCTAGACCCAGGGCCGCGCCGCCTCGGCCTTTTTCTCATAAGCGTCGATTTTGGCGGCTTTTCCAAGGGTCAGCCCGATATCGTCCAGCCCTTCGAGCAACGCGTTTTTGCGCGCCGGGTCGATATCAAATTGGATTGCGCCGCCATCGGGTCCGTTAATTGTCTGGGCTTCAAGGTCAACGCTGATTGTGGCGTTGGCGCCGCGCTCCGCATCATCCATCAGCGCTTCGAGCTGCTCGGGGGTGACAACGATGGGCAGAATGGAATTCTTGAAGCAGTTATTGTAAAAAATATCGGCAAAGCTGGTGGAAATAACGCATCTTATGCCAAAATCCTTCAGCGCCCAGGGCGCGTGCTCACGGGACGAGCCACAGCCGAAATTGTCCCCCGCAATAATGATGGAAGCCTTGCGGTAGGCGGGCTTGTTGAGCACAAAATCCGGGTTCTCGCTGCCATCATCATTGTAGCGCATCTCTGAAAACAGGGCGCTGCCCAGCCCGGTGCGTTTGATGGTTTTGAGATATTGCTTGGGAATAATCATGTCGGTGTCGATATTGATGAACGGCAGTGGGGCCGCCACGCCGGTCAGCTTGTCAAATTTTTCCACAATTCAAAACTCCCGAATTTACCTGTCCGCTAAATGAACGATAGCCGATATCAGGTCAAGGCCATGGCGCTTTAGCTATTTCCCCAGCATCAAATCAAGGTTCTGCACCGCCGCCCCCGATGCGCCCTTGCCCAGATTGTCATAGAGTGCCACCAGCAGAACCTGTTTGCGCTCATCGTTGGCGAACACGTATAGGCGCATATTGTTTGTGCCGTTCAATGCCTGGGGGTCAAGCCCCTCAGCCCTGTCCACGCTTTCAAAGGGCATCAATTCAACAAGAGAGTTTTTAATCCCGGCCAGATGTGCGCCGATGGCGGCATGAATATCCTTGCCCGTGGGTGTTTTTTCCAAATGGCCCAGTTGCAGAGGAACAAAACTCATCATCCCCTGCCGGTAATCGGCAACCGCAGGCTGGAACAGGGGAGCGTGAACAAGCCCCGCATATTGCTGCATTTCGGGCAGATGCTTGTGGTTGAACTTCAGGGCATAAGGAGTATAAACCGGCATTTTTGCATCGGGTGCTTCATAGGTTTCAATCATCTGCCGCCCGCCACCCGAATAGCCCGAAATGGCGTTGACGCTCACCGGAAAGTCAGCCGGAATAAGCCCGGCTTCAATCAGCGGCCTCAATAGGATAATCGGCCCTTGCGGATAACAGCCCGGATTGCTTACCTGGCTGGCATTGGCAATGATATAGCCCTGCTCTGCCGACATTTCTGGGAACCCGTAGGTCCAGCCGGGGTCGGTTCTGAAGGCGCTTGAGGCATCAATCACCCGCGTGTTCTGGTTTTTAATGAGAAAAACACTTTGGCGCGCCGCCTCGTCGGGCAGACACAGAATGGCGATGTCCGCTTCGTTGAGCAGGTCGGCCCTTGCCGCCAAATCCTTGCGGCTTGCCTCGGGGATGGATAGCAACTCGATATCGCTCCGCTCCGCCAGCCGCTCGCGGATTTGCAGACCCGTGGTTCCCGCCTCGCCATCAATGAAAATCTTTGCAGCCATGTCGCTTTGCGCCAGTGTGAACAATATCGGCGCTTTCTTGAAGGTGCCAAACCAATTCGTCAAGCAACTTGCTTGCGCACATGGCTTCGGGGTGGCACAGTTCGCGGTCATAACCCCAATGATGAGCGCAGGAGCACCCGCCCGATGACCCCCCACAACGAAGCAAAGCCTGGAGACTACGCCGAAACGGTGCTCCTGCCCGGTGACCCCCTGCGGGCCAAATGGATTGCTGAAAACTTTTTTGATGACGCCAGACAGGTCAACGGGGTGCGCAATTGCCTGGGGTTTACCGGCACCTGGAAGGGTAAACCGGTATCGGTGCAGGCCACCGGCATGGGTCAGCCCTCTACCGCGATTTACGTGCACGAACTGCTCGACGTCTACAAAGTGAAGAATCTCATCCGGGTAGGCACCTGCGGCGGCCTGAACCCCAAGGTAAAAGTGCGCGACGTGGTCATCGCCATGACCGCCTCCACCGACAGCGCCATGAACCAGAGTTTTGCCCCCTTCTCTTACGCCCCGTTTGCCGATTATGAATTGCTGCGCCGCGCCGTGGACCTTGCAACCACGCGCGGGTTCCGCTGGCACGTGGCTTCTGTTTCATCCTCAGACACGTTTTATGCCCCCGGCGGTATTGGGGACTATAAAAAACTGGTTGCCCATGGCGTTGTGGCGGTGGAGATGGAAGCGGCAATAATCTATACGCTGGCCAAGCGTTTTGACGCCCGGGCTTTGACCATCTGCACCATGAGCGATTGCCTTGTATCCGGCGAGGAGATCGATGCCTCCGAGCGCCAGTCCTCCCTCAAGGATATGGTCGAACTGGCGCTCGATACCGGGCTTGATATTTGACCGACAGCACCAACCCCGCCGACCGTCGGGCAAGAGCGCTGGGGCGGCGCGACGAACAGCCCAACATCGAAATGGCAGCCGAACTGGCCCAGAGCGCCGACAGCGACCAAATCGCCGAACTGGCCCGACTGGCCCGGACCTGCAAAAAACCCGTCAGCCATGATGCGATCAAAGTGCTTTATGAGCTGGGACTGCTGGCCCCCAAACTGATTGCCCCGCATAAGGAAATACTCGTTCAGTTGCTGGCCAGCACTGACAATCGCACCATCTGGGGCAGCCTGCAGGTGCTTGATGCAATTACTAGCATTGAAGCGGATTTTATCGCCAAAAATCTCAACGCTATCCTTGACGCTGCCGACCGTTCCTCGGTGATTGCCAGGGATAAAACCATGTCTATTCTCTCACAGCTGAACTCTAACGACCGGTTTGCGCCAATGGTCTCCCCGGTGATTTTACAGCGCATTGCTCACGCCGCCCCCAACCAGTTCCCCATGTATGCAGAGCTGGCGGCAGCCACCATGCCAAAAAAACATCATGCGGCTCTGGAAAACATTATCACCGAACGGCGGGCCGGAATTGCCTCACCGGCAAAACAAAAACGCCTCGAGCGCTCACTTGCCCGGCTCAACGCCGCCAGGAAATAGTACTTGGGTACAAGTCCCGCCGCCACCAGCGCCCTTGATCCCGATCAACGTTGAAAATCACTCAAAAGATTACCATCTTCTGATAGCGCCCCTATGGCGCCAGCAGGAGTTCACACCATGTCAAAACTTCTCACCGATCATGCGGAAATTCGGGCCTGGGTGGCGGCTCGGGCTGGAAACCCGGCCATGATTTCCATTTCCGATGGCCATGGAGGATTTCAGACCCGCCTGCGCCTGACTTTTGGTCAGCGCCTGATCAACGCCGAAGGTGCAGGGTCGAACCAGGCAAGCGGGGTGGAACTGGTGCCCTGGGCCGAATGGTTTGCCGAATTTGACAGGCAAAATCTGGGCCTGCGGGTACCGGTAAGCGACGACAATGCGCAATCCGCCTACCAGTTCGAAAAGCGCAGCGACGCATAGCTCCACCCCCCGATGCGTCTCACATGCAGCCCCATTCGGCACTCACTCTGTTTCGGGGTCGTCCCGCACCATCTCATCCTGGTCTGATTGGGCCTGCCTGGCGGTAGGTGTAATTCGCTTAAACGCATCCGTGCTGGCGCCTCCCTCAAACAGCGCCTGCCGCTCCTTCAAGGTTGACATGAAAAACGGATAGCGCCGGGCCACCCTGTCACGGATCGAAGAAACTTTTGCCGCATAAAGGTGCATCGGGAAATCAATGCCTTTGTAGTACCCAACACCCGGAAGGCGCTTGGAGCCAAACACCCGCACATAGAACGCCGCATGCTCGGTACGCACCGAAGACACACAATAATCCACCTTGAAATATTCTGAAGCCATGGCCACAATGCGCAGTGTGAGATAGGGCAAAATCGGATAGGCCAGGGTCGCGTCATGATCGGCGGTAAATCGGCTGGGGTCGATATAGGTTTTACCATCATCAAGCATCTCACCCAGCGTTTCAGGGAAAACCGTGCGGCTCGGCGAAGTGCGCTGGGCCGGCGTGACGTGGTGAAACCTGATGGAGCTGACCAGCTCATCCTTTATGTAAACCCCGAAACAATAAACGTTTGGTGCCAGGTCGTGCTCGTCATAGACAACACTTGTCGCATTTGGGGCGATGAAACCCTCGCGCAGATAGGCTTCATAGCGCAGGCGATAGACAGGGTCGAACTGATCAGCAAACGGCACGCGCCGATAGGAAACCTGGTCCAGCACATCCATTATCGATGTTGCAAACCGTGAAGTTTGATTTTTTTCGTCCACCGAACTCACCCAGCCAAATCTTTTCCCGCATTCCAGGAACTACGTTAAGGCTTCATTAACTAAGGTGAAATGGTGTTTAACCAATCATTTACCAGTATGATTAACATCTAAATTTTTATGCTTCCAGCAAATCGGGCTCAACCCCGGACCTGGACCGGATCAAAGGGCGGGCCGATCCGGAAACAGAATGAACCAGCTTTGCGATTTCGCTTTGCGGCACGGGAGCACCGAATATGTAACCCTGTATCTGGTCGATAAGTCCAATACCGGCAATGACGTCAAGCTGCTCTTCGGTCTCCACCCCTTCAACGGTAACCACCATCTCAAGATCCTTGCTCATGCGGGCAATGTTGTGCATCAGCTTGCGCGAGCGCGGATCCGAAGTCACATCGGCGGTAAATGTGCGGTCAATCTTGAGTTTGCTGAACGGCAGGTCATGCAGATAGCCAAGGGACGAATAACCCGTTCCAAAATCATCCAGCGCGATACCCACGCCCATGGCCGCAATCTCGCTCAACGCTCTTGAGGCAACTTCAAGCTCATCCACAAGAACAGTTTCAGTCACTTCAATTTCCAGCCGCTCCGGTGCAAGGCCCGATTTCTCCAGAGCCGAAGTCACCATCTTTTGCACATTTTGCCCCCGGAAGTCGCGCGCCGATATATTGACGGCAACACCTACCTGCTCCGGCCACAAGACGCACTCTTGTGTCGCTGTGTGCAGCACCCAGTCCGTAAGTTCTGAAATCACGCCCATTTCTTCAGCAATGGGAATAAAAATGGCGGGCGGCACTGTACCCAGTTCCGGGTGGTTCCAGCGGATAAGCGCCTCGCATCCGACAACTTTACGCGTCTGCAAATCCATCACAGGCTGGTAGGCAAGCGACAACTCTTCGTTGAGCAGCGCCTGGCGCAGCGCATGTTTCATGCGCTTGCGCTCATTATATTCCCGATCCATCTGGCTGTGAAACTTGGACCAGTTGCCCTTGCCATCCTCTTTTGAGGCATAAAGGGCAAGATCCGCACGTTTGAGAAGCCAGTTCAGATCGCACCGGTTGGCCGGAGAAACAACAAACCCCGCACTGGCCCTGACCTCGATAGCCTCCCCCTCAAACATTATGGGCTTACCCAGGGTGTCGAGCAACACTTCAGCCGTATTCTCAATCAGATGTGTCTCGACCCCTGCGTCAAAGAATATGGTGAACTCATCGCCACCAAACCGGCCCACCACAACGTTGGAATCCAGCGTCTGCCGCAGGCGGCGCGAAACCACCGCCAGCAGTCGGTCACCCATGGGATGGCCATAGGAATCGTTGATATTCTTGAAATCATCAATATCCAGAATCATCAGCGCAACGGGAGTATCCATATCCCGGACCTGAAACTTTTTCAGACGCGCCTCGACCTGTTCGCTGAAATAGGCCCGGTTGGGCAGGTTCGTCAACTGGTCAAAGCGCGCCATGAACTTGATACGGTTTTCCGCCTGCACCCGTTCGGTAATATCTTCCAGAACCAGTACAGTCTGCCCATTCTGCACATTAATGGAAACTTCGCTCTGCCGGCCGTCATGCAACTGTAAAACCAGTTTCGACTGGCCCCCATTGGCCACAGCCGTTGCCAGGCGCTGGCCGGAAATTTCAGTCAGCGCACCCTTGGACTGCGCTATTTTTATCATGTCCCGGAAATCACGACCCACACAATCCATTCCCGCCTCACCACACAACATGAGTTGTATCTGGTCATTGGCCACCGCAACCCGCAAGTCCTCATCAAGCATACACAGGCCGTGAGACATGGTGGAAAGCGCCGTATCCAGCTCCACCGCTAGCCGGGAAACCTCCACCCGGTCATGAACAGCGTTCAACAACACATCGCGCACATCTCCCGCCACCGACCTGAAACTTATCAGCATCGGCGCAAACAGCATGGCCAGCAGAATATGATAAATGTCCCCAACCAGAACCAGTCCCAGCGTCAGGGGTGCACCAACCAGTATGGACTGCAGGGTCACCAGCCGGTCCAGTCCGTAATTGCGCGCCACAATGCCCACTATCGCCGCTATGGTTATAGCCATCGCAGTCAGTGTGGCGAACCCGTCACCCACCAGCACCAGCGAAAAAAAACACCAGGTTCCATAGACAACGGCCGTGATCGAGCCACTCAGCGTTACCCGCAGCTCCCAGTATTCGGCTCTCTCGGCATCTTCAGAAGTCAGCTCGGCAGCTTCAAAAGCCAGAGCTTCACGATATCTGATGAGAGCAAGCAGCAAAAACACACCTGCATAGGCAAACAGAAACGTGGCGCCCGATTCCAGCGCTGCGGCGGCGGCACCGATGGCAGTGGCAGCCATGCCAAACAACATTGCCACCCGGTCCTTGTAGACTGAGCGCACAATCGACACATAGTCGTTTGCAGGCATTTTGGAACGTGCTGACTGGAAAAACATTAAGCCACGCTGTTGGTTATCAGGTGGCAATTCTGCACGCCCAACGGTTAAAAACCACTTTCAAACAAATCCCGTGCAAGATTAGGGTGAATTTTGTCTTAACCCGCAGGCGGCAATGCTGATTTGTTCAATTAAAATGATAACTTCCGGGACAGGCGATGCTCCCTGGGCACTGATTTGCGCACACTGGTTTTGCCCGCATGAAGCTCCTCCCTTTTGTCCAGCCTGCAAAGAATTTCATCCCCCCTTTCAGTCCCCCCGGGCAGGTTCACAACCCAGCCCACATGATTGTGCATGAAACACTTCTTGAGACCCGGGACAGGAAAGACTAGGTTAAGATTTCGCCGAAAAGCCCGAAAGTTCAGCCCCCATGTTTAGCGCAATTTCCAAACTCTTTACCAGCAACCCCAAAATGGTTGCAGAAGCTCCCGTTGACCCCAAGCTGGCCGTAGCGGCACTTCTGGTGCATCTGATCGGCATCGACGGGGAAATAACCGATGAGGAAAGCCAAACTGTCTCCCGTGTCCTGAAACAGCATTTTGAGCTGAGCGAAGCTGAAATCGCCGAACTGCTGGAAATTGCCCGCAAAAAAGATGCCGAAGCGGTGGATTTTTATCAGTTCACTTCAACCATCACCCAACTGGAAATGGACCAGCGTGTCGAAATTATCGCCATGATGTGGTCAGTGGTCTATGCTGATGATGAAAATCACGAGTTGGAAGACAATATGGTCTGGCGGGTAGCCGAGCTGATCGGCGTTTCCGCCCGCGACCGCACAAGATTGCGGGCTAAAATCAAACGTCAGAGGGCGCAGGCAGACTGACCCCAAAAAACCACGTCACTTCCGCTCCGAATTGCAAAATGCAACGCCAATCGCATTCTGCAACGCAGGTTGCGCAATAAGCATCTGTTAACACCACAATATATGGAGATATGGCAGGTAAGAGCCCCCATATGTTGGAAATTCCTGCCACCGGCAGATTGGCACGGCCTGTGCAAAGTCAAAAACTGTCCGGATAAAAGTTTCGCGTACCGGACCCGTAAAAAAAGGCCTGCCCCGCACCAAAAGCCAGGCAGGTCTTTATTCTTTGAAAAACTTCGCAACGCAAAAATCAAACCCTTTCCCACTCTTGCCCCACAGTCCTGCAATGGCTAGATAGGACCCCGGAGCGGACAAAAAGGAACGACCATGCGTGCCATTCTTGAAATCATTCTTTTGGTTCTGGACCTTTACTGGTGGGTCCTCATTGCCATGATCGTTCTGAGCTGGCTCATCAGCTTTAACGTGGTCAACACCCGCAACCAGTTTGTGGCAACGGTGCACCGGATAGTCACCGCCCTCACCGACCCCCTGCTCAGACCCATACGACGTATTGTCCCCTCGGTCGGCGGGCTGGACCTGTCGCCGATCATTCTGTTCATAGGAATTTATTTTATTCGCCGGGTCATCATTCTCTACATCTGGCCCAACGTATTTTAGAACCCATCCTGAGATGGCGGCAGGACCTGCCTGCCGCCACTGTATTGTTTCTGTGCTATTTCTGCGCCATTGCGATGGAATCAAGGATAACCTTGCGAGCAGCCTCAACCCCTTGAACCCCTTCAATCCTGGCCCATTTTCCCGGCTCAAGATCTTTGTAGTGGGTGAAAAAATGCTCGATCTTTTTAACCTCGATTTCAGGCATGTCAGAAACATCCTTTATCGCATCATAGGCCGGAGTCAGCTTTGACACCGGCAGAGCGATAAGTTTTTCGTCGCGACCGCCATCATCTTCCATCAGCAACACCCCGATGGGCCGACAACGGATGACACCGCCCGGAATAATCGGGCGTGAGTTCATCACCATCACGTCCAGCGGATCACCGTCACCGCACAGCGTGTGGGGTACAAAACCGTAATTGCCCGGATAACGCATGGGCGTATAAAGAAACCGGTCAACAAACAGCGCGTCGCTGTCCTTGTCGAATTCGTACTTGATGGGCTCACCCCCGATAGGTACCTCAATGATAACATTTATGTCTTCAGGGGGATTTTTGCCGGCAGGTATGGCATTGATATTCATCTGATGTTCAGCCTTGGATTGTGATGATGAGTTCGCTAAATTGACGTTGCGCAATGCGCATGAAACACGTGCCCGACTGTTTGCCAATGAAGACCGGCGAATGCAAGCCTATTCAGGCTCCGCCACCATGAATTCCAACACGGAAGGAAGTCCCATGCGCCAACAAAAAGATCAGACTAAACCACCCCTCTTGATGCTTGCAGCCGCCCTCGCGGCTTTGGCAGCCCTTTCCCCGCTCCCGACCCTGGCTCAGACTGAGGCCAGCCAGTACACTTCGGTCTATACCAAGATTGATCTTGATCAGTGCACCCCCATTACCAATGCCCAGCTTGGCTTGCCTGAATCAGGCGAAGAGGAAATGGGCACCGATGGAGGGCGCTGGGCCTGCCTGGGATATAATAACGAACTGGTTTATGTGGCCGAGGGCGATTTGCGCATGTTTGTTTCATTTGGTGCCGGAGCCCTGCAGGAACCCGCCGCCAGCCAGACATTGCCCCAGTTCAACACCATCGGGGAAACCCTGGAGTGGCGCCTCGTCTACAAAGACGAACAATGGGTGCCGTTTGCCACAATACTGCGCTGGAAAACCCAGGTCGGCGATGGCTCTGAGCCCGATGGCGAGATGCTGATCGTCACCAAGCTCGAAGCGGGAAATGTCTGCCATGTTGCCCATGTGGACGCCAGAAAAACACCCAATGCCAATGAAGTTGCCCGCCAGTTTGCCGATACTCAGGCCGCCGGGTTTACCTGCTCCAGCGACAAGATTTTTTATGTTCCCGAATAGAAGCACGCCGCTTCGCCTGAGCCATCTGTGAGCTTTGAACTCAAACCTGTCGGATCACTTTGCGTTCTTTATGTGATGGCGGTCCGAGCCGAGTACGGACCGAACCTTCAGGGCTGTATTTCACCCCTGTTTACCGGGGTGGGGCCGGTGGAAGCCGCCCTCAGCCTGAGTGCGGTGCTGGCACGGCTGGAAGCCAATGATCGGCGCCCCGGTCTTGTTGTTTCCCTTGGTTCAGCCGGCTCGCGGGCTCTTGTCCAGACAGAAATTTACCAAGCCAGTTCAGTCTCTTACCGCGATATGGACGCCTCTCTCCTGGGCTTTGTTAAAGGACAAACCCCCTATCTCGATCTGCCCGCAGAACTGGAGTTGGCCCCGAAAATTCCCGGCATGAAACAAGCCCGCCTCTCCACCGGCGCAGCTGTAATTTCCGGTCAGGGCTATAGTTCAATCGACGCCGACATGGTGGATATGGAAACTTTTGCCCTCAAACGCGTGTGCCAGCACTTTGACCTGCCCCTGATCGCCTTGCGCGGAATTTCTGACGGCAACGAAGAATTGAGCGGTCACAATAGCTGGACGCAATATCTCCATATTATCGACGAGAAACTTGCCCGCATTGTTGGTGAGCTTGAAACAGCCCTGAGAAACAGCCGGCTGGATTTCTAAACCGACGCATCCAGCTTTTGCGCCGCCCGCATGGCCCGCTTGCGCTCGTGGGGATCCAGGTGGATTTTGCGCATGCGAATGGATTGAGGGGTCACCTCCACATATTCATCGTCCGCAATATAACCCAAAGACTGCTCCAGTGTCAGCCGCTTGGGAGTGGTCAGGCGCACCGCCTCATCCTTGGACTGGGTGCGGATATTGGTCAGCTGTTTGCCCTTGAGGGGATTCACTTCCAGGTCGTTACCCCGCGAGTGTTCTCCGATAATCATACCTTCATAGACCGGCACCCCTGCATCAATCAGCATCGGGCCGCGCTCTTCAAGATTGAACAGCGCATAAGGCACTGCCTGACCGGTGGCGTTTGAAATCAACACCCCGGTGCGCCGCCCCTGAAGGGTGCCTTTGTAGGGCACAAAGGCATGAAACACCCGGTTGAAGATCGCTGTGCCGCGTGTATCGCTCAAAAGTTCGGGCTGATATCCGATAAGCGCCCGCGTTGGCACATGAAGTGTCAGCCGGGTGCGCCCGGTGCCCGAGGGACGCATATCGACAAGTTCGCCGCGCCGCCCCGTGAGTTTTTGCACCACAACCCCGGAATACTCATCATCCACGTCGATGGTGACTTCTTCAATCGGTTCCAGCTTCTGCCCGTTCTCTTGCCGGAACAAAACCCGGGGCCGGCCAACGGTAAGTTCAAACCCTTCCCGGCGCATGGTTTCAATCAGAACCGCCAGTTGCAACTCACCCCGGCCCGCAACCTCAAAACTGTCGCCATCGGCCCCGCGCGTGACTTCAATGGCCACATTGCCTTCAGCTTCGCGCATGAGCCTGTCCCCGATAACCCGGCTTTGCACCTTGTCCCCCTCCTTGCCCGCCAGCGGACCATCATTGATGCGAAAGGTCATGGAAAGGGTCGGGGGATCAATGGGCTGGGCCTTCACCGCCTCTTTAATACCTGGCACACAAATGGTGTCGGCCACGGTCGCGGTTTCAAGACCCGAAATCGAAATGATATCCCCGGCCCGGCCCTGTTCAACCGGCTGGCGCTCCAGCCCGCGAAAAGCAAGAACCTTGGAGATGCGCGCCTTTTCAATGACTTTCCCATCCCGGGAGAGTGCATGCACACTATCCGTGGCTCCAACGCTTCCCGACAGGACCCTGCCCGTAAGGATACGCCCCAGAAAGGCATCTCGCTGAATGGTGGTCACCAGCATACGAAAGGGGCCTTCCTCAACCTCCGGTTCTTTGACATGCTCCAGCACCTTGTCGAGCAGAGGTCCCACACTGTCCTGGGGACCATCGGGCTCGTCAGCCATCCAGCCGTTTTTCGCAGAACCGTAAAGCACCGGAAAATCCAGCTGGTCTTCGCTGGCATCCAGCGCCACAAACAGATCAAAAACCTCATTCAGCACTTCATCGTGGCGCTCATCGGGCTTGTCGATCTTGTTGATGGCCACAATAGGGTTGAGCCCCAGCGTCAGCGCCTTGCCCAGAACGAACTTGGTCTGCGGCATCGGTCCCTCGGCGGCATCCACCAGCAGCACCACGCCGTCAACCATAGATAAAATGCGCTCAACCTCGCCGCCAAAATCGGCATGTCCCGGCGTATCCACAATATTGATACGGGCGTCCTTCCACACCAGAGAAGCGACCTTGGCCAGAATGGTGATCCCGCGCTCACGCTCCAGATCATTACTGTCCATCATGCGTTCCTGGGTGCGCTGATTTTCCCGGAACAGACCCGATTTTTTAAGCAGAACGTCAATAAGTGTGGTTTTGCCATGATCAACATGGGCAATGATCGCAATGTTGCGCAGGGACATGAGGAAAAACGCCATCAATTTGAGGGGAAGACGCCGCAGGCCTTAGCTCAGGGTGTGGCAAAGCACAAGCAAATACTCGTGCGGCGACTCTTTCTGCCCCGGCACCTTTCAGGCCCTGGTACAGGGTTCTGACACTATACCTGCGCTGCTGGCCGAGCCGGAACAATCACTCCCGCTTCACTCGCCGCCCGGCTCTCGACCGTGCGCAACAGTTCGCCAATCTGGCTTGAAGGCAACGCTACGCTGAACAGGCTTCCCTGCACTTCATTGCACCCCTCCTGGCGCAGAAAATCAAGCTGGTCCTCATCGCTCACTCCATGGGCAGCCATCACGATACCCAGCGACTGACCAAGCCCCAGAACCGCCCTGGCGATTTCCCTGTTTTCCTGATTACCCGAAATGCCCGCAACGAATGAGCTGTCCAGACTGATTTTATCGAACGGGTAAACGCGCAGATGATTGAGCGAGGAACTTTCCTTGCCAAACTCATTCACACAGACCCTGACCCCGAGCGCCTGCAGCTTGCGCAGTTTTTTTACGGTCTTGGCCGTGTTCCTGATAAGAGAGTTTTCGCTGACTCCCACTTCAAGACGTGCCGGGGCAAGACCCGAGCTGTCAAGAGCCTGCGCGATTGTGTTCACAAGGCGGCTCTGCCCAAGTCGAAGATTTTTCATGTTCAGGGACAGTTTCACCTGCTCCGGCCAGCCCGCAGCGAGCTCACATGCTGTGCGGATCACCCATTCCTTGAGCTGATCATAAATGCCGGTTTCCTGAGCAACCTTCTCAAAATCCCCCGCCCACATTTTTCCAAGCCTGGGATGATTCCATACTATCAGGGCTTCGCATGAACTGATGCGGTTGCTTTCCAGCTCCAGCGCCGGCTGAAAGCACAAGGAAAACTCATTGTTTTCCATAGCCTGGCGCAGGTCCGCCTCCAGCATCTGGCGCCGCCTCACATCTGCATCCATGCCTTTTTTGAAGAACCGGAAACCGCCACGGCCATCCTTTTTCGCCCGATAAAGCGCCAGGTCCGCGCTCTTCATCAGGCTGGCGCCATCGCTGCCGTCTGCAGGAGAAACCGCAATGCCGATGCTGGTATTCACAAGAATCTGATGTCCCCCGATCTGCATGGGTTTGGAAACCTCATCCAGAATGCGCTGCGCCAGGACGCTCACGCTTTTGACATGCGCGATGGGCCCCGCCAGCAGCATGAACTCATCTCCGCCCATCCGTGCCACCATTTCATGCTCACGCCTTGCAAAATTCAGTCGAAGAGCAACCTGCCGCAACACTTCATCGCCAACCCCATGGCCCAGCGCATCATTGATTTCCTTGAAGTTATCAAGATCAAGGCACAATAGCGCCATTTTTTCTCCCCGTTTCATGCGCAGTTCGGCACGCGCCATCTCTTCGGCAAAATAGGCACGATTGGGCAGGTCAGTCAGAACATCATGACGTGCAAGATGCTGAATCCGCGCCGCGTTGAGGTGGCGCTCTGTAATGTCCTCATGGGTGGAAAGCCAGCCCCCGTCATCCATCGCCGTGTGCACGATTGAGATAAATCTCCCGTTTTGCATTTCGCACACATTCCGGTCAGACTCTCTGCCCTCGATCAGTTTTTCAATGCGGGCATTCAGCCACTTCTCCCCTTCAGCCGGCACCATGCCAATGCGCGTCCGATAGCTCATTATATCTAAAAACCTGGCTCCCGGCTTGCTGAGCTCAGGTGGAAGTTCATAAAGTGAGATATAGGGTTCGTTACAAATAACCAGTCGCCGATCGGCATCAAACATTGCCAGACCCTGGCTCAGGTTGGATACAGCCGAGCGGAAACGCATGCTCTGCAGACGAAGCTCCTCCTCCCGCTCCTTTTGGGCCTGCTGACGCCTCTTTTCTTCGCTGACATCCTCGTGGGTTACCAGCCACCCCAGGCCCTGGCGATAAACCACATGTACGCGCACTGTCCGGCGGGCCAGTACACGGTCAAACATCAACGGCTCGCCCCTCTCTCTTTGATCAAGAAAAGAAGTCATATAGTTGGTATTGATCAGATCGACATCAAAATGCGAATGGTTGCCGACACCCACGCTGATGGAGTTGACTTCTCGCAAGTCCATGCCGCGCCTGATTTTTTCAGCAGGAAGATTATAAAGTTCGAGGTAACGCTCATTAAAGAGCACGAGCTTGAACTGCTTACTCCACAAAGAAAACCCGCAAGGCATTGCGTCCACAGCAGCATTGAGCAACTGCGCCTCGCTGGCCAATTCTGTTCCCTGAACAAAGTCCGACAAACAGGCACCCCCTCAAATGCCGACAAGAATTGCGTGAACTCTTAGGCAAACAAGGTTTAACCTGATTAAACAGCGGGTCTGCCGTGCCCATAACTGTCTATTATGGTGAATAAATTCTTACCCGGCAGTAATATGGGACCCGGGGCCGGAAATACTATGAGCTCCGCCTGTTGCGCACACCCCAGGTTTTTAGTCTGAGTGCATTGAGCCGAATAAAGCCCTCGGCGTCATGATGATCATAAGCGCCCGACCCCTCTTCAAAGGTCACCAGGTCTTCAGAATACAGCGAATTGGGCGACGTGCGTGCCACAACGCTGACAGAGCCCTTATACAGCCTGAGCACTACCTCACCACTGACATGGGTCTGGCTGGCATCAATCAGTGCCTGAAGCATTTCACGCTCGGGGGAAAACCAGAAGCCATTATAGATAAGCTCCGCATAGCGCGGCATGATTTCGTCCTTCAGGTGCGCAGCACCCCGGTCAAGTGTCAGCGATTCAATGGCCCGGTGCGCACAAAGCAAAATAGTGCCGCCAGGGGTTTCATAAACCCCGCGCGACTTCATGCCCACAAAGCGGTTCTCAACCAGATCCAGACGGCCAATGCCGTGCCGCCCTCCAAAATCATTGAGTCTGGTCAAAATGGTTGCAGGGCTAAGGTTTTCCCCGTTGATCGAAACTGCATCGCCCCCCTCAAAGCCGATAGTGACAAGTTCTGCCATGTCTGGTGCATTTTCGGGGTTGACGGTGCGCTGGTAAACATATTCAGGCGCCTCCACACCGGGATCTTCGAGCACCTTGCCTTCAGAAGAAGTATGCAAAAGATTTGCATCAACCGAAAACGGCGCTTCTCCCTGTTTGTCTTTTGGTACCGGAATCTGGTTGAGTTCTGCATATTCGAGCAATTTGGTGCGGCTTTGCAAGTCCCATTCCCGCCAGGGCGCAATCACCTTGATTCCCGGATTGAGTGCATAGGCGGCAAGTTCGAAGCGCACCTGATCATTTCCCTTGCCCGTTGCACCATGGGAAATGGCGTCAGCCCCGGTTTTGGCGGCAATTTCCACAAGACGTTTGGAAATCAATGGCCGGGCAATGGAAGTTCCAAGCAGATAAACACCCTCATAAAGCGCATTGGCCCGGAACATGGGAAACACAAAATCGCGCACGAACTCCTCGCGAAGGTCTTCGATATGAATTTCCTTTATACCCAGCAATTCAGCTTTTTGGCGCGCCGGCTCCAGCTCTTCGCCCTGCCCCAGGTCAGCGGTGAACGTCACCACCTCGCACTGATATTCGTTCTGCAGCCATTTCAGAATGATGGAAGTGTCAAGCCCACCTGAATAGGCCAGCACCACCTTGTTGATATCTTTGCTCATGGGTCTGTTTTTCTTCTTTCTTTGATGCCTGCCTGACTGCTCGGCCTGGCAACAGGTGGGTAAGGCATGCGCCGGACTTGTTCAAGCCATAAGCGACCTGCAGACAGGTGTTTGGGGCTGCACCCTTTTCATCCGGTTTCAGCAAGTGCTTCAAGAAGAGGGTCGAGGGCCGAACCATATTTTTTCCAAAGCTGGACAGAACTTGTATAAACTGGCTGGCGTACCTGAACGATGCTGGCAGTATTGACCGAGCGCTTTGTCCGAAAAAAATTCATGCAGTCCTCAGACCAGTCCAGAGCGCACCATTCCAGCAGTTTTTTCGTTTGGCCGCGCTGATCTGCGATCAGATCCTCATAATTGAGATCATAGACAAATCCTGGCAGAACCCGATGCCAGTGCGCCATCAGGTCTTCATACTGGCGATAATAATGTCCCAGTTCTTCCAGGTCATAGGCGTAATGCAAGCCACCTGAGGAAAAGAAATTTTTGTAAATGGAAAGGCAGGTGTCCACCGGATCACGCCGACAGTGAATAATTCTGGCATTGGGAAGCATCAGCTTTATCAAGCCAATATAGAGCATATTCCCCGGCATCTTGTCGGTTATGAAACGGGCATCCCGTGAATGGTGCCGCAACTCCTCCAGATAGGCCCGTCCCAACCGCGCAAATTGTCCTGTGCTTGCCACACCAACGGCCTCAAGAAAATCCGGGCGCGCAGGATCTTTTACGAACTCTGCTGCAAGGCCGTTCATAATCGACAACTCTCCCGCACCGACCACATCTGGATGGCTGCTCAGAATTTGCTCCACCAGAGAGGTGCCTGAACGCGGCATGCCTACGATAAAGATGGGTGTTTCATCTGCCAAACCGGCATCGGGAAACCGGGCAAGGCTTTCGCCGCTGAAAGCCTCCCGGATATTGGCAAACCGGGCTTTGCTCACCGCTTTGGAATAGGAATAGGTTTTCCGATGCAGAGCATTGACCTGCTGCAGGAAATCAAAAGCCCGTGAATATTCACCTACATCCTCAAATGATTTGGCCAGCGTAAAACCAAGAACGATCTGCTCCGGATCCGGTAAAGTTTTGCGGTCAAAAAGGTTTTCCATCGCTTTTATGTCATCATTATACGCAGAAAATTTTGTCAGCCGCGCCAGACCGTCCAGAGCACGGACATTTTCCGGATCAAGTTTCAGGGCCTCCCTGTAACGCGCCCTCGCCTGCTCCATCTGCCCGTTCCCGGCCAGCGAATAGGCCAGGTCCAGATGTACACTCACCAAGCCAGGTTGCAGCTCGATTGCCCTTTGGTGCGCGGCAATCGCCTCTTCAAACAGCCCCTGCCGATCCAGCGCGCTGGCCAGTCTTGAATACATCAAACCGTAGCGCGGTTTCACCTTGACGCCCTTGCGCGCCGTTTTTGCCGCATCTCCGGCGCGGCCAAGTTGCATTTGCACAAGTGAAAGATTGCCGTAAGCATCTGCCAGTTCGGGCTTTAGCCGGATGGCGCGAAGATAGTTTTTTTCCGCCGCCGTCAACTGGCCGGACGAACGATAAACATTACCCAGATTGAGATGGGCAATCGCCATTTTGGGAGAATGTTCCAGAGCTTTTTTCAGGTGCATTTCAGCCCGTGCATATTTCCCCATCGCATGCAAAATCATTCCCAAATCATTCTGTGCCTGTGCGTGAGTCGGATTCAATTTGACAACATGCCCAAGGATTTCTATGGCGCGCGCTTTGTGACCTGTTTGAAAAGCCAGAACCCCCCTCATATGCAGCGCATCCACATGAAAGGGATCTGCCCCAAGCACCCGGGTGCAGGCTTCGTCCGCCTGTTGCAGCCTGCCCGCCCGCATATGTTGTACAGCGAGCCTGAAACCCTGCGCAACACTCAGCTTTTTCTGGGCACCAGGATCGGAATGAGTCCTGTTTCTCTTACGTTCTGACATGCTTTTTCGGGCTCCGCTCACTCTCGGACTTGAGTTGGCCGCAAGCCGCAAATATATCACGTCCCCTTGGCGTACGCACCGGGGAGGCATACCCTGCCCGGTTAACGATGTCTGCAAAAGTCTCGATGCGTTCCCAGTCCGAACATTGAAACGGGCTGCCCGGCCAGGGGTTGAAGGGAATAAGGTTTATTTTTGCCGGAATATTGGCCAGCAACCGCACCAGCTCACGCGCATCCGCGTCCGTGTCATTGACGCCCTTGAGCATCACATATTCAAAGGTAATCCGGCGTGCATTGCTCAGACCCGGATAATTGCGGCAGGCATCAAGCAACACCTCAAGTGGCCATTTTTTGTTGATGGGAACCAGTTCATTGCGCAAATCATCACGCACTGCATGCAGCGATATGGCCAGCATGACACCAATTTCGTCACCGGTAGGCCCGATCTTGGGAACAACTCCCGAGGTCGAAAGCGTGATGCGGCGCCTGGACAGAGAAATTCCATCGCCGTCCGAAGCAATCAGCAGCGCTTTTTTGACATTGTCGAAATTATAAAGAGGTTCGCCCATGCCCATCATCACAATATTGGTTATGGCCCGTATTTCTCTACCGGGCACCATGCCATCCGTTGGGCGGTTTCCACCGGGGAAGTCGCCCAGTTTATCCCGCGCCGCCAATATCTGGCCTAAAATTTCCCCGGCTGTGAGATTACGCACCAGCATCTGCGTGCCCGTGTGACAGAAACTGCAATTGAGCGTACATCCCACCTGGGAGGACAGACAAAGCGTGCCCCGCCCCGGCTCCGGGATATAGACCGTTTCCACATCAACGGGGAGAGATTGCGGATTGCTGGGATCAACAAACCGGAACAGCCACTTGCGGGTGCCATCGCTTGAAACCTGCTCGGAGACAGTTTCAGGCCGCTTCAGAACAAAATGCTCTCCAAATTGCGTGCGGGCAGCCTTGGAGATATTGGTCATTTTATCAAAGTCAGTGACTCCGTTGACATAAATCCAGTTCCACAATTGGCGCGTTCGCATGCGCGCTTCGCGCACACTCAGCCCCAGACCCTCAAACCTCTGCAAAAGCTCCCCTCTGTCCAGTCCGACCAGATCATGGCGACCCGCACCGTCCACCATTCCACCGGATCGCACAGAATTATTCGGATCAATATTCAGGGAAACAGCCATGGGGTGTCCGGAATGGTTCAAAAAGGGGATTGGGAAGGCGCGCCTTCCCAGGGTCAGGATCCATTAAATTCACCCATTCTGCGCCAACGGGTTTTGGTTCTGACCCTAACACAGGATCTGCGCACGGAACAAATACCGGGATAAAAATTATATTTCAGGATTTTCTGGTCAGCAGGCAGAATTGATGGAACGCGATGCCGCAGTCGCGCCCGAAAGCGAAAAGGTCTGAACAATTTTTACGCCAAGAGAGCTCGTGCCTTCAATACGTAAAGTGGCTCCCGAACGCAGGTGGGCCGCAAAACTCTCAGCTTCCCCCTCATCTTCCAGCCAGGCCGAGTCCAGTTGAGTAAACAGGACATACTCCTTGGAGCCAATCCTGGCCATTGCCATACTGTCGGGGGCAAACTCATACCCGGCAATCAGATTAAACTCGTTTTGAATGCCCTGAGCGGGGCGGATGGTCACATAGATGCGCGCCTCCTCATATCCCTCCGGGGTCGGTTCAACCGATTTTGGCAGCGAGGTCGCAAAACAGATAACACCGCTGCCATCATTGGCGCTATATGCCGACCAGTCCCTGAAATCGCCAAGCACCCGCACCGACTGGGCAAGGCCTGCGCCAACAGAACCGATCAGCAATGACCCTGCAACAATAGCAGCTCCTAGACGTCCCATGGCCATATCTGCTCTTTCAGGTCAGCTCTCAAAATCCAGCGAGGTGTGGTCAATTACAGTCTGTATTGATTTTTTCCAGTGCCGCAGTAACGCCCACCAGCGAATATGTGTCAGTGGTATCGGTTCCACGCTGGGAACGGGCTTTGACAATCATCTCAGAGCCCGCCTTCATTGCCGCAACAAAAGCGCCTTCTTCACTGGCGCTGGCAAGCCAGGCAGCAGAGCCCTCAACAACCATATCGTAGCTGCGCCCGTCAATGCTGACTTCAGGAGTTGAATCTGTTTTCAACGGATACCCGACCAGCGTCTGAACTTCATTATTTGTGCCCAGTCCTTTACGGTTGATCACAAGAAAATGAATGGGGTCGCGGTTTACGTTGGTCGGCAGGGCCTCTTGCGGCTGGCTGGATATATAACACATCAGACCGTCCGCATCAGAACCTTTCCAGGCAGTCCAGAACCTGAATGTGCCCAGTTTTTCCACTTCCTGCGCCACAACGGTGCTGAGACTCATGGGGGTCAGCAGCAGGGCACAAGCCAGAATTCGGGCAAAATTTCCACGAGTCATCAAGCGCATCGCCAAACAATCCTATTTTTTGAGCAATCAGTGCCGGGTTTCCACTCTCTCACAGCATGGTTACCAAGCTGCAAAGACAAGGTGGCATTTGAACTAAACGCGACATTAGCGCAAATTTTGTCGGCAATTTGGCGCAAATGCTGCCCCTTCCTGTCCTTTTGGTATCTGATGATGAACGAATGGTTAACGCCAGGGAACGGAGATATTCTGCCTGACCCCGATTAAGTTCATCAGGCTGGCATACCGGGCAACAATGCTCTCCTGAATAAGTATGTCAAAGTGCTGCAAGACAATTACTGTCTTGCAGCACTTTTTTCGCTTTGGGAGAAGCGATGGCATGAGAGGTGAGGACACATCAGTCAAAAGGCCAGGCTGCCAGTCTGATCCCAGTAGAACCTGTAACAATCCCTAAACGAACTCGAAATCGCCCGCATTCAGCGAATTCATGTTTACATTGCTCAAAAGCAACTGATCAAAACCCAGATTGATCACGGTATCCGAGCCGTTCTGGCTCATCAGGCCCTGCAACTGGGCAAAATTGTTCAAGCCGCCAAAGTCAAGACGGATGCGGTCACCACCGGAGAGGGAAAAGTCCTTAATAACATCCCAGCCGCTGCCACTGGCAAAATCAAACAGGTCACTCCCCGAGCCACCCCAGAGCTTGTCATTGCCCGAGCCACCATCGATCAAGTCGTTGCCTTTTCCACCCTTGAGCTTGTCATTGCCACTCTGGCCGAACAGCCAGTCGGTCGAGCCGCCGCCCTTGAGAACATCTTTTCCAGTGCCGCCATAGATGTCATCATTGCCTGAACCACCATTCAGCTTATCCTTGCCGGCCCCCCCAACCAGGGTGTCATTACCCGAACCGCCCTTGAGATTATCCTTGCCGTTATCGCCAAAAAGATCGTCATTGCCAGAGCCGCCCACAAGCTTGTCATTGCCCCAGCCGCCGTAAAGTTCATCATCGCCCGAATCGCCGAACAGGAGGTCATTGCCATTGTCACCACTGAGCAGATCGTTGCCAACGCCCCCATAGAGCCAGTCATTGCCGTCATTGCCGCTCAATGCATCATTGCCACCAAGCCCGTAAAGAGCATCATCTCCGGTACCCCCGGAAATGAAATCATCAAAATTATAGCCGATCAGCGTATCATTGCCGCCATAGCCATAAATGGTGAAACTGTCATAGGCATTGGCCTGGATGGTCTCGCTGAAGTTTGTTCCGTAAATGTAACGCATGGCACTTTCTCCCGTTGGCATGTCTGGTTGCCGAGTAAAGCGCTTCTGGCACACACGGGCTGAGCACAACCTGAAGTGTGCATTCATATTACGTTCATTTTCAAAAGAACGGAGCCGAAGCACCCCAAAATCATGCCTGAAATCAGCAAAACCCCGATAAGGTAAGCAAAAATTCAGCTGCACAGGCACAAGACACCTGCTGACCACTTGAATTTATACCCCTGCATCGCCATATTGACGCTGAACTTGGCAGGAGGCGCGCTTTTGCGTGCGCCTTGGTTATTGCCTGAAGCTTTTTGTTGTCATTTGAGAGGTTCTGATTATGGCACAGTTCGACCGTCAGTCGGCAAATATACGTACGGACGCAACCGCGCAGATCGATGAGGGCCTGCGCGCCCACATGTTGCGGGTCTACAATTATATGGGTATCGGCCTGACCATTACCGGTCTGGTTGCCTATTTCTTTTCCCAATGGGCTATCTCCAGCCCGGCCGTGTTTGAGGCGGTTTATGTTTCTCCGCTGAAATGGGTGGTAATGCTCTCGCCCTTTGCTTTTGTGCTGGCGCTGTCCTTTGGCATCAACAAAATGAGTTTTGCCACCGCCCAGATGGTTTTCTGGGCTTTTGCCACGGTAATGGGCATATCCCTGTCATCAATTTTCTTCATCTACACCGGCACGTCCATTGCCCGCGTGTTCTTCATCACGGCGGCCACGTTCGGCACCATGAGCCTTTACGGTTACACCACCAAACGTGATCTGACGGCCATGGGTTCATTCCTGATGATGGGTCTCATCGGTATTATCATCGCCATGGTGGTCAATATCTTCCTGCAGTCTTCGGCCCTTGCCTTTGGCATCTCGGTGCTGGGTGTTCTGATTTTTGTCGGACTGACCGCCTATGACACCCAGAAAATCAAGGAAATCTACGACGAACTTGATGGTTCCGAAGTGGCAGGTAAAAAAGCCATTATGGGCGCCCTGACCCTTTATCTGGACTTCATCAACCTGTTCCTGATGCTGTTGCGTCTGTTTGGCAACCGCAACTAAACCGGCAAGTACATATTGAGCTCGAAAGGGCTGCGATCTAGTTTGGATCGCAGCCCTTTCTTTTTTTGGAGCATGTCCGTGTCCCATCAAATTCACCAGATTTCCCTGCGTCCCTTTTGTCCCAAAGACATAGCTCCCATCACCAGAATTTATGCTCACTATGTCTACAACTCCGTGGTGACTTTCGACCTTGAGGCCCCGGGTGAGAAAGAAATGGCATGCAAGTTTGCGGCCCTTGAAAAAGCTGGGCTTCCACTGATTGTCGCTTCGGGGCCTGGTGGTGTTCTTGGCTACGCCTATGCTTCAGCTTACCGGACGCGCCCCGCCTATCGTTTTACCTGCGAAAACGCCATCTATATCACCCCCGAAGCATGCGGACAGGGACTGGGCAGTTTACTGATGGATGCATTGCTGGAGCAAGCGCGCCAGTTTGGCTTCAATCAGATGATTGCCATCATCACCGGGGGTACACAAAGCTCCATCGCCCTGCACAAAAAATTTGGCTTTCATATTCTGGGAGAATTTCCTGAACTGGGGTTCAAGTTCAACAAATGGCACAATATCGTGCACATGCAGCGCAAGCTCTGAAACAGCAGCCCGCAGCTATTTTACCACTGCAAAACCGGGGTCCAGCACCCTGAGAACCTGCACCAGTTGATGGCCACGCTTCAGCACCCGCCCCTGCCGGTTCAAAACCTGATACTGGCCCTGTTTATTACGGAGCTTGGGTTTTTTTTCTATTGTATAAAGAGCATGGGCGGAGTTGGCCCGATAGATCGAAAACACCGCCCGATCATACAAAAAATCCATGGCATAGTCGCACCAGACACCATTTGAGACATTGCGACCATAGAGATTGAGCAGGCTGGTCAGTTCTTCCCGGCTGAAACTGATGCGCTCCGGCGCCCTGTTGGCACGGCTGGTCGCTTTTGGACTCAGTGATTTTGAAAACTTGAGGAGAGACCGGTCGTCTTTTACTCCACCCTGCAAGGATTCGCCCATGGTTCAGTTCACTCTCCCGACCGTCAAGGATTATGATTGCCGGATTTTACTGGCAGTTCAAGTGCCTTGAGGAAAATGAGGCAGCAGATTCAAGAAATCATCCCAATTCTGTCACAAAAATTCCCTGCTTGCGCCAGATTGGACTCCTAGAAGACACGCATAGCCTCCAGAGGCCGGCTCGTGGGCCGAAAGAGCCCCCAAACCATGACGCCCAATGAGCCGGCCACCCCGTTTGCTATAATGTACATATGTACAAATTTTCAACTAAAATTTTATAAAACTGAAGTGATCACATCTCTCTGCTGAGCATTTGCTGTGAATTTTCACCGATTTCAGCCTACATTTCGAACAGCGCAGCGCCGATAATCGGTCCAGGAAAGCCCTGCTTTTGCTGCTGGACCACGATGGCAACCCCATCGCTTTCCCCACTCAGGACGTCCGAAAGCGGCAGCCTCAGTTCTGCCCCCGCCTTGGGCTCCCACATGCCCAGAACCTGCCGGGATGTGACGATCTGCACATAGGTAATCATGTGACCGCGGTTTTCTCCCCGACTGATTTCCACGTCGGCTTCAGAACGATAGGTGATGAGCCAGATAGAGGATTCCGGATAATTCTCATTGCCCCCGATTCTGACCTCCAGCACCCCATCCGCATAAATCAGTCCTATTTCAAGGGGCAGTGCGGCCTCGCTCAAGGCCTCTTCAACCTCGGCCCGTCGCGAACCCACCACATCCACACTTCCATTGATAATAAGTTGCGGCGTATAAATCCGGTTCTTTCCCCAGCTGCCTGCATAAGCCCGCTGCAAATCCGAATAGGCCGGCTTGGCAAAAGTGTCGGCCCAGCCGATATAATCCCAATAATCGACGTGATAGGCCAGAGCCACCACATTGCGCCGGGCGCTCAACTCGACCAGCAGCGCATCCGCCGGAGGACAGGATGCACAGCCCTGGCTGGTAAACAACTCAACCACCGCATTGGGTGAGGTGCGGATTTCCTCCGCAAGGGCACTGGAAAAGGGCAACGGAGCCACCGGTACCAGCAGGACGGCAATCAGAAAAAGCCGCTTCAGATTCCTGGGGGAGAAAAAAACCATTCTGGAGTTTTATTCATCCTTTGCATAAACTGCCACTCAAATTGAGGTGAAGGACGCTTCAGCCCTTCACCAATTTTCCGGTACCTTTACGCAGACACCAGATTGCGCAGCACATAGTGCAAAATGCCACCATTGCGGTAATAATCCAGCTCGTTTTCGGTATCGATACGGCACAGGGTCTGAATTGATTTTTCAGAACCGTCTGCAAATTTTATATCTACCTGCACATCACAGCGCGGCGTGATATCCGTGAGATTGCCGATGCTCACCTCTTCACTTCCATCCATGCCAAGCTCTTTCCAGCTCTGGCCATTGACGAACTGAAGGGGAAGCACGCCCATGCCGATAAGGTTGGAGCGGTGAATGCGCTCAAAGCTCTCAACAATAACCGCCCGGACACCCAGCAGCAAAGTCCCCTTGGCCGCCCAGTCCCGCGACGAACCCGTGCCATATTCCTTGCCCGCAAAAATCACCAGCGGCGTGCCTGTTTCCTTATAGGCCATGGCCGCATCATAAATCGCCATTTCGCTGCCATCGGGTCCCCTGGTAAAGCCCCCCTCAACACCGCTGAGCATCTGGTTCTTGATGCGGATATTGGCAAATGTGCCCCGCATCATCACCTGATGATTGCCTCGGCGCGCACCAAACGAGTTGAAATCTTTTGGCGCAACCTGTCCCTCTCTGAGATAGCGGCCCGCAGGAGTATCAACCTTGAAGGAGCCGGCTGGAGAAATATGGTCGGTGGTGATAGAATCCCCAAACAGGCCAAGAACCCGGGCACCCCTCACATCTTCCACCGGGCTGGGCTCCATGGTCAGCCCCTCGAAATAGGGCGGCAGCTGCACATAGGTTGAGGAAGAATTCCAGTTATAGGTCTCCCCGCCCGTCACTTTTATGCCCTGCCATTTTTCATCCCCCTTGAACACATCTCCATAGCGCTTTTTGAACATTTCCGGGGTGATGGCCTGCCGGACAATGTCGCCTATTTCTCTGTTGCTCGGCCAAACATCCTGAAGATAAACCGGTTTTCCATCTTTTGAGGTCCCAAGGGGTTCACTTGTGATGTCCACACCCATTTTTCCAAGCAATGCGTAAGCCACCACCAGCGGAGGCGAGGCCAGATAGTTGGCCTTGACATCAGGGTTGACCCTTCCCTCGAAATTACGGTTGCCCGAAAGCACCGAACAGGCAACCAGGTCGCCCTCCCGAATGGCTGTTGAAATTTCCGGATCAAGCGGGCCTGAATTGCCGATACAGGTTGTACAGCCATAGCCCACCAGATTGAAGCCAAGCGCATCCAGATCATCCTGCAACCCGGCGGCATTGAGATAATCAGTGACCACCTGGCTGCCCGGCGCCAGCGAGGTTTTCACCCAGGGCTTGACCATAAGACCCAGCTCCCGCGCCTTGCGCGCCACCAGCCCGGCGGCGACCAGTACCGAGGGGTTGGACGTGTTGGTGCACGAGGTAATAGCAGCAATCACCACATCACCATGGGTAATTGAATAATTTGCCCCCTCAACCGCAACTTTTGGACTGTCGGACTTGGTAAATTCACCAACAAGGGAGGCAGCAAATTTTTTGCTCGCTTCAGTCAGTGCAATACGATCCTGCGGCCGTTTTGGCCCGGCAATGGAAGGCACCACCTCCCCGAGGTCCAGCTCAAGCGAGGCTGTGAACACCGGCTCTGGGGTTTGAGCATCCCGGAACATGCCTTGTGCCTTTGCGTAAGCCTCAACCAGCGCTACCCGGGTCTCATCCCGCCCGGTGGTGCGCAGATAGCTCAACGTGTCCTCATCCACCGAGAAGAACCCGCAGGTTGCCCCATATTCGGGAGCCATGTTGGCAATGGTTGCCATATCCTCCAGAGACAGGTCATCAAGGCCAGGGCCGTAAAACTCCACAAACTTGCCCACAACACCCTGCTCACGCAGCATCTGCACGACGGTCAGCACCACATCGGTCGCCGTCACCCCTTGCGCCACTTTCCCCTTCAGCTTGAAGCCGACAACTTCGGGAATGAGCATGGTCACCGGCTGGCCCAGCATTGCCGCTTCCGCTTCAATGCCGCCAACCCCCCAACCCAATACGGCAAGGCCATTGACCATGGTGGTGTGGCTGTCAGTGCCCACCAGCGTATCCGGATAGGCAATTGTCTCCCCATCGACTTCTTTGGTCCACACGGTCTTGGCCAGATATTCAAGGTTTACCTGATGGCAAATGCCTGTGCCCGGGGGCACTACCGAAAAGTTATCAAATGCGGACTGTCCCCAGCGCAAAAACTCATAACGCTCGCCATTACGCTGGTATTCCAGCTCAACATTGCGCGCAAAAGCCTCGGCATTTCCGAACTGGTCAACCATCACCGAATGGTCAATAACCAGATCAACCGGCACCAGCGGGTTGATTTTCTGTGGGTCAGCGCCAAGGGCCACGGTGGCATCGCGCATGGCGGCAAGATCAACAACAGCGGGCACGCCGGTAAAGTCCTGCATCAGCACCCGGGCGGGACGAAAGGCAATTTCCTGTTTTGAGGTGCGGTTTTTGACCCAGTGGGAAAAAGCCTCGATATCATCTCTTGTAACAGTGCGCCCATCTTCAAACCGCAACAGGTTTTCCAGCACCACCTTGAGGGAGTTGGGCAATCTGGAGATGCCCTCCAGTCCGTTTTTTTCTGCCTCTGCCAGAGAAAAATAAACATAGCTCTTGCCGTTCACATCAAGAGTTTGTCTTGCATTAAAGCTGTTCAGGGATTTTTGTGTCACGAGAGTACCGCCTGTCATTGTCATGCCCGGGTTTTATTGTCGATTCCGGGGGAAACTGGAGGGAATAGAACGAATATCCTGCCGTTCTGAAATTTTACGCACCTTATAGGGCAATCATTTGCCCCTTGCCAGCCTTGGGTGAAATTCAATAACACTCCCCCATGAGCAACAAAGGTTTTGCCGGACAGATTCGCCTGAACGCCCAGAACCTGAGCTGCATCAGGGGCGAGCAGGAGGTTTTTGCCGATGTGGCTTTTCAGGTCTCAGGCGGCGAGGCTCTTATTGTCAGGGGGGCCAACGGCACCGGCAAGTCCAGCCTTCTGATGTGTCTGGCCGGTCTGCTGCCCGTCAATGGGAATGTCTCCTGGCAAAGGGGCGGCAAAAGCCTCACAAAACCCGAGTATTTTGAGTTGATACATTTTATCGGCCACCTCAACGCCATAAAAAACGAACTCACCCTGGCCGAAAATCTTCAATTCTGGTCCGCCATGTTCGGAGGTGACAGCACCCCCATTGCCGATGCGCTGGAGCGGGCAAACCTTGGAGGTCTTGACACCTATCAGGCCGGGCACCTCTCTGCCGGGCAGCGCCACCGTCTCTCCCTGGCGCGGCTTCTGGTCACACCCCGCCCTGTCTGGCTGCTCGACGAGCCAAGCTCCGCCCTCGACCAGCAAGGCGACCGCTGGGTTGCCGATCTCATCCAGGGACAGATCAGCTCCGGCGGCCTGGCTGTTGTCGCCACCCACCGTCATATTGCCCTTGGCACCGGGGCCAACGTGCGCACGCTGGAACTGGGGCAGCTGTGATGGAAGCATTTATGGCCATTATCGTGCGCGACATCAGGCTGACATTAAGATCAGGGGGATCCACCATCACCCTGCTTGCCTTTTTCCTCTCCGTTGGTGTGATCATTCCCATCGCAGTCGGCCCCGACAAAGAAACTCTGGCCCGGCTGGCTCCGGCAATCATCTGGATTGCCGCCCTGCTCTCAACCCTGCTCGGGCTGGACCGGCTGTTTGTCGCCGACCATGAGGATGGCACCAACGCCTCTCTTCATCACGCATCAATTTCTCTTGAAGCTATTAGTTTTGCCAAACTGATCGTGCATTGGTTGGTTTCTGCACTGCCTTTGATTGTTGCAACCCCGTTTATGGCCATAATGCTGATCATGGATATGCCCACCCTGCTGCGCACCATTGCCGCCCTGATGCTGGGAACCCCCGCGCTCGTGGCCCTTGGTGCTTTTGGTGCATCTATCGCCGTCACGTTGAAGCGCGGCGGTGTTCTCGCACCTATCCTCATCATGCCGCTGGCCGTTCCTGTTCTCATTTTTGGCGTAAGCGCCATTTCTCCCGCCCCCGGATCGGGCACCTCTGAGGCAGCTTTTATGTTTCTGGGAGCCCTCAGCCTGCTCGCTTTTGCTTTTACTCCCTTTGCCATTGCCCTTGCTTTGCGGGCGGCACATGAATAAATCCAACCCCATGACCGATACTTCCCTGCCCGCCAACTGGTTTTCCCGCCTCGCCCATCCCGGGGTGTTTCTTTCCTGGTCCCGGAACTGGATTGCGCCCCTGGCCGCACTTACCATCATTCTGTTCACCATCGGGCTGTGGTATTCGTTTTTCAATTCGCCTCCCGACTATCAGATGGGAGAAACCGTGCGCATCATGTATATTCATGTGCCCAGTGCCTGGCTCAGCCAGATGATTTATACCCTGATGGCGGTTTCTGCCATTGGCACTCTGGTCTGGCGCCACCCCATGGCCGACATGTCCATGAAAGCCGCCGCCCCGCTTGGTGCGGCCTTTACCGCTGTGGCCCTGTTCACCGGTGCCTTGTGGGGACGCCCCACCTGGGGCACCTTCTGGGAATGGGACGGACGCATGACCTCGACCCTGGTACTTTTTCTGATGTATCTGGGACTTGTTGCGCTCTGGCGCACTTTTGAGGGACAGGCGCGCGGCACCCGCATCATTGCCATATTTACTCTGGTCGGTGCCCTGAACATCCCCATCATCAAGTTTTCCGTGGACTGGTGGAACACGTTGCATCAACCCTCCATTATCAAGGCCGACGGACTTTCCATGCCTGCGTCAATTTATACCCCGCTCCTGATCATGGTGGTTGCTTTTACAGCGCTGTTTTTTACCCTGCACCTGGTGGGCATGCGCACAGAAATCCTGCGTCACCGCGCCAACAGCCTGGAGCGCCGCCATGTGAGCGCCCGTAATGGCACCTCCTCCGGCACCACCTCATGATTGACCTTGGCCCCCACGCTGTTTTTATTGTCAGCTCCTATCTCGGGGCGGCGCTGGTTATTCTGGCGCTTATCCTGTGGACAGCTCTCAGCTCGCATCAGCAAAAAAGGCGTCTTGCAGAGCTTGAAAAGCGCGGAATTTACCGTCGCTCAGAAACAACCTCAAACAGAAAAGAAGAATAACGTGAAACGCGCTCTTTTCCTCTCGGTCCCCTTGCTGTTTGTGGTGGCGATGATTGCAATTTTTGCTTCGCAGATAAATCGCGACAGCTCCCTTTTGCCCTCTGTGCTGATTGACAAACCCATTCCCCAGTTTTCGCTCCCCGCAATTGAAGGCATTGAAGAGGAAATTGGTGATATTCCCGGGTTTGCGACCGCTGACCTGGTGGGCAAAGTCTCAGTGGTAAATGTCTGGGCCTCCTGGTGCGTTCCCTGCCGGCAGGAGCACCCGCTGCTCACAAGACTTGCTGAAGAAGACCCCGATTTATTCCTCGTCGGCATCAACCAGAAGGACGCCGCTGAAAATGCCATCTCATTCCTCAGGGAACTGGGCAACCCCTATGACGCCATAGGTGCCGACCTTAACGGCCGTGCATCCATTGAATGGGGTGTCTACGGTGTTCCTGAAACCTTTGTTGTCAACGCTGAGGGCATCATCACCTACAAGTTTATCGGCGCCCTGTCTGAGAGAACATACCTAAGCTCCCTGCTTCCGGCAATCGAGGCGGCAAAACAAAGCGGGTCCAGAAGCACTTCGCAACCAAATTGAACTCTTATTCCGCTGCCTCTTCCTGAGGCGCATACTGGCTGAGCAGCTTCATCTGCAGCAGTGAAAATATGATGGTCAGCGGCATGATGCCCCAGACCTTGAACGACACCCAGAAGTCGGTAGAAAAATTACGCCAGACCACTTCATTGAGCAGCGCAAGTACAAAAAAGAACACGCCCCAGCGCAGAGTGAGAACAGACCAGCCCTTTTCCTGTAACTTGTAGACTTCGCCAAACACATGTCTGAGCAGGGAATGCCCAAAAACCAGGCCACCCAGCAGTACGGTCCCGAACATGACATTAACGATTGTCGGCTTCATTTTAATGAACGTATCGTCCTGCAGATAAAGCGTCAGCCCGCCAAAGACCAGAACCACAACCCCGGTAACCAGCGGCATCACCGCAATGCGCTTCAAAAGCAACCAGGACAGGGAGAGTGAAATCACCATTGCTCCCATGAACCAGGCGGTAGCGACAAAAATATCAGTCCGCGCATTGACCACGAAAAATATCACCAGCGGCCCCAGCTCCAGCGCCAGCTTGAGCAGCTGGGGCTTGACCTCGTCCCAGTTGACTTCCTCTGCTTCTTTTTTGTTGTCACTCATGCCTGATCTTTGCCTTTATTGTTGTTGTGTGCCGGACTGGTCCCCGCAATGGCGGCGGCAAAATCAGCAGCCGTAAACGGTTCCAGATCATCCACCCCTTCACCAACGCCGATAAAATACACCGGAAGTGCATGCTTTTTGGCAATAGCCACCAGAATGCCGCCCCGCGCCGTGCCGTCAAGCTTGGTCATGACAAGACCGGTAACCCCGGCACGTTTGCCAAATATTTCCACCTGTTGCAAAGCGTTCTGCCCGGTGGTTGCATCAAGCGTCAATAATACGGCATGGGGTGCATCCTCATCCACCTTTTTGATGACACGAATGATCTTTTCCAGCTCGGCCATAAGCTCATCACGGTTTTGCAGTCGCCCCGCGGTGTCAATTATCAGTACATCGCTTTTTTCGGACTTTGCCTGCGTGACCGCATCAAAGGCCAGCCCCGAGGCATCCGAACCCGCAGGCCGCGTGACCACTGGTGCCCCGGTGCGCTTTCCCCAGATTTCAAGTTGTTCAATGGCCGCAGCGCGAAACGTATCCCCTGCCGCCAGCATCAACTTTTTCCCCTCACGGGAGAATTTTTGCGCCAGCTTGCCAATAGTGGTTGTTTTGCCTGAGCCGTTGACCCCCACCATCAGAATGACAAACGGCTTGTTAATTGCATCAGGTTTGAAGGACCGCGCCACCGGTTCGAGCACTTTTTGCACTTCGACGGCCAGTACGGCGCGCACATCATCAGTTGAAATTTCCTTGTCAAACCGGTCTTTGGCCAGTGCCTCTGTTATGCTCATGGCCACGTCAACACCCAGATCAGCCTGAATGAGCACATCCTCGAGTTCCTCAAGCGTTTCCGCATCGAGTTTGCGTTTGGTAAAAACCGCTCCGATATTATCGCTGAGCTGATCAGAGGTGCGTTTAAGACCTGATGCCAGCCGCGCCAGCCAGTTTCGTTTTTGGCTTGGGGTTTTAGCTCCCCCCCCTTCGCCTGTTCCGGTTTCAACCGCGGGTTCTGGCTCGGGTTCCTGCGCCGGCCCCGCCTCTGGCAATACCGGATCAAAAGTCGCCTCCGGCGGTGCGGGTGAGAGGTGGGGATGCTCTTCCCCCTCCGGCGCCTCCGGCGTGATTACCGTGGGAGCAGGATCAGGTCGGCTGTGCTCCGGTTTTTCAACCCACTCCGGCGTGGTTTCCGGCGGACCGGCCTCCGGATGGATATCGATACCGGCCTCTTCATGCCGAACCTCATCCGGGGGCGATTTTACACTCTTTTTAACTTCCCCGGACTTGGTCTCTTGTGTTTTACCCCTGCCGAACAGCCGTCCAAACAATCCCGGTTTTTTTTCACTCATACCGCTGTCCCCTGCATTGCACCCACAAGCATCTCGGATTCCACCCCACCGATTTGCACTGAAATAACCTGACCCGTTTTGGCTCCTGTCAGCCTGACGGGCAAAAACTGCTCGGTCCGGCCCATGCCTTCATGCTCAATGAGCACCCGCTCTGATTTGTTAAGACGACTTGCCATGTGTTTTTTAAGCCGCCGCGCGCCCGCTTTACGCAACAGCGCCGCCCTTTCCTTGATAAAACGCTTTGGCACCTGATTGGGAATACGCGCCGCCGGGGTGCCCTTGCGCCTCGAATAGGGGAAAATATGGGTGTAAATCAGGTCGGCCTCATCAATGATACTAAGCGAGCTGGCAAACATTTCCTCGGTTTCAGTGGGGAACCCGGCAATGATATCGGCACCAAACACCATATCGGGACGAATGGCGCGTGCTTTGGCAACGAATGACAAAGTATCCTCACGCAAATGCCTTCGTTTCATGCGCTTCAGGATCATATTGCTCCCCGACTGCAGGGAGAGGTGCATATGGGGCATCAGACACGGCGCCGCGAACGCTTCAAACAATGCCGCATCCGCCTCGATGGAATCAATGGAAGAAATTCGCAAGCGCTCAAGGTCGGGCACGTGCCGCAAAATTTTCAACACAAGCACGCCAAAACTGGGTGCGCCGGGCAGATCAGCGCCATAAGAAGTGATATCAACCCCGGTCAGCACCACTTCTTTGTAACCGTTGCCCACGAGTTTTTTGATCTGTTCAACCACCAAGCCCATGGGCACGGAACGCGAAGGGCCGCGCCCGAAGGGAATGATACAGAACGTACAGCGATGGTCGCAGCCGTTCTGCACCTGCACAAAAGCGCGCGCCCTCCCGTCCAGACCCTCGATGAGGTGGTTGGCGGTTTCACGTACCGACATGATGTCGTTGACGTGAACTTTCTGCTCGGGCGGCAAGTCAAAGGTTAGTTTCTCATAGGTTTCAGCCTGCAGTTTTTCATGGTTGCCGATAACCAGATCAACCTCCTCCATCCCTCCAAAGGTCTCAGCTTCGGTCTGCGCCGCGCAACCGGTCACAACTATTTTGCGCTCGGGATGAGCACGTTTTGCTTTGCGGATGGCTTGGCGGGCCTGACGCACCGCTTCACTGGTCACTGCACAGGAATTGACAATCAGCACATCGCCCACTTCGGCTTTTTTGGCAAGTTTGCGCATCACCTCGGATTCATAGGCATTCAGGCGGCAGCCGAAGGTAAGGGTTTGTGGCACCTGGCTCATTTTGCGCTTCAATCCCCCACCAGATTAAAGGGCAAAACACCCTTCCCTTCCAACTCCCACGGCCCGCACATGATGATCTGATCATCTTCCTCACACCACTCGATATCCAGCGTGCCACCGGGCAGATGAATTGCAACTTTTCTGGCGCTGATCCCCTTTCGCGCACCGGCAACGCCAACCGCGCAAGCTGCCGTTCCACAGGCTTTTGTCAGGCCCACCCCCCGCTCCCACACCCGAACCCGGATTTCTTCAGGCGCAAGAACCTGGGCCAGGGAAATGTTGGCCCGCTGAGGGAAAACCGGGTGGTTTTCAAGTAACGGCCCGAATCGCTCCAGTTCGTAGTCATCAGGGTCATTGTTGACCCAGAAAATGGCATGGGGATTGCCCACATTGACCACGGAAGGGGTATGCAGCACCGGCGCATCAATGGGCCCGATCTGCAATTCAATGCCGCGCGTATCGCCAAACTCTTCGCTGAGCGGAATATCCTGCCAGTCAAACATTGGCCTTCCCATATCCACGCTGGCCCGTTGACCATCAACCCGGCTCGCAAGCAGCCCTGCGCCGGTCTGAATCACGATTTCAGCGCACCCGCTTTCCCTGGCAACAACACCAGCAACACAGCGCGTGGCATTGCCGCAGGCCGCAACTTCGCCCCCATCACTATTAAAAATGCGCATAGACACATCGGCACCTTCCACCGAAGGCTTTTCCATCACTATGAGCTGATCGCAGCCAATACCCTGTTCACGGTCGGCAACCCAGCGCACGCGGTCTTCATCCAGCACTACCGGAGTTTCACGACCGTCCAGTATGACAAAATCATTGCCCAGACCGTTCATCTTCAGATAGCTGATATCATCAGACATTATGCGGCGCACCCGTTGAGACCTTCAGCCCTATATGGCGCACAACGGGACGGATTTCCAGAAGGGAGTTTGGCCTTCATGATTCGGCAGACTCATCGCGAGGACGCATGGGATGTGCCAGCCCTCATCCTGATTTTGTCAAAGGGCAAAGCAGCACACCCACGCCTTAACCCTTTCCCGATGCAAAAACTACGCCCATTCCCCTCTGCGGAATACCGGCACCCGGCTTCTGTCTTTCGTGATCCCGTCTATATCTATTTTATCGGACCCGATCATCCAGTCCACATGAATCTGGCTGGAATTGCCACCCTGCTCCTTCACCTGCTCAGGCGTAATTGTTTCAGAGTCTTCAAAACATTTTGAATAACACTGCCCCAGTGCAATATGGCAGGCAGCGTTTTCGTCAAACAAAGTATTGAAGAACAAGATGCCCGATTGAGATATGGGCGAGGAATGGGGCACCAGTGCCACCTCGCCGAGGCGGCGCGCACCCTCATCGGTATCAAGAAGCTTAAGAAACACATCCTCGCCCTTGCCCGCCCTGGCTTCAACAATGCGCCCGCCCTCAAATTTTACCGAAATATCTTCTATCAACGTACCGTGATGAGAAAGAGGCTTGGTTGAAATGACGTGGCCATCCACTTGCAGGGCATGAGGGGTTGTGAATACCTCTTCGGTGGGAATGTTGGGATTGCAGGTAATACCATTTTTGGCTGCAGCCTCTCCACCCATCCATACATGACCCTCCGCCAACCCGACCGTGAGATCGGTACCCGGACCGGAAAAGTTCAGGGCTGTAAAACTCTGCCTGTTCAGCCAGGCTGAGCGCTGGCTCAGATTGGCATTATGTTCTTTCCAGGCGGTAATGGGATCCTCAACATCAACGCGGGACGCGGCAAAAATCGCTTCCGCCAGTTTTTTGATGGCCGCTTCTTCACCGTCATCGGGAAATACCAGTTTGGCCCAGTCAGCACCAGGATAGGAAACAATACTCCAGTTGACATCAAACTCAACAATACGCTTGCGCACCGGGGTGGTGGCTTTGGACATGGCCTTGTTGATCCGCCCTACTTTTTCCGGGTCTTCATTGGCCAGAAGCATGGGATTTTCTGATGAAATTGCCAGACGCGCCGCATTATTGTCGAAGGCCTTGGCCATGCCTTCGAACAACCAGTCCGCTGCCTTGTCAAAACTGGCGTCCGGCGCATGTTTGTAGCGCGCCAGCACGGTTTCGGGGTCCCCGTAAAACGTGGTGACCAACCCGCCCCCCGCTTTGTAGGCAGCCTTAGTAATCAGCCGGACTAATGGCGCAGCTTCCAGGGGAGCGGTCATCACCAGATCCTGCCCCTCCTCAAGGCGCAGACCCACTTTAACTGCGATTTCAGCGAGTTTTTTGAGCTTATTCTGGTCTATGGGACTTGTCATAAGATGTATCCGTAAGTTTCTCAGGATTAGAGTCTGCTTTATCGTTGATCGCCCGGCGAAGCCAGAGGCCGCAAACAGAATTCGGATCAGGTAAATATTGACACCCCCTCTTCCCTGCCCCTATAAGCCTCGCACTCTCGTGAAAAAGAGCTATATTTTGAGTAACTGGTATGCCCGGCGAGGCATACGGTCAACATCCACCAGCGCGTTGCGCCCGTGGGTGTGCCTTTGGTTTTGGGGGTTTTCTTCCCATATATGGGCAATACAGTACTTTTTCACTTAACGGGATAAAGAGACAGAACATGTTCGATACTCTCAGCGATCGTCTGGGTAACATATTCAAGGGCCTGACCGGCCGCGGCGCCCTGAGCGAAGCGGATGTTAAAGCCGCTCTGCGCGAAGTGCGCCGCGCACTGATTGAAGCTGACGTATCCCTGGAAGTTGTGCGGGCTTTTGTTGAGCAGGTAAGCGCGCGGGCCACCGGCTCCGAAGTCACCCGCTCCATTACCCCGGGCCAGCAGGTCATCAAGATCGTCAACGACGAACTGGTCAGGGTTCTGGGCGATGAGGCCGTCCCTATCGACCTGCGCGCCGCCCCCCCGGTACCCATCCTGATGGTTGGCCTGCAGGGCTCAGGCAAAACAACCACTTCGGCAAAAATCGCCCTGCGCCTGAAGAAACGTGAAAACAAGAAAGTCCTGCTGGCCTCGCTCGACACACGCCGCCCCGCCGCCATGGAGCAGCTCAAGGTGCTGGGTGAACAGATCGGGGTCGATACCCTGGCCATTGTTTCAGGGGAAAGCCCGGTTCAAATCGCCAAGCGCGCTACCGATGAAGCAAAACGCGGCGGCTATGACGTGTTCATTCTGGATACCGCCGGGCGCACCCATATCGACGAAGAATTGATGGCGGAAACCGCCGACATCAAGTCTGCTACCAACCCCCATGAGGTGTTGCTGGTGGTTGATGCGCTGACCGGGCAGGATGCGGTAAATCTGGCGCGCTCGTTTGATGAAAGTGTTTCCATTACTGGCACCGTGCTTACAAGAATGGATGGTGACGGGCGTGGAGGCGCAGCCCTTTCCATGCGCGCGGCCACCGCCAAGCCCATAAAACTTATCGGCACCAGCGAAAAAATGGACGGGCTGGAAGATTTCCACCCAAGTCGCATCGCCGACCGCATTTTAGGCATGGGCGACATTGTTTCGCTGGTTGAAAAAGCCGCGGAAACCGTCTCCGCCGATGACGCCGCCAAAATGGCCAAAAAGCTCAAAAAAGGCGTCTTTGACCTCAATGACTTGCGCAATCAACTGTTGCAGATGAAAAAAATGGGCGGCATGGGCGCCATCATGGGCCTGATGCCGGGCATGGGCCAGATGAAAAAAGCCCTTGGCAAGGCAAATATTGATGAAAAGGTCTTCGACCGCCAGGTCGCGATCATCAATTCCATGACCACCATGGAGCGCGAACGCCCCGAACTGCTCAACGCCTCGCGCCGCAAGCGCATCGCTGCCGGAGCGGGTACCGAGGTCTCCCAGATCAACAAGCTGATAAAACAGCACCGCCAGATGGCCTCTATGATGAAAAAAATGTCAAAAGGCGGCGGCATGAGCTCAATGCCGGGCGGAATGAGCGGTGGTGCCATGCCCGACATGGCCAACATGGACCCTGTCGAACTTGAAAGAATGGCCCGGCAAATGGGCATCGACCCCTCGGCTTTGCCCGGCTCCACTAGTGGAGGCGCGCAAAAGGCCCTGCCTGAAAAACTACCCGAAGATTTCGCCCAACTGACCAAAAACAACGGCTTGCCCGATCTTGGCAAACCTCAGTTTCCCTCGCTTCCGGGGCTTGGCTCCGGTCCGTTGAGAAAGAAATAGATCACAGAAATTTCAACCAAGTCACATTCGA
>JALSII010000057.1 GCA_026981645.1 Hyphomicrobiales bacterium | reverse complement strand
CTCAAGGACTTCCGGCGCATTGCAACACGATATGATCGATATGCCAAAAACTTCCTCGCTGCGCTATGCCTCGCAGCACTCGTCAGCTACTGGTTATGAGTCTGGACCCTAAGGTGAGTCTCAGCGGATCAGCTCATTGCACCTGACTACTGCCACAGGGCATTGACAGGAACGGCCAGAAGTTTCTCACCGAATGGCACGACATCCTTACCCGCATATAGAACGATCCCGCCGGTAAAATCATCCCCGGCAATATCTTGCAGAACCTTCATGCCCTTGAAGTCTTTTGAACTCACAGAATCAGATGATTTGACCTCAATGCCCGCTAATCTGCCGTCAGGGCGCTCCAGCACAAAATCAACTTCCTTGTTATCGCTAGTGCGCAAATGCAGCAATTGGGCGCGCAGATCGCTGAACGAGAGGAGTTTCATCAGTTCTGTTGCAACAAAATTCTCAACCACATGGCCATAAAGATCGGGTTTTCGTTGGCGTAGATCATCAAGGTTCCACTCAAGCAGGTGACAGAGCAGCAACGTATCGCCCAGATAGCCCTTGGGTGATTTCACAAGCCGCTTTCCGATATTGCGATACCAGGGCTGCACATCAAAGGTCAGGAACATGGCGTGCAAAATGGCGCGATAGCTTTTGCTGGTCACCGGGTTAAGTCCGATATCTCTGGCGATGGAAGCATCGTTCATCAAGCTTCCTGCGCGCGACGCCAGAATTCGAAGCAATGTTGGCAACAGGGCGATCTTTTCCAGCTCAGATATCACGCGCACATCACGCTGTAATATGGTCGTCAGGTAACCATCGAACCATTCGCTGCGCACCCGTGATTTTTTACCGGAAATTTCAGGAAAGGTTGCAAGCCTGATTGCCTCATTCAAAGCTGTCTTGTCTTTTTTCGCATTTGAAAAATCCAGATTGAACAGGCGGTCAAGAAAATCACCTTTGCCACCAAGCGTTTCGCAACCTGCAAACGGAAGAAGTGTCTTGATACTCATGCGCCCGACAAGCGGATCAGAGAGTTTTGGTAGCGCCATGATATTGGCCGAGCCTGTCAGCAAAAACCGTCCATTGGCATTTTTCCTGTCTGTTTGACGAAGATTGTCTACCACCACCTTGAGGGCGCGAAATATTTCCGGCACCATCTGAACTTCATCAATGATCACCGGCTCCTTGCGCGATGACAAAAAAGTTTCTGGCGAAGCCGCCGCCGCCGCCATCTGGGTTGCATTGTCAAAGCTGATGTAGTCCGCTGGGTAATTTCTTGCAGCCAAAGTTTGAACAAGCGTGGTTTTGCCTGCCTGGCGCGGGCCATTGACGAATACGACTGGGGAATTGTTCAGGGCGAACAAGACATTTTCGGATAGTTTTCTGGGCGTTTGCGGCATATCAATTCCTTGTAATTATAAAGATAGCATTTATAAAAACAAAAGGCAAAACTTTCCTTTGCAAGGGAAAACGCCTTGAGTTGATACAAATCACGATCCATCGTGATGCCGGGACCAAACACCTGGAAGCCTGTATCGAACTCTCTTGATTGTCCGCTTTTGGTTCTGTCTGGAAATTGCGTCACATTTGCTGTTTGCGCGTGATTCGTCTTTTGCTTTGATGCATGGACTTGTCCTGATCATCAGGCAATAATTTGAGGTACGCGCCCATATCGCGGTTCAGTTTCTTGATCTGGATACTGTGCCAATGGCGCAGCAGGCGGATTTCGTGCTGCAACTGCCTTCTCTCGGACAGTTGATTGTCAATCAGGTCTTGTCTCTCCGTTCTGTCACGCAACTTGCAATCAAGCGCTTCGGCCTCGTTCTGTTTTTTGATCTTGTGGTATTTGCCAGTCACGCGAAACCAGAGCGCCTTCAAGCCGATTGGCAGTCGGGCGGAACGGGCCTTTGTTTCCAGTTTATACCGTGTGGACTGGGATTGTTTCAGCTGCGCTCGTGCTTGCCGGTGCGCTGCAACCAGAGATTGCCGCTTGGTTTCCAACGCTTTTGATGTCTTGTTGTGCTTTGAAATTTCATCTTCTGAAAATCGCTTCAACTTCTCAGTGAAGTTTTTCGCCAGTTGCCTTTTGGTTTCGGAAACGGAGGGCAATTCATCAGGCTTGCCAAGTTTGGCGCTTAGCTCTTTTGTTCTAATGCCAACCCATTTTGAAACCGCATAGATTTCACCACGCCAGTCAATGGCCACAAAGCCGCGCCGGTCACCCTTGGCAAGATAATAGCCACGTTCTTCAAGCGCATTGGCAAAAGCGCTTCGCGAATCCGAGACAGCCCAGCAGTCCTGAAAAGTAGACTTGATGGCGCGCGGGTCTTGTTTTGTGCGCTTGGCTTGCTGCCATTCAGCCTGTGAGAAATTAAGCGGATTACGCTCGGAACTGTTCACCAGTCCGCGCGGCATTTGCCAGTCATTGTTGATGTAAAGCTGGCGGGAAATATCCCGTAATTTCAGTTTGAAGTGGGGCAGATTGATTGCCTTCATTTTCTGAACATCAATGCGGGACCAGACGCAGTGCCCATGACGGCGGCCTTCTTTTTCATGAAAGACAATGACGCGGGGTTGCCCAACCAGCCCCATCTTTTCTTCTATATCCGATATGGCTTGTTCGAATACGCGAACGGGAACCGATTCTTTTTCTGGCGGACTAAGACTGAGGGAAAACAGGAATTGTCTGCATTTGGTGCCCCGACTGATGGCATAGGCTTCTTTGAAGGCGTCCATGGGCGTATCTGACATGAATCCGCTGATTTCGTGGATTTCAACATGTTCGTTTTCATCGGTTTTGAGCAGGTGAACAGCCAGTTGAGAGCCGCCACCGCGCTGACTGGCTTTCAGGATCATGTTTTCAGGCCAAGGGCTTCAATCAGTTTTACCCTTATCCAGGCAATATGGGCGCAGGCCATTTTGATTTCATTTTCGGTTTGCTCATCCATGAGCAGCGAGCCGCAATTTGCATGATGGGCAAGTTGATTAAGATTATTGGCGAATCGCGTTTGTCCGAGCAGCCCAAGAATCTGGGCCAGTGCTTTCTGATCCCCCACAGGAACACGCGTGCGGACCTTGCGGGGGGCAGCATCCCTCCCAAACAGGCACTTTCGCATATAGGCGCTTCTGCTCATGCCTTTGGACAAATTATTGAGCTTTAGAATTTCGTCCCTGGTCAATCGCAGCGTTACGGGCGAAAGGGTTTTGTCCTTTTTGGGATTGCCCCTTTGCTGAGAAACTGGCCGACTGACGCCGTTAAACTTGTGGCTAACACGGGTCGACACGGAAATGCCGGAGCCTGAATCCGTTCTCATCATGCTGGCCCCCTGAGACGGGGTGCTGCACGACGATGCTGGATTTTCTGCTTTAATTCTCCAGTTTCACGAGGATCGGGCGCACCTTGTTTGTTTTCATCCAGGCGGGCAAGAACGTGGATATCCAGGTTTTCAGCCTTGAGATACTGCTCCCACTGTCCCAATTCTTCAAATAACGCGTTTGAAGTTTCCTCTTGGGGGCGCGCCATTATTTGATCACGCGATAAGTTCGTATTGTTTTCGCATCACCTTGTCCAACAACTGGTGCCCGATTCCTGGGGTTCAACTGTAGCTCACACCTTCCGAAAAGGGCGCGGCACTGGTCGCGGTTTGCTCTTCGCCTGCCGGTGCGTTCGAAGTTTCCTCTTCAAGGCCGATCATTTATTTCCCTTGCTTTTCAATTTGCGAACTGGACAGTTGGGCGGAGAAAAATTATTGAGTCCTGTGACCTGGCTTTGTTGGCTGGTTGCGCTGCCGAAGCGAAAAACCGGCACCCACTTACTCAATGACAAGCTCCAAAAAGGATTGCGTTGCCCATGCCCTTCATTCCCCATGCCCTTGAAGCTGTGATATTTGATATGGACGGGGTACTGATTGACAGCGAAGTGCTTTATCAGAAGGCGGCCATGGATGCGGCCAAAGCGCTTGGCTTTCCCATGAGCGCCGAGGTGCAGTTGCAGACGGTGGGCCTGGCGGCGGACACAACAGAAATATTGCTGCGTGAAATCATGGGCGAGGAGTTTCCTTTCGAGGAGTATAATACCAACCTGCGCCAGGTTCTGGCCACCCAGTTGATGACCCATGTGCCGGTCAAGCCCGGGGTGCGTGAACTTCTTACTCTCCTCAATGAATTGGAAATTCCAACAGCAGTTGCCACCTCGACAGGCCATGAAGCGGCCCACCATCACCTCAACCGGGCTGATCTTTCCCCCCACTTTGCCGCAATCGTTACCCGTGACGATGTGGACAATGGCAAACCCCACCCTGAACCCTATCTGACGGCTGCAGAATGGCTCGAGGTCGAGCCCGAAAACTGCCTGGCCCTTGAGGATTCTCATAACGGGGTGCGCGCCGCCCACGGGGCAGGCATGCAAACCATCATGGTGCCTGACCTGCTTGTTGCTACTGAGGAAATGCGCGCGCTGACCATTGCCATCATGGATGATCTGCATCTGGTGCGCCGACACTTTGAAGTGCCGTCCTGACCTGGCTTGTATATTTGGGTTTCAGGTCAGCAAGTTCGCACGTTCCCTGTCCATGGCCTGCACCCGGATCTTAAACCAGCCCCTGCTGGCGAAAAACACGCCGGTTACAGCAAAGCAATAGGCAGCATAGATGAAACTCTGCCGCTCCAGGTTAAATCCAAAATCAATCAACACGCCTGCAAATCCGGGGCCAATGGCTGATGCCAGCACCATGGCCGAAGTCGCCAGAGCCCGGATTTTCCCCATGTGGACAGTGCCGTAGATTTCGGCCCACAATGCACCAACCACCGGTGACATCATGCCCGCGCTCATGCCAAAAGCGATAAAGAACCCCGGGATGGTCCAGATAGAATCAAACACCCCAAGAGCGATGGTGCCCAACCCTTCAGGAATCAGCAGAAAGGGTACGATGCGCCAGGCCCCGAACCGGTCCACAAGCATGCCCGAAATAACGGACGCTGCAACGACGCTGAGGGAGAGCACGGGGAAAAAGGCAGTGAAAACCATAATGTCCCAACCTTTGATATCGGCCAGATGGGCCTGGTTGAAGATGTAAAGAGTCCCAATTGCCGCCGGTCCCATAAGCCCGGCAACCATCATGTAGAACAAGGGGTCCTGAAGAACTCTGGCACGGGTCCAGTACTCCCCGGCAGGTTTTGTGCTGTTTTCGCCGTCCGGGTTCACAATTCCCGCCGCGATCGCCCGCTTGCCGTCCGGGGGGTCGCGCAATAAAAAGGCGATCAACGGCATCATCACGATAACCAGTACGACTGTGGCGACAAGCCAGACCTGACGCCAGCCCATGGCCACTATGGCAATGGTGATGAGGAACGGCAGCACGGCCTCGCCGGTGGGCATGCCCATCTGCGCCAGCGAAAGCGCCCGCCCCCGAAATCTGTTGAACCAGCGTGCTATCGCCGTCATGGCAATGTGAGAGAGCATGCCCTGGCCAAAAAGCCTGAGGCCGAACAGGGCAATGCCCAGCGCAACAATGCTTGTAACCTGGCTGATGAACAGCATTGTCAGTGCCAGAAACCCGATGCAAACCAAGCCCAGAAGGCGGGGTGCAAACCTGTCTGCCAGCCCCCCGGCCCAAATCAGACATGCCGAACTGGCCAGCGTTGCGATGGTGTAGAGGCCGCCAAACTCTCCGTGACTGAGCGAAAAGGCCTCCCGAATGGGGGCGTTGAACTGGGCAATAAAGACTGTCTGGCCAGGCAGGGAACTCAAGGTCAGCAGATAACCCGCCCCGATCCATGAAACCTGGCGACTGGACAATTCGCGTAAAGGAGGCGATTTCGAAGGCCCGGAGGACCTGGAATTCGAAGAGGGAGGCAAAGCCATGAATGCCAATACGACAAAAGCAAGGGGCTGTCACGTAACATGACGCATCCCGCAGAGCGGATTCATTTGATTAACAAAGCGTGACCAGACGTAGTTAACCAAATGTAAAAATTTAGTTTCCTCGTGGCGTGCGCTGCGTTATGCTGCTCCACAACAAGGCGGGCCGTGAATGCGGTTCAGCATGCCTTGGTGCTTTTGGAGCGGCTTTTTTTGCGAAAAGAGTCGTGCACGGTTGAAGGGTGAGAATGGTCTTGAACGCACAGGGGCAGTTGATGCGTGGGACAGAGCCGCAAGCTGGCCGTGCCCGGGCGCATGGCTCGAAGCTCAAGCGCTCGTTTTTACGATTTCAGGCTTCAAAAACGGCATTGTTTGGCATCGCCTTTATTGCCGTGGTGGCGGTTTTTGCCAGTTTTATCTCTGTGCAATCCAGTCCCGTCAGCACGGATAACGTATTGGTGGAAATGTCGGCCAGCACCCAGGCACCCCTGACGATTTCTGATGTGGGGAGCTTGCCGGACAGTGATGAAGATCCGGCTCTGATATTAAGGGGAAGCCTGCCCGTTCAGCCCGAATTATTTGTACAAAACGGCACGATAACCTCCGAACTGCTTTCAGCCTATATCGTCAATTCCCAGGTGGCACGCCTGCAAAGCCCCGCCCTTGTCCAGGCCAACGCCCTGGCCTTTGGACAGTTACAGGCCACAGATCAGCGCTCCGACGCCCCCCTGCTCACGGAACAGGCGCTGGAGAGTTATGTTTCCAGCTCCTACATGCCCACGGCCTCGCGTCTGGTTGATGTGCGCGAGCAGCGCCTGTGCCTGGCTCAGGCCATTTATCACGAGGCACGTGGCGAACCGGAGGCCGGGCAATGGGCCGTGGCTGCGGTGATTTTGAATCGGGTGGAAAGCAGCCGTTATCCGACCACTGTATGTGGGGTGGTCTATCAGAATGCTTCCATGTTCAACCGCTGTCAGTTCTCCTTTGCCTGCGACGGACAATCCGATGAAGCGGGTAACGGAAATCGTATTGTCCGGGAATCCTGGGTTAAAGCCAATCTGATCGCTGAGGCAGCCTTCGCCCGTTTCAGAGGTGGAGAGCGCCTGGAAAACCTGCCCACATCTGTTCTGTTTTATCACAACCGATCTGTGCAGCCCAGCTGGGCTGACGCCATGGAGAATGTGGCTGAAATTGGCGGACATATTTTCTACTCGGCCCTTTAAGTCCGGGCCAAAGCACCCCAATTCCCCAAGCGTTAGGTGAACTGCGTGCCCCGTGGTCATATTTTGTGCGCAATTCTAGCAACCTAACAGGATAACCGAGTGGTTTGTTGATAATGCAGTTCCACCTGGAAGCGGAATTGCAGTGAAAGGAAGATCAATGCCAAAGATCGCACTGGTCGATGATGATCGAAATATTCTGACATCCGTGTCCATAGCACTGGAGGCGGAAGGGTATGCAGTTGCCACCTATACCGATGGCGCATCCGGTTTGGACGGCTTGACCAATGATCAGCCAGACCTGGCCATTCTGGATATCAAGATGCCACGCATGGACGGCATGGAGCTGTTGCGTCGCCTGCGGCAGAAAAGTGATCTGCCGGTGATATTCCTGACTTCCAAGGATGAAGAGATTGACGAGCTTTTTGGTCTGAAGATGGGCGCAGATGACTTCATCAAGAAGCCTTTCTCTCAACGCCTGCTGGTAGAGCGGGTAAAGTCTATCCTGCGCCGGGCCCAGCCCCGTGAAGGTGGTGTTCCGGCTGCGAACACTGATACGACCAGTCCAAAATCCCTCATCGAGCGCGGTGCTCTGGTCATGGATGATGAACGCCACACCTGCACATGGATGGGCAAGCATGTTACACTGACGGTCACGGAGTTCCTGATCTTGCAGGCGCTGGCCATGCGCCCCGGTGTCGTGAAAAGCCGGAACGCACTTATGGATGCTGCCTATGATGATCAGGTTTATGTTGACGACCGCACCATTGACAGTCACATCAAAAGGCTGAGAAAGAAATTCAAGGTTGCCGACAACAATTTTGATATGATCGATACACTTTACGGAGTGGGCTATCGTTTCAAGGAGCAGTGAGGACAGTTTGGCAGTTACCGGGAATGACATTGAAGGTCTTCGCGAGACAGTCCAAAACTCAAAGGCTGCCCGACCCGCTCCAGGCTCTGCCGCTCAGGTGGAGGCGGTAGCCCTGCACCCTGAAAGTGCGCACCCGCAAGGCCCTTCGGACAAAGCTGGCGGTACTGAAAAGTTCACAAGCGGGCCGACCTCGACCACTAAAGCAAAGCCGCATCCGGTCTCCCGCCTGCTGACGATATTGACCAGGCTTAACCGCGCGCTGGACCGCACGGTTTTTTCTTCTCTTACCCGCCGTATTGTCACGCTTAATCTGGCTGCCCTCGTAGTACTCATTACCGGGATATTGTTCCTCAATCAGTGGCGCGCCGGACTCATTGATGCGCGCGTGCAAAGCCTCAGGGTTCAGGGAGAAATAATTTCAGCCGCGATCGCTGCTTCGGCAACCGTTGATAGTGATGTGATTTCGGTCAACCCGGATCGTCTGCTTGAGTTTCAAGCTGATGGTCCATTTTCAAGTCTGAGTTTTTTTGACCCCACCCTTGAGTTTCCCATCTCCCCGGAAAGGGTCGCGCCATTATTGCGCAATCTGGTGACACCCACCCGCACCCGTGCCCGAATCTATGATCGGGACGGATTTTTGATCCTTGATTCTGCGTCAATTTATGTGGCTGGCGAAGTTATCACCCGCCGCAATACGGAAACCGGCAACCCCTCGTTTCTGCAAGTGTACTGGAACCGGTTTTTGACCTGGGTGCCGGGGGAGGAATTCCCTGTTTACCAGGAGTATGATGACAGCGAGGGTCAGCGCTACCCTGAGGTGCGGGCCGCGTTGACTGGTGCGCCCGCTGATATTGTGCGGGTTGATCAGGATGGAAAGCTGCTCATCTCCGTTGCTGTTCCCATTCAGCGTTCCCGCGCCACGGTGGGGGCACTGCTGCTCTCGACCCAATCAGGCGAAATCGATGCCATTATCGCTTCGGAACGGGTAAACGTATTGCGCCTGGGGCTGATTGCGGTCGCGGTCACCTTCATCCTGTCGCTGTTTCTGGCGCGCACCATTGCCGGACCCATGCGCCGTCTTTCGGCGGCGGCTGAAAGAGTTCAAACCTCAAAACTCACCCGCGCCGAAATTCCCGACTTCACCGACAGACCTGACGAAATTGGCCATCTTTCGGGGGCTTTGCGCTCCATGACCGAAGCCCTGTTCGACCGGATTGAGGATATCGAGCGCTTTGCCGCCGATGTCGCCCATGAGCTTAAAAACCCGCTGACCTCACTGCGCAGCGCGGTTGAAACCCTGCCCCTCACCAAGAACCAGAACGACCGGGATCGCCTCGCGGCGATTATTCTGCACGATGTGCAGCGGCTCGACCGGCTGATTTCCGACATATCAAATGCCTCCCGGCTTGATGCTGAACTTGCCCGTGACAGCTCGGAGGCCGTGAGAATAGCAGATGTGGTCCAGGCAATGATTTCGATGCATGAGGACAATGCACGAAAGCGCGGCATATCCATCATTTTTGATATCAGCGGCGACTTTCCACCCCTGGTTCGGGGCCAGGACAGCCGTCTTGCCCAGGTGGTTTCCAACCTGCTTGACAACGCCATTTCATTCTCTCCCCAGGGTGGGAAAGTCACCGTTGCCATCGAAGCGGGTTTTTCCGATGTCAGCGTATTCATCATGGATGAGGGCGAGGGCATTCGCGGAGAGACTGGCCAGATTTTTGAGCGTTTTTACACTGACCGGCCGGCGACAGAGAATTTTGGCAACCATTCCGGCCTTGGTCTTTCCATTTCCCGGCAGATTATTCTTGCTCATGACGGCGTCATAAATGCCCAGAACCGCACTGACCGCTCCGGGGCCATTTTCAGCTTCACCCTGCCGCGCATGGTTGTCGACAAACCTTCACGCAAATGAATCTGCAAAAAAACATGCATGCCACCGGCATTGTTGTTGAAGGCAGGGGAGTGCTGATTACCGGGCGCTCCGGGGCCGGAAAATCCCTGCTGGCACTGGCGCTCCTTGGGGCGGCAAAATCAGCGAAAAAAAAAGCGGCACTTGTTGCTGATGATCAGGTGTTTGTTGAAAATATTGCGGGGATCGTTGAAATGGTGGCACCTCCCGCCATAGCGGGAAAGATCGAATTGCGCGGCCGCGGCATTGTCCGGCGTGAGCATGTGGAGCGCGCCAGAATTCATCTGGTGATCGACCTCGTTGGGGAGTTGGAGCGTATAATAGCTCCTGAACTTCTTTTTACCCGTATTGCAGGTGTCAGAGTTGCCCGCTGTCCGGTTCCTGAACATGGCATAGTTGATTCCGTCCACCAGGTTTTGCTTGTTGAGGAAGCACTCCTGCAATTGGACTGAGTGTTAAGCTGATGCAAAAGATATAACCGGGGCGCAGCCGCAGCGGACAAAACAAAATACAAATTTGACTTGCAACAATTCCAATGTCTGCGCAAGATTTATGAAGGCGTGTCAGAGACAGTAGCGGCGGCAGAGACTCGCAAGGCCGCTGACACAAAATCGGGGACGTATAAAATGATCGGCATGGTTCTTGTGACCCACGGCAGGCTGGCTGATGAATTTCAGGCCGCCCTGGAACATGTTGTGGGCCCACAGGAGAATTGCAAGGCGGTATGTATTGGTGCCGATGACGACATGGAGTTGCGTCGGGAGGATATTCTGAGCGCCGTCCGGGCTGTTGATACCGGTAGCGGGGTGGTTGTTCTTACCGACATGTTTGGCGGCACGCCCTCCAATCTGGCCATCTCGGTTATGCAGAACCTTGACGTTGAAGTGATTGCCGGAGTTAATCTGCCCATGCTGGTGAAGCTGGCGCGGGTGCGTGGTGAGATGGACATGCGCCAAAGCGTGCGCGAAGCCCAGGACGCAGGCCGCAAATATATCAATGTGGCAAATGATGTGCTGGGCAACAATTAGGGTCAGGACCCATGTCTGACGCTGACAACACCCAGCACGCTTTGGCCCAACGTATGCGCATCTGCAATCAGCGGGGACTGCATGCCCGTGCTTCGGCCCGCTTTGTGCGCACAGCGGAATTGTTTGACGCAGAAATCAGCGTGACCCGAGACGGGGTAAGCGTGGGCGGCACCTCAATCATGGGTCTGATGATGCTGGCGGCAGGTCCGGGCTCGTCCATTCTGGTCAGAGCAAAAGGGCGTCAGGCCCGCGAGGCGCTGGATGCTATTGCGGCCTTGGTTGATTGCGGATTTGACGAGGACAATGAGAGTGGGGGAGCGGAGGAATTATAAACTCTCCTGGAGCCTTTCATGTTTTGACAGAATCAAAACAAAAGCTCTAAATCTTTGCTTTGTCACGTTTTCGAACCGGATAACCGCACACACTTATCCTGAAAACGCTCTAGGCAATCCCCACACTCAATCATATAAACATTTCTTTATGTGTTTGTTGTAAGACGCTGTTGCCGGGCCTATAAGGCAGGTCAGAAATTTCCCGCAGTTTTCCGGGACAGAGTGGAGCTTGCATCAATGAATGCTAAAGACAACGACTACGCCATCAGGGATATCTCTCTTGCCGATTTTGGCCGCAAGGAAATTTCCATGGCCGAGATTGAAATGCCCGGCCTGATGGCTATCCGCAAGGAATTCGAGGCCATGCAGCCACTAAAGGGTGCGCGCATTGCCGGTTCCCTGCACATGACCATACAGACCGCTGTGCTGATTGAAACCCTTGTAGCGCTTGGTGCAGAAGTGCGCTGGGCCTCCTGCAATATATATTCAACCCAGGACCATGCCGCCGCCGCTATTGCCGCTGCCGGAATTCCGGTTTTTGCCCACAAGGGCGAAACGCTTGAGGAGTATTGGGATTTTGCAGACCGCATTCTTGATTGGGGCAATGGAGAAACCGCCAACCTTATTCTGGATGATGGCGGGGATGCGACCATGCTGGTGCTCAATGGCGCCAAGGCAGAAACCAACCCTTCAATTCTTGAGCACCCCAAAAGCGAAGAAGAAGAGTTTTTCGCCGCCCAGGTCAAAAAACGGCTCGCCGCAGAGCCCGGGTTTTACGCAAAAGTGCGCGACAACATCAAAGGGGTTTCCGAAGAAACCACCACCGGGGTCATGCGCCTTTATCAGTTGCACGAGAAGGGAGACCTGCCTTTCCCCGCCATCAACGTTAATGACAGCGTGACCAAATCCAAGTTCGACAACAAATATGGCTGCCGTGAAAGTCTTGTTGATGCCATCCGCCGGGGTACTGATGTAATGCTGGCCGGTAAGGTCGCCATTGTTTGCGGCTATGGCGATGTGGGCAAAGGCTCGGCCCAGTCGCTGGCCGGAGCCGGAGCACGGGTTCTGGTCACCGAAGTTGACCCCATTTGTGCCCTTCAGGCAGCCATGGACGGCTTTGAGGTCGTCACTCTTGCGGATGCGGCCCATCGTGCCGACCTTGTCGTCACTTGCACCGGTAACAAGGATATCGTCACCATCGACGATATGAAAAAGCTCAAGGACATGGCTATCGTTTGCAATATCGGGCATTTCGACAATGAAATTCAGGTTGCAGAATTGCAGAATTTCAAATGGACCAACGTCAAGCCGCAGGTGGATATTGTGGAACTTGGCGAAAACAACCGCATCATTCTGCTTTCGCAAGGGCGTCTTGTTAATCTGGGTAACGCTACCGGGCACCCCTCTTTTGTAATGAGCGCATCCTTTGCCAACCAGACGCTGGCCCAGATAGAATTATGGGCCAGGGCCGATGAATATGAGGCCGGCGTTCATGTGTTGCCCAAGCATCTGGATGAGAAGGTTGCTGAGCTGCATCTGGAAAAACTTGGTGTCAAGCTGACGAAATTGTCCAAGGAACAGGCTGACTATATTGGCGTGCCTCTGTCCGGTCCCTTCAAGCCCGAGCACTACCGCTATTAGGGTGAGGACGCATGCTGAAATGCATGCAGTTTCCACAGCACCAAAATGAAAAGCATGAAGGGGCATTTTGCCCCTTCAACGCAGTTCCCGACCCAGCTATTGTCAAAGTGATTCGGTGGGAGATTTGCAGTAAACATCGCCAAGAGATGTGCTGCAGAATGTAAGGCGGGCCAGCTTTGCGCATTCCCTGTCGAGGGCGATTTGATTTGAGGCATGCGCATGAAGCTGGGAAAAATCCAGAGGCGATCAGGAGTCGGAAGATTCCGTTTTCAGCAGTTTGGTGTTTTTGTTCCAGTTTCTTTTTGGCCCTCCTTTGGTTTTGCCCAATCATTTCTACAGGACCAGAATGAACTAAACGCAATGCTTGATCTTGCGCCCCTGGCGATTGCCGGGGGTGCGCTGGCCTGTGGAGTGGTTGCCACCCTTTGGCTTGCGCGGCGAAAAAAGACTTCCGTTGCATCACCAGATACAGCCCGGCACCAGATGGCCACTATGCGCTCGCGTCTGGATGAATATGAGGCCCTGCTTTCAGCTCTGCCGGAACTGACGCTGGTCTGGGGTGAGGACAGTGGCGCACCACGGCTTTTTGGCACGCCTCAACAGTTGGACGATGGCCTGAAAACCGCGGCAGACATATTGAATTTTTCCACCTGGCTGACCCTTGAGGAAAGCGCGCGGCTTGCAGAACGGCTCACCGATTTGCGTGTTGGCGGGCGGGGTTTTGGAATTGATCTGCGCACCAGAGAGGGAAAAACCGTACATGCGACCGGCAGGGCGCTGGCAGACTCCCATGTTCTGAGCCTTCGTGCCAACGGGGCGCTGCCGGATAGCGAAGGGAGCGAAACAGCCCTGCCCGAATCTGATGCTGCGCAGTCTCTTGCAGAGGCGCAACCGCCAGAAACCCCGGTTGAACAATCTGTTCCTCTTCACATTGATGGGGTGATTGACGCCTTCTTGACTCCAGTGGCTGTTTTTGACGCCAAGGGGGACCTGCTGCAGTTCAATACAGCTTATTGCAACCTGTGGCAGCTTGATGAGAGCTGGCTTCGTCAGGGGGTCAATGAACGTGCAATAATTGACCATCTGCGCACCAAAGGCCGCCTGCCCGTGGTTCGTGACTACCAGAAATGGCGCAGGGAGCATCTGGATGCCTATTCCCTTTCCCGGTCGCGCGAAGAAAGCTGGCACCTGCCCGACGGGCGCTCCATAAGCGTGGTCGCGGCCCCGCTCGGCAAGGAGGGCGGGATTGTATACATGTTTGAAGACCAAACCGAGCATCTGCGCTTGCAAAGCACCAATAAATCCCTGATCAATGTGCAACGCGAAACCCTTAACGCACTAAGCGAAGCGGTTGCGGTTTTTGGCACTGACGGGCGCCTGCGGCTGCATAATCCGCGCCTCTCCACTATCTGGAAGCTGCCCATGAACGAGTTGGGCCAGAAACCGCACATAGACGATGTCGTCCGGCGGTGCGCAAAGGCATTTGAAAATGACGGCGAGCGCATCTGGGCCGATCTCAAGCATCATGTCGTCAGCTTGGACCCAAGCCGGACAGACTATTCCGGCCGTATCAGGCGCTCGGACGGGATGCTTATCGATTATACAATCGTGCGTCTTCCCGATGGCCAGACCATGCTGACCTTTATTGATGTCACCCAAAGCGCCAATTATGAACGGGTGCTCAAGGAGCGCAACGAGGCGCTGGTTGCCGCCGATCATCTCAAGGACGCCTTTGTTCAGAACGTAAGCTATGAGTTGCGCTCGCCCCTGACCAATATAATCGGGTTTGCCGATCTTCTGGCTTCGGACAGTTTTGGACCTCTCACTCCCCAACAACGCGCCTACACGGACTATATTCGCTCCTCGAGCGCTGCCCTTGGTATACTTATCGACAATATTCTTGATCTCACCCATGTGGATGCGGGTATTGCCGAACTTGATCTGCAAACCCTTGATATCGAGGAACTGATTGAAAAGGCGCGGGCCGGTCTTGGCGCAACCCTTGCCGGGGTTGATGGGGCCGAGCCGGTCAATCTGGAAGTCTCAGTCCCCAAGAAGCTTCCCCGGTTTGTCGCCGACGGTGGCCGCATTGTTCAGATTCTTTATAATCTTCTCTCCAACGCTGCCAATTTTTCCGAACCCGGTGCTGTTATATCCCTGAATGTTGAGGCACGGGCAGACTGGTTTCGCTTCATTGTCGAGGACGAGGGGGTAGGAGTGCCCAGCGAGTTCAGTGATGAAATGTTCAAGCGCTTCGAAGGTAAATCGGTAGCGGGCCGTCAGCGCGGGGCAGGACTTGGTCTGAGCATCGTCAAGACTTTTGTGCAATTGCATGGGGGCACTGTCACCATGGAAAAACGCGAACCCCGGGGCACGCGGGTTATTGTCAATCTGCCCGCAATTACCAGGCTGAACAGCGCCCAGACAGAGAGTGACAATGTCTGATGCAGCGGTCACGATTTTTGCCGTTAGCGAAAAACAAACCCAAAAACTTGGTCAGGCTCTGGCGGGTCTGATCTCAAAAGGCGACATTGTTCTGCTTAACGGTGGGCTGGGGGCCGGCAAAAGCCTTCTTGCCCGGGCCATGATCCGCAAAATTCTCAACCAGCCCGGACTGGAAATTCCCTCACCCAGTTTCCCGCTTGTCCTGCCCTATGAGGGAAAGGGGGAAAAAGCGGACTGGTCGGTCCTGCATGCGGATATCTTTCGGTTTGAAAAACAGGAGGAACTGGAAGAACTGGGTCTTTTTGACAACCCTGAAACGGTGGTTGTTGTGGAGTGGGCGGAACGGGCCCCGATGTTGAACAATATGGCGCATTTGACGGTTTCACTGGACATCCCCGCCTCCGGGGAGGGGCGTCTCATTCGGGTTACTTCGTCATCCAGAGCGCAGGATCTGGCCAAAGTCGCCGCAGAGTTTCCGGCCGCCCCATGAGAGAAAACGTCTTTTCCATTCCTCCTCACGCACGTTTTCTGCCCACGCTGGTCGAGGGGGTGCTTGAAGGGCCCCTGCTGGGCGGCTGGCCGCGCTCCGGCCCCTTCTGGCTCACGGATGTCACGATTTTTCTGCCCACTCGACGGGCGCGCCTTGCGCTTTCTGAGGCCTTTGCAGATGCACTGGGCGGGGGAACATTTTTACCCGATATTCGCACCTTTGGCGGCGAGGACAAAGAGGAAGAGCCGTTTCTGGATGAGGAGGAGACAGTTCCCCATCCAATTCCCGTATCGGAGATGATGCGCCGCTTCCTGCTCAGCGAACTGGTGGAGAAGTGGCTCCGGGCGCAACCGGCCGTTAGTGAAGCTGACGGCTTTCCTGTCAACCCGGCCCATGTGCTCAACCTTGCGGATTCCCTGGCCCGTCTGATTGATGACTTTGAAATCGAAGGTGTGCCCGCGACAAAAATTCGTTCTGTTGTGCCCAATGAACTCTCAGGCAGGTGGCTTCAGACCCTTGAGTTTCTGGAAATTGCCCTGACTGCCTGGCCTGATATTCTTGCCCAGCGTGACCGGATTGATGGTGCAACCCTGCGTAATTTGAGGCTGGCAGAACAGGCACAAACCCTTGAAATGAAATTTGGGGACAGGCCGGTCATTGCCGCGGGGTCCACCGGTTCTCTCCCCGCCACTGCCAAACTGCTAAAAACCATTACGGGCCTGCCCCGAGGCGCACTGGTGCTGCCCGGACTTGACACATCTCTCGCGGAAGCGACATTCAAGGCTCTGTGCAACCAGAACCACAACCCTCACGGTCATCCCCAATATGGACTGATACGGTTGTTGAACCGGCTGGAACGGCTGCCTCAATCCGTGCCCGAACTTGGGGGGGCAGCTCCTGCGGTTAGAACCGGAATTGTCCGGCAGGCGCTGGCGCTGGCTTCCGAGACAAAAAACTGGAGTTCAGCCAGGAGTGCGTTTGAGGATGAGGAGCTTCAAAAGGCGCTCGCGGGAATTTCCATGCTCCAGGCGCCAAACGAACAGATTGAGGCAAGGGCAATTGCGCTGGCCGCCCGGGACAAGCTGGCGCAAGACAAAACCGTTGGCATCATAACGCCCGACCGCAATCTTGCCCGCCGCATCATTGCCGAACTCAGACGGTTTGATATTAAGATTGATGATGCCGCAGGCACCCCCCTGTTTCAGTCTCGTGCAGGACGTCTGGCCAGACAGATATTGTCGCTGGTTGCAAACCGCATTGCGCCGGTTGATCTGATGGCGCTTTTGCGCAACCGCCATGTGACTCTGGGGAAAACCCGCGCCGAAATTGCCCGGATGGCAGATTTGCTCGAGTTTGCTTTGCTGCGGGGACAACGACCGCTGGCTGGTTTTGCCGGTCTTGGAACTCTGCTTGAGCAAAACCTCAAGAACAATATGCCCCATACGCAAAAGCGGCTCAACAAAAAAGAGGGCGCCCGTCTGGCCGGACTGCTTGAGGAATTGGAGGTCGCATTGAACCCGGTTCTGGCCCTCTTCAATCGGGAAAGCTTTACATCAAGCCAACTGGCCACAGCACTTAACGACTGCATAGGGCGGCTCTCAGAGCCTGAAGAAAATTCTCTGACCTCTCAATTGCCCGGAGCTGAAGAGCTTGGAAACTGGTGCCGTGCGCTGGTGGAAACCCCGCCGCCGGGGCCTATGCTCTCGCCCCATTCTGCCTCAGTGGCGCTTGAGGTTCTGATGGCAGGGCAAAGCGTGCGTGCCCGTCCCGGAGGACATCCGGGCATTTCAATCTGGGGCAGGCTTGAAGCCCGGCTTCAATCCTCTGACCTGATGATTTTGTGCGGCCTGAATGAAGGGATCTGGCCCGAAGTTGCGGACCCCGGACCATGGCTCAGCCGGGGTATGCGTCTGGGCGTGGGGCTGGAGCCGCCCGAGCGCCAGCATGGTCTTGCCGCCCATGATTTTGAAATGGCACTTGGTAATGAAGAGGTGCTGTTGGCCTGGTCCGGGCGCATCGGAACCAGCCCGGCTATTTCCTCGCGCCTTGTGCAGCGGCTGGCCGGTTTTGCCGGGGAAAAACTTGCCGGTGACATGCATGGACGCGCTGAAAGGTGGCTCAATCTCGCCCACCGGCTGGACGAGATGGGCCCGCCCCGTCCGGCGAAGCGCCCTGCCCCCAAACCACCGGCGCATCTGCGCCCCAGAAAGCTCTCAATCACCGAGGTTGAAACCCTGTTTCGCTCTCCCTTTGATCTTTACGCCAGGCATGTGCTTGGGCTCAGGCCGATTGACCCGCTGGGGCAAGAGTTGGGCGCGCGTGAGCGGGGCTCCTTCATTCATGAAATTTTTGAAAAATTTGTCGTCAATAACCATGACCCCTTGGATAAAGACGCCCAGTTGCGCCTTGATGAACTCGCCGCCAAAGCCTTTTGTGTACTGGATGAATTCCCAGACCGGCGCGACATCTGGCTGCGCCGTTTCCGGGCGGCTTCTGAAGGATATCTGAGCTTCGAGCGCGCCCGTGCCGCCAGGGTTGAAAAACGCTTTGCCGAAAAGAACCTGATGTGGAGTTTTCCGGTCGAGGGGGAGACAATCACCCTGACCGGCCGCGCCGACCGTATCGATTTGCTGAAAGCGGGTGGTTTTGAAATTTTTGATTTCAAGACCGGCTCCCTACCTACGTCAAAAGAAATGCTCTCCTTTCTGGCGCCCCAGCTTTTGCTCGAAGCGCTGATTGTTCGGGAAGCCGGTTTTGAAGGGGGGGAGATGGCCCCTGCTCATGCTCTGACCTACATCAAAATAGGGGCCGGTCCCAAAGCCTTCGAGTTGACGCCCTTTGCGCTGAAAAAGGGACAGGGCCTGCAAGAGGCGGTTGATGAACTCCACCGGCGTTTTTCAGGCCATGTGGCCGCTCTGTTGCTGCGGGACAATCTGGAAATGTCCCCCCGCCTGATGCCCAAAGCCAACCAGAACTTTGCCGGCCCTTACGACCATCTGGCGCGCACCGACGAGTGGAGCGAAACTGATGGCAGCGAGGTCGGACCATGAACGAGCGCGCTGTCAGGCCCACGCAGGACACCATCGCCAAACAATCGGCCGCCGGGCACCCTGAACACTCGGTCTGGGTTTCAGCAAATGCGGGCTCGGGCAAAACCCACATACTGACCGAACGCGTTCTGCGCCTGCTGCTCAGTGGCGTGCCTCCTCAAAATATTCTGTGCCTCACCTACGCCAAGGCGGCAGCGGCGGAAATGCAGCAGCGGGTTGCTGACAGGTTGAGCGCCTGGGCCTTGCGCGACGAACAGAGTCTTGAAGCCGACCTCAAAGCAATCTCGGGCCAGGCGCCTTCGCGGGAAAAAATACTGCTGGCGCGAACTCTGTTTGCTACAGCGCTTGAAACCCCCGGCGGGCTGAAAATCAGTACCATTCACGCTTTTTGCGAAGCGGCGCTGCATCGTTTTCCCATTGAGGCTGGCGTGCCGGTTGATTTCAGTGTCATCGAGGAATTTGAGCAGACAGAGATGGTGCGGGCAGCCCGCGATGCGGTGCTGTCTGAAGGCCTGTCCGGTGACAGCCAAGTGGCCGACGCGGTAGCGACCCTGTTCATGCTTATGAGCGACAAGCACATCGAGGAAGCTGTGAATGGAGCCCTTGGGGCGGGCCGTGAACTCAGGGCCGTGCTTGCCAACCCCTCCATGAGCAAAAAAAACCTTTGGGCGCTTCTGGGTCTGAAAAAGCCGATAACCAGCGCGCAAGTTTTGAGAGATGCTGAAAACAACTCGGTTTTTTCCGAGCAACTGGCCAGCCGGGTTTTTGAACTGACCCCGCCCGACCCTGCCCGCTCTCGTTTTGAGGACAAGCTGGCGCGCCTCAACTGGCCACAACCCGGCTTTGAAAACCTGTGCACCGTCTTTCTTAATCAGGACGGAACCCTCTCCAAACGCGCCGTTGCCAAAAAAATAATTCAGGACAAGGATCCGGCTCTGGCCGATGCCATGCAGGCAGAAGCCGAGCGGCTCGCTGAGGCCATCGCTCTGCTGACCAAAGCGCAGCTTGTTGAGCGCTCCGAGGCATTGCTTGATGTCATGGCAGCTATCCAGATGCGTTATGAACGGGAAAAACAGCGCACCGGAAGACTGGACTTTGACGATCTGATAAACCGCTTCGAGGCGTTGCTGGCAAGCAGGGGCAGTGCCGATTGGGTGCGTTACAAGCTCGACAGCGCTATCACCCACATCCTGGTTGATGAAAGTCAGGACACAAATCCGGGCCAGTGGAGCGTCGTCAAACTGCTGGTTGATGATTTTTATGACGGAGACAGCGCGGTTGAGCGGCCACGCACCCTGTTCGCCGTGGGGGATGAAAAGCAATCCATCTACTCTTTTCAGGGAGCAGATCCGGCGCTGTTCGCTCAAACGGGAAGCGAGTTGGGCCTGCGCGCATTAAGTGCAAAAAAGCCCTGGGAAAATCTCCGTTTTCGCGCCAGCTTTCGCACCCTTGAAAATATATTGAAAGCGGTAGATCTGGTTTGCAAACGGGCCGACATCCGCGATGCCCTGCTTTCTTTTGAACAGCCCATCGCCCATGAAAGCGCCCGGCTCGACAAGGGTGGCACTGTCACATTATGGCCCCCGGTTACAATGGAGGAGGATAGCGAAAAGTCCGATGAATGGCCCCTCGAACCAGCAACCGGCCTCAAAACTGCACCGCGCCTGCTGGCTGAGCGCATCGCTGCACAAATACGGCACTGGCTGGACAGTGAAAGACCATTGGCGGCCCGCGGACGGGCAGTGAGGGCCGAGGACATTCTTATTCTGGTGCAGGCGCGCAGAGCCGCATTCAAGGAAATAATCCGGGCACTTAAACAGGCTGGTGTACCAACGCCTGGCGCTGACCAGTTGCCGGTGACTGATCATATCGTGGTCCGTGACCTGTTGGTGCTTGGGGATGTTCTGCTCAGCCCATACGATGACCTGGCACTCGCCACACTTCTGTGCTCCCCGCTTTTCGGGCTTGGCGAAGACCAGTTGGAGAAATTATGCATCGGGCGCGGCAAGGAAAGCCTGTGGCACAGGCTGGTCCGTCATGCCGATGAGTTTACCTGGGCTGCAAAAGCTTTTGAGAGATTGCAGAATTGGCGGGCGAAGCTGGACTTTGACCGGCCTTATGAATTTTTCGCCTCCGTCCTGTTTGCCGATGGTGGGCTGAAACAGTTCCATGCACGCCTCGGAGAAGAAATCGATGATGTCATTGGAGAGTTTCTTGACCTGGCTCTGAACCATGAGCAAACCGGACAACCCTCGCTTCAGGGTTTTCTGGCCAGCCTCAGGAAGCGGGATATTTCCATAAAGCGCGAACTGTCCGAGAGCAGTAGCGGCGGCGTGCGGGTGATGAGCGTACATGGCGCCAAGGGGCTTGAAGCTCCCATTGTTATTCTGGCGGATGCAACAGCAAGCATGAGCAGGACCGGGCCGGTCTATATTCAGGACGCCCCCGCCCCGATGCTGGTGCATGCTTCTGCCAAGGCGAAACACACCCCCGAAACGGCGGAATATATGCTTCAAGCCGAGTTGGAAAAACAAACGGCTGAATACTGGCGCAAGCTCTATGTGGCCATGACACGGGCAGAAGATGAGCTTTATATCACTGGCTACCTGCCCAAAAAAGCTCCCATGAAACAGCACTGTTGGTACGAAGCTGTCCACGACGCCCTGAGTGAAAACTGCCAGGAAGTGGAAATTGCGGGGGAGGAGCAAAAAGGTCTGTGCTACCCCAAAACAGTAATGCAACCCAAGCCAGCGCTCAAAACAGAGATGACTCCTTCGGGTGAAGCGCCCCCGGAGTTGCCAGGTCCTGTTCCTGCGCCGCAGACAATTGAGATTATACGCCCCTCAAGCGTTGGCAAACATGATTTTGACCCCGCCCAATTGCTCGCCACCGGTGCTGAAAGACTGCAAAAAGATGCTCCCGCAACCGCAAGGCAAGCCGGCAGCGCAATTCACCTGCTGTTGCAGCACCTGGCACCTGTTGCGAAAGACAAACGTCCGGCACTGGCAAAAAAAGCACTGGCGCAACTGCTTCCAGGACAGGAAAAACTGCATGCGGATCTGGAGGCCAAGGCGCTCAATATATTGTCCGGACCGGAGTCCGGGCAATTGTTCGGCCCCAATTCAAGGGCCGAACTCCCCCTGTTCGTTAAAGCAACGCGTGCCGGAAAACCTGTTCATATCATTGGCCGTATAGATAGAGTCATTCTGGATGATGGGCGCATGCTGGTAGTGGATTTCAAGTCTGATGCTGAACCCGCTAAATCCCCTGAGGCAGTCCCTCAGCCCTATCTCAGCCAGTTGGGGCTTTATTTACGTGCCTGTGAGAGCCTGTTCCCGGATAGGGAAATCAGCGCAGCAATCTATTGGACGGCGTCTGAGAATATGATGGTTCTTCCGCGGGATATGCTACTTGACGCAACTGAAAAATTCATTTTTTCATAGGCACCTTGAAATCAGAAGCGACTCTTTCTAATTGTGTATAACAGTATTTGCTAATGTATCTCTGAAAGGCCAAGACCATGACTACAAAAGTGACCGACACCAATTTTTCCGATGAAGTGCTCAAATCCAGTACCCCGGTTCTGGTTGATTTCTGGGCTGAATGGTGCGGACCCTGCAAGGCAATCGCGCCAATTCTGGACGAACTCTCTACAGATCTGGCGGGAAAAGTGAAGATCGCCAAGCTCAATATTGATGAGAACCCGGACACCACCATAAAATATGGTGTGCGCTCCATCCCCACAATGATTCTGTTCAAGAACGGTGAGCCCGCCGACATGAAAGTCGGTGCCGGCACACCCAAGGCCGCTCTGGCGAGCTGGCTTGAGGGCCACGCAGCTTAAGCCCGTTTATATTGGGGTAAAGTTTTCCCAATCAACGCCTCTGAGCTAAAAATTAGCTCGGCGGCGTTTTGTTTTGGGCCAGAAACTGGCCCGCCAGATGTAGGCTGCCACAGATAACGATGCGGGCATTGTTTGTTGTCGCTGCCTGCTTAAGAGCGGCGCCAAGACTGGTTTCCGCCTCTGACCTAAAGCCCAGTTCCTGCGCCAGTTGCGCCAGTTCAGCAGGCTTCCACGCTGACCTCTCCCCTTCAATGGGCACGCTGATGACCCTTGTTGCCACTCCCTTGAATGCCGACAGGAACCCGGACGCGTCCTTGTTGGAATAGGTTCCAAAAACCAGAACCAGCGGGCGCTTGTCTGCCTTCGGCAATGACTTGAATGCACCGGCCAGTGCCTTGCCTCCGGCTACATTGTGTCCCCCGTCCAGCCACAGTTCACAGCCTGCGGGGACAAGTTGGTGCAAAACCCCTTCAGTAATTTTCATCAGCCTGCCCGGCCAGTTGACATTTTTCAGGCCATCGGCGATCTGCGCATCGCTCACGGGCAGGTTGAAATAGCGCACAGCGGCGATGGCGAGTCCGGCGTTTTCAGTTTGGAAAAAACCGGCAAGGGCAGAGGGGGGCAGGTCCAGAAGGCCGGTTTCGTCCTGATAGATGAGCTTTGCGTGTTGCTCGAAGGCTTCAAAGTCCTGGCCCCACAACCGGGGGCGAATACCCAGCTTTGCCGCCGCGTCCTCAATGGCGTCACGCGCCTCATCGCCCTGTCTGCCAATGACTGCCGGGGCGCCGGTTTTAAGGATGCCAGCTTTTTCGGCTGCGATGGTCTGGAGGTCGCGCCCCAGAAACTCCATATGGTCCATCGAAACCGGAGCAATGATGGTGCCCAGCGGCCGGTCAACAACATTGGTGGCGTCAAAACGCCCGCCCAGTCCCACTTCGAGCAACAGATAGTCTGCAGGTGTTTTAGCAAACAGATGAAACGCCGCCGCTGTGGTAATCTCGAAATAGGTTATGGGGCGGGCCCCGTTCAGATTTTCGCAATGGGTAAGGGCTTCATTGAGGTCCTTGTCGCTCACCAGTTTTCCGGCCAACCGGATACGCTCGTTAAAACGCACAAGGTGCGGGGAGGTATAGACGTGAACCTTTTTCCCTGCGGCTTCAAGAAAGGCGCGCAAATGGGCAATAGTTGATCCTTTGCCATTGGTCCCCGCCACGTGAAGCGTCAAGGGTAAGCGCTCCTGTGGGCGCCCCAGAGCCTCAAGCAGACGCTCAATGCGATCCAGTTTCAGGTCAATCAGCTTGTTGGGGTGCAGCCTCAGCAGGCGCTGCAAGATCTTGTCGGTCTCACTCACTCGGCGTGGGCGGCCTCAGGTGGCGCAATCAGCAGATCATCATCACCAGAGACATCTGTTGAAGGATCTTCAGCATCTGAACCCAGCCCCGGTTTAGGTGGCTTGGACGCAAACTGTTCTGACATGGGCTGCTTGGTCAGGATGCCCACCAGCGAGCCGATGATATCGCGCAGGTTGTGTCTGTGCACCACCATGTCGAGCATGCCGTGCTCATGCAGATATTTTGAACGCTGGAACCCCTCGGGCAGTTTCTCGCGGATTGTCTGCTCAATGACCCGTGCGCCCGCAAAACCTATCAGCGCTCCCGGTTCGGCAATCTGAACATCGCCAAGCATGGCGTACGAAGCGGTAACGCCCCCGGTTGTGGGGTTGGTGAGCACAACAATATAGGGCAGGTGTGCCTCGCGCAGGCGCTGCACCGCAACGGTTGTGCGCGGCAACTGCATCAGCGAGAGCACGCCCTCCTGCATGCGCGCGCCGCCCGAGGCGGCAAACATGACAAAGGGCAGCTTGTGGGCAAGGGCCTGGTCCATGGCGGTGATGATGGCTTCCCCGGCGGCCATGCCGAGCGAGCCGCCCATAAAATCAAAATCCTGCACACAGGCGACAATTTTATGACCCAGCACATGGCCCTCTCCGGCAAGTACCGCGTCCTCCATTCCGGTTTTGTTGCGATTATCGCGCAAACGGTCAGAATAGCGCTTGGTGTCGCGGAACTTCAACGGGTCGTGGGCGACCTCAGGCATGGAAATTTCCTCGTAAACCCCGCCGTCAAAAAAACTGGCCAGCCGGTCACGACCCTTGATGCGCATGTGATGACCTGAACCGGGCACTACCCACTGGTTGGCCTCAAGGTCTTTGTAAAATACCATTTCCCCGGATACGGGGCATTTGACCCACAGATTGTCCGGCGTTTCCTTTTTATTCAGAAACGAACGGATTTTGGGGCGAACGACGTTGTTTATCCAGTTCATAACCAGCCCTGTTTCGCTGTTTGCATGCTGCTCTGCCCACCGATTGGCTCGACGGCTGCTCCAAATATATAGGCGCTTGAAGCCAACTTATCAGGTAGGACCCGTTCCCGCAAAGCCCTTATTGTTGAGAATAGCTAATCCCGTGCCCGGGCAACGCCCGCCGCCAGTTCGCGCACAAGAGCGTGCACCGCCTCAACGCTTGTGCCGGTTGCCCTGTTGTTATCATCCAGACTTGCAACCAGTGCGTTGATGAGAGCGGTTCCCACCACAACCCCGTCCGCATCACGCCCGATAAGCGCGGCGTCTTCAGCGGTTTTGATACCAAAGCCGACAGCAACCGGCAGTTCCGTATGTTCCTTGATGGCCCTGACTGCTTCCCCGACGGCTGTGTGGCTGCTTATGGCCCCCCCGGTAATTCCCTTCATTGAGACGTAATAGACAAAGCCGGATGTGTTTTGCAGAACTTTTGGCAGGCGTTTTTCATCCGTAGTCGGGGTGGTCAGGCGGATAAAGTTCAATCCGGCCGCAAGGGCAGGCAGGCACAACTCGTCGTCTTCCTCTGCTGGCAGGTCAACAATTATCAATCCATCAACACCAGCCTCCCGCGCTTCTTTTACGAAGGTTTCAGGCCCGCGCTGGTAGATGGGGTTGTAATAGCCCATCAGAATAACCGGTGTTTCATCATCGTGGGTACGAAAACTTTTGACCATATCAAGGGTCTTCTGCAGCGTGTGCCCCGCCGTCAGCGCCCGATGCCCTGCCGCTTCCACGCTGGGGCCATCGGCCATGGGGTCGGAAAAAGGCATGCCCAGCTCAATAAGGTCCGCCCCCGCCCCCGGAAGCCCGTCCATGATGGATTGAGCGGTTTTAAGGTCCGGGTCTCCGGCACTGATAAAGGTTACCAAAGCCGGGCGGTCCGCAGCAGCACATTTGGCAAAGCGTTGCTTGATGCGTGTGGATTTTGTCAAAGCTGCACCCTTTTGCTTGCAGTGATGAATGGCTGGAACGGGTGTAGGGTCTGCATGCAAGAAGTGTCAAGCATGCTCGCAATCAAGCCATGGCCTTCATTTTGTTTGAGTTGGAGGGCCCTTAACCTCAGCCGCAATCCGCTGCTATCAGCGCCCCGGTCCACTTCGCCTCATGGCTCAAGATTATTTCCGTGGCGTTTTGGTGCCAGCGTTCCAGTCCAGCACAACCTTGCCGCTGGACCCTGATTTCATCGTTGCGAACCCGGCCTCAAAATCGTCCGCACCGAAGCGGTGGGTGATAAGGGCGCTGATGTCCAGTCCGTTCTGCAGCATGGCCAGCATCTTGTACCAGGTTTCAAATATCTCGCGGCCGTAGACGCCCTTGATGGTGATAGACTTCAAGACGATACCTGACCAGTCAACGGCAGATTTGCCCGGAGGGATGCCCAGCATCGCAATACGCCCGCCTCTGACCATGGCGCCAATCATCTGGTCCAGCGCAGCTTGCGAGCCGCTCATTTCCAGACCCACATCAAAGCCCTCAACCAGCCCCAGATCGTCTGTGACCTGTTTCAGGTCGGTATTGCCGATATTGACGGCGGTGACATCAGCGACCCTGACTGCCAGATCCAGCCGGTCCTGATTGATATCAGTGATCACTATGTGGCGCGCCCCGATATGTTTGGCAACGGCCGCCGCCATGATTCCGATCGGCCCGGCGCCGGTAATCAGAACGTCCTCCCCTACCAGATCGAAGGAAAGCGCGGTGTGTACCGCGTTGCCCAGCGGGTCCAGAATAGCGCCGATTTCATCGCTGATCCCGTCGGGCAGAGGTATGACGTTGAACGCCGGAAGACGCAGATATTGTGCAAAAGCGCCAGGTTCGTTGATTCCAATGCCCCGCGTTTCAGGGTCTAAATGAAACCGCCCTGAACGGCTGGCGCGGCTGTGCTTGCCCACCAGGTGCCCTTCGCCAGAAACTCGCTGGCCCACGGACAAATCGGCAACGTCTGCGCCTGTTTCAACGATTTTTCCTGAAAATTCGTGTCCGGTGATTAGAGGAATAGGCACGGTTTTTCGAGACCACGCATCCCAGTTCCAGATGTGAATATCGGTGCCGCAAATTCCGGTCTTGCTGATCTTGACCAGAACATCATCGGGCCCGATTTTCGGTATCGGCTGATTTTGCATCCACAGCCCTTCTTTGGCATGTGCCTTGACCAGAGCCTTCATGGTTTTGGGGCGTTCCATCAGATCACTCCAAGCGATTTGCCGACCCGTTCAAAGGCACCAAGCGCAAATTCAAGGCCCTTTCGGTTAAGTGCCGCATTCATCTGGGTGCGGCTGCAGAACGGATGGTGTTCCCTTTGCCGACCCGGGCCACCTCTTCGCCCGCGGTGACCTCCAGCGCTCCCTCAAGAACTGTCAGATCTTCATGGCAGCCCTGCCGGTACGGGTCACTGACCAACGTGCCGTCAGCGGGAACCAGCAGATAGCTTTGCCATTGCCTCAAGGCTGAGCCCTTTGCTTTTGCGGGTTTCCTTGAGACTTTCAGACAGTCGTTCGGTGATGCCCTGATCCGTTTGCATGCCCGAAACTGCGAAAATTGTTCAAACCTGTCAATGCTCCTCAATTTTCCCGGCATTCTTAAGAAACTCCCATATGTAAGGGGCAAAAGAGCGCGCAATTTCCAGTCGGTAGTGCTGGTCATCAAACTTCAACAGAATGATTTGGGCCTTGGCCAGAACCGTGCGGGTGCATCGGCCTGCGGGCATGTTTTCAAGGTCAAGCGGGCAGCCGGAGTTAAGCGCCAGCCTTGCCCGGGGGCCACAAACCTTTATCCCGAGTGTGCAATAGCTCACATCAACCAGAGAATGAGCGGCAGTTTCATACAATTGGGAAAACCGCACAATGATGCTTTGCGCATCCCTGTATGGCGCCAGCAACAGCCATTCATCCGGTCCCAGACAAAGGGCGGATTTGCCGGTCCCCACGGACATTTCGCCAATGTTTTCCGGAATGTTCCCTTCGAATGCAACGGCGGCCTTTTTCAACGCTCCAACAGGAACGCGCAGGCTGAACCGTGCGCATTCATCCTCAGGGCGCAGAAACAGGTCCGGACGACCCCCCAGTGCCAGGGTTTTGTCAGCCAGCGGATTGAATGGCTTCAACCTGGTCTCGATTGGCTCAGACATTCAAACGCTCCCCATTGGGGTCATAAAACACAGGTTCAGCCACACGGGCCGGGTAAACCGTGCCGGGCATGGGAATATAGACTTCACCGCCTATGCGTTTCCGGCCCGCCTCCACCACGGCCAGCGCGATGGAGCGCTGCAGTGTTTCGCTCCAATAGGAAGAGGTAACGTGCCCGATCATTCTGGCAGGAACCGCACTGGTGTTTTCAGCAGTGACCTGTGCGCCTTCCTCGAGCACATAGGCCGGGTCTGTTGTGAGCAGACCAACCAGTTGCTTGCGGTTTGGAACCAGCATATCGGGCCGCCCCAGCGAGCGTCTGCCAATAAAGTCAGGTTTTTTCCTGCCGATGGCCCAATCCATGCCCATGTCGTGGGGCGTCTGGGTGCCGTCTGTCTCCTGGCCAACGATGATATAGCCCTTTTCGGCCCGCAATACATGCAGGGCTTCAGTGCCGTAGGGCACGATGTCATATTCGGCTCCCGCTTCCATCAACCGTTGCCAAACGGCAAGACCATAGGCGCTGGGCACATTGACTTCAAAGCCAAGTTCGCCGGTAAAGCTGACCCGGAACAATCGTGTAGGCACCCCAAAAATTTTTCCCTCGCGAATTGCCATGTGGGGGAATGCCTCTTTTGAGAGGTCAATTCCCTCAATAAAAGGTGCGATCAGTTTGCGCACATTGGGCCCGTTCAGAGCGATTACCGCCCATTGCTCACTTATTGAAGTCAGCCAGACGTCAAGATCAGGCCACTCGGTTTGCCTGTAGTCCTCCATTTTGGCAAAGACCCCGGCAGCACCCCCGGTGGTGGTGGTGACATGGAAACGACCCTCGGCGAGACGGCCAACAACACCATCGTCATGGATAAAGCCGTCTTCCCCCAGCATCAGCCCATAGCGGCAGCGGCCAACGCCAAGTTTGGTCCATGTATTGGTATAGAGACGGTTCAGGAATTCGGCAGCATCCGGCCCTACCACTTCGATTTTTCCAAGGGTTGAAGCATCCGATATTCCGATTGAGGTTCGCGTTGCCTTGCATTCGCGGGAAACGGCCCTGTGCATGTCTTCGCCATCCCGGGGAAAATATCGGGCACGGCGCCAAAGCCCGACCGGTTCGAAAACCGCGCCGTTTTCTTCGGCCCAGCTGTCAATGGGGCTCTTGCGGGTAACCTCGAACAGCTTGCCCCGGCTGTGTCCGGCCAGCACCCCGAACGATGTTGGCGTATAGGGGGGGCGGAAAGTGGTCAACCCCACTTCGGGAGCCCCGCGGCCAAGAGCTTCTGAAGCGATTGCCAGAGAGTTCAGATTTGAGGTTTTTCCCTGGTCGGTCGCCATGCCGGTGGTGGTGTAACGTTTGACATGCTCAATGGAATGAAACCCCTCGCACACCGCCTGCTCGATGTCACCCGCCGTCACATCATGTTGAAAATCAACAAAAGCCTTGCCCCGTGCAGCCGCTGTTGCGTGGGTAGATTCTTCAAGGGAGGCGGCAGAAAGAGGAAATTCGCCAGCAACCCCGAACCGGTTCTGCCCGCCCGGTTCAAAGCCGGTGGCCCCCGCCGCCAGCCCGCCAGCTTCCGCCCCCCTGTTCAGGGCCTCAGACAATAAAAAGTCACCATCGCAGGCCCCGGCGGAAACCGCGTTCTGGGTATAAACATCCGGCACATAGGCTCCTATGTCTTCCCGCCACTTCAACGTGCCCCGTGACTGGGAAAACAGGTGCACGCTTGGGGTCCAGCCGCCAGACATCAGCACGCAGTCGCAACTGATTTTGCGACCCCCCTTTATTGCGTCAAAGGAAGCTGCGTAAACCGCTGAGACCCGTAAATGCCCGCAGGTTCTGGCGATGGTATGCCCGGCCAGAATCTCAATGCCCAGCCGGTCGGCACGCTTGCTCAGATGCGCTGGAATATGCGCCCGCTGGTCAAGGATAGTTCTCACTTCAACGCCGGCCTCCGCCAGTTCAAAGGCGCTGGCATAGGCACTGTCGTGTGCGGTGACAACAACCGGGCGCTGTCCGACGCGCACGCCATAACGTTTGAGATATGTCTTTGCTGCCCCCGCCAGCATGATGCCGGGGCGGTCATTGCCGGAAAATACCAGCGGACGCTCAATGGAGCCGGTGGCAAGAACCACCCGTCTGGCCCGTACCCGCCATAGTCGCTCGCGTGGTGAACCTGGCCGGGCCGCTCCCAGATGGTCACTCAGCCGCTCTACCAGCCCGAGAAAATTCTGCTGGTAATACCCAAAAGCCGTTGTGCGGGTAAGGATGGTGACATTGTCTCGCGATGCCAGTGTCTGCGCTGTCGATTTCAACCAGTTCCAGGCCGGTTGTCCATCAATCTGCACCTCGGGGGTTGAGAGCAGATCGCCCCCGATTTCACTTTGCTCGTCAGCCAGAATAACCTTTGCTCCGCCTTCAGAAGCCGCAAGCGCCGCCGTCAGCCCGGCGGGCCCGCCCCCCACCACAAGCACGTCGCAATGGGCATAACGGCTGGAATATATGTCAGGGTCGGTGGCAACGGGCGCCCGCCCCAGACCGGCGAGTTTGCGCAAGACTGGTTCATAAACCCGCTCCCAGAATGATTCCGGCCACATGAAGGTTTTATAATAAAACCCCGCTGACATGACCGGCCCGCCCAACCCCGCCAGTGCACCGGCGTCGAAACGGAGCGATGGCCAGCAATGTTGGCTCACCGCTTTCAGACCCTCGAACAGCTCCTGGGTTGTCGCCCGGGTGCTGGTGTCAAAACGACCCTCTCCCCGATCGATTCCCACCAGCGCGCTGGCCTCTTCACTTCCCGCCGACATGATCCCGCGCGGCCGGTGATATTTATAGGAGCGTCCCACAAGACACACTCCATTGGCCAACAGGGCCGAGGCCAGAGTGTCCCCTTTGAAGCCCTGGAGAGTTCTTCCCTCAAAGGTGAAACCAAGAGGTCTGTCCCGGCAGAGGCGTCCGCCCTGTTCCGTTCTGAAACTGTTCATTCCGGCTCCTTCTCAACCATAAGAGCCTCAATTTCAGAGACAGCCGGGCGGGGTTCCCCCGCCTTGTAGGTGAGGATGAATTTTTCGCTCACCGTATCACGCACTGCGTTGAAATAGCACCCGCAGCCATGAATGTGGTACCAGCGCTCAAAATGAATGCCGGCCGGATTGGTCCGATGAAACAGGAATGCTTCCCATTGCGCGTCGCTGGCCGTTTCCGGGTCGGCAGGGCGCTCCATATGGGCCTCTCCGGCATGGGAAAACTCGATCTCGGGGCGGCCCTGTCTGCAATAGGGGCAATCAATCAAGAGCATTATTTTGTCTCCCTAATGTGCCACGGCTGCTGCCGCCGCTTCATCAATCAATCGCCCGGTCTGAAATCGCTTCAGAGAAAAGGGGGCATTGATGGTATGGGGGCGGTTTTGGGCAACGGTAAAGGCCAGCAGGTGGCCTGCGCCCGGCGTTGCCTTGAAACCGCCGGTGCCCCACCCGGCATTGAGATAAAGACCGGGAACCGGGGTAAGTCCCAGGATGGGGGAGCGGTCCGGTGTCACATCAACGCTTCCCCCCCAGTTGCGCAGCATGCGCAGCCGGGTAAACAGCGGGAACATTTCACACACAGCGGCAATTGTATGTTCGAGCGAGTGCAGGGGGCCGCGCTGGGAATAGGAAAAATACTGCTCAGTCCCGGCTCCGATCACCAACTCCCCCTTGTCCGACTGCGAGATATAGGCATGGACCGTGTTGGACATGGCAACGCAGGGAAAGACGGGCGCAACCGGCTCTGAGACCAGCGCCTGCAAAGTAAAACATTCGATGGGGATCTTCAGCCCCGCCATTTCCATCAGGCCGGAGGTGCCGGCGGCCGCTGACAGCGCAACTTTTTGCGCACCGATGGTGCCGCGTGTGGTTTCAACACCGGTTACCTCGCCCCCCGCTCCCCGGTTGATGGCAGTGACAGCACAGTTTTCGATGATGTGGACCCCGCGGGCTGAGGCGGCGCGGGCAAATCCCCAGGCCACCCCGTCATGCCGGGCCACTCCACCCCTTCTTTGCAGGCTCGCCCCGACAATGGGGTAGCGGGCACAAGCAGAAATGTTCAGCGGCGGGCAGAAGGCTTTTGCTTGTTCAGGTGTGAGCCATTCGCTGTCAATTCCGTTCAGGCGGTTGGCGTGAATGTGGCGTTTGAGAATCTGCACATCGTGCACCGTGTGGGCCAGCCCCAGTACCCCGCGCTGGGAAAACATCAGATTGTAGTTGATTTCCCGGGACAGCCCCTCCCAGAGGCCAAGCGCATGTTCATAAAGGCGGGCGCTTTCGTCATAGAGATAGTTGGAGCGGATAACCGTGGTGTTGCGTGCGGTGTTGCCCCCCCCAAGCCACCCCTTTTCCAGCACTGCAACATTGGTGATGCCATGCTCCTTGGCCAGATAATAGGCGCAGGCCAGCCCGTGACCCCCAGCCCCCACAATAATCACATCATACCGGGATTTTGGCTGAGGCTTTGCCCATTGCCGGGTCCAGCCCTTATTGGCTCCCATTGCCTTGGCAAGCAGCGATGGAAATGAAAAATGGGACATTGGTTTTTGTTTTTCTTGTTAGGGTCAGGAGGAAAATACATGGTTTATGGCAACAATGATATGCTAATCCTGAGGCAGCTCGTCATGCTGGCCCGCAATGTTTTCCTTGCCCCGCTACCGGGCCGGATTTTCCCGAAAATATTTTTGGGGCGGCATATCGTGGTGGCGTCCGGCCAGAGGTTCGCCAAAGGTGGGCGCGCCGGGCCGCATGAACAGCCAGCGCACCAATGCGCCGATGTCGGCCCCCACTGCCGGAAAGGCGGGCACCAGAAACAGCACCAGAAGTGTTGCCAGAGCCAGCCCAAAAACCATGGTTACTGCCATGGGAATAAGAAACTGGGCCTGCAGGATTTTTCAAACAATAGCGGTATCAACCCGCCGATGGTGGTCAACGAAGTGAGCAACACCGCCCGCAGCCGGTCACAGGATGCTCCGGTTGCTGCCTCGCGTACACTGATGCGCTCAACCCCGGCAATGGAAGGCAATTGCTCGCGCAACGCCTCGGTTATGGTGCTGGTGCGCCGGAAGGGTCCGGGAGGTTTGGGCTTTTCCGGCAATGAATGAGCCAGATGGCCGGTTCAGCCGGGATTTGAGAAGGGTTTGAAATGTTTTGAGAGTTTCAGACTCTGGGCCTGATAGTTGGAGCCAAGGTCGCTCCCGTAAAGCAGTTCAGGGCGTTTTGCCATGCGCTCATAAATCAGCCGTCCGATGGTCTGACCGTGACCGAGCAGAAACGGCACCTCGTGGCTGCGCACTTCAAGTACGGCGCGTGAGCCTTCTCCGCCCGCCGCTGCATGGCCAAAACCGGGATCGAAGAACCCCGCATAGTGGACGCGGAATTCGCCCACCAGATGGTCAAAGGGCAGCATCTCGGCGGCATAGTCGGGGGGGACGTGTACGCTCTCCCGGCTGACCAGAATGTAAAACTCGTCCGGGTCCAGAATGATATCGTTACGCCCGCGGTTAATCAGTGGATCCCAGAAGTCGAGCACATCGAGGGCGTTTTTTTTATCCACATCAACAACAGCGGTGTGGCGTTTGGAGCGGAAGCCGATGAGGCCATCCCGGCCCTCTCCCTTAAGGTCTATGGACAGAGAAACCCCGTCGGCAACGTCAATATTGGGGTTGAACACCAGCGTCTGCTCCTTGTGCAGAGCCTGATGCTCCTCCACCGACAGCCGCGTTTTTCCTTTGCGGAAACGCATCTGGCTGAGGCGTGAGCCGGTGCGGGCAAGAATGGGGAAAGTACGGGGGGAAACCTCCAGATAGAGCGGTCCCTCATAGCCCGCGGGCACAGTATCAAAACTGCGCGCATAGTCACAAATCACCCGGGTGAAAATATCCAGGCGCCCGGTGGAACTTTTGGGATTGGCGGTGGCGCCAACCTTTTGCGGCAGGGCCAGTGTCTCCAGAAGCGGCACCAGATAGACGCAACCGCGCTCCAGTACCGCACCGGCGCGCAGGTCAATTTCATGCAGTTTCAGGTCTTCAATACGTTCCTCGACCGTGTGTTTCGGACCGGGCAAAAAACTTGAGCGCACCCGAAACGCCTTTTCTCCCAGACGCAGATCAAGGGAAGCGGGCTGCACCTGTTCTTTGTCAAAATCCCGGCGGGCGCGAATGGCTTGAGTGTCGTGAAGCTTGTTGATGAGTTCCGCTGAAAAAATTCCGTCCGGCCAGTCATCCATTATATAAAAACCCGATTTGAAACCCGTTGCTGCATTGGTTAGCAACCCTTGTGATTGACGCCAAGCGCTAAAAGGTTTTACATCGTCTTCAGTGGTGATTTGGCCGGTCTGATTGCAGCCACTTAAAAAAAATTGCTAAACGACCAGTGAACCGGCCGCATGGTCGGTTTTTTGTTTTGGAGACTTGAAAATATGTCCCGCGAAAAAAACCCGCTCAGTGAAATCAGAAAACGCGGGGCCCGGACCATTGCGGTGCATGCGGGACAGGAGCGCAGCCCGCACGGAGAGACCTCCGAGGCCATATATATGAATTCAGGTTTCACCTACCCCGACAGCGCCATGGCCGAAGCCCGGTTCAAGGGAGAGGAGGGGGGCTTCATCTATTCGCGTTTTTCCAATCCCAGCGTAGAGATGTTTCAGAACCGCATGGCCCAGCTTGAGGGAGCAGAAGCGGCGCGGGCCACGGCCACGGGCATGGCGGCGGTTACCACCGCCCTGATGGCTCAGGTAAAAGCGGGTGATCATGTGGTGGCCTCCCGCGCCCTGTTCGGAGGCTGCCGGTTTGTGGTCGAGGATTATCTGCCGCGCTGGGGGGTCACCTCAACGCTGGTTGACGGGCGGCGAGCGGAGAATTTTGCCAAGGCCATGCGGGCTGAAACAAAACTTGTTTTTCTTGAAACCCCCACCAACCCGACCCTTGATCTGGTGGATATCGAAGCGGTCGCGGACATCGCCCATGCCCATGGCGCGGTGCTGGTGGTGGACAATGTGTTCGCCACTCCTGTCTGGCAGAAACCGCTCGAACTTGGTGCTGACCTGGTGGTTTATTCGGCAACCAAGCATATAGACGGACAGGGCCGGGCGTTGGGCGGCATCATTTTAGGTTCGGAGGAACTTATCGGGGGCGATATTCACACCATCATCCGCCAGACCGGCCCCTCTATCAGCCCGTTCAATGCCTGGATCATGCTCAAGGGGCTGGAGACACTGGACCTGAGGGTGCGCCAGATGACAAAAAATGCCGCAAAGGTTGCTGATTTTCTGGCCGGGCACCCCAAGGTCAGCCAGGCGATGTATCCCTTTCACCAAAGCCACACCCAATATGAGTTGGCAAAAAAGCAGATGAGCGGCGGCTCCAACATGGTGTCATTTGAGGTGAGAGGCGGACAGGAAGAAGCATTCAAAGTTGCCGATGCTCTGGCGATTTTTCTGATTTCAAACAATCTGGGAGATGCAAAATCCATCGTCTCGCACCCCGCGACCACCACCCATCAGCGTTTCAGCGACGAGGTTCTGGCCGAACTCAATATCAGTGACGGTTTGCTGCGCCTCTCGGTGGGGCTGGAGGACGCCGATGATCTGATAGCCGACCTTGGTTTCGGGCTGGACCAGATCTAGGTCACGGACCCTGGGCACCTATTCCGGTTCATCTTCCGTTGTGCCCGAGAACTGCCGACGGGCGCGCAGCACCCGCATAATCGAGGTGTAGAACGTGGCGGCGGCAAAGATATAGGCCAGTAGCACAAAGAATTCGGGCCAGACGCAGATGACCACAAAAAATGCGATGGTCTCGGTGCCCTCGAGCAATCCATCGGTGAAATAGAGGTTTTTCTCGCCCCTATCCTTGGTGGACAGCCCGTGGCGCTCCGCCAGAGCAGAATAGCCCAGAAATGTTGCGCCATTGACATAAAAGCTCAGCAGCAGCACAGCGGCGGCAATGGCGTTTTCCTCCGGGTTGGCGATGGCAAAAGCCAACGGAATTGCACCATAGAATAAAAAGTCCGCAACAATATCCAGATAACCGCCAAAATCAGTCCTTCGGGTAGCGCGGGCGATCGCCCCGTCCAGACCATCGGCAAGGCGGGAGAGCAACACAAAAACAAGCGCGGCTGAATAGTTGCCAAAAACAATCAGCATTGCTGCCAGCAGGCCCAGAGCCAGCCCGGCAAGGGTCACCGAATTGGCACTGACTCCCATGGCGGCCAGCCACTTGCCAACCCGGTTCAAAGGCGGGTCGATAATCTTGCGCATGGCACCATCAAGCATTAGTTATGCCCCCGTATTCAGCCCCCAGTCCCATAACACCGGACCCGTTCACGCCTCAATCAACTCTTTTCACACCATTCCTGTACTCTCCTCAGAATGCAATTGGAGCAATTTCCTTGCGGGCGGGCTAAAGTTGGGTCAAATTGCACCTCTCATAAGGGCAACGGGCGCAAATGGGTTTTCGTTCAATTCTGACCATTATCGGCGCGCTGGTTGCCGCGCTCGGGCTTACCATGCTGCTGCCCGCCATTGCCGACGCTGTCGTGGGCCATGAGGACTGGCGTGTTTTTGTGGGCGCTTCCCTTGTCACCACCCTGTGCGGCGCCGGTTTGTGGGCGTCCTCAGCCGGAAAAATTGAGACGCTTACCCTGAGGCAGGCCTTTTTGCTCACCGCGCTCATCTGGGTGGTGTTGACCCTTTTCGGGTCACTGCCCCTTTACTGGTCGGATCTTGATCTGAGTTTCACTGATGCGCTTTTTGAAGCCATGTCGGGCATAACCACAACCGGGGCCACCGTTATTACCACCCTTGATAGTGCGCCTCCGGGCATCTTGCTGTGGCGCGGGCTTCTGCAGTGGTTTGGAGGCCTGGGCATCGTGGTGATGGCTATTGCCGTTCTGCCCATGCTGCAGGTGGGTGGCATGCAGATGTTCAAGGCGGAGGCCTTTGAAACGCCGGATAAAATCCTGCCGCGGGCCGCCCAGATTGCCGGGGGCATGACCCTGATTTATTGTATCCTGACCGTTGTGTGTGCCGCCGCCTACTGGTTTTTCGGCATGGGCCTGTTCGATGCTATCGTGCATGCCATGACCACGGTGGCAACAGGGGGCTTTTCCACCCGGAACGGTTCCATTGAATCCTACCAATCTATTGCCATTGACTATACCAGCGTCACTTTCATGATTTTGGGAGCGTTGCCTTTTGCGCTTTATTTGGGTGCTATGCAATACGGGCACTGGAAGCGCCTCTTCGCGGATTCTCAGGTGCGCACTTTCTTTTATCTGTTGCTGGCCGTGACCCTTGGCATGATGATTGTGCAGGTTCGGGGCAATATCTATCAGGGGGAGGAAGCCTTCAGGCATGCGCTGTTTTCCGTGACCTCGGTGATGACAGGCACGGGCTATGCAACCGTTGATTATGGTGCATGGGGGCCATGGGCGACATCAGTATTTTTCGTGCTGACTTTTGTTGGGGGCTGCACAGGTTCCACTTCATGCGGTATCAAGATTTTCCGCTTTCAGGTACTGGCCCGGGACCTTTATCAGCATGTGCGCCAAATCTTCACTCCCTCACTGGTTTATGTAAAACGCTACAATGGCCAGCCATTGCCTGAAAGCGTCTCCATTTCGGTGCAGAGTTTTGTATTTCTTTATATCGTGAGCTTTTTTGTGCTGGCGCTCGCACTGACCGCCACCGGCATGGACCCTGTGACCGCCCTTTCGGGGGCTGCCACCGCCATTTCAAATGTCGGGCCGGGCCTGGGAGACATTATCGGGCCTGCGGGAAGCTTTGCTCCCCTCTCTGATGTGGCAAAATGGCTCTTGACCGCCGGCATGCTGGTGGGACGTCTGGAAATTCTGATTATTCTGGTGTTGTTCACCCCGCGCTTCTGGCGGGGCTGAGCTAAAAGACCTGCCAAGAATGGGCGGCACCCGTTGACCTCCGATCGGCGGGATTTGTTTTTTGCTTTTGCATCACCCACGCGATACCGGCGGCTCGGGGCTTGAGTTTCTTCAGGCAGGATTCGGTCAGGTGAACGGGCATCAACGGCCTCCTCGACGGCACATGAGGCGTAAGCTTGGCGTCGAATAAACCTATGATTTCGAAGGGGGGCGGCGTCCCGGCAAAACAGGCGGGAGGCGTTGCCGGGGTGAGTTGATGCTCGATGCTTTCGGCCCTTAGCGGACACTCAACGCGATCAACAATGCTGCAGCGCGGGTATTCCAAAGCGGGAATTCATCAGACCGTTCAAAGGTAACTCTTAGTGCTTGCTATTCGAGACAACACCGCTTGAACTTTTTTCCGCTACCACAGGGACATGGAGCGTTTCGTCCGATCTTCCGCTTTGCTAATTGGGAAGGCAGCTCATCAACCTTTTGGAGGGGTGCTGCTTTGGCCGTGATCGCCTCAAGCTCATAGTCGAATGTATGTTGTGAGCGAACCTTGGCACCAAACCTTGGTCTCCCAGTCGTTGGTTCGAGCAAAAGCCCAAACCATTTCCCCGCCCTTTGAGCGTACTTGCGGAATAGCATGTGAGAACGCAGCTTGTCAGAAGCGTCCCGATTTGGATTGGCATTCACATGAATGCTCAGACCCGCGTCTCTGTGCTCAAGTGGTATGGTCAGGTCGTGATGCCTACCAGTGCGCCCGGCATCCCTAATCATGAGATCGAGTGCGGAGCTCACTTTTCGAACCGAATCCTCTCCCATCTCTAATATGGATAAGCCCATGCCGACGGAAAATTGATTGGGATCATGCTCAACCTCCGCAACTATTTTGCCAAGGCGGGTATTTTGGAGTTTCGTGAGTATGCCCTTTGGGGTGTCGTTGCCCGGCAACCCGTCCCTTCGCACGGTCATCGCCGCATCAAGATCACTTGCTACACTGTCGTCCAGCAATATCATGTCATAAACGTCGTCGACCCATAGGCCCCGCCGCAGATAGTAACCAAATGTAGCCAATTCGTTGGTAATTAGAATTTTTTCGCCAAACTGAGCCCTCAAAGTGATGTAGCTGAGGAAACGTAGTGGAGATGGCAACATTTCAGTAACGACGTCGATCAGGAAGAGATCGCAAACTAGTGGCGCTCCAATCAGGCTGTCAGTCGTGGATTTGAGAAACGATCTCGCCTGCATAGCCAATGCCGGGTAATGATCCGCCAAGACGCAGACTGGGTAGACACGCTCAATTTGCGAAAGATCCGGTTCCCGTCCATCTGGGCATACATATCGGACGTCTTCCTTGGGGATCGTCCTGGCACATGTAACTGCTTGGTCGTAGGCCTTTTGGACAGCACGTCCAAAATCATCTTTCAACTTCTCAAGCTTTCCCTTTCTGGCCGGAAGGGTGAGGCGTTGAGATTTCGCCTGAAAGATCATTGCGTACTCACCAAACACGACTAAGCAATCCATTTCTCCTATTCGGTTCTTCCCTTCGTAGACATCTACGTTGGCAAAGACAGAGTCCTTTCCAAATATAGAAATGAGGCGTTCAGTTAGAAATGTCTCAGTGAATTCACCGCGATTTCCGGCAGCGGTGGGGAAATACTCACTGTCTTCAGAGAACCAATAGAAGGGGCTGTCATAGACCGCCTCCACAAGTGGATAATATTGAAGCAGGTACAGAGCGCCGTTCGGAGCCTGCAAGATCGGTGTTACAGCCACCTCGTTGAAATCATCGATTTGCAAATAATTTTTGTGACCGTTATCCACAGTGTAGGTGAAAGCTGAAATGAATTTTTGTACATCCTCCTTGGCATTTCCGCATCGAGCAGCAATGTCATCAATATCGAGCCGAAAACCCTCCAAAACTGTCCATTCCGTTGGTGGTTTCTTCCTCAGTCCCGCAAGGGTAGTAGTGATGCGCTGATTTTGGGATGCGAATAGCGCTTGGCAGATTTCACGCGCGTCAATTGGCGAATAGCCTTTTTGCTCAACAAGCCAGTCACTGTCTTTTCTGTATCGCTGGCACGCCATGTCCCGAAACTGAAAAACGTATGCGGACTCTGCAGCATAGAATACCGCTTCCCTAAGCGCTTCACCGGTGGGGGTCGGGTCAATACCAGATTGGATCGCTTCAGCCGGCATACCTGCAAAAGCATCTGCCGTCATTCGCTCATGGTATTCGGCGAGAAGGCTATCCGACGACTCGATCAACTCCTTCATTGCTTTCGGATCCGGGAGTGACCAATCGAGCTCTGCTTTGACCATGCAACCAATAAGAGCATTGATTTCGTTGCGGATCAGCCTTTCGGATGATCGCATTCTTGCAAAGTCTTCTCCCGAAACGTCCTTTCTGTAGCGGATGATATTGTCCCGGAAGCAAAGGTAGGCAATGGCATGGACATAGCCTGGGCGCGTGCAAAGCATCACAAGGTCGTCGAATATCTCGCGCTCAGTTCTCGGTTCTTTTTGCATGTTTGCCAATAGTTCTCAGAAAATGCACACCTGTGAATTCAGTATCGATTGATCGGCGGCCATTGTCGATGCCTGCGACGCTCAGTGTCTGTTGAAACTCCAAAGCGAAAGCCTGCTTTGACAAACTGGCATTGCCCACTTCGCTTGTGCAGCGAACTTCCGCTCCCCGCCCGACCCCGACATTGAGGTGGCCGCAGAACCTACCGCCAACGTAGCGCCAACGGCTCTGTGCAAATCGAACGACCTGTTCCGCCTTTGTTTGCGGTTTGTTGCGGTCGAATGCAGGGAATGTTCTCGCACGAAAATACGGCATTTTTCGCCGTAACTCTTTGAATTTACGGATAATTTGGTTGCGGGGGTAGGATTTGAACCTACGACCTTCAGGTTATGAGACCGGCGGGCAAAGTGATATTGAGTAATTTTATTGCAATATTTCAAAGGCTTGCACCCAAGCGGCCGAAGCCTGAAACATCACCGCCAACGCAGCGCCATGTCTGGTCCGAAACCCGGATGTTCTCATGCCGATGCAGCGCAATGTTGCGCCTGGATTCCATGCGCAAGTTTTGTTGCGCATAGTCTTGATTATTGCGCATAGGGCGGCTTAACTGCGCATACAATTCTGCGCAACCAGGGAAGCCCAATGGCACAGAACATCTCCGAGACCAATCTTCGCGCGATCGAGAACGCCGTACGCAAGCAGCCCGATGGCGCTTCTGCAAGCGAGATATCCGAAGCCCTGGGCGTAGGCCTGCCCCGGCGCACGCTGCAATACCGGCTGAAGCACCTTGTGGATGCCGGTCGTCTGAGCAGGAAGGGCAGTGGGCGGTGGGCCCGGTACCATGTGCCCACCCGAACTGCCGCTGAGGCAGTCTCCGTCGGCACCGGCCGGAACGGCGATGAGGAACAGGTTGCCATTCCCCTGTCAGATCCCGGCGTCGAGATAAGGGAATACCTCGCTCAGCCTCCTGCCGCACGAAAACCGGTCGGCTACAACCGTGATTTCCTGGACTCCTACCAGCCGAACGCCACGGCATATCTCTCGGAAACCGAACGCGCACACCTGCACGAAGTCGGCCGACCCAACTTTGCCGAGCAACCGGCGGGAACCTATGCCCGGCACATTCTCGATCGGCTCCTGATCGATCTGTCATGGAACTCCAGCCGGCTCGAGGGCAACACCTACTCGTTGCTGGACACCAGGCGCCTGATCGAGTTCGGGGAGGAAGCCGAAGGGCGCGCCCACCTGGAAGCCCAGATGATCCTGAACCACAAGGACGCGATCGCCTTTCTCGTCGATGCGGCCGAGGACATCGGCTTCAACCGCTACACCATCCTCAACCTTCATGG
>JALSII010000056.1 GCA_026981645.1 Hyphomicrobiales bacterium | reverse complement strand
CTGCGCCTTCCTCACCCCCATCGGCCACAAGAACAACATGCTCATTCTGGGTCCGGGGGGATATAAGTTCGGCGATTACTGGCGCATGGGCCTGCCGCTCGAAATCATAGTTACCGCCGTTGCCGTGCCGATGATTTTGATAATCTGGCCCATGTGAGGAGATGCGCTTCCAGCTCTTCTTATATCTTTGGTTTGTCCCCCCACCCCGACCCTCCCCCCCCAAAATGGGGGGAGGGAGAAGGGGATGGGGAAATTTAACCCCCCATGCTCATCATTTCGGCAATTTCCAGCGTGCCCATATCAAGAAACGGGCAGTCTTTGGCCATAGCCAGCGCCGCATCCATATCCGCCGCTTCAACCACCGTATAACCGGTGATGCGCCTGGCGCCGTCCGTATCGGTAACGCCCGCCCCGGTGACGGTTTTGTTGCCCATCATCGGGTTGCCGGGACTGATAACGGCCTCCCCCAGCCCCCCAAGCCAGTCCTGCCAGCCCTGCCGGTGGGCTTTGGCGTCCTCCGGGCTCATTTCTTTGTTGCCACCAAGATAGAATATTGCAAATTTAGCCATTGTTTCCTCCATTGTGATGAATAGTCGCTAAAGTCTCAGGTAAAGAAATTCTTGTTTCACGGCTGCAAAGCATCAGAGTTTACTCAGCAATCTCTCCAGCCTCGTCAGGGTCGAAATCCAGCCATTTGTGCTACCTTCCACAATCTGCTCGCTGGTGAGGCCGGTCTGGGTGAGTACAAGAACCGTTCCTCCGGCACCATCCGGGGATATTTCAAACCGCACAACACTGTCAATTTCAGCAGGCCCCTCCTTTGAGGGGAGCACCAGAGTAAACTCAACCCGATTGGGAGGATCAACTTCCAGCACAACGCCGCTGACCCGCGTGCGCCCTCCGGCGGGATCAACGAGCACAAAAAACCAGTCGCCGGTTTTGCTCAGGTCCAGATTATGCTCACCAAGCGAAGTGCCTTCGGGCCCCCACCATTTAACGAGATTTTCTGTTTCTGTGACAAAAGCAAAAACCATGGCCGGAGCGACTGGAAACCGTCGCTCGATCCGCAACTCCTTCATTGGCGCATATTTTCTTTGTCAAGGGCTCCCGCAAGCCTCTCAAGACTGCCTTCCCAAAAGCAGCGATAGGACATTGACCACCTCCCGATGGCCCCGACCGCTTCGGGTCGGACCGAATAGATGCGGCGTTGCTTGTCGATACGCTGTTCGATTATCCCCGCTTTACGCAGCACCTTGAGGTGGCGCGAAATCGCCGGAGCCGATACCGCGCTAACGTCGAGCAAATCACCCGCCGATAGTTCCCCCCTCTCCAGCAATCGCTCCACAATCGCAAAACGGGTACCATCGCCAAGGGCGGAAAACGTATCGGGCAAGTCTGACATATCGTGTATATTTCCACTTTCGTTAATTAACAACCATAGAAAATAACTAATGTCAACACATGGAAACAACGTTCGCGAATAACTGTTTTTCCTCACCACCGGGACCGCCTTTCAGCGGCCTCTTCCATGGGAACTGGACATATATTACCAAAAGGTAATATATTCGTTTCATTGCTGCCGCTATTGCTTCACACATGCGGATTGCACAATAAAACCAGTCCCCGCCCGGCATTCGTCGGACTTTTTACGCCAAAGCCAAAAAAGAGAAAAATGATGCGCGCCAAAACCACAGCCCTCTCCCGCCGCAACCTGTTGCTCGGCACCGCCGCCCTTGGCGCAACCGGAAGCGCCGCCGCGCTGCTCTTTTCCCAGTCGACAAAAGCGGCAACCGTTGGCGGCATAAAAAACCCGCTGGCCATTCCTCCCCTTGAAGAGGGGCGCATGGACGCCGGTACACGGATTTTCAATCTGGATATTCAGGATGGCGTAAGCGAATTTGTTGCGGGTTTGAAAACCCCCACAAAAGGCATCAATGGCGCATTCCTCGGGCCGGTAATGCGCTTTGGCGCTCAGGAAAATGTGCGCCTGAACGTCACCAACTCCCTGCGCGAAAAAACCACCCTGCACTGGCATGGTTTCCACCTGCCCGCCCATGCCGATGGTGGCCCCCATCAGGTCATTGACCCCGGCACCACCTGGTCTCCCGAATTCAAAATCCGTCAGAAGGCCTCAACCATGTGGTATCATTCCCACCTGATGGGCAAAACCGCCGAGCAGGTCTGGGCCGGTATTGCGGGCATGATTATTGTCGAGGACGAGGAGGCCAAAGCCCTTGACCTGCCCTCAACCTACGGGGTCGATGATATCCCCATTGCCCTGCAGGACAGAACAATCCTGACCGACGGCACCATGCCCTATGCACCCACCATGCACGACAACATGATGGGCATGACCGGCAACATCCCCATGGCCAATGGCACCATCGGCGCAGTGTTTGATGTCACCACCACCCTGGTGCGCCTGCGCCTGCTCAACGGGGCCAACGGCTCCATCTACACCATTGGTTTTTCCGACGGGCGCAGTTTCAGAAAAATCGCCTCCGATGGCGGCCTGCTGGCTCAGCCGGTGGAAATGCAGGTTATGGCGCTGGCCCCGGGCGAGCGCGCCGAGATTGTCGTGGACATGTCAGACGGGGAAAATACCACCCTGACCCATTTTGTGCGCCTCTCACAAACAGAGCTCAGCCCTGAATTTGCTTTTCTTGAACTAAGGCCCTCTCAAAATCTTACCCCCTCAAACCCGCTGCCCGCAAAACTGGCAAGCCTGGCTCCGGCTGTTGCCGCCCAAGCCGTCAACACCCGCCGTTTTGTGCTCGACATGCGCGGCATGATGATGATGGGGCGCTTTACCATCAATGACGTCCAGATGGACATGAATGTCATCAACGAGGCGGTTCCGGTCAACACCACCGAAATCTGGGAGCTGGAGAACCGCTCACGCATGTCTCACCCCTTCCATGTGCACAACACCCAGTTCCGCATTCTGGACCGGGACGGCAGACCGGTCGGACCCGAAGAACAGGGTCTGAAAGACACCATTCTGCTGCGCCCCGGTGAACGCGCCCGCATCCTGACACGTTTTGAGGATTATACCGACCCCAACCTGCCCTACATGTATCACTGTCATATTCTGGAACATGAAGACGCCGGGATGATGGGGCAGTTCACGGTTGTCTAATTTCAGGCTCTGATTGTCCGCAGCAGCAAGAACTGGGCCAGAGCCGCCACCGCTGAAAGCGCAAAAACTAGCAGCAGGCCGAACAGGCTGGCAATTATTCCCGCCGCCAACGGCAACAGGAATGCCGGGGCGGTGATGGCGTTGAAATAGCCGCTATAGGCGGGGCGCTGGTCCTCGGGGGAAATCTCCATCAGAAATCCGATAACCGCAATGGTCAGTCCGTTGGCCAGCGCCCCGGTCACAAAGAATATGACTAAAAATACATAGAACAGGTCCGCGTTGTCAGCGGTCGCAAAAAAAGCCAGAAACAGAATGGCCAGCGCTGGCACAATTCGCCCCAGGGCAATGGCCTTGAGCAGACTAACCTTGCCCAGATGATCCCCCCACCACCCCCAGAGGAAGTTGGAGAGCAGGGCACCAAGCGTTTGCGCGCCCAGAAGCCATGCCACGCGGGCCAGATCGAAGCCCGAGACGCTGGCATAAACCACATAAAACGGCATCGCCATCAGCACCGCCCCGCCGCACCATTGTGCATAGACAAAGCGCCTGAAACGGAAATCTTTGCGGAAAACCTCTTTTCCGGTGCGCAAATAGGCGAGAAAACCGGGTTTTTTCGGCGATCCCTGCGCCGTTTCCGGCTCCCCCATAGCGCTGAACACAAAGGAGGAAACAAACATCAGCGCCGAGGCCATTGCAATAATGGCGGCGTAGGAAAGCGGAAACGCATAAGTCCCCGCCAGCCTGTCGGCGACGCCCACCACACCAAGCGCCAGAACTCCTCCGCCAAAAAAACGCGTTGCCAGCAGGCGGCTGCGCAATCGGGAGGGAACCGCACGGGCCACAATGTCATTATAGGGGACGGCAACAATGCCGCTGATGAAAGCGTAAGCCACCCACAATATCATGACAAAAAATGCAAGCAGCGAGGTGGGCAGACCGCCGCCCAGCCACAACAGCGCCGCCATCAGAGCCATGGCGGTTGCCCGCCCGAAAGCCCCGATTTTGTAATAGTGCATGGAGGAACCGGAACGGGTGGCCAGAAACCCGACAAACAGTTGAGGAAACAGCCAGCCGAAACGCAGAACGGCCGTTACCAGCCCCACAAGGATGGAACTGCCGGTCAACTGGAACACAAGGGCTGACATGATGGTTGCCGAATCAACGGCTGTGGAACCAGCCTGAAAGCTGATGCCGGCAATGGCAACACCGGCAAAACGCCTTTTTTCGGCCACCGGTTTCAAGCCCCCTTCGGCCACAAGTCACCAACCCAGTTTGCCGGGTCCACATAAAGGCCGAACCAGATGGACCACAGCCCGAGCAGAACGAACACGCCCCCAAGAACCCAGCCCATCCCTGTAAGCTTTACCGCCAGCCGGTCAAGAGTGCCTGCCAGCCTTGGAATGAAGGCGAAAAACACCAGCGGCAGCGATAAAAACAACCCGAACAGGAACATCATGAAAAAGCCGACAAAAACCGTACCCGTTGCCGCTGCCAGCCCCAAAAGCCCGAACAGGATGGGAGCGGCACAGGCCGGAATGTTCAACCCGAAGGCAAGACCAAGAACCACAGGGTTCTGCACCCGTTTCCAGGCGTCTGGTGCCAGTTCAATACGTTGTTTCACCAGCCCGGCCTTTCCGGCGAAGAACGCCAGGCCAACCGCCAGATAAATTGAACCGAACACCAGCCAGATGCCGGTCTGCACCCCGATGAGCCACTGCCCGGCAAAAGCAATCAGCCCCCCGAACAGCCCCGCCACCAGCGAGCGCATGGCCACAAAAATCAGCACTGCGCTGATTTTTTCGGGCTGACTGCGGCTTTTCTGACTGTCCAGAAACAACAGGTGCCCGCCAATGGTACACGGCTCGATGAAGCCGAGCAGACCAAGGCCGATGGGCAGCAGAATGAGAATTTGTAAGGGCAGGTCCATGAACCGGAAGCTCTTTCATGCTTTTTCTTTGGACTTCTATTTTTCTTCCAGCGCTGCCAGCGGAATTTTGCAAAAACCCTGCGAGGGAATATCCAGCGCCGAATTGAATTTGGACGACATGTTCTGAAACGCAATCATGCCGGTAAGTTCGACCACCGCATCATCGTCAAAGTAACGCTTCACCTCGCCCATGAGTTCGCCCGTCACCTCCCTGTCCGAGAGGGTAATGGCTTCGGTATATTCCAGCGCCACCCGCTCAATATCGTCAAACGCGTCACTTCGGCGCCAATTGGCCAGCGCCTCGGTTTTTTCCTCCGAAACCCCGCGCTTCATCAGGGTGGTGGCATTGATGTCGATGCAGAGCGCACAATGGTTGATTTGGGAAACCCTGACCGTCACCAGCGAGCGCAGCGTGGGGGAAAGTGGCGAGGATTTTCTGTTCAACGCCCCATAAAGCAACGCCAGTCCGGCAAAGACCTTTGGTGAACGCGCCCACAGCATGCCCGGCTCCAGAACCTTGCCATAGGTTTTTTTCTGCTTGAAAAAAAACAGGCGCACATACCAAGGGTAGGCAGAGATGGGTTTGGGCTGAATAAACATGGTTTGTTTTTCCGTTTGAATATCCCGATTGCAGGGATATTGAGCAATACTGCCCTTCAAACGAAAATACAGGCCTCATGCCAAAGATTTTACCATGCAGGAGCAGATTTCAGCTAGGGCTCAGTTGCCGCCGAAAATCCCACCGAAAAAACCGCCAATGGCATCACCAAGATTGCTGCCTGCCTGGTTGATCGCTTCGGAGCGCTGGGCCAGAGCCACAGCTCTGTCGGCCTCGCGTTGCGCTTCGGCCTGTCTTTGCAGTTCTGATGCCTGAATGGAAGCAACCGCCATCTCAAAGGCTGCCCTGTCGGCATTCTGGCGCGCAGCAACCCGCGCTTCAAGGGAAGCGTCCCGACTCAAAACCGGGCATGCTGCCTCAGCATCAAGCGGCTGGCCCGAGGCGGCGCGCACGTCAAACACATATTCCTTGTTGCACACATCCCAGTTGGTCGGCCCCTTCAGAACCTCGGAATGGTCAAATCCGGTTTTCAGATTCTGCCAATAGGCCAGATTGGGGTTGGCATAATTTGCCGCCAGATTTTCCGGGGTCATGCGGAACGGATAGACCTGAACCTGAAACGAGCGATTGCCACCTGAAAAGCTCTCCCGCGCCAGCGCATAGATTTCGGCCACCTGCTCGTCGGTCATGGCATAGCACCCCCGCGAGGAGCAGTCCCCGTGCACCATGATGTTGGAGCCGGTGCGCCCATGGGCCCGGTCAAACTTGTTGGGGAAACCCAGATTGAACGCCAGATAATATTGCGAACGCGGATTCATCAAGCCCCGCGTCACCGTATAAAACCCTTCTGGCGACTGACGGTCGCCCTCAAAGATTTTGGGGCCCAACTCTCCGGAAAAGGTGCAGATGGCATAGGTTTTGAACAGTTTGAAGGTGCCGTCCCCTACCCGTTTCCACACCTCAAGCTCAGAGCTTTGTTTGTAGATGCGCACCATCATCGCCTCGCCCGGCGACGAACCCATGGCCTCAAGAGCCGAAACTGTCTGGCTTGAAAGGGGCTGCAAACCCCGGTCATCCCCTTCAACCAGTCCGGTGCAGGCAACCACAAGCGCAACGAGCGCCAAAACCGCAAACACTTTGATTGAAAACAGCCATTTTGCGCGCTCAAAAAAGCCTGTCAGTATCGCCAACGGTCCCACCCCGGTTTTTTTACCATGCCCTTTTGCCACAACTTTCTTTACACCGGGTAATTGGCGGGCGCAAACCGGCGCGCCGGCCACTACATCAGTGATTTACCGATAGCCAGAAACTTCTCCCGCCGGTGCTCGCGCACATCCTCGCGGCTTTTGCCGGAAAATTCCTCAAGAAAAGCGGCAATTTCCTTGCCCGTTGCGTCCATCACCGTCTCCATATGGCGGTGCGCACCCCCGGCGGGTTCCTTTATCATCCCGTCAATAATGCCAAATTCCATCAGGTCCTCGGCGGTAATTTTCATGGCCGTTGCCGCTTCCTTGGCCTTGCCTGCATCGCGCCAGAGAATAGAAGCCCCCCCCTCGGGAGAAATAACCGAATAAATGGCGTTTTGCAGCATCAGGACCCGGTTGGCGGTGGCAATGGCAATCGCTCCACCCGAGCCCCCCTCCCCGACAATAATGGAAATGTTGGGCACCCCCAGTTCCAGACATTTTTCGGTAGAGCGGGCAATGGCTTCGGCCTGCCCCCGCTCCTCCGCGCCAACCCCGGGATAGGCCCCGGAGGTGTCGACAAAAGAGATGACGGGAATATCAAAGCGGTCGGCCATGTCCATGATGCGTGCCGCCTTGCGGTAGCCCTCGGGACGGGCCGAACCGAAATTATGCTTGATGCGGGATTTGGTGCTTGAGCCTTTTTCCGTTCCCATCACCGCCACCGGCTCACCGTTGAAACGCCCGAAACCGGTAATCAACGCATGGTCCTCACCGAATTTCCGGTCACCGGACAGGGGTACCCATTCGGAAATGAGATGGCCCACATAATCAGAGAAATGGGGCCGCTGGGGATGACGGGCAACCTGGGTTCTCTGCCAGGGGGTCAGCTTGGCATAAATATCAGCAAGCGCATTTTCGGCCCGAGACTGCAGGCGCTCCAGTTCCTCATCGATCTCTACCGCTTCGCCGGTATCTCCCAGCTTTTGCAATTCCTCAATCTTGCCCTGAAGTTCGGCGACCGGCTTTTCAAAGTCGAGATAGGATTGCATGAGAGTTCATACCTTTGGTTTTGAGTCTTGCAGTTCAGTCATGTTGCGCGGCAGGAGCCCGAAGAAAGTGGCTGGAAAATGACTATGCCCATCCCCCCTGTCAATGTTCCCACCCCTCAGCCACCATCATTTTTTATAACAGGCAGTGAATCCGCAAGGGGATGGTGACCCTCCACCAGCTGGCGCAGGCGTTCATCCAATATGTGGGTATAAATCTGTGTCGTGGAAATATCGGCATGCCCCAGAAGGGTCTGCACCACCCGAAGGTCTGCCCCCCCGGCGAGCAGATGGGAGGCAAAAGCATGGCGCAGCACATGGGGCGACAGGCGCGCGCCATCAATACCTGCCCGCACTCCCAGCGCCTTGAGTTCACGAGCAAAAACCTGGCGGGAAAGATAACCACTTGCCCCTTTTGCCGGAAACAGGAACTTGCCCGGAGCAAGTTCCTCAAGATAGACAACCAACGCATCACGCGCCCTGTCGTTCAGAGGCACGATACGCTCGCGGCCCCCCTTGCCCGAAATGGTGAGAAAATGGGCGTCCCGCATTACTGAGTCCCGGTGCAGAGAGACCAACTCACTGACCCGCATGCCGGTGGCATAGAGTAATTCGAGCAACACATAAAAACGCAAAAGCGCCTGGCGCTTCTTTTCGGAAACGTCGCTGCCGAGCTCCTCTTCGGCCAGCTCGAACAGGCGGTCAACTTCCTGCTCGGAAAGAACTTTTGGCAGACCCTTTGTCGCTTTGGGACTTTGGATGATGCTTGTGGGGTCGTCCTTGCGTAACTGGTCGGCACAAAGAAAGCGATGAAACTGGCGAAGGGTGCTTAAACGACGGGCAGCGCTGGCGCTGGAAAAGCCTTCGCTCTGCAATCTTGAAAGATAGGCAACAATATCGGCTCGGCCCGAGGTGAGCGGAGTGAGTTTTTGTTTGAGCAAAAAACTGAAATAGTCTTCCAGGTCGTGACGATAGGCATCAATGGTATTGGCCGCCGCCCCACGCTCAGCGCTCATCATTTCAAGAAAACTCTCGCTGAGGTAAAATGGCGAACGGTCGGGCGCGCCCATGCTTTTCTTCAGCTTCCCAGCAGGTCTTTTGTCTGGATACGCACCGAGACTTCCTTGTCGGCAGGTTCGACCAGCGTGATCAGGGCAACCATGCTGCCAAACACCAGCGCACCGACAAAAGCCAGAAACAGAAAAAACCTGATAAGAGTTGGCATCGCGTGACTGACCCCTGTTTGACTTAACTCTTGTCCCAAATAGTCGTTTCAATCAAGCCACAACTTCGCCTAGACTGGCTACCGGGCAGCTTGACAAATGAAACGCTGAGCGCTTCAACCCCAACCTAACAGGAGATTTTGCCTTGAACAGGGCCGACGCCCCACCAAAGTTCACAAAAGCTGCACAAAAGCTGCTGGCCTTGCTTGAGGGCAGGCCCATAGTGCTTGTGGGCATGATGGGTGCCGGAAAAACCAGCGTCGGCCGACGCCTTGCCACTCAACTGGGGCGCGGATTTATCGACAGCGACCACGAAATCGAAGCTGCTGCCGGCATGAGTATCCCCGATTTTTTTTCCCGCCACGGAGAAGCAGCCTTTCGCGCAGGCGAGGCCAAGGTGGTGGAACGGTTGCTTAAAGACGACAATATCGTGCTGGCCACTGGCGGTGGGGCTTTTGTTGACCCAAAAACCCGCGCAATCATCGAAAAAAATGCAGTTTCCGTGTGGATAAAGGCCGACTTCGACCTGTTATTCGCCCGGGTATCGCGGCGCGCCAACCGCCCGCTTCTGCAAACACCAAACCCCGAGCAGACCCTGAAAGACCTCATTGAGGAGCGTTACCCCACCTATGCTCTGGCTGATGTGACCATTATTTCAAAGGATGTGCCCCAGGATATAGTAGCCGCTGAGATTATAAAAGTGCTTCTGGCGTTCATGGTCTCACCCAAATCACAGGCTCCAGACACCAAATGACAGACGAATCACTGACAAAAGTCTCCATTGAACTGGGGTCGCGTGCCTATGACATTCTCATAGGGCATCAACTCATTGAACAGGCGGGAGCCCGGCTGGCGCACATGTTCCCCGGTGCGCGTTTCGGTGTCATCACCGACAGCGAAGTGGAAAAGGCACAACTGCCCCGGCTGGTCACAGCACTTGAAGGAGCAGGGCTCAAGTATACGATCATTTCTGTTCCCCACGGGGAGGCCGCCAAATGCTACACTCGTCTGAATGAAATCGTTGACGCCATTCTTGAGGCAAAGCTGGAGCGCAACGACATCATTCTGGCACTTGGGGGGGGCGTCATTGGCGACCTTGCAGGCTTTGCCGCGGCCATCACCCGGCGTGGCATGGCTTTTGTACAAATCCCCACATCGCTTCTGGCCCAGGTCGATAGCTCCGTGGGCGGCAAGACCGGCATCAACACCAAATTCGGCAAAAATCTGGTTGGAGCTTTCCACCAGCCAAAACTGGTGCTTGCCGACCTTGATGTTTTTGCGACCCTGCCGCCCCGACAGTTCGCCTCAGGTTATGCTGAAGTGGTTAAATATGGTCTGATTGACGATGAGGAGTTTTTCTTCTGGCTTGAGGAAAATCTCTCCGAAATTCTTTCCGGCGGTCCGGCACAGGCCGAAGCCATCGCCCGCTCGTGTCAGGCCAAGGCCCGTTTTGTCATTGCTGACGAATTCGAGGGGGGCGTGCGCGCGCTGCTTAATCTGGGTCATACCTTCGGGCATGCGCTCGAAGCGGCAACGGGCTATTCCGACAGGCTGTTGCACGGTGAGGGGGTCGCCATTGGCATGATGCTGGCCCACAGGTTTTCAGCCAGAACGGGCCTTGCATCAAGCCAGGACATAATCCGCATTGAGCGCCATTTGCAAAATGCCGGTCTGCCCACCACATTGGCCGATATCCCCGGAGAGCTGGCATCAACGGAAAAACTGATGCATCATATTGCCCAGGACAAGAAAGTTACGCGCGGAAAGTTGAATTTCATCCTGACCCGCGGCATCGGCAAGGCCTTTGTCGCAGAAAATGTAAACGCAGCAGACATTCACGCATTTCTTGACGACATGCGCTAGGGTCAGGACCCTAAGATAAACTGAACGGAGCTATCAATTGAGTCTGACCATCTGGGTTACCATCGCTGCCATATTTTTTCTGTTGCTGCTCAGCGCCTTTTTTTCAGGTTCCGAAACAGCGCTGACCGCAGTGTCACGTGCCCGCATTCATCAGCTTGCCCGCTCTAAAACCGAAAAGCACGGCGCCTCGGCACGAGCCGGAATTGTAGAACAGCTGATTGCCAGCAAAGAGCGGCTGATCGGCGCACTTCTGCTGGGCAACAATCTGGTCAATATTCTGGCCTCCGCGCTCGCAACTTCGGTACTGATCACCCTGTTTGGCGACACCGGCGTGGTTTATGCCACCCTGGTGATGACACTGGCCGTGGTGATTTTTGCCGAGGTCCTGCCCAAGACCTGGGCCATCAACCAGCCCAATGAGTTTGCCCTTGGCGTATCCCCCATAATCCGCCCTGTGGTGATTGTGCTGGCACCCCTGACCGCCATCATTCAATGGCTGGTGCGCACACTCTTGCGTCTGCTCGGGGTCAAGACCGACGACACAAGGTCGGGCCTGACGGGACGGGAGGAAATTCGCGGCACCGTGGACCTGCTCCATGCCGAAGGAGAAGTCATCAAGCATGACCGCGATATGCTGGGCGGCATTCTTGACCTTTCTGAACTTGAGGTCTCTGAAATCATGGTGCACCGCACCAATATGGTGGCCCTTGATATCAACCTTGGTCCCGAGGAGCTGCTTCAGGCGGTACTCAACAGCCCCTATACCCGCATCCCGCTGCATAAAGGGGATCGCGACGAAATCATCGGCGTGGTTCACGCAAAAGATGTGCTGGCCGAACTGGTAAGAGTTGGCGGAGATGTCAGCAAAGTCAGTGTTGAACGCATCGCCAAGCAGCCCTGGTTCGTGCCCGAGACCACATCGGCCCAGTCCCAGCTCAACGCTTTCCTGAAGGGCAAAACCCATTTTGCGCTGGTGGTGGACGAATATGGCGAAGTCCAGGGCCTGATAACCCTTGAGGACATTTTAGAGGAAATTGTCGGGGAAATTTCCGACGAACACGACATCGTGTTGCAGGGGGTCACCAAGCAAAGCGATGGCTCCTATATCGTGGATGGCTCCCTGCCTATTCGCGATCTCAACCGCTCGCTGAACTGGAACCTTTCCGACGAAGAGGCCACAACCATCGCCGGCCTGGTCATTCACGAAGCCAAAACCATTCCCGACCAGGGCCAGCAATTCACCTTTCAGGGCCTGCGCATCAAAATCATCCGAAAAAGTCGAAACAGGCTGACCCAGTTGCGCATTACTCCCCTGTCGGGGGCTGCAAAACCTTCTCAGGGTTGATAATTTCGATCGTAAGGGCATGCAGTCCTGCGTCAAATTCGCTTTTTAGCGCATCCATTATTGCCCGGTGTTGCGCCACCCGCGCTTTAGATGCTAGATGGCGGGTCGCGATTTTCAGGCGGAAATGACTTTCCCCGCCCTCGCGCCACCCCGCATGCCCGCGATGGCGTTCGGATATATCTTCAAGTTCGAGAAATTCAGGCTCGAAAACCGCGTTGAGTTTTTGTATAATGCTTTGCTCCACACCCATGACGTGCCTTTTGTGACTGTTTGACCTTCAACCACCAATATCAGGATTAGTACGCTGAGTTCCAAGGTTTTTGACTCCATTCGCATTAAACCACGCAAACGCAGCAACGACCAGCCCGCGGGGCCTGTCTGCGAGTGGGAGGGTTGTGACAAGCCCGGCAACAAGCGCGCGCCCAAAGGTAAAAAAGCCGAGGGTGAATTTTATAACTATTGCGTTGCCCATGTGCGCCAGTACAACAAAACCTTCAACTATTTTTCCGGCATGGGGGATAGTGAGGCCGCCGAAGCCGTGCGCAATGACCGTTTCACCGGCGGGCGCCCGACCTGGGAACACGGTACCAGTGGTGCCGCCCGTTCCACTTCACGCAAAAAAACCGGAGGGGCAGGGCCCCGAGAACAGGTCGACAAGCGTTTTGCCGACCCCCTGAACCTGTTTGCCCGTGTCGCCCGCAACCGGGGCCGCAAGCCCATGACCAAACGCGAATTGCGCCTTGTGGAAGTCGACCGGCAGGCATTTGAGGTGCTCGGGTTCTCAACCCGCGTCAGCGCCGAAGAACTCAAGAAGGCCTACAAGGAGCAGGTCAAACTCCATCACCCGGACGCCAATGGCGGTGACCGCGCATCCGAAGATCGCCTGCGCGCCATCATCACCGCCTATAATCATCTCAAGTCCAAGGGATTTGCATCTTAAGGGTCAGCGCATACAGTCCCTTCAAAAAGCGACCCCCCAACAATCAATCAAGAGACCACCCATGAGCGAATATGAAAACCTGCCCGACACTCAATTCAGCGCGCGCGACTTATTCGGCATCGACACCGACATGATGGTCAAGGGTTTCAGAGAGCCCAATGAATATGTGCCCCCCATCGATCCTGACTATCTGTTTGACCGCAATACGACCTTGGCCATTCTGGCCGGTTTTCAGTTCAATCGCCGGGTGATGGTGCAGGGTTATCACGGCACCGGTAAATCCACCCATATCGAACAGGTTGCCGCCCGTATCAACTGGCCTCTGGTCCGTATCAATCTGGATAGTCACGTCTCCCGCATCGACCTTGTGGGCAAAGACGCTATTGTCGTCAAGGATGGCATGCAGGTCACCGAGTTCCGCGACGGCATGTTGCCCTGGGCTGTGCAGAACAATGTGGCGCTGGTATTTGATGAATATGACGCGGGCCGTCCTGACGTGATGTTCGTTATCCAGCGCGTGCTTGAAACCGCCGGCCGCCTGACCCTGCTTGACCAGAACCGGGTGATTATCCCCCACCCTGCTTTCCGCCTGTTTGCCACCACCAACACCATCGGGCTGGGGGACACTTCGGGGCTTTATCACGGCACCCAGCAAATCAATCAGGGTCAGATGGACCGCTGGTCGATGGTGGTGACTTTGAACTATCTTGCCCACGAGCAGGAGGTGGGTATTGTTCTGTCCAAGGCCAAATCCTATCACAATGAAGAAGGTAAAAAGACCATCTCCAACATGGTCAGGGTCGCCGATTTGACCCGCTCTGCCTTCATCAATGGCGACCTTTCCACGGTGATGAGCCCGCGCACGGTGATTACCTGGGCCGAAAATGCCGAGATATTCGGCGATGTTGGTTTTGCTTTCCGCCTGACCTTCCTCAACAAATGTGATGAACTGGAACGCCCGGTTGTGGCCGAACTCTATCAGCGTGTCTTTGGTGTCGACCTGCCCGAAAGTTCAGCCAACCTGGCCATCAGCGCGTAAAAAAAAAGAACCCCCCACGAGGCCTGAAATGACACAGCGCCCCCGCGCAAGGTCCAATTCCCCCGATAATGCCGCGATATTCAAATCCGCGGTCGGGGTGACGGTGCGCGCTATTTCAGGCAACGGCGAAACCGAAGTCAGTTTTACCGCCGACCGCCCCATCATGGGCAAGGACAAGGTGCGGCTGGCCAACCTGCCCCGACTGATTTCAAAGCGTGATATCTCCATTGCACGGGGGCAGGGCGATGCCATGGCCATGCGCCTTGCCGCCCACAATCCGCGCCGCCACGCAAAACGGGCACCCGGCGAGCCCGATGCCAGAGCGGCCTTTGATGCGCTGGAGCAGGCGCGCATCGAAAGCCTGGGCTGCGCGCGCATGGAGGGCATGAAAACCAACATTGGGGAAATGCTCGACGACCGCATGACCCGGGCCAACTATCAGAACATTGAGAACCGCGACGACGCACCGCTGGCCGAGGCCCTGGCGCTCATTTTGCGGCAGCGGCTTGTGGGCCTGCCCATTCCCCCTGCGGGTCAAAAAATCGTTGACCTGTGGCAGGATCATATCAACTCTCTGGCTGCCGACTCCATTGAAGCTCTGGCCTCTCACCTTGAAAATCAGGATGATTATGCCCGCGCTGCCCGCACCGTTCTGAGCGACCTTGATTTGGCTCCCGACATCTCCCTGGACGACGACCAGTTCGACGAAGAACAGGATGCCGAGGACGAAACCGACGCCGGGGGCAAGGCCGAGGACACCTCCCCCCAGGAGGGTCAGGGGGAAGGCAACGACCGGGAAAGCGAGCAGGACGAAGCTGAGGGCACCCAGGAGGAAGAAGGCGAGACCGACGCAAAAGATGCTGAACTCTCGGACATGAATGAAGAAGACCTGAGGGACGCAGGGGACGAAGTTCCCGATTCCATGACCATGCCCGACGGCGACAACATGCCGGATAATCAGCTGCACTATAAAATCTTCACCACAAAATTTGACGAGACAGTCTCCGCTGCCGACCTGTGTCCGCCCGAAGAGCTTGAGCAATTGCGTGTCCTGCTCGACAAGCAACTGGAAAACATGTCGGGAGCTGTTGCCCGCCTCGCCAACAAATTGCAGCGTCGCCTGATGGCCCAGCAGAACCGCTCCTGGCAGTTTGACCTAGAAGAGGGCGTGCTCGACGCCGCCCGCCTGACCCGTGTCATTACCGACCCCATGCAGCCCTTATCGTTCAAACAGGAAAGCGACACCGATTTCCGCGACACGGTAGTGACGCTGCTCATCGACAATTCCGGCTCCATGCGCGGCCGCCCCATCACTATCGCTGCCATCTGCGGAGACATTCTGGCCCGTACGCTGGAGCGTTGCGGGGTCAAGGTTGAAATTTTGGGTTTCACCACCCGCACCTGGAAGGGTGGACGTTCCCGCGAGGCCTGGCTTGAGGCCAGCCGCCCCCCCGGCCCCGGACGCGTCAACGATATTCGCCACATCATCTATAAATCCGCTGACCAGCCCTGGCGTCATGCCCGCCGCAATCTGGGCCTGATGATGCGCGAGGGCCTGCTCAAGGAGAATATTGACGGCGAAGCCCTGCAATGGGCTCACAAACGCTTGATAGCAAGGCCCGAAAGTCGCCGCATACTTATGGTGATTTCCGATGGTGCCCCGGTTGACGATTCAACCCAGAGCATCAACCCCGGCAATTATCTGGAGACCCACTTGCGCCAGGTTATCGAAGAAATTGAAACCCGCTCGCCGGTGCAGCTTGTGGCCATCGGCATCGGCCATGATGTCACCCGCTATTACCGGCGCGCCATAACTCTGCTCGATGCTGAAGAACTGGCAGGCGCGCTGACCGACCATCTGGCCGACCTGTTCGACGAAGAACCCCCTGCCATGTCACGCCGGCGGCTGGCAAGATGAAACAGGGCCGCTGCCTTTTGAGCTTCAGCTTTGGCGCACTGGCGCTTGTGCTATTTGCCAACCCCGGACAGGTGTTTGCCAGCGACGGGGTTATCAGCGCAGAACCCATTGAGCAGTATCAGTCAATTGCCCCCGGCAACAAGGTCGGTGACCTTATCTGGCGCGGTGGGCTGGTGCTTGAGGGGCCGGAGGTTTTTGGCGGCGTCTCAGGCATAGATTTTCTCGACGACAAACGTTTTGTCATGGTCACCGACCAAGGTCAGTTCATCTCAGGAGTGCTGAAATCCCGCAACAATGGTCGCCCAAAGGGACTGGAGAATGTGCAGATTTCGCCGCTCCAGAATTCCAGAGGCGCCCCCCTGCCGGAAAACTATACCCGCGATGCCGAATCCATCGTGACCATTTTTCGTGGCGGAAGCCCTGCGGCGGTCAGGGTCAGTTTTGAAAATCTGACCCGCGTCGCTGATTTTGACCTGACAAACGGGCGCCCCGTTGGCGCTGCCCGCAAAGTCGCAATTCCCGACTGGCTGAGCACCCTGCGCACTAATGAAAGCCTTGAATCCGTGTGCATCGCGCCGCCAGATTCTCCCATCTCCGGCTCAACCCTGCTCATCCCCGAAAATGTGGAGAACGAAAAGGGCAACCACTCTGCCTGGCTTTTAGGCCGGCGTGACGTGGGTGCGCTTTCGCTCAGCGTCGCCTCCGGGTTCAAACCTACAGATTGCGCATTTCTTCCCGACGGCGACCTGTTGGTGCTGGAGCGTGGCTTCAGCTTTTTAGGCTTCAAAATGCAGGTGCGCCGTATCAAGGCTGAAAATGTGGCCCCGGGCAGTCTGATGGAGGGGGAAGTCATCCTGAGCGGCTTTGGTGGGGACATAGACAATATGGAAGGGCTGGCGGTGCGCACAGGCAAAGACGGCTCAACCCGCATGGTTATCGTCTCGGACGACAATTTCAACGACTGGCAGCGCACCTTGTTGCTCGAGTTCGAACTGCCGACATAAAGTCCTATTTGGAGGCGGGGTGCAGAACCCGGTCGGCGATCCATAAACGCAACACCGAATAGGGCACAAGCATCGCCAGCGCCACCAATACCTTCACCCCGAAATCGCCCAGCGCCCACGACATCCAGCGTGGCGCCTCCAGCGCAAATACCCCAAGAAGCGGCGCTGCTTCGGTGGCAAAGCTGTCGCTTAACCCAAGCATCGGAAAACTGGCGGAAAAAGCCAGCGAGAAGAAAAGCACCGTATCCACCATTGAACCCAGCAACGAGGACAGAAGCGGTGCACGCCACCATTGGGAGGCCCGCAAACGGTCAAAAACCGCCACATCCAGAAGTTGCGCCACCAGAAACGCGCTGCCCGAGGCAATGGCAATGCGCGGTGTGGACAGATAAAATGAAATCAACACCGCCAGCACAAAACCCGCAAGCACGACCATTTGGGCGATGGAAGCACCAAAATGCCGGTTGGTCAGATCAGTGACCAGAAACGCAATCGGGTAGGTGAAGGCGCCCCAGGTCAACAAGTCGGCCAGATTGAGGCTTCCAAACCGGGCCTGAACCGGAAATTGCACCAGAAAGTTTGAAAGAACGACAATGGCAGCCATGGCCGCCACGGCAGGAAAAACGCGAGTGAGCATAATAAATGCACCCCTGTGACGGGTCTCAAAAGACCCTGTTATACCGCTTCCCGGCAACAGACCGGTGCGACCTGGAACTTATAGCACAAACGAAAAAGCGCGTCGGCAAAACCGGCGCGCAAAACCTTTCGGGCCGGGGCCGAATATCCGTAGCTAGGAGGCCAGAGCCGCCTTGATTTCCTGCTTGACCCCGAGCGCGCGCTTGGAAAGTTCGCTGTCCTTTGCCTTGAGCAGATAGGCATCAAGCCCGCCCCGATGCTCAACCGTGCGCAACGCATGGGCCGAAACCTTGAGCTTGACCGAGCGCTCCAGCGCATCTGACAAGAGGGTTACATTGCACAGATTGGGCAAAAACCGGCGCCGGGTACGGTTGAGCGCATGGCTCACATTGTTCCCCGTCATTACGCCTTTACCGCTGAGTTCACAACGCCGTGCCATTATTCTCATTCCTGTCTACTAAACAGCTCACGAAAAAACCAAATTACATTGGCTCTATGCCGGGCCGCTATCAAAAGTTGAAAAAGTCGAGACTAGATAGTCAAACGCATGGGCCCAGTCAAGCATAACCGACGCAATGCGGCCACTCCCAAATAGGCTCGCCTTGAAAAGCCGCGCTTCTAAGGGCAGTTTAGCGGGCAATTGATTCGAAGAAAACTCCGCAAACACAGAACCTTTCCCTCCCACTGACCAAAGGCAGACATTAAAAAATGCTCAAAGCCCTGTCGCGATTGGCCCGGAACTTCAGTGCAGCGCGGAAACTACTCAGCCCGGTTCTTGCCTTTTTTGTCCTCCCCTTCCCCGCTTTTGCGCAGCCCGTTGCAGCTAACGCGGAATATGTCATCAGCGTTGGTGGCACTATTGTGGCCAATGCCCAGATCAAACTGCGCGACACCGGCTCTGCCTATTCCCTTGAACTGGAAGCAAATGTCACCGGGCTCGGACAGTTTGTGGCCCGCGGCTCGGCAACCGCCAGGGTATCAGGAACCTCCGCCCGGTCCGCCTATGCTGGAAAAGAGTTCAATCTGCAGACCAGCTCAAGCGAAGGCATCGTCACCCTAGACGTACGCCTATCGGGGGGCAATGTCACCGCCTTTTATATGGCCCCGCCCCTTCAGCCTCGCATTGACCAGGTGCCGCTGGAGCGCCGCCACCTTGTCGGGGTCAACGACATGCTCTCGGCTTTTATTCTGAAAGGCGGGCAGCTTGACCGCTCCCTTTGTGAGCGCACCCTGAATATTTTCACCGGTGTTGAGCGCTTTGACTTGCAACTTCGTTTTGCCTCGGCAGAAACTGCGACCTCGGCCCGCACCGGTTATCAGGGCCCGGTTATCTTGTGCCAGATCAGCTACCAGCCTATTTCCGGTCATTATTTGAATTCTGAAATCACCACCTATCTGCAGGCCTCTGAGCGCATACTCATCTGGTATGCGCCACTGGGAGACTCGGGCACCTTCATTCCCTACCGGGTACTTATAGGCACCTCACTGGGCGACCTTTCAATGGTGCTGACCGGCCTGAGCTAAGTCATAGACCCATAAACAAGACCGGGGAAACCACGTGATTCCCCCAAAGTCCTGTACCAGTCTGGGACGTCAACACCCCGGCCCAAAAAAATACCTGCCCTGAAAGGTCCTGATTCCAGGCGCTTTTATGGTTAATCTGGGAAAACATGGGAAATTATGCCGGTTAAATACCTGTTCATTTTTACTGTCCCTTTCCCCGCATTCACCAAATTTTAACCGGAATGAACCCGATTTCCCCGGTTTTTGCCTTTACTGACGAAAATCAATCGCTTTTGCCTCTCTTACGACAAAACCCTACTACATGAAGTAGAGAACAAATCAGGACTCACACATGAGTACCGATTCGGTCTGACTTTGTTCTTTCTTTGTGCTCTTTGTTAACGGCCACCAGTTTTTGCTTGCAATCTCGTTCTGAAATGGAACACAAATCCAGGCTCCTCTCCCCCGAAAGCGACGCGTTAAGACAATGTCCATTTCCACCGGTTTTGACTATTGCGCTGACAATCAGCTTCGCGCGATCCTTGGGCCCACCAATACCGGCAAAACACACTTCGCCATCGAACGCATGCTGGCCCACCACACGGGCATGATCGGCCTGCCCTTAAGGTTGCTGGCCCGCGAAGTCTATGAAACCATCTGTGAGCGGGTTGGCCCGGAGGCAGTGGCCCTTGTCACCGGAGAAGAGCGCATTTTGCCCCACGGAGCCCGCTATTGGGTCGCCACCACCGAGGCGATGCCTGTGCACCTGTCCGTGGACTTTGTTGCCATCGACGAGATCCAGACCGCCACTGACCTGGAGCGCGGCCATGTGTTCACCGACCGCATTTTGCACGCACGGGGAAAACACGAAACCCTGTTACTGGGTGCCGCCACCATGGGCCCTATCATCCGGGCATTGTTGCCGGGCATTGAAATCATAGAGCGCCCCCGGTTTTCCCAATTGCTCTATGCCGGGTCAAAAAAAATCACCCGACTGCCCCCGCGCAGCGCCATTATCGCTTTTTCCGCCCGCGAGGTTTACGCTATTGCTGAACTGGTGCGCCGCGAGCGCGGCGGGGCTGCCATTGTGATGGGTGCCTTGTCCCCACGCACCCGCAACGCCCAGGTGGCACTCTATCAGAATGGCGAGGTGGACTTTCTGGTTGCCACGGACGCCATCGGCATGGGCCTGAATCTGGACATAACCCATGTTGCCTTTTCATCCGACACCAAGTTTGACGGCCGCCAGTCCCGCCCCCTGACCCCGACTGAAATGGCCCAGATCGCAGGGCGGGCCGGGCGGCACATCACCAACGGCACATTCGGGGTGACCGGCCATGCAGCGCTCCTTGACGAAGAGATGGTAACGCGCCTGCAAAATCATGAGTTCGAACCCGTTCGCATTTTGCAGTGGCGAAACACAAGGCTGGATTTTTCCTCACCCCTTGCCCTTTCCCGGTCCCTTGAAATGACACCCGACACACATACTCTGCAAAACCGGGAGAAGCCCGGCTCGCGCAAACTGGCACGCGTGCCTCTGGTACTGGATCAGCGCATTCTGGAAACGCTGATCAAAAACGGCACTGCTGAACTCGCCAACACCGAAGGGCTTACCCGCCTGCTCTGGGAATGCTGCCAGATACCCGATTTTCGCGAAACTTCCCTGAGCCAGCATGTCGACATAATTACCGCAATCTTTACTGATTTGCGCACCAGAGGCACAATTGGCCAAGATTGGATTGAAGAACAGGTACGCTTCTGCGACAATGTGGGCGGTGATGTTGATACGCTTTCCAACCGGATCAAGCAGGTTCGTACCTGGACATTTGTCGCCAACCGAAAAAACTGGCTGGACAACCCTCTTGATTGGCGGCAAAAAACCCGTGAAATTGAAAACGCCCTCAGCGATGCGCTACACGAGAGATTAACCCGCAGGTTCGTGGACAAGCGCACTTCGGTGCTGATCCGCCACCTCAGAGACAAAACCATGGCAAACCCCCAGATCAACGAAAAAAGCGAGGTCCACCTCGAGGGCCACCTGATTGGTTCCATCGAGGGGTTTCGCTTTACCCTCGCCAAATCGGAAGGGGCTGGAGATGCCAAAGGGTTGCGGGCCAGCGCAAATTCCGCGGTCGCCCCGGAAATTCGCAACCGCGCCATCCGGCTGGCCGCCGCTCCCAACGATCAGATTGTGCTTTCCACCGACGGTTTTTTGCGCTGGAAAGGTGAAATCATCGCCGAACTGGCCGAGGGAGACACCCTGTTTTCCCCCCGTATCATCGTTCTGGCCGACGAAAGCCTTGAAGGCGCTGAGCTTGAAAATGTGCAGGACCGGTTGCAGATGTGGCTGCGCCACGCCATCAACACCCAGCTCGAGCAGATTCTTGCCTTGCGCGAGCCTGAGGATATTGAGGGAACTGCCCGGGGTATCGTCTTTCAGTTGTCAGAGAAATTCGGCATTCTGCCCCGCCGCCTCGTGGCCGAAGAGGTGCGTGGGCTGGATCAGGAAGTCCGGGGGAAAATGCGCCGTCTTGGCATCCGCTTTGGCGCCTATCATATCTATCTGCCCCTGTCCCTGAAACCCGCGCCACGTGAACTTTCGCTGATATTGTTTGCTCTCAAAAACGGCGGCTTGCGCCAGCCGGGGGTAACGGACATCCCCGCAATCGTTCTGTCGGGGCGCACCTCGTTTGAAATAGATCCCAGGGTCAATCCCGCCCTTTATGAGGTCGCCGGTTTCAAGGTTGCCAACAGACGTGCGGTGCGGGTGGACATTCTGGAACGACTTGCCGACATTATCCGGCCCCTGATTAGCTTTGATGCTTCGCGCACAAAAGGGCCTGGCGACGTGGACAGGGAAATTCCCGAGGGTGCCGCCGAGCGCAACGGCTTTCGCGTGACTGTGGAAATGACATCCCTTCTTGGCTGTGCAGGAGAGGATTTCGCCTCCATTCTGAAATCCCTTGGTTACCGGGTGCAGCGCACCCCGATTGAAGCCGCACCAAAAAGCGAAAGTAAAAAAACAGACGCACTTCCCCCCGATACCGATCTGGAGGCCGACCTTGAGGAGGTAGCCAAACTCGATGGCAGCGATACGCCTGAAAAGAACCTGACCAGATCCGAGGACAATATTGCAGCACTGGCCAAACTTGATGGCGCGTCCCCTGAGGACTTTGCAGGCACCGGAGAGACCCGGGAAAGTGCACAAGAAGGCGCAAACGAAACCACAAAAAAATCGCAAACAGAATCAGACAGCAAGGCAGAGCCCAAACGGATGGAGCCCCAAGAAAAAACTGACACCGATTTGGAGGTCGAGCCTAAGTTTGATGAAATCTGGTTCCCGGCCAGTCGCCGCCCCCCGGGCGCGACAAAAAACTCCCGTACAGGCGCAAAGGCCCCAGGCAATAAACCCCGCCAGTACGGAGGCAAGCCCAAGGCCAAAAAATCCCAGACGCGCAACGAAAATTACCAGGGCAAAACGCCCGGGCAACCACCAAAAAAACCGCGCGCAAAACCCCTCGACCCGGATTCCCCCTTTGCCGCTCTGGCTGTTCTCAAACAGAACTTGCCGAAAAAATAGAACCTGATGGCAAAAGCGCATTCTGTTCAGAGAACTGATTTTCCCGATACCGGCCAGCGCACAAACAACCGCCAACGTCTGGACAAATGGTTGTGGTTTGCCCGGGTTCTCAAAACCCGCACACTGGCCCAGAAACTTATCAAAAGCGGCAATGTACGCGTCGATGGCAAGCGCATAGGCCAGGCCAGTTTTGCTGTCAGCACCGGGATGGTGCTCACCATAACCTATGCCAAGCGCATCATCATCCTGCGGGTGAGTGCCCCGGGCTCAAGACGGGGGCCCGCATCAGAAGCGCAAGAGCTTTATGAGGACCTCTCCCCCGAACTGGCGCGAGATGAAAAGCGGGGATTGGCAAAGTCGACAGGCAGTCGCGAGCCGGGAAGTGGAAGACCGACAAAAAAGCAACGGCGACAAACCGACCATTTGCTTGATCGATAGCGTTCTTCGGGTTGAGTTTATCCGGAAAAAGGGCTAGGCACCAGTCGCTTTTGTGAATTCACGCGTTAAACGCCAACCCTGAACTCTGTCTCATTAGGCTTTTCCATGACCTACATCGTCTCGGACAATTGCATCAAATGCAAATATACGGACTGCGTTGAAGTGTGTCCGGTAGATTGTTTCTATGAAGGGGAAAACATGCTCGTCATCCATCCCGATGAGTGCATCGATTGCGGTGTGTGCGAACCCGAATGCCCTGCAGAAGCCATCAGCGCCGACACGGAATCCGGTTTAGAAAAGTGGCTCGAAATCAACACCAAATTTTCTTCGATCTGGCCCAACATCACCCGCCAGACAGCCCCCATGCCCGATGCGGAAAAATATGATGGCATGAAGGGCAAGTTTGAAAAATATTTTTCCGAAAAGCCGGGTGAAGGCGACTAAAACCTGCTGATGAATTTCAGGAGAACCCGGGGGGCGTAGCTTTTGTGTCACACCTTCTTCAGGTCGGCGCACAACCGCTGTTAACCCGTTGAATAGTCTCTTTTGATTTCTGTGCAAAACTGTGTTATGTCGGTCACAACCATAGCGCAGTAGCGAGTGTCTTGATGACCTGGGCACCAGAAGAGTGCCCTCTTCCTTGGCAGATAGAAATTTCTTCCAACGCAGACCGGATAAAGTGGAACCCGGGTTGCGATCGAGCCCTTGCTGATGCGTGCACCCGGTTCACGGGTGAATGTTATCTGATGGAAAGCCTGTCCACCAAGGGTCTTGTCCATCATGGCGTCAAGAACGGAGTATTGCCCCAATGGCAGCTAAGAAACCTGTGCAGCGTGCCGGCTTCAAAACCGGTGAATTTGTTGTGTACCCCGCCCACGGTGTGGGCCAGATAACCGGCATTGAGGAGCAGGAAATTGCTGAACTCAAGCTGGAGCTTTTTGTCATCAATTTTGAGCAGGATAAACTGACCCTGCGTGTGCCTGTCGCCAAGGTGAAAAGTGTCGGCATGCGCAAGCTGGCCAGCGAAGAGGCGGTTACCCGGGCCCTGAAAACTGTGACCGGACGCGCCCGCGTCAAACGCACCATGTGGAGCCGCCGTGCCCAGGAATATGAAGCAAAAATCAATTCCGGCGACCTGGATTATATCTCCGAGGTGGTGCGCGATCTGTTCCGCTCCGAAGACCAGCCTGAACAGTCCTATTCCGAGCGCCAGCTTTTTGAACAGGCCATGGACCGCATGTCGCGTGAAATTTCGGTGGTGCGCAAAATCACCCTGACCGAAGGCGAACAGGTAATTTTCAAGGAACTGGCCAAAAGCCCGCGTCGCGGACCCAAGAGTGACGCTATCACTCCCCCCGCAGGGGAAGCCGAAAAAACTGAAACGGCACCAGAGGGGAAGTCCGGTACAGAGGCCGCCGCCTGATTCCTTTTTTAAGGTTCCTTTGCTTGGAACTTCATCCCGATCGAACAAAGGGTCAGCCATCTGGCTGGCCCTTTTTTTCTGGCCGGACTGGCCTGAAGATTATTTCACACTGACAATCTTGTAGGACTGACCTGGAATAAGCTCATCCCCGGCAAAGAGATTGTTCAAAATATAAAAGGTTTCGCGCGCCTCGGGAATGCGCCCCATGCGTTCGGCCATGCTGTCTGCCGTTTCCCCGCGTCGGGCAGTCACCACCTCAACACTCACAGAGCGGATGGAGCGCAAATCTCCTGCGCGCACGCGCCTGAAGCTTCTGATCGTCTCTTCGGCAGCACGGATAAACTCCTCGTTGTTTTCGCGGGCAGCGAATATAAAACGATAAACCTCCCCCTCAAAACGCACCGCTGTAACCCGGAAGGCCCACTGGTCGGTCCGGGCAACACCCGAGGCCATGCTAACCCCGTTATGACGCTCTCTGACAACGCTGTTTTCATCAAGCCCCGCAATCCATCCCGATTTCAGATAGTCGGTCAGCGCCATGTTGTCAGGAACCTCGGCACTGTCAAAACGCACCGCCTCGCCATCACCGGCAATCCCCACCACCGCCGTTGGTGAATTTTGCAGAGTATAGCGGCGCGGAGCCGTAAAAGTGAACTCAAGAGCGGGGTGAATAAACTGCCGGCCCACAACAATCCCCTCTTCGGGATTGTCACCAAAAGCTATGCCATCAATTGCCGCCAGATACCCGGCCCTGTCGGTTTCCCCCAGGCCCGGCGCACCAAATCCACGCGCTGCCTGCACCGCCCTTTGAATGCGATTGGGCGTTGAGGGATGGGTGGCCAGAAAATCATCCCCCCCCTCTGCTTCGCCTTCGGCAAAGCTTGCGAACCGGGCCATGGTGCCCAAGAACCGCCCGGCGGCATGGGGGTCATATCCGGCAAGCCCGGCAATTTTCACGCCCTCCTCATCTGCTGCCAGCTCCTGAGCCTGTGAAAAGGCTGCCAGAGACAGCCGCGAGCGCGCCGCCGTCTGGTCGGTTTCAATATCCCCCCCCAGAACTCCGGTAATCACCTGGTCTACCAACTGGCTGGTGGCCACCCGGTTGGTGCGCGCCCGGGCGTGACGCAGGGTGACATGGGCAATCTCATGGGCCAGTACCGCCGCCAGTTCACTTGAATCATTGGCCAGTGCCAGAATGCCGCGCGTCACATAGATATACCCCCCCGGTAACGCAAAGGCATTGACCTGCGGGGAATCAAGAATGGTGATGGTGAAAGAGGTTTGGGACTGGTTGGCGGCTCCCAGCAACCTTGAGACAATCCGCGCCAGCATGATTTCGGTGCGCTGATGCGAATAGATACCTCCGTAGGCTGCAACAATCAGCGGGTGTTCCCGCCGCCCTATGACCGCATCCTCAGGATCCGTACCGGCGGGCACAGCGCTTATCTGCCCATCTCGGGTCTGGGAGGTATAAACGCCATTGCCCCCCAATATGGAAGAGCAGGCCGCCAGCGAAAACACCATCAGCACGATACCAAGTCGTGTGGCCAGCCGCCAAACCCGCCTCATAAAAGGCCCGATCACATATTGTGGGATGCCCTGCTTCATCTTGTAGCCAGAATCTCAATCTGCTCGGGGTGAGTGACTTCGATGCGCGGGCCATCGCGCCGGTCGACCCAGCCCCGCACTCTGACGAGAGCGTCCTCAAGTGCCAGCGGATCAAGCCCCCTCTGTTCAAACATGCGCAAACCGGAGCGTTCGATTACAATGGTGAAGTCTTCCTTCCAATAGGTGCCGAAATTGAGATAGACACGCTGGCCCACGCGGTCCGCATTCAGGATCCGTCCCTCAACCAGTTCATAATTGTCAACCCGGCTCAGAATCTGCTCCGGCCTGTCTGCCTGGCGCACCTGATAATAGGGTTCCCCATCCCAGATTCCAACACGCTCAGCCCGGGCACGCGCTTCGGCCAGATAGAGTTCCTCAAGGCAAAAGCGATTATCAGAAAACGAATAAACCCGCGCAAGGCCCGCCAGAACAATGGCTTTTTGCGCCCATATTTCATTTTCCCCCACATACATGTGTCCCAGCACCCTTCCATGCCGGTCGCGCTCTGCACCCCCGTAGCGGATTTCAACTATCTCCCCCAGCGCCAGCTCTTCCAGTGCCTGTTGTGCTTCCTCCGCTCTGGGCCAGGCTTCAAAACCGACGCGGCCCAAGGCAAGCTTAGGTGCCTGCATACCGATCAGCCTCACCTTGAGGTCATTATCAAGCACAACAGTGTCACCATCGACAACCTCAACCACAACCCCCTTTGGCCCGGCGCGCAACCCCTCACACGCCTGTACGGAAACCGCAGAAGCACCCATTACGCTCAATATGCCCAATGCCAGAACCACCTCCGACCTAAACGTTTTGAAATTGGTAAAAATCAAACCAGTCTTACCCTGTTAGAGCGTTTCCAGAACAAGCGGAACCGGATATCCGATTTGGAAACGCGAGCAAACGATGAAACAGAGCCCTGTTTTCATTCGCGCCGAAACAGGACAGGCTCCAGTTGCTGGGAAAATACACGACATTACGGCAAAAATCATTACCCAATGGCCATGCTCAGGGCCGTATTGTCAAAACAATTACGCGAGAACCTGGCTTTGAGAAAAATTTTTACCCTCTATTGTGGCTTTACAACCAGTATCCGATGCCCTCACGGCAGACAGACGCAGACCTGAAGTTTAGCCCGAACCTCACTGATTACGCCCTGAAACAAGCCCGAATTAATCATTCGGCATCTGTTCGAACATCTTTTCAACACCAGCCACACCGTCCCTCTTGCCCGAAGCCGGTGTTTGCGGATAAACAGCACTTGGCCAGACTGTTTAATGTTTGAAGCGAATTAGGACCTGTTAATCTCATGCAATTCTGTCTGAAAGAAAGTGTTCAGATGAAGCACATCGTGCACAAGAGAGGAGTTTTACCTTTTCGAGTAACGATTTTCTATCAGGCGGGTGCTTTACTTCAAACCCTTCGGGCGCTGTTGACTTTACCCCTGAAACAGAGCTCTGATTTGACGTTTGCGCCATATCATTTGTCCGATAACCTGTATTCAGCTATCAGCGGCATGCTTCCGGGGTCCCGTAGCTCAGCTGGATAGAGCACCAGATTCCTAATCTGGGGGTCGCGCGTTCGAATCGCGCCGGGATCACCAACACAAGCCGGGACTAAACAGCTAGCCCAGCCGCCTGCCGGTTTTGCCATCAAACAGGTGGATGGATTTTGCCGCCATGTTCAACTCCAGCACATGGCCTTGGGACAAGGTGCGGATGCCATCGAGGCGCGCCACCAATTCGGCGCCGTTTTCGCCCAGCGTGCCGTGCACCAGAGTATCTGCGCCCAACTGCTCAACCACGCGGACATTCAGCGACAGTTGCAAATTGTTGGCGCCCTTGCCCTTGTCCTCCAAATGCTCCGGGCGCACCCCAAAAGTCACATCCCTGCCCCCATATTCGCCAAGGGGGGAGGGCAGGGCGATTTTGGCACCACCGGCAAGAACAACAAAAGCGCCCGCCTCATCAAGCCTGGCTTCGAGCAGGTTCATGGAGGGCGAGCCGATAAAACCGGCCACAAACACCGTCGCCGGTTTTTCATAGACTTCAATCGGCGTACCCAGTTGCTCGACAACCCCCCCGTTCAAAACCGCCAGACGGTGCCCCAGGGTCATCGCCTCAACCTGATCGTGGGTGACATAAACGCTTGTGATCCCCAGGTCCTCCTGTAGTTTCTTGATTTCCAGACGCATCTGCACCCTGAGTTTGGCATCAAGGTTGGACAGGGGTTCATCAAACAGAAACACAGCGGGCTGACGCACGATGGCCCGCCCCATGGCCACCCGCTGGCGTTGACCTCCACTGAGCTGGCGGGGGGGACGGTCAAGATATTCCTCCAGCTCCAGAATTTCGGCGGCGCGCTGCACGCGCTTGTCGATTTCGTCCTTCGGGATTTTCTTGATTTTCAGCCCATAGGCCATGTTCTGATAAACGCTCATATGCGGATAAAGCGCGTAATTCTGAAACACCATGGCAATGTTGCGTTCCGAGGGTTCCAGATCATTGACCACGGTATCGCCGATGGAAATTTCCCCCGCCGTAATTGCTTCCAGACCGGCAATCATGCGCAGCAGGGTGGACTTGCCGCACCCGCTGGGGCCTACAATGACGACAAATTCGCCATCGTTGATTTTCCAGTCCACGCCCTTGATGACTTCGACCTTGCCATATGATTTTCTCACGCCGTCCAGAACAATTTCAGCCATTTTATAGAACTCTCAAAGTCAGTTTTTCAGGGTCGGGATCTATTTGTCGGTTTCGGTAAGCCCTTTGACGAACATGCGTTGCATGGTCAAAACAACAACCACAGGCGGCAACATCGCCAACAGCGCCGTCATCATTATCAGGTGCCATTCCGGTGCCTGCTCGGCGGCTTCCAGCATCTGCTTGATACCCATCACCACCGTGAACATGCTTGCATCCGTAGTGATCAGCAGCGGCCACAAATACTGATTCCAGCCATAGATGAACAGGATGACAAACAGAGCGGCAATATTGGTGCGCGACAGCGGCAGAAGGATATCGAAGAAAAACCGCATGGGACCGGCCCCATCCACCCGCGCCGCTTCCAGCATTTCGTCCGGCACGGTGAGGAACACCTGCCGGAACATGAAAGTGGCAGTCGCTGAGGCAATCAGAGGAATACTCAACCCCCAGAATGAATTGAGCATGCCCAGGTCCGCCACCACCTCAAACGTGGGCAGAATGCGCACTTCAACCGGCAGCATCAAGGTCAGAAAAATCATCCAGAAAAAAGCCATTCTGAACGGAAACTTGAAATAAACAATAGCAAAAGCCGAAAGCAGGGAGATGATGATTTTACCTGTGGCAATCATCAGTGCCACAACAAGAGAATTGAGCATCATCATGCCCACCGGAATGCCTCCGGCACCCCCGATACCTTCAAACAGGGCTTTTTTCAGATTTATGAAAAACTGATCACCAGGCAGCATGGGCAAAGGCACCTGAGTCATGCGCACCGCATCATGGGTTGCCGCCACAAAGGTGACCCATATGGGAAACGCGACAATTGCAATGCCAATAATCAGCGTGAAGTGAGCCAGGAACGTAATAAAGGGTCGATGTTCGATCATGAGTATTCGACCTTCTTTTCGATATAACGGAACTGGATGACCGTCAGAGCAATGACGATGATCATCAGAATGACGGACTGGGCCGCTGATCCGCCAAGATCAAGCCCGACAAACCCGTCGTTGAACACTTTGTAGACCAGGATTTCCGTGGCTTTGGCTGGTCCCCCTTGCGTTACCGCATGGATGATGCCGAAGGTATCAAAGAACGCATAAACCACATTAACCACCAGAAGGAAAAACGTGGTCGGCGTAATCAGCGGGAAAATGATAGTGAAGAAACGCTTCACCGGACCCGCCCCGTCAATGGCAGCGGCTTCAATCAGCGATTTTGGAATAGACTGCATGGCAGCGATGAAAAACAGGAAATTATAGGCAATCTGCTTCCAGGCCGAGGCCATGACCACCAGCGCCATGGCCTGATCACCGCTCAGCTTGTGGTTCCAGTCAACACCAATGATGTTGAGCGCATAGGCAAAAATGCCAAGCGTGGGGTCGAACATGAACACCCAGAGCGCTCCGGCAACCACCGGGGCCACCGCATAGGGCCAGATAAGCAGGGTGCGATAGGTCAATGCACCCTTTATTATCCGGTCGGCCATTGCTGCCAATACCAGAGCGCTGGCCATGGCAATCCCGGCAACGGTCACCGAAAAAAAGGCGGTTCGCCTGAAGGTATCAAAATAGAGGCCGTTGCCTGCCAGGTCGATAAAGTTCTCAAACCAGACAAATTCACGGCTCAGACCAAACGCATCTTCAATCAAAAGCGATTGATAAAGAGCCTGACTGGCAGGCCATATGAAAAATACCAGCGTGATAATGATCTGCGGTGCGACCAGCAGAAACGGAAGAATTGAGGTGCCAAAGTGCACGCGTTTTAGCATGGCGTCGCTTCCGCTTGTTCCAATTTATAAAAACTCGATATCAACCCCCGGCCTGCACGGGATTGGACGTGCAGACCGGGCTTCTCAGTTAGCGATTATGAATTGGCGCGTTCGAACTTCTCAAGAAGTTCGTTGCCACGTTCAACCGCATCATCCAGCGCCTGACTGGCAGTTTTTGAGCCATTCCAGATTGCTTCCATTTCTTCGTTGATGATGTCGCGAATCTGAACAAAGCTGCCAAAACGCAAACCACGTGAATTTGGTGTTGGCGGGTTCAGGGTGAGTTGCTGAATTGCCGTATCAGTGCCCGGGCTTGTTTCGTAAAAGCCCTGCTCTTTTGACAATTCGTAGGCCGCAACTGTAATGGGCACATAACCGGTTTCCTGATGCCACCAAGCCTGCACTTCCGCTGAGGAAATGTAGTTCATGAACGCAGCGACGCCGGGATAGTCCCCTTCGTCCTTGCCTTTAAGAACCCAAAGGGTAGCGCCGCCAATGATGGAGTTTTGCGGAGCCGATGCAACATCCGTATCAAGCGGCAACATGGCCTGACCAAACTCAAAATCGGCCTGGGAAACCATGCTTCCATAATAGGCGGATGAGTTCATCCACATTCCACAATCACCGTTCGTGAACATGGAAAGACTGTCGCCACGCCGGCCGCCATAGGTGAAAAGGTCGTCTTTTGACCATTCATAGATTTCAGCGAGGCGGTTCTTGGTCGCATCGTTGTTGAAAACCAGACGGGTATCAAGACCGGCATAGCCATTCTCCTGCGTACCCATCGGCAGATTGTGCCAGGCATTGTAGTTTTCGATCATAACCCAGGATTGCCAGCCAAATGAGAACCCGCATTTGTAACCGGCGGCAACCAGCTTTTCAGAAGCGCTTTTTACTTCATCCCAGGTTGTCGGAACACTCTCGACACCAGCTTCTGCAAAGGCATCCTTATTGTACCACAAGACCGGTGTGGAGGAGTTGAACGGCATGGAAAGCAGATCACCCTCGGAGGTTTCATAATAAGAAACAACCGCAGGCAGATAGTCCGATTTGTTAAACGACTGGCCGGTATCTTCCATCAACTGGGAAATGGGATAAACCGCACCTTCCGCCGCCATCATCGTTGCTGTTCCCACCTCGAAAACCTGCACGATATGGGGCTGTTCACCGGCCCTGAAAGCAGCTACGGCCGCTGTCATGGTTTCGGTATAGTTGCCTTTGAAGGAAGGAACCACCTTATATTCAGACTGGCTTTCATTGAAGCCCGCCGCCATCCGGTCAATGCGCTCGCCATTGGCGCCGCCCATGGCATGCCACCATTGTATCTCAACCTGCGCCTGTGCCCCTGCGCTCAACGCAACAAATGTCGTGGCCGCAAGCGCCGCAACGGTCAGTTTTTTCAGTATCATGGTTTCGTCTCCTCGTTGTTGATATTTGTAATCTGTCCCGGTATTTTTTAAGGGTTCTCTCAAGCCCGAAAAAAAGGACTTCCATCCACCTGACGCGGATAAAGACCTGCTCAAAAATTTGGATTTTGTAACAAGGCATCGCACTAAATTTGAAAAACCGATTCCTGCCTGACCAACCAAGGGCCAAAACCAGCCTTCATTCAGCGCGCAACGCCGCAGCCTCCTCCTCCCGCACAAGCACTCTTCCATTTTCCACCATGGAAGTTTTTGCTCAACGCAGAGTGCGTTTAATTCGTTTGCACGTCAAGTTTAAGTTCAATAAAGCGCGATTGGCTTTCGTTTTCAACTCAAAAGAAAGACTGCTCCCTCAGAATCCGGCCGGGGGCAGCCACGAAACTGCCAGGGACGTTCAAGGATTGCCCGGTCACAAGCCCATCAGGCAGCACCAAACCCACCCCCGCCCGGTGTCTTCATCACAAAGACATCGCCTGCGTTCACCTTGGCACTATCATTCCCTGCCAGTTTTTCCACTGTTCCATTAGCCCGAATGATGGTGTTTTCCCCCGGACACCCCGCTTTGCCGCCATTGACCCCATAGGGTGCGTTCTTGCGATTCGATGACAGGGTAGTGACCGTCATGTTCTCAAGAAATTGCAGTTTCCTGATGATTCCCTCGCCGCCGGAATTCTTGCCCCTTCCCCCCGAACCCGCGCGCACTGAAAACGCCTCGATGCGTACCGGAAATCGTGTTTCAAGCACCTCGGGATCGGTCATGCGGGTGTTTGTCATATGACTGTGCACGGCGCTGGCGCCATCAAAGCCATCCCCCGCCCCGGTGCCCCCGCAGATGGTTTCATAATTCTGGTAGCTTTCAGTACCATAAACAAAATTGTTCATGGTTCCTTGTGAGCCGGCAAGAACCCCAAGCGCCCCGTAGAGCGCCTCGGCAATGGCCTGGCTGACCTCAGTATTGCCCGCAATCACCGCCGCAGGATAGCGCGGATTAATCATGGAACCCTCCGGCACCCTGATATCAAGCGGCTTCAGGCAGCCTTCATTCATGGGAATATCAGCGCCAACCAGTGTACGAAACACGTAAAGAACTACCGCCCGGCAGATGGAGAGAGGCGCATTATAGTTCATCTTGTCCTGGGCCGAGGTGCCGGAGAAATCTATCACCGCGGTGCGCGCTGCTTTGTCAACGCCTATCCGCACTGAGATCCTTGATCCATTGTCCAGAGAATAGGTAAAACTGCCGCTTTTGAGAACCTCAAGTACACTTCTTACGCTTTCTTCGGCATTGTCCTGTACGTGCCCCATATAAGCATGCACCGTAGCAAGACCGAACTGATGAACAATTTTTCTCAACTCGCGCACTCCGGTGGCATTTGCCGCCACCTGCGCCGCCAGATCGGCGATATTCTGGTCGATATTGCGACAGGGATAGCGCCCCGATGCCAGCAACTCCCTGGCTGCACGCTCCTGAAAGGCTCCCTGTTTGACCAAAAGAAAATTGTCAATCAGAACGCCTTCGTCACTGATATGGCTGCTGTCGGGCGGTGCCGAACCAGGTGTTGAGCCGCCAATGTCTGCATGGTGCCCGCGCGAAGCGACAATGAAGATAATGCTCTGACCCTGTTCATCAAACACCGGCGTTATCACGGTGACATCGGGCAGATGGGTTCCCCCGTTGAAGGGATTGTTCATCATGAACACATCCCCGGAACGGATTTTCCCCTCATTCTGCTCAAGCACCGTGCGCACGCTCTGGCTCATGGAGCCCAGATGCACCGGCACATGAGGCGCATTGGCCACCAGGTCCCCTTGCGCACTGAAGATAGCGCAAGAAAAATCAAGGCGCTCCTTGATGTTTACCGAATAGGCGGTATTGGCCAGTGTCGCCCCCATCTGCTCTGCAATCGACATGAACAGATTATTGAAGACTTCCAGCATCACCGGGTCAACTTCGGTGCCCGCCGCCTGTTCGCGTTGCAAGGCAAGCGTGCGCCGTAAAACGAGATCGCCTCCGCTCAGGCATTCAGCCTGCCAACCTTCCTCCACAACATTTGTGCCGGTTTCTTCAACGATGATCGCCGGACCGTCAATTTTTTGCCCTATCTCCAAAGCGTTCCGGCTGACCAGCGGCACCTGGCGCCAGCCCGAACCGACAAACATCTGCACATTATGCGCTTCCACTTCTTTTCCCCCCGCTCCAGCGCGCGCGGCAAATTGGGTTGCCTCGCCGGTGGAGCCGATAGCCTCAGCGCTCAACACATCAATAATCAGCGCTTCATAGTGCGGGACAAACCCGAAGCGGGCTGTGTGTATATGTTCAAACGCCGTGCGCATCTCGGCAACTGAGCCGAAAGGCACCGCCAAAGTCTGGTGCGAGCCATCCGTACGGATATGAGCCGTGCGGATATGTTTAATCGCCCCCGGAGCAATGCCCTGACCGACTACCTCCGCCTCGGTTTCAGCTTGAAGCGCCTCCAGAATACTTTTGGCCTCCCCCGCTTCTTCGAGCGGGCGGGCAAACTGGTGCTCACGCATGGCCCCCACATCGGCCAGCCCCATGCCAAACGCCGACAGCACCCCGGCATGGGGATGGACATAGATGCTCTCCATCCCCAGAACATCGGCCACCAGACAGGCGTGCTGCCCCCCCGCACCGCCAAAACAGTTCATGGTATAGCCCGTTACGTCATAGCCTCTCTGCACGCTGATTTTTTTTATTGCATTGGCCATGTTCTCAACCGCGATACGCAAAAAACCCTGTGCCAGTTCTTCGGGCGTGCGCGAGGGTTCACCGGTGTCTGCGCTAATCAGCTTGGCCAGTTCTTCAAATTTCTTTCGAACAACACCCTCATCAAGCGGCTGATTGCCCTGCGGTCCAAAAACATGCGGGAACCGGTCTGGCTGCACCTTGCCCAGGAGTACATTGCAATCGGTGAGTGTCAGCGGACCGCCCCGACGATAGCTTGCCGGACCGGGGTCAGCCCCTGCGCTTTGCGGCCCCACCTGCATCCGCCCGTTGGCATAGCTGAGGATGGAGCCGCCGCCCGCGGCAACCGTGTGAATGCTCATCATCGGCGCGCGCATGCGCACCCCGGCGACCTCTGTCTCAAACGAACGCTCAAAAGTGCCTGCATAGTGACAGACATCAGTGGAGGTGCCGCCCATGTCGAACCCGATAAGCTTTTCAAAGCCCATGGCCTCACCGGTGCGCACCATACCCACAACACCCCCGGCAGGCCCCGAGAGAATGGCATGCCTGCCCTGGAACAGCGCCGCATCAGTGAGCCCGCCATTGGACTGCATGAACATCAGTCTGGTATTGCCCCCGGATCCCAGTTGGGAGCTAACCTGCTTGACGTAACGCGAAAGCAGTGGCGTCAGATAGGCATCCACCACCGTGGTATCGCCCCGTGAAACCAGTTTTATCAACGGACTGACCTGATGGCTGAGCGATATCTGGGTGAAGCCCGCCTCACGCGCCAGCTCCCCCGCCACCCGCTCATGGGCATGAAACCGGTAGCCGTGCATGAAGGCTATCGCAACCGAGCGGAACCCCTTGTCATAGGCATGCGCCAGAGTTTCGCGCACCTGTGCTTCATCCATCGCTATTACGATTTCGCCAGTGGCCGAAACCCGCTCGCTGACTTCCCTGACCTCCTCGTAAAGCTGATCCGGCAAAACGATGTGAAGGTCAAACAGCCTGGGCCGGTTCTGATAGCCGATACGCAGCAGGTCTCCCATGCCCTTTGTAATCAGCAGAAGCGTGCGGTCCCCTTTACGCTCCAGCAGCGCATTGGTGGCAACAGTTGTGCCCATCTTTACGATGTCGATGGTGCCCGGCGCGATAGCTTCGCCCGGCTCAAGGCCCAGCAGGTCGCGAATACCCTGCACGGCAGCATCCCTGTAGCGCTCGGGGTTTTCCGATAAAAGTTTGTGGGTTTTAAGACTACCATCCGGCCTGCGCGCCACAATGTCTGTAAACGTACCGCCCCTGTCTACCCAAAACTGCCACATAGCTTGCATGCTTTCCCTTGACTGCGATAACCTGTTGCGCGGCATTTTTGCCAGCAGCAGGACCGATGAACCTCAAAACACCGGACAAACGTTGACAATATGCAAACAATTTGTCAACATCATTTCTGCGACCCGCTGTGCCTGTTTTGGCGCGTCAAAAATCTGCAAAACCCCAATGGGAGGAACATCAAATCATGAACAAATTTACCGGAGCACTAATGTCAGCGGCCGTTGCAACACTGTTTGCAACCGGCGCGCAGGCCCAGAGCTGGGACATGCCCACGCCCTATTCCGACGCGGTATTCCACACCGCCAATATTTCCCAATTCGCCGATGACTTGAGAGCGGCGACAGATGGCGCACTGGATATCACCGTGCATTCCGCCGGCTCGCTGTTCAAACACCCCGATATCAAGAACGCCGTACGCAGCCGTCAGGTGCAAATCGGAGAGTTTTTCCTCTCGCGCCTGTCCAATGAAGACGCCGCATTCGGTCTGGATTCGCTGCCATTTCTGGCCGCAAGTTATGACGAAGCGGAGCGCCTGTGGGCCGCACAAAAGCCGGTTATCACCGAACTTCTGGCCGAACAGAACCTGATGCCGCTGTTTGCGGTGCCATGGCCGGCACAAGGCTTGTATACCAACAAAGAAATTCAGTCGGTCGCTGACCTTTCGGGGTTGAAATTCCGCGCCTACAATGCAGCACTTGAATCCTTTGCGACCCTTGCCGGAGCATCCCCCACCCAGGTTGAAGCCCCCGACATCCCCCAGGCTTTTGCCACCGGTCAGGTTGAAGCCATGATTACCTCGCCCTCCACCGGCGTCAGCTCCAAGGCCTGGGATTTCCTGAGCTATTACACCCCCATCAACGCCTGGGTTCCCAAAAACATCGTTGTTGTAAACAAGCAGGTGTTTGACGCTCTGGACGCCGATATCCAGGCCGCCATTCTGGAAGCGGCAGCTACCGCCGAGACACGCGGTTGGGACATGAGCCGGGCCGAAGCTTCGGCCAAAACCGCGACCATGGCTGAGAATGGCATCAATGTTGTTGAACCCAGCGCCGAGCTGATTGCCGGCCTCAAAGACATCGGCGCCCAGATGCTGGCCGACCTCGAAGCCAACGCAAGCGACGAGGCCAAAGCCATCATCGCTGCCTATAACGCCAACTAAAAGCGTTGGATAACATCTCACGGACCGGTTTTCCAAAAATCGGCCCGTGAGTTTTTGATGCGAGGGGGGGAGATCCATGCGAAAATTTCTCGACACGGTTTATAATGCCAGCGGTTTTGTTGCAGCAGGCTTTATCGCCCTCATCTGCATTGTGGTATCGGCTCAGGTGACCCTTAATCTGATTACCAAGATTTTTGGCTCAGCCTACAGCTACACCATTCCCTCTTATGCCGATTTTGCCGGGTTTTTCCTCGCCTCGGCATCATTTCTGGCACTTGCCTACACCCTGACCAGGGGCGGGCATATCCGCGTGACCCTGGTCCTTCAGACTTTCAGCCCCGCCCCGCGTCTTGTTTCTGAACTGGCAAGTCTGGCGCTGGGTGCAGCTCTTTCAGCTTATGCAACCTTTTTCATGGTGCAGTTGAACATGGAATCCTATGAGTTTGGCGACCTGTCCTTCGGCATTATCGCCATCCCCATCTGGGTACCTCAGCTTGCGGTTTCCGGTGGATTGTTCATCCTCACCATCGCCTTTATCGACCTGTTCTGGACAACCCTGCGGGCAAAAAAGCCCATCCTCAAAAACTCAGAGATGGAATAGCCCATGTCCGATCCGCTTATCATGCTCTTGCTGCTTGGCGTGTTGCTGGCCCTGCTCTCCCTGGGCGTCTGGGTCGCTATCGCCCTGCTCAGCGTTGGCGCCATGGCCCTGATGTTTTTCTCCTCCGCTCCGGTGGGTCAGGTGATGGCAACCACCATCTGGGGGCAAAGCCATTCCTGGGCGCTGGCTGCCTTGCCCCTGTTCATCCTGATGGGTGAAATATTGCTGCGAAGTCGGCTTTCCGAAGATATGTTCAAGGGATTATCACCCTGGCTGGGGCGGGTGCCAGGTCGCCTGCTGCACGTCAACATACTGGGTTGCGCCATCTTTGCTGCCGTTTCAGGCTCGTCGGCTGCCACCGCTGCCACCATCGGCAAGATGTCCATCCCCGAACTCAAAGAGCGCGGCTATCCTGAGCGCCTGGTGATTGGAACGCTTGCCGGCTCCGCCACTCTTGGCCTGCTCATCCCCCCCTCGATTATTCTCATCGTCTATGGGGTGGCAACAGACCAGTCCATCGCCCGCCTGTTTGTTGCCGGAATTATCCCCGGCCTGATGCTGGTGGCAATGTTTGCCGGATATGTCGTGGTGCGCGCGCTGATTAACCCCTCTCTCATCCCCTATGAAAGTGCCCGCTATTCTTTCCTCGAAAAAATCCGCGCCTCGCGCCGCCTTATCCCGGTGGTCCTGCTGATAGCCGCCGTTATTGGCTCCATTTATACAGGCATCGCCTCGCCCACGGATGCCGCTGCCCTGGGGGTGGTGTTTTCCATAATGCTGGCGTGGCTTTCGGGCAGTTTCAGCCGCAAAATGCTGATGGAAGCTCTGATGGGCGCAACCATCACTTCGGCCATGATCGCCTTCATTCTGGCCGGAGCCGCTTTCCTGACCGTTTCCATGGGCTTTACCGGCCTGCCACGCAATCTGGCAGCCTGGATTGGGGCCTTTGAGCTTTCCCCACTGGCCCTGCTCGCGGCCCTCACGGTATTTTTTATTCTGCTGGGATGTTTTCTCGATGGCATTTCGGTGGTGGTTCTGACCACCTCCATCATCATGCCCATGATCGACGGGGCCGGAATTGACCCCTTATGGTTCGGAATCTATCTGGTGATTGTCGTGGAGATGAGCCAGATAACTCCCCCTGTGGGCTTCAACCTGTTTGTTATCCAGGGGCTGACCGGTATCAATATTCTTTCCATCGCCCGCGCCGCACTGCCATTTTTCCTGCTGCTCCTGGGAGCGGTTTTCATCATCACCGCCTTCCCCCAGATTGTGACCTACATGCCGGGCCTGATGGGACGTTGAACTTTTTCTAAAGGGAAGATGCGGCGCGTGAGGCCTGATCGTAAACACCCGAAAGGGTGCGCATGGTCGCAGCGATTTCACTCAGGTCGCGCCCTTCCCCGTCCACGACCTTCAGGCCCTCAATCAGGCACTGCTCGCGCATTTCCCGGTATTTCTCGCACAGGGAAACCCCCTCTTTCGTTGAGGAATAAAGAATTTCCTTGCCCGACTTTTCCCCCGAAACCAGTTTGTGCCGGATGAGTTTCTTGATGGCATAATTCACCGTGTGGGTGTCTTCCATGTTGAGCATGAAGCATACATCGGTCAGCCGCTTGGAACGGTTGCGGTGGGTGATATTGTGCAGCACCAGAATTTCCAGCGTGCTCAGTTCCGGGTTGCCCGCCGCCGCCATGCAATGGTTAACCCAGCGGCTGAAGCCGTTATAAGCAATGATAAGCCCGAATTCGAACTCCGAAAGCTGCCAGCCCCCTTCCGTCGCCAGATGATGGGAAGATACGATTTTGCGTTTTGATTTATCTTGTGTCATGCCATTAAATTGACGTTTTATCGGCGATTTATCAAGAACAAATACTGCACTTTCCATTCTTGTGCTTTCAAAAATCAGGTAAACACTGTATGGATGTGGCCACGCTTTGGACATCAGCCCACCCTATGTGAGACAAACAGGGCTTTCCCCTCCCGTTGAATTTGGAGTACCGCATCCATCATGGCACGCACTTTACTGGCTGATTTATTTCCCCCTCTCAGGTTGATTGCGGCGCTGTTTTTTCTGCCCCTCGCCCTTGCGGCCTGCACAGGCGGAGCCCTGGCCCCCGGCCTTGTTGCACGCATGGATGCCCCCGGCGCTTCTCTGGACCGAGCCGAAGCACTTAAACTCATAAACCAGTACCGCTCCAGCCGCGGGGTTGCCCCTTTGCGAGCCGATGCCAGCCTTGACGCAAGTGCCCAAGCACTGGCCGACCAGTATGCAAGAAACAGCACCCGGCCCGCAAAACCGCAAAACGGCATTGTGCACATGAGTCTGAGTGCAGGTTATTCCAATTTCGCCGATACATTTTCGGGATGGCGCGGCCGCCCTGAAGAGGCCAATGCCATCGCCAATGCAACGGCATCCACCGCCGGCATTGCCGTCGCCTATGCGCCCAGTTCAACCTATGGCGTGCACTGGGTTTTATTGCTCGGTGCTCCTGATGTACCACTAACGCCGGTTCCTGCCAGCAGGTAGAGTAAAAACTGAACTGGTGCATTGTCGTTTGTTTTCACTTGCGCTGGCATATTGCGCATGACTCCGCTCCGCGGGGGGGCGGGGCGGGCGACCATGCACGCTGGGTCCCTTTTCTATAAAAACATGACATGGCTTCCAGGGCCGTGACCTAATGCACCTGGCCGTGGGGCCGGGGCCGCGGCAGAGGTACAACACCTCCCGGTACGCTGGTCGGCACAATTTCCAGCGCAACCTGGTGGGGCATTCGCGGGGCGCTGGCCGGACGTGGGCGTGGCCATGGAACAACACGAATGCGCCCCAGCGGAACAACCTGATAGGAACGCTCCTCGATTTCAGCAGTCAGGAAACTTGGCTGACCATCAAGCCCCATGGGAAATTCCGCGTTGCGCTCGGCCAGATAAGCCTGAGCCTGGGGGCCACAAACCCTGGGGCGCATATCCACCGGTAACATTCCCGGCTCATTGCGAATTGAAGCCACACTTTTCCCGGTTCCCCTCCGGGTACCATTCAAATGCTCAACCACGAGTTTTGCGGCCAGTTCCCCCCGCTCCCGTGCCGAAGAGGCACCCAGCACAACTGCCAGAAACTGTCGCCCGCCGCGCTCAACCGTAGCAACCAGATTTAACCCCGCCGAACAGATAAAGCCGGTTTTCATGCCGGTGGTTCCGGCAAATTCAGTAAGCAGGTTGTTATTGGAGCGCAGATTCTTTTCTCCCAGCCGGACAAGTGAGGTGGCAAATAAATCCCCGTACTGGGGAAAGTACTGCCAAATGGCCAGGGTCAACACTGCCATGTCGCGCGCGCTGGTAACCTGGGCCTTGTCAAACAACCCGTGGGGATTGGCAAAATTTGTCGCGCTCATGCCCAGCACCCGCGCCGTTTCATTCATCTCGGCAACAAAATTCTCAACCGTCCCCGATACGGTTTCGGCAATGGCAATGGCCACGTCATTTGCAGATTTAACGATCAGCAGATTGAGCGCATCCTGCATGGTGATGGAAGTCTCCACCCTCAAGCCGGACTTGCCCGGCGGTACCGCCGCGGCCCGCGCTGAAATAGTCACGGGTGTATCAAGACTGACACGGTCATTATCAATGGCTCGAAAAGTCACAAAAGCCGTCGCCATCTTGACGAGGGAAGCAGGATACCAGGGTTGGCCCGCATCCTGTTCCATCAGAACTTCTGTGGTTTTCATATCCACAAGCAGCAGGGGGTTTGCCCGTGCCTCAGTGCCAAAAAAAAACACCAGCATCACCAGGCCAACAACCCCAAGCCCCTTGAGGAAAGGTCCTGGCTGATAATATTGACCCTGCCCACAACAGCTCCGTACTCGCAACAAACGTGCCCTCCAGGCAGGTACAAGACAACAACACAAGCATCTTTATCAATGCGCCGGCACATGAACAATCACCTAATTTGTTATCAGTTCATTTTTGGGTTGGAACCGGTTGAGAAGCTGCATATTTGCGTCTGCCCGGGCAGAAAGGCGCGACAAAATGACTGTAGACCTTCCAGTGGGGTAACCTGCTAAGGGAACCCGGTGGTTTTGGCACAGACAGCAGGCATTTCCGGCCAGAGCTTCAAAAATCAGATATCAGGTTGAAACTTTGATGCCAGACAATGACGAAGACTTGGGCGACACACTGACCCGCCCCTTGCTCGAAAAGGCCCGCAATCTGG
>JALSII010000055.1 GCA_026981645.1 Hyphomicrobiales bacterium | reverse complement strand
TTCCGATGGCAAGCACTGGCCAGTCCTCGCCCAACTGGAACTTTGAAATCGGTTCGCGTCACGAAATATTTTTCAACCCCGCCTACAAGGGGGACGTCAGGTTGAACAATTTCGAGCAACTCTGGGCCTTGCCGGCAACCATCGCCGCAATCGGGTTGGTGTTGCTCATTCCCGCAGCCATTGCTGCATGGTTCGTCCGCAGATGGCTCAAGGGGGGCTTGGCCGGGAGGAAAGCCGGTGCTTGAGCTTGCAGGCAGAATCTCCGGCTTCTTGAGGTCGCTTTCATGGCCGTACATTGCTGCCGTGGTGCTGCCGATTATCGCTGGCATTCTTTACGGGGTTTGGGACTGGCGCAGTTATCAGGCCTATTATGGCAGGCTTGATGCCTTTGGTGTGGAAACACAGGCGAGGATAATTTCAAAACACACCGGCCAAGCGGGCAATGTACGTTCTCGTCCCTACTACAGAATGCAGGTTGAATTCAGCGCGAACAACAAGTTGCGCCGGGGGTTTGTGGATGTCACCCGGCGGTTTTTCAAGCGCCAGGATGCCCAGGATCGCGTGCCGATCCGCTATCTCCCGGAAGATCTGCAAATTCGCGAGCTGGACCCCGGTGTGCGCGGCAGATCGGTAAAAAACAGCATCGCCATCGTTGTCATCCTTCTGTTCATTGGCCTTGCCAATGGCGTCATGGGAGTTGGCAAGGAGGAAGGCAAATATACCCAGGCAAAGGGAGGATAGGAACAATGACAATATTTGGTCAGCCGCTAACGGAAATTCCATGGACGACCTGGTGGATGCTGGGCTCTGCCGCCCTGGCGTTCATCGGGTTTCTGGGATGGCAGGTCGGCAAAATGGTATATGGCGCAAAGATAATCATGGAGAAAGAGGAGGGCGCCCCGCGCTTCAACTGGGTAAGGGAAAAACTCCTGCCAGGCTATCTGGCCAATCAACCCTTCAAGCGGGAAGCCTTTGCCCGCAGCCAGACAAACCGGCTCTTTCGCTGGAGCTTCAATCTGATGCTCGCCGGCCTTTTTTTCCATATCCTGTTCTGGGTCTATGCCGCCAATTTTATAGTGGACTAGGTGTTTGATCACCACATCGCACAGTTCGATTATGATGTGGACATAAAGGGGGGTGCCAAATTGAGGTGATTTCCCTGCATTTGACCCAATTCTGTTCAAGAAGCCAGAAGTAAATGCAGGATGTACTCTGACATCCAGCGTGTTTGACATGTAAACACCGCAGCCTCCAGCTCGGCCCAGGGGCATATCTGGCGGCTGACATGCCGATCAGCCAGCCCTGCGACGACCACGAAACCGCTGAACGTGTTTGCCTCGCCGGTTTCCAGTTTTAGCCGCCATTCCCATGGCGGGGCAGGGCGCGCAGGATGTGGCCGTCAGAGTCTGGAAGGTAATGAGCAAGTGGCAGTTCATTTTGCAGTTTCAAATCAATCCGGGGAATTATCCGTCTGGGGGTGACATAGCTGCATGAGTTCGGTCGGGATACAAAATATGGCTATCCAGCCCGCTGGCTCACAGCAATCCGCAAAAAAAAAGTGCACGGCCTTATAAAACTGGCATGCCGGCATGAGTGTCCAGAAAAAACTGCGAAAAAACCGGGCCGCATGCTGCGCCGATTGCACGGGCGTTGCCCCCAACGCTGCCCTCCTCGATTCTGGGAACAATCAGGCCGCGTGAATCAAGTTTGACTATATGGGCCTGCATCCTTTTAACCAGCCTGCGTCTGACTTCAGCCGGGATGGCCCCATCAACGATTATTGCTTCAAAATCTATCACCGCACAGGTGTTCAGGCTGGCAATAGCAAGCTCTTTTGCCGTGACCTCTATCCAATGTTCCAAATGATTTTCAAACCCGCTCCACTCCTGAGGTTGTGCCCACAGAATGTCGGGGTCCATGCCTGCCTTTGCCAATGCATTCTCCAGCAGATAAATCGAAGCCGCATCCAGAAGCTGGCAGGTTTTTCCATTTGCACCAATGCTGCGTAAAGGGCCAAAGGCCCCCGCATTTCCCTGAGTGCCTTCATAAACGGAGTGGTTGAGAACAATTCCGCCACCGATGAAAACGCCCAGGAAAAAATAAGCATAATCGCGAAACTCCTTGCCGCGTCCGAACACATGCTCGGCCCGGCAGGCAGCTGTTGCGTCATTCACGACAAAAAGGGGCAGGGCACTGAATTTAGCCACCTCCTGCCGAAAGTCTATGTTCTTCCACTGTTCGAACTCCTCGGCAGGGGCACCAACGGATTCATGCCAGTTCCAGATTTCAAACGGCGCTGCAATGCCAATCCCGGAGATGCGTGAAACGCTTGGCGGATCCAGTTCCTGCGTGAGTGTTTTAAGACCGGCTTCCAGAAATGAAAAAACCGTTGAGGGCATGGGGTATTGATAAGTGGTCTGCAATTGCTTTTGCACGGTGCCGCAGAAGTCCATGAGAAGAATGTCCGCGGTCCGGCGACCGATTTTCAGCCCGAAAGAAAATACACCGTCCGCTGCAAGCGTAATCGGGGTTGAGGGTTTACCCACACGTCCCCGTACCGGCTTTCCGCGGGCCAGCAATCCGTCACGTTCCAGCTTGCGAATGATGACAGAAACAGTCTGCGGAGACAGGCCCGCGCGCCGTGCCAGATCACTGCCGGGCATTTCACCGTGCCGCTGTATCATGGAGAGAAGCAGGCGTTCGTTGAAATCACGAACTCCCCTCTGGTTTACGCCGCCGGAAAGGGGTCTGACCTTTTGTTCATTCATTTCAGCATCCATAAACACTTTTTTCATTGTTTCAATCTCTGCGGGCCCAATTAATAAGTCAACTTGAATTACATATTGACATTGTCCGGTGATCGTTTCAAATTCCTCCTGTTCTGCCGCCATTGAGTGGTGCGCAGTGATGCCCACCCCCGGGCAAAAAACACCTTTGGGAGGAACTTATGAAACGACTACTGGTTGGAACACTGCTGGCGGCCTCATTAATGGCCAGCCCGGCCTTTGCTGGAAGCCATGGAGGCATCACCGCCTGCCTGATCACAAAAACGGACACAAACCCGTTTTTTGTTAAAATGAGGGAAGGCGCCACCGCAAAGGCAGAAGAACTCGGAATTACGCTGAAATCTTTTGCAGGCAAGGTGGATGGCGACCACGAAACACAGGTTGCTGCTATCGAAACCTGTATTGCTGATGGAGCCAGCGGCATCTTGCTGACGGCTTCGGATACGTCTTCGATTGTTTCTGCGGTCACGCAGGCGCGCGAGGCCGGTCTGCTTGTGATTGCTTTGGATACACCGCTTGAGCCGATCAATTCTGCTGATGCAACCTTCGCCACCGATAACTTCCTGGCCGGAGAACTGATTGGCAAATGGGCCGCTGCCACGCTGGGAGACGCCGCTGCGGACGCTAAAATTGCCATGCTTGATCTTGCGGTAAGTCAGCCCACGGTTGGCGTCCTGCGCGATCAGGGTTTTCTTCAGGGTTTTGGCATTGAGCTGGGCGATCCCAACAAATGGGGTGATGAGACCGACCCGCGCATTGTTGGTCATGATGTCACTGCCGGTAACGAGGAAGGTGGTCGCAGGGCAATGGAAAATCTCCTGGCCAAGGATCCTCTAATCAACGTGGTTTACACCATCAACGAGCCAGCAGCATCTGGTGCTTATGAAGCGTTGAAGGCCATTGGACGTGAGAATGATGTTCTCATCGTTTCTGTCGATGGCGGTTGCCCCGGCGTTCAGAATGTCAAGGAAGGCGTTATCGGTGCAACTTCACAGCAATATCCGCTGCTGATGGCATCCCTTGGCATCGAAGCCATTAAAAGGTGGGCTGATGACGGCACCAAGCCCGAGCCGACTCCGGGCAAGCAGTTCTTCGACACCGGTGTTGCTTTGGTCACTGATATGCCTGTTGACGGAGTCGATTCAATCGACACCACCGAAGGTACCAATCTCTGCTGGGGTTGATCCTCGCTCTTGAGTAGCTGCAGATTGAAGCGGGGCGGGTGAAATTCCCGCCCCGGCTTTGGCTCAAACCGCAAAAAAGCAGACGAGAACCTATGTCTAAAACCAAAATTTCTGACCCTGCCGCAACCGCACCCGAGTCGGTCGTTGATTTTAGTGAAGAGAACCCCTCGGTTCTTACCCGTGTTCAGCATGCTCTTCATGAAACACCTGCCCTGGTTCCCCTGATTGTTCTGGTGCTTTCGATTGTTGTTTTTGGTGTTCTGCTTGGAAGCAAGTTTTTTTCGCCTTTTGCACTGACCCTGATTCTGCAACAGGTTGCGATTGTCGGTATTGTGGGGTCCGCCCAGTCACTGGTAATCATAACCGCCGGCATCGACCTTTCGGTCGGAGCAATCATGGTTCTCAGCTCCGTGGTCATGGGGCAGGCCGCATTCCGCTACGGTATCCCGGTTGAACTTGCGGTAGTCATCGGTCTGACTGTTGGCTCGATCTGCGGCTACATCAACGGCTGGCTGGTGGCTGTGATGAAACTGCCTCCCTTCATCGTTACGCTGGGCATGTGGCAGATTGTTCTGGCGACCAATTTCCTTTATTCGGCCAACGAAACCATCCGCAGCCAGGACATTGCCAGGGATGCGGCGCTGCTGCAGTTTTTTGGCCGAAAAGTCCAGATCGGTGGTGCAGTTTTTACCTTCGGGGTAATCTTTCTTGTACTCCTTGTTCTGGTATTGGCCTATGTGCTTCGCCATACCGCCTGGGGGCGCCATGTCTATGCTGTGGGCGACGACCCTGAGGCAGCGGAATTATCCGGTGTCAACGTCAAGGGTGTGCTCATATCTGTTTATACGCTGGCGGGTTTGATCTGCGCTTTTGCAGGATGGGCCCTTATTGGCAGAATTGGTTCCGTCTCGCCCACTTCAGGTCAACTCGCCAATATCGAAAGTATCACGGCGGTAGTCATCGGAGGGATTTCGCTTTTTGGCGGAAGGGGATCCATTCTGGGCATGTTTTTTGGAGCCCTGATCGTTGGTGTGTTTTCACTCGGATTGCGCCTGCTCGGGGCGGACGCGCAGTGGACATTCCTCCTTATTGGTGTGCTTATCATTGCCGCCGTCGCACTGGACCAATGGATTCGAAGGGTGGCTGTCTGATGGAACCCATTCTCAAAGGGCGCAATCTCGTAAAACGCTATGGCCGGGTTACGGCTCTTGACCATTGCGACTTCGACCTCATGCCAGGTGAAATTCTGGGGGTGATCGGGGATAATGGCGCCGGGAAATCAACCCTGATCAAAGCTGTTTCCGGCGCTGTAATTGCTGATGAGGGTGAGGTTTATCTGGAGGGTGAGAGAGTAAACTTTACCTCCCCCATCCAGGCGCGGGATGCCGGCATAGAAACGGTCTACCAGACGCTTGCCATGTCGCCGGCTTTATCCATTGCCGATAATATGTTTATGGGGCGTGAATTACGAAAGCCGGGTTTTATGGGTAAAGTCCTGCGTCAACTCGACCGTCCGGCCATGGAAAAAATGGCCCGCGAAAAACTGAATGAGCTGGGATTGCTGACTATCCAGAACATCAATCAGACAGTTGAAACCCTGTCGGGTGGTCAACGTCAGGGCGTGGCTGTTGCCCGCGCTGCAGCGTTCGGCTCCAAAGTTATAATTCTGGATGAACCCACAGCTGCCCTGGGGGTTAAAGAGAGTCGCCGGGTTCTGGAGTTGATTCTTGACGTTAAATCCCGGGGTATCCCAATTGTTCTTATCAGCCACAACATGCCCCACGTGTTTGAGGTTGCTGACAGGATACATATTCACCGCCTGGGCAAGCGACTTTGTGTTGTTGACCCCAAAGAGTACAGAATGTCGGAAGCGGTTGCACTGATGACGGGCGCAATGGAGCCGCCCGGAGTGCCCGATGCGGCATGATTGAAGCAACCTCCAAATTTGATGACCTGCTTAATAGAATTCTGCAATATTCTGCAGGCTCTCGGCGCAGGTTGATTGCCCTGGCCGGGCCGCCGGGCAGCGGCAAGTCCACCATGGCACGGCGCCTGTCTGACAGTCTGACGAATGCAGGACGTCTTGCGCAGGTGGTGCCGATGGATGGTTTTCACCTGGACAACTCTATATTACAGGGCCGCGGCCTTCTGAATCGGAAAGGCGCTCCTGAAACCTTTGACCTTGTGGGATTTCGTTTTCTGATTGAGCGACTTCACCAGCCGGATGAAATCTATTTTCCCGTTTTTGATCGCCGTCGCGACCTGGCCGTTGCGGGCGCTGGATTTGTATCTGCGGATTGCGAGTTTATAATTGTCGAAGGGAATTATCTTCTTTTGGACGAACCCGGCTGGAAGGAGCTTTCCTCGCAATGGGATCTTTCTGTCTGGCTGAGCGTTGCACTGCAAGAACTGGAGGCCCGCATGCTCAGGCGCTGGCTGAGCTATGGATTGTCGAAGGAGAAGGCACATATACGCGCCCAGGAAAACGATTTACCCAATGCCCGTCGCGCCATGGCGGCCATCACCCGGTACGATATGGAGATTTAAGGCCTGTTACCCGCTACCTTGCCATTGAACTCCGGTTTCTGATGCCAGCCTAACGCTCAATGTCCATCATATCTTTGAAAAAATCATCCCGTACATCCAGCAGCACTTCGTCAACTGCCCGGGCTTCATTGCTGCACAGCCAGGCCATCACCGATGCCGGGACCTTCGGATCCACCAGTTCGCTTTGCGGGATTTTGGAAATCGGGTTGAGACCCGCTTTGCGGATTTTCGCCTGCATTTCTGTATCGGTTGGCGGGATGCCGATGAAAAAGCTTTTTATGCCGTCGTCCGCCAACTCCAGCGCAAACATCCGGGTGAGCATATGAGCTCCCGCCTTGGAGCAGCAATAGGCAGTCCAGCCCTCCATCGGGGTTGTTGCAGCCCCGGTTCCTGCGTTGACAATGGTGCCGCGACTCTTTCGCAAAAGAGAAAGGGCAGCCCTGCTTAGCCGATGAACACCGGCAACGTTGACTTCAAAAGCCTCAGCCAGCGTTGCGCTTTCCAGCTCCGCAAGGTGGGCGATTGGAGAGATAATTCCCGCATTGTTGACCAGCACATCCAACCGACCCGCATCAACTTCAATTCTGGTGATTGCTGCTTCTACATTGTCCTGCCGCCGCACATCCAGGGGGAGCATTTGGGCGCCTTTTAACAGCTCCCTGCTTTCCCCGACAGGTTCTCTTAATATACCGGCAAACACGTGAGCACCATTTTTAACAAGTATTTCAACAAGATGAGCGCCTATTCCCTGTCCGGCACCAGTGACCAGAATGGATTTATTTGACAAATCAGGGACGGGGACTGGGGCGAGGTTGAACATTTTTCTTGACCTTGTTGTTTGAAGCGTAGTTAATTGGACAGACCAATTATCTGATTGGTAACGCGAACTGAGCGCAGGGTCAAAATAAAAACCACGCCCACATTGGTTTCAATGCGGGGCCGCTTGTCCGGCATAGGCTGCACTGGGCACTGCATTTCGGGGAGGAAAGCACAAGATGAGTGCCATCGCAAAGATTGAGCCCATTCCGATTGCCTATCCAGACCCCAATGATTTTGGCACCATAAGGCGCACGGTTCTGGTACGGGTTGAAACTGAAGACGGTATTGTGGGATGGGGCGAGTGTATCGCCATGTGGCCCGAGGCCTGCAAGGCGGTTGCAACTGTAATTTCCCAGGGACTGCTGCCTCAACTCAGGGGAGACCGGGCAGACGACATTGACATCGCCTGGGAGAAAATGCGCCGCCATGTCTGGTGGTACGGGGAAGGGGGCATTGCCTCCCTGGCCATTTCGGGTGTCGATATGGCCCTGTGGGACATTGCGGGGAAAATTGCCGACAAGCCACTTTATGAATTGTTCGGGGGCCTCAAGCACAAGCGCCTTCCTGCCAATGCCTCAAGCCATGTCAACAAAAAGGGCGAGGCCGCCTGTGTTGCCGAAGTCGTTGATTTTTTTGAAGCGGGCTTTGTGTCCTGCAAGCTTGGTTTTGCCAAGAAGGGCGAGAGCAATATTGGTGGTGACCCCGACACCGACGTCAACTTCATACGAGCCCTGCGCCACGCTCTGGGCGATGAAGCCGGTATTTTGGTCGACATTGGTAATGGTGTGCGCTGGGATGTGGACACGGCCATCAGCGTGGCCAATCGCATGGGTGAATACAATATCGGCTGGTATGAAGAGCCCCTCTATCCCACCGATGATGCCGGTTACAAAAAGCTGGCCGCAAATACAAAAGTGCGCATTGCCAGTGGTGAGCGCGAATTCACTGAAGCTGGTTACCGCCGCCAGATGGAACTGGGCGCGGTTGAGGTTTTTGGCGTCGACCCGGCGCGCGTGGAGGGTATAACCGGCTTCCGCCGTGTCGATGCACTGGCCTCCCGCTTTAACAAAATCATCAACGCTCACGCCTGGTCTACCGCCATTACCAGCGCTGCCAGTCTGCACCTGTCTCTGGCCTCGCCAAACACTGAAATTTTTGAATTCAAGCCCTTTGATGTTGTTGTTCAGAACGAGTTGGTTGAGGAGCGCGTATGGCACCGCGACGGCTGGGCCTATCCACTTGAGGGCTCTGGGCTTGGCATAGAGGTGCGTGAAGATGTGGTGCGCAGGCTGGCTGAACAATGAGCAGGCACCGTAAATTCGGGCTGAAACGGCCAACGGAAGCGGATATTTGCGCGTCCGGGTTTTCTACGCCCTGGGACGCACCCATGGTGCCTCCATTCCCGTTCACATTCAGGGATTGTGAAATTCTGACCCTTTATTGGCGCACCGACCCTGGAGCTATGGCATTTTTACTGCCCCCGCCTCTGGAGCCGGTCGGAGACGTGGCCTGTGTCCACATCTACAAAATGAACGATACCGACTGGCTTGGCCCCTATGCCGAAGTCAACGTGATGTTCGGCGCAAAACTGCCGGGCGTGGTGGAGGGAGCCTATTCTCCCTATCTGGTGCTCTCTTCCGATATCGGGGTTGCCCACGGGCGCGAAGTGCACGGCCAGCCCAAAAAGCTGGGCCAGCCAACGCTTGAATACCGTGGTGACCTTGTTGTGGGGCGGGTCGAACGCAACGGCATTGATGTCATTACCGGCACTCTGGCTTACAAACAACACGAGGTTGGCGCTGATGCTTTGACCCCCTATTTTGATTTTTCCACCAACCTGAACCTCAAGGCAACCGATCATATAGACGGCCGGCCCGCAATTCGTCAGCTTACTTCGCGCAAACTGAGCGCACTCACCGTCCATGAGGCATGGCAGGGGCCGGGCACCATAGAACTGCGCCCCAATGCCCAGCTTCCAGTATTTCGCCTGCCGCTCATCGAACCTCTTGAGGGGTTTCTGTGGCGCGCTGACTTCACCCTTATAGCGGGCGAAATCATCCACGATTATCTGGAGGCAAAACAATGAGCGCCCGGGTTGTTGTCACCGATTTTACTTTTCCGGATTTGACACAGGAAAAAGAGGCCGCGGTCGCGGATGGGGCGGAATTTATTTCTCACCAGTGCGTTGAGGAGGGTGAAGTTGCAGCAGCGGTCGCTGGAGCAAACG
>JALSII010000054.1 GCA_026981645.1 Hyphomicrobiales bacterium | reverse complement strand
TGCTGCAACCCGTGGCAGCGCCAGGATTTTCATCATTTCAGCGCCCACGCGCTCGCCGGAGAGACTGCCCAGGCTGCCCGCTGCCCTCTGGCAGGCGACCAGACCATCCTCATCAAATATTTCGTTGCCATAGCCAGCAGTGAACCGGAAGAACCTGTAGACCCGCAACCGGTCCTCCTCGATCCGTCCCTCCGGGTTCCCGATAAAGCGCACCCGGTGTGCCAGCAGGTCTTCAAGGCCTGCCAGGGGGTCATGAAAAGCCCCGGTCATGCTGGCGTAAAGCGCATTGATGGTGAAGTCCCGGCGCCGCGCGTCCGCCTTCCAGTTCAAACCGAACTTGACTTGCGCATGGCGGCCATCGGTTTCAACATCCTCGCGCAGCGTTGTCACCTCCACCGTAGTCTGCCCATTGCGCACCGTCACCGTGCCGTGCTTGATACCGGTCGGATAGCACGACATGCCCTCGGCCTGAGCCCGCGCCATCACCTCACCCGGTTTGAGTTCTGTTGCCAGATCAAGGTCGGCGCGCATGTCAGGCTTGCCGATGATTGTGTCGCGCACAATGCCGCCCACCGCCCGGGTCCGGTCCGAAAGTCCGCCCAGCGCCTTGAATATTTCCTGGGTGTCCTGTTCCCGCACCCAGTTTGCAGCCCTCAGGCGCACAATCGCATCATGGCGGGCAATCATATATCAAGCTCCTTCAGGGCCAGATCACGAAACAGCCGGGTCAGATTGGCCGTAATCCCCCAGATCATGTACCCCCCATAATCGAGCTGCCATGTGGAGAGTTCGACATTTTCGCGCCTGACCACAAAGCGTGAATAATTCTGGGCACGGGCAGCAAAAGCCAGCGGCATCTCAAACACCTCATCAACCTCTTTGGGGTTGGCCACAAAGGCTTCATCCTGCTCAACCACCGCCACCACCGGTGTAATCACATAATTGGTGCCCGTCTGATAGGGGGCCATATAACCAAGAATTGTTGCGTTTTTGGGGTTGAGGCCCACTTCTTCATTGGCTTCGCGAAGGGCCGCAGCGCCTGCGTCCGTGTCCGCTTCATCAATCTTTCCACCCGGGAAAGACACCTGGCCCGAATGGGCACGCAGGCCCAAGGAGCGTTGAGTAAACAGAAGACTGTGCCCCCCCGGACGGGCCACGAGTGCAATCAGAACCGCCGCTGGCACCGGCGGTTCGTTGAACGGCACGTCAGGCAGCCAATCGGGCACGAGCAACTCCGCCCCCTCGATTGGCTTTGGCCGGTCCAGCAATTTGCCCCCGATGCGCACCAGAAAATCGTCGTGCACCCATGAACCTCGCTATTCTGTAACAAACGCCGCAATCGGCCCCTTCAACTCCCGGGCCATAGCTTTACCTTTGCTATGCACAAGAATACGGGCCGCATCAACCGGGCCGGGAAATATAATGGCACCGGGCGTAACTAATTCATAGCCCAGAGGCCCATAATAGGGCGCGTCCCCCACAAGCAGGACAAATCTGACCCCGTTCCGGGCCATGCCTTTTTTTGTGACCTCGCGCACCAGCGCCCGCCCGATGCCCTTGTTGCGAAAAGCGGGGTCTGTCGCCAGCGGCCCCAGCAGATAGCCGTTATCTCCACTCAGAGAAATGGGCGTCATCCACACCGAACCCACCGGGCGACCCCTGATTTCAGCGACAAGGGAAAGGCTTGGGTCAACGGCAAATCGTTCGCGCACCCTGAAAGCGGTACGCGCAAAGCGCCCGGGTCCAAACACTTCGGCCTGCAGTTTTTCAACCCAGTCCAAATCGGTGTTGCTTTGAGGGCGAATGCGCACCTCATCATTGGGGAGCGGAAAATTTCCAGGCGGGCAGTCCTCAACCACAGCGGCCAAGGCAGGGGCAGGATTAGATTTGTGAGACATCATGGGGACACTCCAAAGGCAGGCTGAACAAAACAAAACGATAAAATATCATCGTCAACAAGCTGATGGTCAGCTTCGTCGTTCTGTCCCTGCCGATAGTGTCACGTCTTTAACTCCCTGATGGGTTCCTCCAGGATCAGGACCCTAGCACGAGCAAGGAACTTCGTCCACACTGCAAAAAATCCAAAACGTTCAGAGATTTACACTACCATCTGGATATCGGCGCCTTCCCCTCAAAAATTTCCTCAAGCCGGCGTCTTGTGCCTTTTGTTACCTCCTCCGGCAGGTCGTTGATATCAAACCAGCCCGCTTCAACAATCTCCATACCGGACTTGAAGGAGCGCTCTTTTTCAAACCGGTCGCAGGTAAAAAACAGTACATGATCCCGGTCCGATGCCGTGGCATTCAGATAAACCCCGAACAATTTCAAGGGCCCTGCAATCCTGTAACCCGTCTCCTCCAACACCTCCCGCACAGCGCTGGCCTCAGCCGTCTCCCCCGGCTCAACACCGCCGCCGGGAAAGTGCCACCCCTTCACATAGCTGTGCCGGACGAGAAACACCCGTTCCCCCTCGATCAGTGCCACCCGCACCCCCAGCGTCATCCGACGCAACAGGCCAATCCCGAACAAAAACAGTTTTGTACGGAATTTTTCCCAGCCGGTCATGTCCCCGTCACTTTCTTAAACACAAGACTCATTTGATCGAAATTCGGCAATTCTTCGCAAGGTTTGCATTGTCGTATCACGCCATTTTGTGCCAATAGACGCTCCGGGGACCGTCGAAGGACCGTCAATGACGATTATTGCGCATATTTCTGACATTCACCTGGCACCGCTGCCCCCCATAAGGGCACGCGAGCTTTTTAACAAGCGCATTACCGGATATCTGAACTGGAAACGCAACCGCAAAGACCAGATGTCGCCCGGCTCGCTGAATAATCTGATCAATCATTTGCTTTATCAGCGTTTGGATATGACCGTTGTTACCGGGGACCTGGTCAACCTGGCCCTTGAGGATGAAGTTGAAGCCGCCGCCCGCTGGCTGAAAAGGCTGGGCCCGCCAGAGCGGGTTTGCATGGTGCCAGGCAACCACGACGCCTATGTGCGCGGAGCCCTGCGCCGGGCCCGGGATATTTATGGGCCTTATGCCAGCGGTGAGACACTTGATTCCAACCCCTACCCGTTTGTGCGCCGGGCGGGAGATGCCGCCATTGTCGGTTGTTCAAGCGCCATCGCCACCCCGCCATTCATCGCAGCAGGTCTGTTTGACCAGTCCCAGGCCAACCGGCTGGCTAAATGCCTGCAGATTCTGGGAGAGGCGGGCTATTTCCGCATTGTTGCCATCCATCATCCCCCCGCAATAGAAAATATCCGCCCTTTGCGCAAAACCCTGATCGGGGCCGAAAGGTTCCGCAAGACCATTGCCACCTACGGCGCGGAAATGATCCTGCATGGCCACACACACGTTTCCAGCGTACACACCATCAAGGGCCCTGAGGGGCGTGTCCCCGTTATCGGTGTCGCTGCCGCATCCAACCTGCCCGGCTCCCCCGCCGCCCCGGCCCGCTACAACCTGTTTCAGATTGAGCGGCTCAGCCACGGCTGGTCATGCACCATGCGCGAGTTTGGTTATCAGCGCCTGGGCGATGACATCGTGCAACGCCTGCAATTGCGGGTGCACTGAGCGTTTCCAGGATAAGTGGATACTGGTTATCCGGTTCGGAAACGCGACCACCAAAACTTGGCGTTTCCAGGATAAGTGGATACCGATTATCCGGTTTGGCAGCATGAACATATTTGGTTTGGAACTCAAACAATGTCTCCCACAAAACACCGCAGGCTCCACCCAACACGGTTTCTGGTCAAAAGACCCACCTTCGACCTCCAGACAGCAACTGCCCGGTTTCCCTATCGGCTGGGGGAACTGTCCTTTGAGGAAACGCTGGTGTTTCCCACTGGATTTGCCCCTGAAATGGCCGCTTCTCCCCTGTTTCAGCAAGCGCTGAACCTCACGGCCTGCATTATCGGTGTAAGTTATTTCAAGCTTTTGGCACCCCTTGAAATCGCCATGCCCGATTTTTCCCTCACCCCCTCTCAGCAGAAGCTGGTGCTGGATGTTTATGAAAACGGACTGGGCGAGTTTTACGCCCGCAATACTCTGAGCCGGTTTGGGAAAATTTCATTGAACGTCAAGACCGCCGCCCCTGAATCTGCCCCCGTTTTTGTACCCGCCAGCAAAGCCCTCATCCTTATTGGCGGGGGCAAGGACTCCCTGGTCAGCGCACAACTGGCCTTGGACATGGGGAAAGACTTCACCCCCTTCGCTGTCAACCCCAAAGGCCCCATCCTTGCCTCTGCCAAGGGAATTTCCCTGGCCCCCTTGTTTGTAAAACGCACCCTTGACCCCGAAATGATCCGCCTTGGCAAACTGGAGGGCTATTACAACGGCCATGTCCCCGCAACCGCCATCAATTCCATGATTGCGCTGCTCACGGCCCTTCTGTTTGGCTATGATGAAATCATCCTGTCCAACGAGCGCTCTGCCAGTCAGGGCAACGTCGCCCATGACGGGCGTTTCGTCAACCACCAGCATTCAAAAAGCCTTGCCTTTGAAAACCTGCTGCGCGCCGCACTTTTCGAACTTACCGGGGCGAACCTGAACTATTACTCCCTTCTGCGTCCCTTCTCTGAGTTGCACATTGCCGGAATATTTTCCAGAACCACCCGCTTTGACAAAAGTTTTTCCAGTTGCAATGCAAACTTTACCCTTGGCAGCTCGCCCGAACGGCTCTGGTGTGGCGCCTGCCCTAAATGCCATTTCGTTTTTCTGATATTTGCCCCTTTTATGGACCCTGAACGCCTGTGCGCCATTTTTAATGGCAATGTTCTTGATAATCCTGCTCATCTCGCCTCTTTCCGTCAGCTTTGCGGCCTCGAAGGACAGAAACCCTGGGAGTGCGTGGGCGAAATTCTTGAAGCCGCCGCCGCCCTGTTCGCTCTCACAAAAAACTCCCGATGGAAAGACTTTGCACTGGTCTCCACTCTTGGCAGCGAGCTTGAGGCTTTCTATGGTGAGGCCAGATTGCGCACCTCCTGGAATGACCTGATGCAAAACTCCGACATGCAAGACGCCAATACCCACAACATCCCTCCCGTTCTTCATGCCGCCATAACAAAGCTCACGAGCCCATGATTATCAAAGGCCCCATACTTCTTTACGGCGCTGGGCGCGAAGCCCGCTCGACCCTTGCGTTTCTTAACGATGTCGCCCCCGGCGAAAACGTGCACGTAGTGGTTGATAGCGGGGAGGCTGACCTGCCCGGCATCGAACAGGTGCCGATCGAAAGCCTTGAGGCGGCCATTGCAAGCAAAGACTACGCAACAATTGTGCGCTCCGCCGGGGTCTCTATCTATAAACCCGTCCTCATCGCCGCCAGACAGGCAGGCATTGAAATCACCACCAATATCAACCTGTGGGCCCGTCATAAGAGGGGCAACACAAAAACCATCGCCATTACCGGCACCAAGGGAAAGAGCACCACCGCCAAGCTGATCCACACTATCCTGAAACAGGCGGGGCTGGATGCCGGCCTTGGCGGCAATATCGGTGTTCCCCCGCTCGATCTGGCCCCTTGTGCCTATGCGGTGCTCGAACTTTCCTCCTTCCAGACCGCAGATATGGACTTTAACCTCGACTTTATAGGCATAACCTCACTGTTCCCCGAACATCTGGACTGGCACCTGAACGAAAAAAACTATTTTGCCGACAAGCTCAACATCCTGCGCCGCAAAAAACCCTATCAGTGTGCCCTCAACCCGCAGGTTGTCGAAAAGGATTGCCTGCCCCAGCCGCCAAACGGCCTCGTCCACGCCCTCGCTGATCTGGAACCTGATTTCCAGGACCAGTTGATGGAACAGGTTTCAGCCTCAAGGCTCAAAGGTGTACACAATGCGCAAAACGCCATATTGGCCGCGCGCCTGTGCCTGGGAGTGGGGGCAACGCAAAGAGATATTCTCCAGGGCATCGCCGCCTTTGAGCCCCTGCCCCATCGTCTTCAGGAAATCCAGCTGGGACCCAAAACTTTTGTCAATGATTCCATCGCCACCAACCCCGAGGCAACCAGAGCCGCCATCGCCGCCTATCCGCGCCAAAAGGTCAGCCTCGTGCTGGGTGGCTATGACCGGGGTCAAAAATATGACGGACTTGCCGCTACTCTGAAAAACTCCACACTAAGCCAGGTCTGGTTCCTGCCTGACACCGGTCACCGCATCCTGCGCGAAATCGGCGAAAGCAAAACGCCTTTTGCCTGCCACAAAGCCATCTCGTTTGAGGATATGTTCACCCGGCTCGCCGCTGAGCCGGAGCAGTTCGAAACGCTCATCCTTTCCCCCGGCGCGCCCTCATTCAACCAGTTCAAGAACTTTGAAGAGCGTGGCACCATCTTCCTTGACCTTGCCCGCAAACACTTCACCTGAATGGAAGATAAAATGTCATTCCTTGAGTTGAAAATTCCCCCACCCCTGGTTGTTCTCATTGTCGCTGTGGCCATGTGGGGCGTCTCGCTTGTCACCCCTCATCTGGATACCCTGATCGACATCAGAATTTATTCGGCAGGAGCTTTTGTTGTTTCTGGCGTGGCGCTGATGGGCATTTCCTTCATTGGGTTCGCCAAAGCCAAAACAACAGTCAATCCCATTTCACCCGACAAGGCGTCCGCCCTCGTTACCACCGGCATCTATGCGCTGTCCCGCAACCCCATTTATGTGGCTGATCTGCTGTTTCTGATTGCCTGGGGTTTTTATCTGGCCACCCCGCTTTCACTGATGCTGGCCCTTGTGTTTATCCCCTATATCAGCCGCTTCCAGATCATGCCCGAAGAACGCGCGCTTCAGGCTCTGTTTGGCAAGGATTTTATCAGCTACAAAAACAGGGTTCGCAGATGGCTGTAGGATCAGGCCCCTAATCTTTATTGCCTGATTTCTTCAAGCTCGATCAGCGTGCCGTCAAAATCCTTGGGGTGCAGAAAAACCACCGGCAGCCCGTGGGCGCCCGTCCTGATTTTCCCGTCCCCGAGCACCCGCGCTCCGGCCCGAATCATTTTCTCAGTGGCTTCCTTCAAGTCTTTGACCTCAAAGCACAAATGATGCATTCCCCCATCGGGGTTCCGCGCAAGGAATCCCGCAACCGCAGAGTTGCGTCCCAGCGGATGTAAAAGTTCAATTTTAGTATTGCCCAGTTCGACAAAAACCACGCTCACTCCGTGTTCGGGCAACTCCTGCACCGCCGAAACCTCCGCCCCCAGCAGGTCGCGATATCTGGCCGTCGCCGCCTCAAGGTCGGGCACAACAATGGCCACGTGGTTAAGCTTGCCTATCATTTGTTGGAGAGCCTTCCCTCGATCCGGTTCAGAACGGAAAACGCCGCCTGCAAAACATTGGTGCCCGGTCCGAATATTTCGGCCACCCCGGCGTCAAACAAAAACTGGTAATCCCCTTCGGGAATAACCCCGCCAACCACCACCGGAATATCATCAAGACCCAGGCGCCTCATCTGCGCAATAAGTTCAGGCACCAGCGTCTTGTGCCCGGCGGCAAGAGAAGAAACACCCACCGCATCAACCCCCATTTCGCTCACGTGATCTGCCACCTCCCCGGCCGTTTCAAACAGCGCCCCGAAATGCACAACGAAGCCCATATCGGCAAAAGCGGTGGCGATGATCTTGGCCCCCCGGTCGTGCCCGTCCTGACCCATCTTGGCGATAAAAATCGAAGGTGCCCGGTCGTAGGCCGAAGTGAATTTTTTGATGCGTTTCTGCAATTCCAAATATTCCGGATCCCCTTCATAGGCATTGTCATAAACACCCGAGATGATTTTGGGCGCCGCCCTGTGGCGGTCAAATATTTCCTCAAGCGCGCTGGAAATTTCCCCCAGCGTTGCCCGCGCCTTTGCCGCCACGATGGCCGCCTCCAGCAGGTTGCCTTCATTCATCGCCGCATATTGTTTCAGGCCACTGAGCGCTTCAGATACCCGGGCTTCAGAGCGCGTGCGCCTGATCTCGGCCAGCCGGGCGACCTGTTCCTCGCGCACCTTGTCATTGTCGATTTGTCGCGTGTCGAGCGGAGCTTCTTCTTCAAGGCGAAACCGGTTGACCCCGACAATAACATCTTCCCCCAGGTCGATGCGGGCCTGACGTTTGGCGGCCGCCTCTTCAATGGCCATTTTGGGGGTGCCCTTACTCACGGCCTTTGTCATTCCTCCCGTTTTTTCCACCTCTTCAATCAGCGCCCCCGCGCCCGCGACCAGTTCCGCCGTCAGCGCTTCGATATAATAGGAGCCGCCAAGGGGGTCGACTACATCGGCGACCCCGGTTTCGTGGGCCAGGATGAGCTGCGTATTGCGCGCGATGCGGGCCGAAAAATCCGTGGGCAGGGCAATGGCCTCGTCAAACGAGTTGGTGTGCAGGCTTTGTGTGCCCCCCAGCACCGAAGCCATGGCCTCAATTGTTGTTCGGATGATATTGTTGTGCGGGTCCTGCTCGGTCAGCGACACCCCCGAAGTCTGGCAGTGGGTGCGCAACATCAGCGAGCGCGGCTGTTTGGCTCCCAGATCCTTCATGATGCCCGCCCACATCTGACGCGCCGCCCTCAGTTTGGCAATCTCAAGGAAAAAGTTCATACCGATGCCAAAGAAAAAGCTCAGCCGGCCCGCAAAGGCGTCAATATCCAGCCCCCGCGCCTTGGCCGCCCGCACATATTCCATGCCATCGGCCAGCGTATAGGCCAACTCCTGCACAGAGGTCGCCCCCGCCTCGTGCATGTGATAGCCCGAAATCGAAATCGAGTTGAATTTGGGCATGTGTTCGGCGCAGTAGGCGATAACATCACCGACAATCCGCATTGAGGGAACGGGCGGATAGATATAGGTGTTGCGCACCATGAACTCTTTAAGAATATCGTTCTGGATGGTGCCAGAAAGTTCGCTCGCGCTAACGCCCATCTCTTCCGCCGCAGCAATAAACATCGCCATCACCGGAATGACCGCCCCGTTCATGGTCATGGAAACCGACATCTTGTCGAGCGGAATGGCTTCGAACAGGACCTTCATATCCTCGATAGTGTCAATGGCCACCCCGGCCTTGCCCACATCGCCCTTAACGCGCGGGTGGTCGCTGTCATAACCCCGGTGGGTCGCCAGATCAAAAGCCACCGACAGGCCCTTTTGCCCGGCAGCCAGATTCTTGCGATAAAACTCGTTGCTTTCGCGTGCCGTTGAAAACCCCGCATACTGGCGGATGGTCCAGGCCCGGTTGGCATACATGGAAGCCCTGATGCCACGGGTAAAAGGTGCCGCGCCCGGACTTTCCACCGGCGCACCCTCTGGCACGTCCCCTGCGAAATAGACCGGGCGGACTTTTGTCCCCCCATAGTCTTTTTCCAGTTCCGCCAGCGGCCGCTCGCCCAGCTCTTTCTCTGCCCGCTTCGCCCAACTCTCATAGGTCGCCGGTTTAATGGTTTTCATTGCATATTTCCCAAATTGGCTCGCCAATCAACCCCCACCCTAACCCTCCCCGCGAAGGGGGAGGGTTAGGGTGGGGGTTCCCTGCGTCACAACTGCCGCAACTGGCGGCAAAACAGCAAACCCTCACACCTCCTCAAACTCCATCATCACCGCGTCCACCGCCAGC
>JALSII010000053.1 GCA_026981645.1 Hyphomicrobiales bacterium | reverse complement strand
TGCCGCGCGGCAATCCCAGTCGGTGGCGGCGCTGGTCTCGGGCTTTGTCAACTGGCGTACTGATGTGAAAATTGCCGGTCTTATCTTGAACAATGTGGGCAGCCCCCGCCATGAAAAACTGCTGCGTCAGGCGCTTGGGAAGCTGGATATTCCGGTTCTGGGAGCCATTCTGCGCGATGCCGGGCTTAAACAGCCCCAGCGCCATCTGGGTCTCTTGCTGCCTGATGAAATCAAGAATTTTGGCGTCTTTGTCCGACAGGCGGCAAAGACCATTGCGACCCATTGTGACCTTGAAAAAATCCGGGTGCTGGCCGCACCGGTTGGTAATGCGCCGCCGCCCAAAAGCTTCGCCCCCCTCGGTCAGCATATCGCCATTGCTGAAGATAGGGCCTTTGCATTTTTTTACCCGCACTGGCTTAACGAATGGAAGGCGATGGGCGCAGCCTTGAGCTTTTTTTCGCCCCTTGCCGATGAAGTCGTGCCACAAAATGTCGACGCGGTTTTTCTGCCCGGAGGTTACCCGGAACTGCATGGGGAAAAACTCAGCCACTGCGCCAGTTTCTTCTCTTCGCTCGCTAAGGCCCGCGACCGGGGCGCACTGATTTACGGAGAGTGCGGGGGCTACATGGTGCTCGGGAAAACCCTGACCGATAAAAAGGGGAAAACCCACAGGATGGCGGGGCTTCTGCCCCACCACTCACGTATCGACCGTCCGCGCCGGGTACTCGGTTACCGTCGCCTGAAGCACAACTCGCCATTGCCGTGGAGTGCCAGCCTGACCGGTCACGAGTTCCATTATTCCACCGGCTCGAACCACGACCTGCCGCCCCTGTTTCAGGCAAAAGATGCTTTGGGGGAGGAACTTGCACCCATGGGCGCGGTTCTGGGCCGGGTGGTGGGCTCCTACGCCCATGTGATTGACGTGGACGGCGGAGGGCGGGCATGAGTCCTGACCCTCGCGCACTGATGATAATGGGCACCGGCTCGGATGTGGGCAAGTCGCTGATTGTTGCCGGGTTGTGCCGGGCTTTTGTGCGACGGGGTCTCAGGGTCATGCCCTTCAAGCCCCAGAACATGTCCAACAACGCAGCGGTCACCGGTGATGGAGGCGAAATCGGACGCGCTCAGGCATTGCAGGCGCGCGCCGCAGAACAAGAACCCACAACGGCCATGAACCCGGTGCTGCTCAAGCCCGAGCATGAAACCGGCGCCCAGGTTATCGTACGTGGAAAGCGTGTCGGCTCGATGCCGGCGCGGGAGTATTTTGCCACACGCGGGCAATATCTGGCTCCGGTGCTTGAGGCTTTTTCAGAACTCAGCGCCAGTGCTGACCTGGTGCTGGTCGAGGGGGCGGGCAGCGCCTCGGAAATCAATCTCAGGCATAATGACATCGCCAATTTCGGCTTTGCCCGCGCTGCCAGTGTGCCGGTGGCAGTGCTTGGCGATATCGCCCGGGGCGGGGTCATCGCTTCGCTTGTCGGCACGTTTGAAGTGATTGAGGAGGAGGACGCGGCGCTGACCGTTGCAACCATCGTCAACCGGTTTCAGGGTGACCCCTCCCTGTTCGAAGAGGGACGCCTTGAGATAGAAAAGCGTACCGGCCGCCCCTGTTTTGGGCCCATACCCTTCTTTGAGAACGCCAGACTCTTGCCGGCAGAGGACATTCTGGGTCTGCGAGAGTCAACGGAAAACCCGAACGGGAAAAAGCAGATTCTCATTGCAGTGCCGCGCCTGCCGCGCATCGCCAATTTTGACGATCTGGACCCCTTAAGAGCCGAGCCTGAAGTTGAGGTCCTTATTGTGCAATCCGGCACCCCCCTGCCGCGCGAGGCCGACCTGATTATCATCCCCGGCTCCAAATCCACCCGCGCCGATTTGGCGTTTTTGCGCCAGCAGGGTTGGGACACTGATATCAAGGCCCATCTGCGTGCCGGGCGCCCGGTGCTGGGGCTGTGCGGGGGGTTCCAGATGCTGGGGCAAACAATTTCTGACCCTGACGGGCTGGAAGGGGAGGCGGGAACCAGCGAAGGGCTGGGCCTGTTGCAGGCCAAAACCATTCTGGCCCCGGCCAAGCAATTGCGCATTGAAGAGGGGAGCGACGCTAGATTCGGAACACCCCTGAGCGGATACCACATGCATTTGGGAGAAACTTCCGGCCCCGACACAAAGCGCCCCTTTGCCCTTGTCGGAGGCACGCCGGAGGGCGCCATCTCTGCTGACGGACTGGTTTATGGCACCTATCTGCACGGGCTTTTTGTGGCTGATGGTTTTCGCGGGCGGTTTCTGAAGGAACTCGGGGCAAAACGTGCAGGCGCCCTGAATTATGAACACCAGATTGAACAGGTTCTTGACCAGCTTGGTGAACATCTTGAGCAATATCTCAATCTGGATGCCCTGCTGGCGCTGGCGCGTCCCCCGCAACTGAAGTAAACCTGATCCATGTTCTTCCCCGCCGCATTTCTGGCCATGCTCATAGACCGCTTTGTGCCCTATCCCGACTGGCTGACCCGGGCCATCGGGCATCCGGTCATCTGGCAGGGTGCATTGATTGCCTTTCTGGAGAAACGGCTGAACCGGCCCGATGCCCCCCCGGCCGAGCGGCGGGACGCAGGGGTGGTGATGCTGGCACTGCTGATTGCTGCCTCGCTGAGCGTTTCTGCGGTCATCGGGCTTCTGCTTCAGAGCATTCCTTACGCTTTTGTTGCCGAAGCGGTTTTGGCCTCAACTCTGCTCGCCCATAATGAACTGGCAAAGTCTGTGGCCCGGGTGGCTGAAGAAACCGGCCAGTCGCTGGAGCGTGGACGTGAAGCGGTGTCCCATATTGTGGGACGTGATACCGATGGGCTGGACGAGGCGGAGATTTCCCGCGCCGCCATCGAAAGCCTTGCCGAAAACAGCTCGGACGGGGTGATTGCTCCCCTGTTCTGGTTTGCCCTGCTCGGATTGCCCGGGATAATTGTCTACAAGGCCATCAACACCGCCGATTCCATGGTCGGGCACAAGACTCTGCGGTTTGTTGATTTCGGCTGGGCCAGTGCAAAACTGGACGATGTGGTCAACTGGCTGCCCGCACGGCTGACAGCAATTCTTTATGCGCTGGCCGCGCGCTTTGATGCGGACAAGGCCGTGCAGCGCGCATGGGAGAGCGCAAAACGCGATGCGCCAAAACATGCCTCACCCAATGCCGGTTGGCCCGAGGCGGCGCTGGCCGGAGCGCTGGGGTTTGGTCTTGGCGGCCCGCGAAATTATGGCGGCAAGACGCTGGACCTGCCAAAAATGGGCGATGGAAGGCGCGACCTGGGAGCGCTGGATATTTACCGGGCCCTGCGCCTGTTTGAAGTCATGGCAACCATTGCGCTGGTGCTGGTGGGGCTGGTTGCGCTGGGCCAGATATGAGGCTTTAGGGGCAGAGGCTTCCCTTGAGTGCAACGGGTATTCCAGCCGTTACAAAAACCACATTTTCTGAGACCGATGCGACCTGCTGGTGCATCAGACCCGCTTCGTCGCGAAACTCTCGCGCCAGCTTGTTGTCGGGCACGATGCCCTGTCCCACCTCGTTGGAGATAAGGATAATTCTTGCGCTGCTGGTTTTTTTTAGCACTGCCAGAAGTTCTTTTATGCCCTCGTCCACCGCCCCGTCCTCTGAAAACATAAGATTGCTCAGCCACAGGGTCAGGCAATCCACCAATATTGCTTCATGCTCAAGCGCGGCTTCGGTGATGGCCCCGGCCAGATGAAGCGGCTCTTCAAAGGTGGTAAACCGGGTGGAGCGGTTGGATTTGTGCTCAGCAATGCGCTTTTTCATCTCGGCGTCACCGGCATTGGCGGTGGCGATATAGGCCGGGGAGGGGCTGAGTTTCAGCGCCACTTTTTCGCCGAACCGGCTTTTGCCGGAGCGCGCGCCGCCCAGAATGAGTGCATGCCCGTTTTGCAAAAAAAACCTTCCCTGCCCAAAACGTTTGGGTAATCTGTCACCTGTGGGTGCGTATGCACTTTTCAAAGCCTGCCATCTTATAGAACACATGGCTGACCTGTGCACGGATATTGTTTGCGCGGGAAAGTCAAAAAGGCTTTCCCAACAGAGGTTTTCACTCTATCGTCGCCCCAAATTGGTCCCACAGCCTTAACGGTCGAGGGCCGACAAACAAAGGCTTGGAGCGCAAGGATTGCCGCAGCTATTTTTGGGCGTTGATGGCGGGGGCACCAAGTGCCGGATGCGCCTCGCAGACGAGAATCTGGGCACATTGGCAGAGCTTGTTGTCAACAGCCCTGTCAATCTGCAACTGCGCGACGGGGAGGCGGCCTACGAAACCATTCTCGACGCCATACCCAAAGTGTTTGAGCGCGCCGGAATGGATGTGGCCGAAGCCAAGAACACCTATGCCTGCTTTGGCATGGCCGGAGCGCGCCTGCAATCGGCCCGCCTGGCCTTTGGCGCACGCGACTTTCCCTTCGCCAGCCTTGAAGTGCTTGACGATGTGGATATTGCCCGCGCCGGTGCCCATGAGGGCGAAGATGGCGCGGTGCTGATAATCGGCACCGGTTCAGCCGGGTTTGGCATGGTGAAGGGTAAAAAACTTCAGGTCGGCGGTTGGGGGTTTCTCATCGGAGACGCCATGTCGGGCGCAATACTGGGGCGCGAGCTGTTGCGGAAAAGCGTGATGGCCCACGAGGGCATGACCCAGTCAACTCCGCTGACAAAAGCCGTCATGGCCCGCTTTGACAACGATCCCGGCAAGATGATGGCCTGGTCGTTTGACAACCCCGACGCCATGGCTGACGCCCTGCATGAAGGGGGTGGCGGACTTGCAGGAGATCATGGTTTTTCCCGTCACGCCCGGCCCACAGATTACGGCCGGTTCGTGCCGCTTGTTTTCGAACATCTTGAGTTGGGGGATGCTGTCGCAAAGGAATTGCTGGAATTTGAGCTTGAGGCCATCGACACCTATATCAGCTGGTTCACCGCCCGCGGCACAAAGGCGCTTGCGCTTGTCGGGGGGCTGGGCCAGCGCCTGCACCCTCTCATCAAGGAAAAATATGGAGATATCATCGTTGAGCCCAAAGCCGGGCCCCTGCACGGAGCGCTGATTCTGGCTCGCATGGCTTTTAATGATGCCTGAACGCGCGCCTTCATTCTCGCCCCTTTGTTCCCACCCGCTCTTCAGGGAGTTTTGAATTGTCTTTGAAATATATTCCGGTCCCCCCGTTCGACTATGTGGTATTTGGTGCCACCGGCGACCTGACCAAGCGCAAGCTCATCCCGGCGCTCTATTATCGTTTCCGGGATGGCCAGTTCGATGAACGCTCGCGCATTATCGGGGTGTCTCGTTCCAAATGGGACGACAAAAAAATGCGCGAAATTGCGCGTGCCTCGGTAAATGAATTTGTTCATGAGGATTTTCTGGACCCCGAAATAATCGAGCGTTTTGTCAGCTGCTTTTGTTATGTGGCCAACGATGTGACCAGTGAGGATGACTGGGCCGAGTTGAGCGACAAACTGCGCGAAGACACGGATATTGTGCGCGCTTTTTATCTGGCGGTAGCGCCGAGCCTTTTTGCTCCCATTTCCAGGTATCTGACCAAAAAGGGCTATTGCCGCCCGGATGCGCGAGTGGTGCTTGAAAAGCCACTGGGTCATGATCTGACCTCGTCCATAGAAATAAACGATGCGGTGGGTGCAGCCTTCAGCGAAGACCAAGTTTACCGTATCGATCATTATCTGGGCAAGGAGACGGTGCAGAACCTGCTGGCGCTCAGATTCGCCAACACCATGTTCGAACCCATCTGGAACGCCGCCCATATCGACCATGTGCAGATAACGGTTGCCGAATCGGTGGGTGCAGGCACCCGCGGCTATTATGATGACAGCGGCGCTTTGCGGGATATGATTCAAAACCATATCCTGCAGCTTTTGTGCCTGGTGGCCATGGAACCCCCCGCTTCGGATGATGCCAATGCCTTAAGGGACGAAAAGCTTAAAGTGCTCAGGGCCCTCAAGCCCATTGTGGGCGAGGATCTTAAGAGAAATTCGGTGCGCGGTCAGTATCGTGGAGTGCGCTCGGGTTCGGTGGAGGTCGCCTCTTATCAGGACGAACTGCCCGAGGATAAAAAAGGTTCGCATACCGAGACTTTTGTCGCCATCAAGGCGGAGGTTGAAAACTGGCGCTGGGCCGGAGTACCGTTTTACATCCGCACCGGCAAACGCCTGGCCACCCGCATGTCCGAAATCGTCATCCAGTTCAGCCAGATCCCCCATTCCATATTTACCCGGGCCCAAGGAGTGCCCCAGGCCAACAAGCTGGTCATTCGCCTGCAACCTGATGAGGGCGTGAAGCTGTTCATGATGATAAAGGACCCCGGCCCCGGAGGCATGCGTCTGCGCGAGGTTAATCTCAATCTGAGTTTTGCCGAGGAGTTCGAGCAGCGCACCCCGGACGCCTATGAGCGTCTGTTGCTCGACATCATCCGCGGCAATCAGACCCTGTTCATGCGCCGCGACGAACTGGAGGCGGCCTGGAAATGGGTAGACCCCATAAGGCAGGCCTGGGACGAGGCGCCCGAACCACCCCAGCCCTATACCGCCGGGACCTGGGGCCCCACCGGCTCGGTGGCGCTGATTGAGCGCGACGGCCGCACCTGGCATGAGGAAAGTGATTATTAGAAGAGCACTGCCAACAAAAGTGGCCCCCGGTTGTGCGTTTCGGCAGCAGAAGCGTAAAGAGCCCTTGGCGCTGCCAGCAAGAGTTACGAACCGGTTTTGTGTTTGGGCAGCAGACGCGCAAACAGGCAAAAGGGGCACGCCATGATGAAACAGAAAAACTTTGTCGGCGCCAGTGAACTGGCCCATGCCCTTGGCCTTGCTGTGGCCGACAATCTGAAGTCCGCGATTGCCAAAAACGGCAAGGCTTCTCTGGCGGTGTCCGGCGGTTCAACCCCAAAACTTTTTTTCAGGGCGCTGAGCATCCATGATGATGTGGACTGGTCCAAGGTCATGGTGACGCTTGTCGACGAGCGCTGGGTCGATGGTAATTCGGAACGCTCCAATGCACGCCTGGTCAGGGAAAATCTTTTGCAGGGACCGGCGGCGGCGGCTGATTTTGTGCCCCTTTTTTCAGGCGGGCGCGCACCGGATGAGACACGGGTTGCCAAAACCAACAATGCTCTGAAAAAGCTGCCCCGGTCACTCAGTGCCGCAATTTTTGGCATGGGAGGCGATGGGCACACTGCGTCCTTTTTCCCCGGCGGCGACACGCTGGAGGCTGCGCTGAATGAATCCGGCCCTGCCATCGCCATCAATGCGCCGGGGGCCGGAGAGCCGCGTATAACACTCACCCTGCCGTTTCTTCTGACCGCCCAGAACATTTATCTTCATATTCAGGGGGATGAAAAGGCCCGGGTTCTTGAGCGTGCGCTGGCGGGCGAGGATATAGATGAAATGCCGGTGCGGGCCCTGCTGAATCAAAAAAGCAGGCCGGTTGAAGTCTATTGGTGCCCGTAAAAAACAAATTCAGGAAAACCATGACTATGAATAACGTCGTTGCACGGGTGACTGCCCGCATTGCCGCCAGAAGCGAGATCAGCCGCGCCGACTATCTCTGGCGCATGAAGGCCCAGGGGGAAAAAGGTGTTGAGCGCTCAATTCTGAGCTGTGGAAATCTTGCCCATGGTTTTGCTGCCTGCTCGCCATCGGACAAGGCGTCGCTGGCGGGTGACAGAGCGGTTAACCTGGCCATTGTCACATCCTATAATGACATGCTTTCCGCCCACCAGCCCTATGGGGATTATCCCGAAATCATCAAAAAGGCTGCCCGCGAGGTGAAAGCCACCGCACAGGTTGCAGGGGGCGTTCCCGCCATGTGCGATGGCGTGACGCAGGGCCAGGACGGCATGGATCTGTCGCTTTTTTCCCGTGACGTGATTGCCATGGCAACCGCCATCGCCCTGTCTCACAACATGTTTGATGCCGGGGTTTACTTAGGTATCTGCGACAAGATTGTGCCCGGTATGCTCATCGGGGCACTGGCCTTTGGCCACCTGCCTGCGGTGTTCATTCCCGCCGGGCCCATGCCTTCCGGCCTGCCCAATGATGAAAAGTCCCGCATCCGCCAGTTGTTCATGGAGGGCAAGGTGGGTCGGGCCGAACTGCTCGAAGCCGAGGCCAAATCCTACCACTCCCCCGGCACCTGCACTTTTTACGGCACCGCCAACTCCAATCAGATGCTCATGGAAATCATGGGCCTGCATCTGCCTGGCTCGTCTTTTGTAAACCCCGGCACTCCTTTGCGAAATGCCCTGACCCGGGCCGCTGTGCACAGGGCAGTTGCGCTTGCCAACGGGGGCGATGCGATAACGCCGCTGGGTGAGTTGATGAATGAGAAGACCATCGTCAACGGCCTGGTTGGGCTGCTGGCAACGGGGGGGTCCACCAACCACACCCTGCATCTGGTGGCTATCGCGGCGGCAGCCGGATTGCGCGTGACCTGGGAGGATATGTCAGAACTTTCCGAAGTGGTGCCTCTGATGACCCGGATTTATCCCAACGGGGTTGCCGATGTGAACCATTTTCAGGCTGCCGGAGGCATGGGTTTTCTGATGCGTGAACTGTTGGGCGGAGGTTATTTGCACTCCGATGTTAAAACTGTCGCCGGCGAGGGGCTTGAGGCCTATTGCATCGAGGCAAAACTCATCGAAGGAGAGCTGGTTTTTGAGCCTGCGCCTAAAAAATCGGCCCTGCCGAAGGTTCTGGCCCCGGCTGATAATCCCTTTTCAGCAAACGGCGGGCTCAAACTGCTCGCGGGTAATCTGGGCAAGGCGGTTGTTAAAACCTCGGCGCTCAAACCCGAACACCTGATTGTAGAGGCCCCGGCCCGCGTGTTCCACTCCCAGAACGGGCTGCAGGAGGCGTTCAAAGCCGGGGAACTGAGCGGGGATATGGTAGCTGTTATCCGCTTTTCGGGGCCCCGTGCCATCGGCATGCCCGAACTTCACAAGCTTACCCCCCTGCTGGGTATTCTTCAGGATAGGGGGCACCAGGTGGCCCTGATAACCGATGGACGCATGTCAGGCGCATCAGGCAAGGTGCCTGCCGCCATTCACCTCGCCCCCGAAGCCCTTGAGGGCGGGGCTATAGCCAAAATCAGGGACGGTGACATTATCCGACTGGACGCCAGGGTGGGGGTACTGGAATTTGTGGGAGACGAGAAGGAATTCCTCTCCCGCACTCCGGCCACCGAGGATTTGCGTAGCTCCCATTTCGGCATGGGACGGGAATTGTTTGGCCGGTTTCGTGAAAATGTGGGACGGGCGGACAGGGGCGCCAGTATTTTTTCTGACCCTAAAAGGGCAGAAAAATAAAGAGTGTCTAAAACCCGCCACCGGTCTTGAAGCCACCAGACCTGCGGCTGCCTTTTGAACCGGACCGGGGCCGGCTGAACCTTGGGCGAGGGGAACTGGATCGGGGCGTGCTCGGGCGCGGGGTGCGCGTACCCGGCAATCGGCCCCGCGAGACGGAACTGCGTGGTATATTTCCCCGCGGCCACTGGGTTTTTGTCGTGCCCGACCAGGGGGAACGGCGACCGCTGCGCGGCAGACCGATACCACCGCCCCAGTCCGAGGTTCCCGCCTTCCAGTTCTGGCTGCGCTGCCACTGGCCCCAATAGTTGGCAGCTGTAATGGCACCTTTGAGAAACTCGCTGAGCAGGTCGCCCACAAGCTCGTCCTTGCGAAACACCGAGCGGGGGTCGTCAAAACGTGATTTTTTGAATTCCCACTGAATATCTTCAAGCTCCCGGCGGCGCTGGGCCAGAACTTTCAGGCGTGCATTCAACTCCCGGGTTTCGTCCTCTTCGTCTTTCAAACGTGTTCTGGCATCATCAATTTTCCTGACGATGGCATCATCCTCCCTGGTTGCGCTTTTGCGCGCCATTGCCACAAGGTTCTTGATGTCCTGTCTTGAAAGAGCCGAGGCAAGATCGGCGACTGCCTTGGCAAAAGTGGGATTTCCCCCTTCTGCCAGTGCGCTGAACGCTTCGCTCTGGGCATCGCGCCGATCTTCGGCTTCCAGCATCTCAAGGTCAATTTTCTCCAGGTCCTGCTGAGCCTTTTCAAGCGCACGCTTGATGGGGCCGCCCCCTGCCTTTTCCACCGCGCGGTCCTCAAGCGCGTCCAGCTGCTCTTCCGCTTCCTCCGCTGCTGCAATCTGGCGTTCCGCGTGTTCGCGCAGGCGCAGGGGAATTTCATTCAGCATGGCAAAATTTGCCCGCGCATTGCGGTAATCAACAAGTCGGGCCACTTTTGAATCCAGCCAGCGCACGAGATTGTTGGCTTTATATTTGCGGGTCCCATAACCAGCCTCCCACAAATACATGAACAAGGGATCCTCCCGGTAGGGCTTGCCTTTGATCTCCTGGTCGGCTTCGGCCTGCTGGGTTTTTTTCAGGCTCTTATCGGCAACAGCCTGCAATTCATCAGCCCTGGTGCGCAGCCGGGCATAGTCGGCGTCTGTGGCTATTGCAGCGGCGATTTCGCTGGAGAGCGCGGAAAGATTTTTCTGGGCGGTGTCGATTGCTTCAAGCGCCGTCCGCCTTTTGCGTGCCAGCGTTGCAATCTGCTCATCCAGTTTTTTAGTCAGCCTTTCCGCTTTGCTCAACTCGCTGGCATGTTCCTTGATGACCTTGCGCGCTTTTGCCTCGGCCCGGGACAGGCGCCCCTCAATCTGGGATTGCACTTCAGGGTCGAGCCGGACACTGGCCAGCTTGCGATACATTTCCGCTTCGGTTTCCTGAATTTTGGCCAGCCGCTCGGTGCTGCGCGACAGGCGTTTGCCAATATCTCTTTCCTCACGACGAATATCGCGGATGGCATCATCCAGGGAGCGCAGGGCTTCAGGTCCGCTTAGAGCCATATTGCCATTACCACCGTGTTACCGCGCCACCCGAAACCGGGATGGAATAATTGACATCAAGAAATCCGTATGATTTTCGGCCCACCATGTTGCGCTGGATAATGCCATCATCACTTTTGTCCGCGCCAACGGCGTTGTAGGTGCTCTCCGGCACCCGGAGCCCCCATATGTTGACGCGCTCAATCTCCCCGGTTTCTTCGTTCAGAACAGGCAGGGTCAGGACGTTGCCCTCCGCATCAAGCGCTTCAACGACCAGATAATAATTGGTGGCGTCGGAATTGAGTTCGGGGAAAGTCCAGAAGCCGGATTTAGTGCCTTCCCGGTTAACGACCCTCAAGGTATAATCCTGCCGCAGGGTTTCGAGCAGGACGCTTAGCCTCTCGATGGCCTTTTGCGCCTCAATCCGGTCACCTTCCGCTGAAGCGGCGCGGCCCCGCTTCAGGATTTCGCGCGCTCTGGTCACGGCGCTTTGCACCTTGGTTTCGTCAAATATAGCCTGATAAAGGCTTTGCATTTGCGCCGGCATGGTTTGAGAAAGCTCAATGCGTGCCGCTTCCGCCCTGTTGGCCTGATAGGGCAGATAGGCCAGAAAATAGGCGGACGTTGAAAGCACCAGAACAGCGCCAAGCCCCAGCACCCATTTCCCCCAGCTCCCGCGGCTTACATAAAGGGAGGCCAGCGAGCGTCCAAAACCCGGTCCGGGTTGTTTATAGACAAACCGGTTCTCTTCAAGCGCCACAACACCTTCCTTAAGGATGCGCTCGGGAACTTCGATGCCCTGGTTTTTGTAAACCTCTCGCAGGCGGTCGATCAGGCGCGCCTCACGATTTTCCCCCTCGAGTTCGCGCACCACCAGACCCTGGCGATGGCGCAGTGTATCCACTACATCCATCGCCAGCATCATTTCATCAAGGGGCGGTGACGCCTTGTCTCTTTGGGCATTCATGACCGACTTGTACCCCAGTTCATCCGGTTGCTTTCAGCCCCCAGCTTCCATTTGTTTCGCCCCGAAATATCCTAGCTGGCGCGGGTTTCAAGAACGAGTGCGTTGCCATCGGCCGCCAGCTTGGCCAGCCGCTGCTTGCCATCTTCAACGGCATCACGGATTTCCTTGGAGTTTTCAGTGGAAAGCTTGCGCATCTCGGTAATAATGGTGCGTGATTTTTCCTGAAAATTGACTACGCTGTCCACCAGCTTCTTGACCGCATCGGCGCGGATTGTGGGACCGTAACCGGCTTTGAGCGCTTCTTCGTGCACCTTGTCGCCAATCTCGGACAGGGTCTCAAGGCTCTTGGACATCCCCTCTTTCATGGCGTTGAGGGTTTCGGTGCTTTCGTGCAGGCCAAACATGCCGGTAAACGAGGCCGACAGGGCCGTCAGCACGGTTTCATTGGTGGAAAAGAACATGATCGACTGCTGATAGACCCGCTCCTTGGCATTGGTGGTCTGCATCAGCCGGGCCATGATGACCTCGGAAGTGTTGTAACCAATGGTCAGATTGTCCGAAAGGTCCTTGGCAATCTGATAGCGACGCTCTTCGTTCTGTAATTCGCGCACGCGTTCATCTCGTGCCATTTCAAGACGCGCCCGGTCTGCCGGAGTGCCTTCGCTAAAGGCGGCCAGGTCGTCGGCGGCCTTCTGGAGCGCATCCTTGCGGGCTGACAATTCCTCGGCAGCCTTGTCCAGAACTTCAAGCGCCATGACTTCGGACTGTTTCAGCGCGCCCCGGAAATCGCGATAGGCCTCAAGGATGGTATGTTCCCGGTCAACCTGATCCTTGGTGTCTTTTGATACCTCAAGATAGATGTCGCGGATTTTGTCAAAACGGGTGGCAATGTCGCCGCGGGAAATTTTCATCCACACGTTTGATGTGCGCTCGAAAAAATCGAGTTTGCCATCATCAAGCTGATCAACCATGCTTTTGGCATCGTCCCGGATGGAATCAAAGCCCTTGGTGATGTCCTCGTAGCGTTCTCCGATGTTCATGGCCGCAACCTGTTCACGCACCACTTCGTTGAATATGGAGGCCTGGTTGAGCGTACGCCCTATGAGAACAATGCGCGTTTCATCAAGACCGGTAAGCTCCTGCAGCAACCCCGTGATCGGGGCTTCTTCGGTTTCCTCAGGCCACAGGCCAAGATCACGGATGGAGCCCATGGCCCGGTCCAGGTATTGCAAAGGTTTGTCCATTAGGTCGGTGGCCATTAAAATGCTCCTTGGGATTGTTTTCAGGGCGTGAACCCTTCGTAGCCTCATTAAACGTGCAAATGCGCCCCTGGCAATTGTATCCGGGCGCAAACGCTACCATTTATACGATATTGGTACGAAAAAAACGCAATTAAAGGGCAAAAACTTGGATTTTAACGGTTCATACCTGCTTTTGGCAGACCGGGACGCTGTTTGGCAGGCCCTGAACGACACAAGTGTGCTCAAGGAGGTGATTCCGGGTTGCGAATATATCGAGTGGACCGGCACCGATACCCTTGACCTTGGCATCAAGGTCAATCTCGGTCCGATGAGCCCGACCCTTGGGGGTGAACTGGTGCTTTCAGAAGTTGACCCGGCGGTTTCTTACGTTCTGAGCGGGCGGGGCCAGGGCAAAATGCTCGGTCTGGCTCACGGTGCAGCCAGAATTTTACTGAATGACTATGATTTGGCTTTGGTAAATTCTTCCCCGGATTTTGAAGAAGGCTTCGCGGACTGGCCGGCTGTGGGAGCGGGTACACTATTGCGCTTCGAAGCCGAAGGAGGAGCCTCGGGCAAAATGATGAGGCTGGGCAAAAAGCTGTTGGGCAAAAGTGCACAGAAAATTATCAACGGGTTTTTTGTGCGCTTTGCTGACGCCATGGATACCAAGGTCACCCCCTTTTCGCCGCCCCCTCCTCCAGTCAGCTCGCTCTCATCAACTTCCCTTGAACGCTCTTGAGTTGACGGGTGTTCCAGCTTGGGTGCAAACAGGCGCTGAAACACCAAAAGGGGACTTTACAGACCATGACTTGTTTTTCGCGCAGAGCACCTAAAGGGCCCGGTACCCTGTTGCTGGCTTTTGGCCTTGCAGTCTCCATGCTTTTTGCCGCCAGTGCGCCGGTGATGGCAGCTGACCCTGATCCGGCAGACTGGGAAGCGGTGCTGAGCGAGGCTGAAGGCCAGGAGGTGTTCTGGTACGCCTGGGGCGGGGCTGAAAACATCAACGCCTATATTGCCTGGGTTGGCGAGCGGGTGAAGGAAGACTATGGGGTCACGCTCACTCACGTGAAAGTTTCCGAAACCGCCAATGTTGTCGCTCGCGTGCTGGCCGAAAAAGCCGCCGGACGCAACGAAGGAGGCGCGGTTGACATGGTCTGGGTCAATGGCGAGAATTTCGCCTCCCTCAAGCGCGAAGGCCTGCTTCTGGGGGCGCCCTGGTCCACCGACCTGCCCAATTATGCTCTGGCGGATTTTGAAAACAAGCCGGTGCTGACCCGTGACTTTACCGAGCCGGTGGACGGGCTTGAAAGCCCCTGGGGCACCGCGCAACTGACATTTTATTATGACAGCCGGTATTTTGGGGAGGGTCAAACTTCTGGTCCCCCGACAAATCTTGAAGCGCTTGAAGCATGGATAAAGGACAATCCGGGACGTTTTACCTATGCCGCTCCGCCCAATTTTATCGGCACCACTTTTCTCAAGCAGGTCCTCTATGGGCTGGTCCAAGACCGCTCGGTATTGGCAAAACCGGCGGACAAAGCAACCTTTGACAGGGTAACGGCCCCCCTGTGGGACTGGCTTGAGCGCATTCACCCAAACCTGTGGCGCTCGGGGCGGGTGTTTGCTGCCGACACAACGCACCTCAAAACCCTGCTCTCGGACAGCGAAATCGACATCGGCATGACCTTTAACCCCGGTGAGGCTTCTTCTGCCATTAACGAGGGAATTTTCCCTGACAGTGTGCGCAGTTTTGTCATGGATTACGGCTCCATCGGCAACGCTCACTTCGTGGCCATTCCCTTCAACGCCAGCGCCAAGGCCGGGGCCATGGTGGTGGCCAATTTTCTGCTTTCCCCTGAGGCCCAGGCCAGAAAAGCCGATGAAAATGTCTGGGGTGATCCAACGGTCCTTTCCTATGGCAAACTTTCCGCAGAACAGAAGGCCCTGTTTGACGCCCTCAGTCGCGGCCCCGCAACGCTGGGGGCGGCTGAACTTGGAGCAACACTCAATGAGCCGGACGCATTCTGGACGGAAATGCTTGATGCGGAATGGAGCGCCCGTTACGCTTCGGGCTCGTGAGGTTTCTGTGCCGCCTTTTTCAGTGAAAAAGTCTGAACCACATTGCTGCGCCTGATACCCATTGCTGTCCTGCTTCTGCTGCTGGCTCCCATTGCTGTGGGCACTGCAATTGTGTTGTTGGCGGCACTGGGCTGGGCCCCTGAATTCAATGCCAGAACCACCAATCTTGAGATGTTTTCCGCCGTGCTTCAGGCACCGGGCATGTGGCACTCGGTCTGGCTCTCCTACTGGGTGGGGCTGATTGCAGCGCTGGTGTCGCTTGGTATCGTCATTCTGTTTGTTGCCGCCTTTATCGACACCAGGGGTTTCCGCCTGATTTCAGCCGCCATCAAGCCGGTTCTGGCGGTGCCCCACGCCGCCGCCGCTTTTGGTCTTTTGTTTCTGATTGCCCCTTCGGGATTTCTTGTCCGTCTGGTTTCCCCCGAACTGACGGGTTTCATGCGCCCACCCGACTGGCTGATTGTCAATGACCCCGGCGGCCACGCCATGCTTGCCGGGCTGATCATCAAGGAAATCCCTTTTTTGTTTTTCGTGACCATGGCCGCTTTGCCCCAGACCGACCCCCGCCGGGCCGAAATAGCGACCAGTCTGGGGTTCGGACATATCTGGGGCTGGCTGATTTCAGTATTCCCCGCCATTTACTTCCAGATAAGGCTGCCGGTTTTCGCAGTAATTGTTTTTGCCACGTCAACCATTGATGTGGCGCTGGTTCTGGGGCCGGTCAACCCACCCCCGCTTGCGGTCAGGGTTCTGCACTGGATGAACGACCCCGATGTGAGCTTGCGTCTTACCGCAGCGGCAGGTGCACTCGTTCAACTGGGGGTGACGCTTGCAGCTCTGCTGAGCTGGTTTGCGCTTGAAAAGCTGGTGGCCGTGCTCGCGCGCATGGCAACTCTAAGAGGATGGCGGTTTCAAAGGGATCACCTCGTTGCAGCCTTTGCAGGTGGAGCCATATCGTTGAGCGTCGGCCTTGTTCTGCTTGGCATTGCCCTTTTGCTCATCTGGTCGTTCACCGGCATGTGGCGCTTCCCCAACCTGTTGCCCGACAGTTGGACGGTTTCCAGCTGGAACACACAGGGTGCCAACATCTTTGAGACCGGCAGGCGCGCCTTTATTATCGCTTTGGCCGCCGCCTCTTTTTCGCTTGTGCTGGTTCTGGCCAGTCTGGAAAACGAATATCGCGGCGACATCAAAATCAACGACCTGACCTGGTGGGTGATTTATGTGCCCCTGCTGGTGCCCCAGATTGCCTTTATCGGGGGACTGTCTTTTTTGTTTTTAAGACTCGGTATCGATGGAACTTTATGGGCGGTGGTTCTGGTGCATATGGTTTTTGTCTACCCTTATGTCTATCTGACCCTTGCCGACCCCTGGAACGCCTTTGACACCCGCTTTCTGGCGGTGGCCCGGACCCTTGGCAAAAGTGTGAACCGCGTGTTCTGGACCATTCGCCTGCCCATGCTTTTAAGGCCTGTACTTGCATCTTTTGCCCTCGGGTTCGCCGTGTCCATCGCTCAATATCTGCCCACGCTGCTGATTGGTGCCGGACGTCAACCCACCATCACCACCGAAGCCATCGCCCTTGCGGCCGGGGGCAATCGGCGGCTTATCGGCATCTATGCGCTGATGCAGACAGTGATGCCGTTTGTCATTTTTGCCCTCGCCAGCCTTGTGCCGCGTTTTGTCTGGCGCAACCGGCGGGCGTTGCAGGTGGGAGGTGCCCGCTGATGAGTTCAAGTCTTAAAACAAATCGAGATGCGCAGGATGGCGCGGGGCTGGTTGATGTACAAGGTGACGCGGGGCTGGTTCTGGAGCAAATAGAAATTTCTGACGCTCGCGCACCCTTGCTTAGTGTCAACGCAAAAATTCCCCCCGGTGAAGTCCTCACTCTTATGGGTCCGTCCGGCGTTGGCAAATCGACCCTCATCAGTGCAATATCGGGGTTTCTGCCCCGGGCCTTCACCTGCAGGGGCCGGATATTGCTGGGTGGCAATGACATTACAACCCTGCCCCCCGAGCAGCGCCGGGTGGGGGTGTTGTTTCAGGATACACTGTTATTCCCCCATTTTTCAGTGCTTGAGAACGTGCTTTATGCGCTGCCCCCGGGTGGTTCCATGAAACAACGCTGCGAGGAGGCGCTGGGCCTGTTGGCGGCTGTCAGCCTGAGGAATTTTGCTGAACGTGACCCTGAAACACTTTCCGGCGGACAAAAAGCCCGCGTGGCTTTGGTCCGCGTTCTGGCTTCGCGTCCCCGCGCCCTTTTGCTTGACGAGCCTTTCTCCAAGCTCGATGCAGACTTGCGCGATTCTGTGCGCCAACTGGTTTTTGCCGAGGTCAGGAGACGAAATCTGCCTACCCTTCTGGTCACCCACGACCAGGGCGACGCCGATATCGCCGAGGGACCGATTCTTACGCTTGATTCGGGAAAAATTTGAACATTTGGTCAAAAACCGGCTTTTTTGCTTGCCGTGGACGTCAATTGCGGGTTGAATTTCACTTTGATCGTAACCGGGAGTATTTTCCCGGCAGCCTTATGTTGCCACCCCGAAACGATGACAGGGAGTAAAATAGATGAATACCAAAATTCTTTCCAAAGGCCTTGCCGCACGCGCGGGCATTCTTGCCGGTGGCGTTGCACTGGGTGCTTTGTTGGTTGGTTCCGCGCTGGCCGAGCCGGCGCTGATTTATGATGCCGCAGGCAAGAACGATAAATCCTTCAACGAGATGGCCTGGAATGGCGCCGAAATGTATGCCGCCGCCAATAACCTGCCCTATTCAGACCTCGAAATTCAGACCGACGCCCAGCGCGAGCAGGCCCTGCGCCGCTTCGCCCGTTCCGGTGCCAGCCCCATTGTTGTTCCCGGATTTACCTGGGCTGAGCCGGTGAGCGTTGTTGCTCAGGAATTCCCCGACACCAATTTTGCCATCATTGATGCGGTTGTCGACCTCCCCAATGTGCGCTCGGTTCTGTTCAAGGAGCAGGAGGGCTCCTACCTAGTGGGTGCGCTTGCCGCCCTGAAGTCTGAAACCGGCACTATCGGTTTTGTGACTGCCTTTGACTTCCCGCTGCTTCAGGCCTTTGGCTGTGGCTATGTGCAGGGTGCCAAGGCCGCCAACGCTGACATTGAAGTGTTGCAGAACTTCATCGGCACCGGCTTTGAAGCCTTTGGCGACATCAACACCGCCGGGGAAATCGGCCGTTCTCAGGTTGAACGGGGTGCTGATGTCATCTTTGCCGCTGCCGGTGGCGCCGGTGAAGGCGCATTGCAGGCAGCAGCCGATGCCGGTGTTTATGGCATTGGTGTGGACAGCAACCAGAACTACCTGTTCCCCGGTAACATGCTGACTTCCATGGTCAAGCGCGTGGATATCGCGGTGCTTAACGCTTTCCAGGACGAACTGGATGGCAACTTTACCGCCGGTGTTCAGGTGCTCGGACTTGCTGAAGGCGGCGTCAGCGCTGCCATGGACGAATTCAATGCGCCCCTGATTACCCCGGAAATGCAGGCGGTGCTCGATGATTTCATCGCCAAAATCAACTCCGGTGAAATTGTGGTCCACGATTATCGTTCTGACAATTCCTGCCCGGTTTCCTAGAACTGTAACCGGCTCTCAACAATGATTGAGAAACAAAAAAACAGTGCCCGGCAGCCTCAACAGGCTGCCGGGCAAGATACTGAGGGGCGAGGGGCGCAAGTGGGACAAGACTCCGAACTGGCCATTGACCTGCGCGGTGTATCCAAGGCATTTGGGCCGGTGCAGGCCAACAAGAATATCTTTATGCCCATCAGGCGCAATTCCATCCACGGCATCGTGGGGGAAAATGGTGCGGGCAAGTCGACCCTGATGTCCATTCTTTACGGATTTTACCACGCCGACAGCGGCGAGATTTTCGTCAATGGCACCAAAGTTCAAATCAAGGATTCCAGTCACGCGCTCGAACTTGGCATCGGCATGGTGCACCAGCACTTCATGCTGGTTGATAATTTCACCGTGCTTGAAAACATTATTCTGGGGGCCGAGGGCGGTTTCCTTTTGGCCAAGAGTCTGAAAGCTGCGCGCAGTGAAATGGAGCGTCTGGCCAGGGATTATGGACTTGAGGTCGACCCGGACGCCCTGGTTGAAGACCTCTCGGTGGGCCAGCAGCAGCGGGTGGAAATCCTCAAGGCGCTCTATAGGGGCGCTGAAGTTCTTATTCTGGACGAACCCACCGGTGTACTCACCCCCACTGAAGCGGACCATCTGTTCAAGATTTTCGAACAGTTGCACGCCCAGGGCAAAACCATCATTCTGATTACCCACAAGCTGCGCGAAATCATGGCGATAACCGATTCGGTGTCGGTCATGCGCCGCGGCGAGATTGTGACTACCCTCAAGACCTCCGAAACATCCCCCGATAATCTGGCCGAGCTGATGGTGGGCCGCCGGGTCGAGATGGACGCGCAAAAAACCTCCGGAGACCCGCAAAAGAAGGTTCTGGAAGTCAAGGGCCTCTCGGTGACCGATGAGCTTGGTGTGCCCCGGGTCAAAAATGTTTCGTTCGATGTCCGGGCCGGGGAAATCGTGGGCATCGCCGGAGTTGCTGGAAACGGCCAGTCCCAACTGCTCGAAGTCATTTCCGGCATGACCGAACCCCTTCTCGGAGAAATCTGGATTAACGGCAAGCGGGTGGAATTTGAAGGGGCAAAAACCGCGGCAAAAATGCGCCATCTGGGTCTGGCCCACGTGCCCGAGGACCGGCTTAAAACCGGCCTTGTTGCCCAGTTCGAGGAATGGGAAAACTCCATTCTGGGGTATAGTGAAGAACCCAAATATGGCGCAGGCCAGATCCTTTCTCACAAGGCTGCCCGCGAGGAAGCAGACCAGCGTATAGAAAAGTTTGATATTCGACCACCCAACTGTCGACTGAAAACCGCCAATTTTTCCGGGGGCAACCAGCAGAAGATCGTGCTTGCCCGTGAGATGGACCGCGAACTTGATGTTCTTATCGTGGGCCAACCCACCCGCGGTGTTGATATCGGGGCCATCGAGTTCATCCACAAACAGATTATCGCCATGCGCGATGCCGGAAAAGCGGTGCTGCTGGTTTCTGTGGAACTGGATGAAATACGCGCTCTTTCCGACCGGGTTCTGGTGATGTTTGACGGCAAGATTGTAACCGAACTCACCCCTGAGGCTTCCGAGCGCGAATTCGGCCTGTCCATGGCCGGGGTCGACCCCCACGAAGAAGAGAGCACCCCGGTTGCCACCGGTAAAGTTAGCGCTGGCGCCAAAGAGGGCGTAAGATGAGAGCACAAAAGCCCCTGCCCAGGTGGGTCGATATCGCCCTGATGCCCGCGCTCAACGTGGCTTTGGCCTTTGTTGTGGGTGGCCTTGCGGTGGCGGCGGTGGGAGAGGACCCTTTTCGTGCCATGCAGGTGCTGATTTTCGGGGCTTTCGGCTATGGTGAGGGTTGGGGGTTTACCCTGCATTTTGCCACCAGCTTTGTCTTTACCGGCCTTGCTGTTGCCGTTGCCTATCACGCGGGCCTGTTCAATATCGGGGGCGAGGGGCAGGCCTATGTGGCCGGGCTTGGCGCCATCATGGTGGCGCTGTGGCTCGACCAGACCCACTGGGTGTTTGTGCTTGTCGGCTCAACCCTGGCGGCGATGACTTTCGGGGCCATCTGGGCAATGATACCGGGTTATCTGCAGGCCAAGCGCGGCAGCCACATCGTGATTACCACCATCATGTTCAACTTTATCGCCTCCGCTTTCATGAGCTATATGCTGGCCCAGGTGATAACCAGACCCGGAGCTAACGCCGAAACCGAAACCATTGCCGAAACCGGCCGCCTGCCGCTTTTGAGCGAATATTTTTCCGCCTTCACCTATTCGCCGCTGAACATCACTTTTTTCATCGGCATTCTGGCGCTGATTTTTGTCTATGTGCTCATCTGGCGCACCAAGCTGGGCTATCAGATAAGAACGCTGGGCGCGAACCCTGAAGCGGCCAGATATGCAGGCATTTCTGCCGTTGCCATCATCATCATCGTCATGGCTATCTCCGGCGCGCTGGCCGGGCTGATGGCGGTCAACGAGGCGGTTGGTGTGCAAAAGCGCCTTGGGGTCGGCTATGTGCAGGGGTTCGGCTTTGTCGGCATCGCGGTGGCTTTCATGGGACGGGCCCACCCCATCGGCATAGCGCTGGCGGCCCTGCTGTTCGGTGCGCTATATCAGGGGGGACAGGAGCTGGCCTTTGTCATGCCATCGGTGTCCTCGGACCTGGTGGTGGTTATTCAGGCGCTGGTCATTCTGTTCACCGGGGCCATGAGCGAAATGTTCAAACCGGTGCTGTTGCGTCTGTTCAACCGGGGCAATGGCGAGCCGGAACCGGCGGGGGATTGACCATTTTATGGCTTGTTTGAACCATTCTGACGGAGCATTTTTTGTGACAGGACCAAGTGAAGGATTGCAGGTCATATCTGGATACGAGCAAAAGACTTCGCGCCTGTATTGGCGCAAAAATGCCTGTCTCTACCGGGTTTCAGATTGGCGGATGCCCGGAGCCAAACCGGCCTTGCCCGATGGTTGCAATCGCGCTTCATCCGTTTCAACTCTGGCTCATCTCGCCAATCGTAAAACAGAACTGATACAAACAAACCATAAAGTGGTCTAGCGCATGAATTTTTTCAGCGACATCATCCTGATGCTTGATTCAAGCGTACGGCTGGCGGTTCCCATTCTGCTTGCCGCTCTGGCCGGGCTCTATTCGGAGCGCTCGGGCATCGTTGATATCGGGCTTGAGGGCAAGATGCTTGGCGCGGCCTTTGCCGCCGCTGCCGTTGCTGCGGTTACCGGCTCGCCCTGGCTTGGCCTGCTCGCTGCGATTGCTGTTTCATCCTTCATGGCCATGATTCACGCCATTGCCTCCATCAACATGCGCGGCAACCAGATTATCTCCGGCGTGGCGCTGAATTTTCTGGCGCTGGGGGCAACCGTGTTTGTTGGTCATTCCTGGTTCAAGCGTGGCGGCTCAACCCCCAATCTGAGCACTGAGGCGCGCTTCAGCCCCATCGAATTGCCTTTTGCCGAACAATTGGGAGGCATCCCCATTGTCGGGGAAATTTACGAGCAACTCATCTCTGGGCACAACCTGATTGTCTATGTGGCCTTTCTCGCCGTGCCGGTAACCGCCTGGGTTCTGTTCAGAACCCGGTTCGGCCTGCGTCTGCGTGCGGTTGGTGAAAACCCCAAGGCGCTGGATACTGCCGGTATTTCGGTCACCAGGCTGCGTTATCAGGCGCTGATAATCGGGGGCATTCTTTGTGGTCTGGCCGGGGCCTATCTCTCCACCGGACAGGGGGCCAGTTTCTCTGACAACATGACCGCAGGCCGTGGATTTATCGCGCTGGCGGCGCTGATTTTTGCCAAGTGGAAGCCGGTGCCTGTACTTTGGACCTGTCTGTTGTTTGGCGTACTTTCCGCCGCGCAAATCCGCCTGCAGGGGGTTGAGTTTCCCCTGATTGGTGAAGTGCCCGTGCAGGCCATCCAGGCATTGCCCTATATATTGACAGTTATTCTTCTGGCAGGCTTTATCGGGCGCTCTGTTGCTCCCAAAGCGGTGGGTCAGCCCTATATCAAGGAACGTTAATTTCAGACCGGAGGCTTCCCCCATGGAGGCGATTGACGAAACCCTGCTCGACGCGGCCAGGCGCGTGCGAAAAAATGCCCATGTGCCCTATTCGGAGTTTCACGTTGGTGCCGCAATTCTGGCAGACGATGGCAAAGTCTATGCCGGCTGCAATGTGGAAAACGCTGCTTACCCGTTGGGCAATTGCGCTGAAGCCTCAGCCATCGCTGCCATGCTCGCCGGGGGCGGTCGCAAGATAAATCGCATTCTGACCCTTGGGCCGGGGACAGAGCCGGTGACCCCGTGCGGGGGCTGCCGCCAGCGTATCCGCGAGTTCGCCGGGCCTGAAGTGCCAATTGTCAGCCTGGGTGTGGATGGGGGAGAGGTGCTTTATTCAACTCTCGGGCAACTGTTGCCCCACTCGTTCGGACCCGAGTTTCTGGAGAGCAGAAAATGACACGCTCTGACACTGCCGCAAGGAGTGCTGTGCAATATGATATTTGTTTGAATTTGGTGCCGCTGGAGGACCTATGAAATTGCAGGCCGTAAAAGACATGGAACCAGCAGGCGCCCACGAACGCAATCCTGGCTTTGAGCTTGACCTGGACTGGGTGGACAGGTGCGTGATGAACCGCTCGGCCCTTGAGCGCCGGGCCGCAACCATCGGCACCCGCCGCACTGTCAAGAAACAATGGCAGGCCGCATGGCTGCTCAAGGCCATCACCCTGATTGACCTGACCACGCTCAATTCCGACGATACCCCGGGCCGGGTGCAGAGGCTTTGTGCCAAGGCCCGCCAACCGGTGCGCGGAGATATTCTTGAGGCACTGGGTGCACAAAACCTTTCCATCAAGCCCGGCGCAGTGTGCGTTTATCACAATTTTGTCGAGACAGCTGTTGAGGCGCTTGAGGGAACAAATATTCCGGTGGCAGCGGTTTCCACCGCCTTCCCCCACGGGCTTATTCCCCTTGAGCTGCGGGTGGCTCAAATCGAAGCTTCGGTCAAAGCCGGAGCAAAAGAAATCGACATTGTCATTGAGCGCGGGCAGGTGCTGAGGGGGGACTGGCAGGGGCTTTATGAGCAGATTAAGGCCTTCCGCGCCGCCTGCGGCGAGGCGCATATGAAAACCATTCTGGGCACCGGGGAACTGGCGACGCTGAGCAATGTCGCCAAGGCCTCGCTGGTCTGCATGCTGGCCGGAGCCGATTTTATCAAGACCTCGACAGGCAAGGAAAAGGTCAACGCCAACTTGCAGACCTCGCTGGCCATGGTGCGGATGATACGCTGGTTCCGCGATGAAACCGGCATTGAAATCGGCTATAAGCCGGCCGGGGGAATTTCCTCGGCCAAGGATGCGCTGACCTATATGGCGCTGATGAAAGAAGAGTTGGGCAACAACTGGCTGCGACCGCACCTGTTTCGCTTTGGTGCATCTTCGCTTCTGACTGATATTGAACGCCAGCTTGAACATCAGGCCACCGGGCGCTATGCCGCCGCCTACCGCCAGCCCATGGTCTAGAACAAACACTACCCTCATGCTGAGCTTGTCAAAGCATGGGGATAAAAAGGCACAATATTCGTCCCTCGACAGGCTCAGGATGAAAATTGTGACAAGGGAACAACGAGATGCAAATCAAAGAGATATTTAGCTCAATGGATTATGGACCCGCACCCGAAAGCGCCGACATGGCCCATGACTGGCTTGACGGGCATGGGCGCAAGTTCGGGCACTTTATCGATGGTGCGTTTACCAAGCCGGGTAAAATATTTGCTTCGACAAACCCGGCGACCGAGGAAAAGCTGGCCGATATTACCAACGGCACAAAAGCCGATGTGGACAGGGCCGTCAAAGCGGCACGCGAGGCGTTTGAACCGTGGAAGGCGCTTTCCGGTTTTGAACGGGCCAAATATCTCTACGCGATTGCCCGGCTTATCCAGAAAGAAAGCCGGCTTTTTGCCGTGCTTGAGACGCTGGACAATGGCAAACCCATCCGCGAGAGTCGCGACGCGGATATTCCGCTGGCCATCCGTCACTTTTATCACCATGCAGGCTGGGCTCAGCATCTGGAGCGCGAGTTTCCGGGCCGCGAACCCTATGGGGTATGCGGGCAGATTATCCCGTGGAATTTCCCCCTTTTGATGATGTCGTGGAAAATTGCCCCGGCTCTGGCCGCTGGCAACACGCTGGTTCTCAAGCCCGCTGAATTCACCTCTCTGACCGCGCTGTTGTTTGCAGAGATTTGTGCAAAAGCGGGATTGCCCGAAGGGGTGGTCAACATCGTTACAGGTGCGGGGGAAACCGGGGCGGCGCTGGTCGAGCATAAGGGGGTCGACAAAATCGCCTTCACCGGCTCCACCGAAGTGGGCAAAATCATCCGCAAGGCGACCGCGGGCACCGGCAAGGGCCTGTCCCTGGAACTGGGTGGCAAAAGCCCCTACATCGTTTTTGAAGATGCTGATATGGACAGCGCCATCGAGGGGCTGGTCGACGCCATCTGGTTCAATCAGGGGCAGGTCTGTTGCGCCGGCTCGCGCCTTCTGGTGCACGAGAGCATCGAGAAGCGCTTCATCGAAAAACTCAAGACCCGCATGGATAATCTCCGGGTAGGCGACCCGCTCGATAAAGCCATCGACATCGGAGCCCTGATTGACCCGGTGCAGCTAGGGCGCATCTCTGACCTCTTGGCCATTGGCGAAAAAGAGGGGTGCTCGCGCTATGAGGGCGGCGCCAATCTGCCCAATCAGGGCTGTTTCATGAAACCCACCCTGATTACCGATGTTTCTCCCGCCCATACGCTGGTCAGCGAGGAAATCTTCGGCCCCGTCTTGGTGGCCATGAGCTTTCGTGACCACAACGAGGCGGTCGAGTTGGCCAACAACACAAAATACGGGCTGGCGGCGACCATCTGGAGCGAAAACATCAATCTGGCGCTTGATATCGCCCCGCGCATCAAGGCGGGGGTGGTGTGGATTAACTGCACCAACCAGCTCGACGCCGCCGTCGGTTTTGGCGGCTATAAGGAAAGCGGCTTTGGCCGCGAGGGCGGGGCCGAGGGCATGGTTGCCTATCTCAAACCGGCCTTTGAAAAAGCTCTGAAACCCACCCCCGCATCACCTGCTGCCAAGTCAGTGGATTTGCGCGATACCCATGCCGTTGACCGCACCGCAAAAATGTATATCGGGGGCAAGCAGACCCGGGGCGACAGTGGTTATGCGCGCGAGGTATTTGCGCCCGGGGGCAACTCCCTTGGCGAAGTTTCAGAGGGCAACCGCAAGGACATCAGGAACGCCGTGGAAGCGGCGCGAAAGGCTCTCGGATGGGGCAGCAAAACCGCCCACCTGCGCGCCCAAATCCTCTATTTTCTGGCTGAGAATCTCGACTATCGAGGAAGCGAATTTGCCGACCGTATCCGCTCCATGACCGGCGCAACCGGTCCGGCGGCAAAACGCGAAGTTGAGCTTTGCGTCGAACGCCTGTTCGCCTTTGCCGGCTGGGCCGACAAATATGACGGGGCGGTGCATAACGTGCCCATGCGCGCCATTGCCACCGCCATGGTCGAACCCATCGGGGTTATTGCCATTGCCGCGCCCGACGAAAGCCCGCTGCTGGCCTCAATCGCCATGCTGGCTCCGGCCATTGCCATGGGCAATTCTGTGGTGCTGGTGCCTTCTGAAAAACATCCCCTGTCGATGACCGATTTCTATCAGGTGATTGAAACCTCTGACGTGCCCGCCGGAGTGGTGAACATTGTCACCGGCGACAGATTTTCCCTCAGCAAAACCTTGGCCGAACATGACGGGGTGGACGCCATGTGGTTTGCCGGAAGCGCCAAGGGTGCTGAAATGGTCGAAAAAGCCTCCATCGGCAATCTCAAGCAGACATGGACCACAAGGGGCCGCGCCTTTGACTGGGCCGACAAGGACATAATGGAGGGGAAATATTTTCTTGAGCGCGCCACTCAGGTCAAGAATATCTGGATACCTTATGGTGCTTGAATTTGGGGGTTTCATATCAGCAATCCCTCCCCTCCCCCTTGCGGGGAGGGTCAGGGTGGGGGTGCAATAAAATGGTCTTTTTGCCTCAGGAAGTGATTGCAAAAAAACGCGATGGCGAGAAGCTGTCCACGGACGAAATAGCCCGTTTCATTGATGGTTTTGCCCGGGGCACGGTCAGCCACGCCCAGGCCGCCGCCTTTGCCATGGCGGTTTATTTCCAGAATATGGATTTCGAAGAGCGGGTGGCCCTGACCAAAGCCATGCGCGACAGTGGTACTGTGCTCGACTGGTCAGAACTGGACGGCCCCGTTGTCGACAAACATTCAACCGGAGGGGTGGGGGACAATGTCTCGCTGATGTGGGCGCCCATCATGGCGGCTTGCGACACCTATGTACCGATGATTTCAGGCCGGGGCCTTGGCCACACCGGCGGAACGCTTGACAAGTTCGATGCCATCCCCGGCTATAGCGCCACCCCTGACAATGCGCTGTTTCGCAAAACCGTCAAAGAAGTCGGCTGTGCCATTATCGGGCAGACAGATGAGTTGGCCCCCGCTGACCGCACGCTCTATTCCATCCGCGATGTCACGGCGACGGTGGAAAATATCTCGCTGATTACCGCCTCCATCCTTTCCAAAAAACTGGCCGCCGGATTGGACGTGCTGATTTTAGACGTCAAGAATGGCTCGGGGGCCTTCATGAAAACCCTTGAGGAGGCGCGGGGGTTGGCCGATTCTCTGGTCACGGTTGCCAACGGGGCCGGGGTTAAGACCGGGGCGCTGATTACCGACATGAACGAGCCGCTGGCCAGTGCTGCGGGCAACGCGGTTGAGGTGCGCAACGCCGTGGACTTTTTGACCGGCAAAGAACGGGACGAAAGACTGTTTGAGGTCACCATTGCTCTGGCCGCCGAAACGCTGGTGCTGGCCGGGCGGGCAGCAGACAGTGAAGCGGGGCGTGATATGGCTGAAAAAGCGCTGGTCTCGGGGCAGGCGCTGGAGCGTTTCTCGCAGATGGTTGCCGCGCTGGGAGGGCCGGCGGATTTCGTGCAGAATATGGACAAACATCTGGAACCTGCTCCCATCATCCGCGATGTCTTTGCAAAATTTGGCGGCAAGGTCAGTGCCATCAACACAAAAAAACTGGGCATGGCTGTAGTGGCGCTCGGCGGCGGGCGGCGCATGCCAAGCGATAAAATCGACCACGCGGTGGGGTTTGACCGGCTGGCCGGGCTTGGCGTGCATGTTGACGACAAAACACCCATTGCCCGCATCCATGCCCGCGATGAGACCAGTGCCGCCGAAGCCATGGCCCGCATCTGCGAGGCCTATGAAACAGGCGATATGATTATGGCCCATGAGTTGATTGCCGATAAAATCATGCCGGAGGAAAGTTGATGCCAAGAGCCGTGTTGTGCATTCTTGATTCCCTTGGCATTGGTGAAGCGCCCGACGCTGCCGACTTTGGCGACGAGGGGGCCAACACTGTTCTGCATATTGCTCAGGAATGCGCCGCCGGACGCGCCGATGTTGAGGGCCTGCGTGCAGGAGCGCTGAACGTGCCCAACCTTAATAAACTCGGGCTGGGGGCGGCGGTGGAACTCTCCTCTGGCACCATCCCCCCCGGCATGGACAACGATCCGAAGGGAGGCGTCTGGGGGGTGGGCCGCGAAGTCTCCATCGGCAAGGATACCCCCTCGGGCCATTGGGAAATTGCCGGGCTGCCGGTACCTTTTGAGTGGGGATATTTTCCTGATACCGAGCCCACTTTCCCCCCCGAAATGATTGCAGCCATTATCAGGGAAGCGGGTCTGCCCGGCATTCTGGGCAACAAACACGCCTCAGGCACTGCCATCATTGAAGAGCTGGGCGCCGAACATGTCAAAACCGGCAAGCCCATCTGTTACACCTCGGTTGACAGTGTATTTCAGATTGCCGCTCACGAGGAGAGTTTTGGCCTTCAGCGGCTGTATGAGCTGTGCGAAATCACCTTCAAACATACCGAGCCCCTAAGGGTTGGCCGCGTCATTGCCCGACCCTTTGTCGGGGACGCTGAACAGGGTTTCACCCGCACCGGCAACCGGCGTGACTTCGCCATCGACCCGCCCGGCGAAATACTGCTCGACCGGGTGAAAGAAGCCCGGCGGCAGGTTTTTGCCATCGGCAAGATTTCGGATATTTACGCCGGGCGCGGCGTAACCCACAAAATCAAGGCCTCGGGCAACATGAACCTGTTTGACAGGACGCTCGAAGCCATGGAGATGGCGACCGACGGGGCACTGATTATGACCAACTTCGTTGATTTTGACAGCGAGTTCGGCCACCGGCGCGATGTGGCTGGGTATGCAAATGCACTTGAGGAGTTCGACGCCCGTATTCCCGAATTTGTTTCGCGCATGCGCCCCGATGATTTGCTGCTGCTCACCGCCGACCACGGCAATGACCCAACCTTCAAGGGCAGCGACCACACCCGCGAACATATCCCCATTCTGATGTTTTCCCCAAGTCTGACGCCGGGCACTGTTGGCTTGCGCACAAGTTTTGCCGATATAGGACAAAGCGTGTCCAAATGGCTGGGCATACCGCAAGGGAAGCACGGAACCAGTTTTCTCTGATTAAAAGGCAAAAAACACCATGAGCTCTGTTACCGTTGTCGACCACCCCCTCATCCAGCACAAACTTTCCATCATGCGTGACAAGCAGACCTCAACGGCCAGCTTTCGCCGCCTGCTGCGCGAGATAGCCCACCTGCTCTGTTACGAGGTGATGCGCGACCTGGAACTGGAAAGCAATCCAATCGAAACGCCCATGGGCAAGATGGAGGCGGTCAAGCTCAAGGGCAAGAAGCTGGTATTCGCTTCGATATTGAGGGCGGGAAACGGCCTGCTTGAAGGCATGCTTGACCTTGTGCCCGCCGCCCGTGTCGCCCACATCGGGCTTTATCGGGACCATGAAACGCTGCAACCGGTGGAGTATTATTTCAAAGCACCCTCCGACATTGCCGACCGCTTTATCATTGTCGTTGACCCGATGCTGGCCACCGCCAATTCGGCCATTGCCGCGGTTGAGCGCCTCAAGGGCCGTGGTGCCAACAATCTGCGGTTCCTGTGTCTGCTGGCCGCGCCCGAAGGTGTTGAGGCTTTTACCAAGGCCCACCCGGATGTGCCGGTTTTTACCGCTGCCATAGACAGCCACCTCAATGACAAGGGGTATATCGTACCCGGACTTGGCGACGCCGGTGACCGCATGTATGGAACAAAGTAAATATCAGGACGGTTTTACGGGCAGACCCAGTTCCAGAAGCTCCCGGCGCAGTGCTTCGGGCGAGGTGAAGTGGATGGTCTTCATGCCAAACACGCGGGCGGAATGGATATTGGCTTCATTGTCGTCGATGAATACGCAGTCTTCGGCGTTGAGCCCGTAGCGTTCGCAAAACACCCGATAGATGCGCGGGTCGGGTTTGACCAGTTTTTCAAGGCCGGAGACTACGACGCCGTCAAATTTTTCGAGGAATTGCCACTCAGGCAGCATTGAAATCCACTTTTCCCAGGAAAAATTGGTGATGGCAAAGGTGGGAACATTGGCGGCAACCAGCTCGTCATGAATGTCCACCGTGCCTTCAATTATGCCGCCAAGGGTTTCGCGCCAGCGCGTGTCATAGGCCTGAATCTGGCGCCAGTAGCGCGGATAACGCGTTATCAGGCGGGCTACGCCTTCCGAGTAGATATCGCCTGCATCAAATTCCAGGTTCCATTCCAGCGTGCACACATTGTTCTGGAACCAGATTGCCTCCTCTTCGGTGTCGAACAGTTTTCGGAACAGGTAAAGGGGGTTCCAGTCAACAAAAACGCCCCCCAGGTCAAAGACGGGAACAGGCTGCTTGCTCATGAATATCTCCGGGAAACAGGGGGAGGAATAGTACAACCTGTTTTATGGATCAGGGGCGGGCTTAGCAACCGGCAGCAGGTTTTCCAGGGATATTGCGGGAGAAAACTGACAAAATCCCCCCGCTTTCCTCAGGTCAGCTCAATGTTGGTTCCAAAGCGCGGCAGATGGAAATATTGCCGGTAAAGCGTAATCGTTGAATCGATGACATAACCGCCCCAGGGCTGGTAGGGCATTTCCGCTTCGGCAACGATGACATAAGTGTTGGTGGCAATATCGGTGATTTCGCTGGGCAGGATGTATTCGTTACCTTCGGTCTTGGCGGTTGCGCCATTATGGGCAACACTCCACTCCACACTGGTATCGCCGTCTTCATCGACGAAAACCACTGTCACCAGTTGTTTGAGATTGTCTGCGGAATAGGGGGTCATAATCAGCCCCACGGCTGTAAAATAGTCGTCCAGCGTATCAGTGCTCAGGCTGCCATTGTTCCGGGCAACAAGATCGCCCAGAGCTCCGGTGGCTGCGGCCATTTTGCGGTCAACGGAGATAATCTGACTGACTTCAAGCGAGCCCATATAAAGGACAAGGAGGAAAGGGGTGATCAGTGCGAACTCAACCGCCGCTATTGCTTCTTCCTGTGAGATCAAAAATTTTTTCAAGCGTGCTATCGTCGATTTGCACAGGTTCATGGGTATCAATCCCCTAAAATGGCTCGTTGCGGAACAGCCGGACGGAGGACAGCATGCGTGTGCCGTCTGGCAGGTTCGCCAGGTTGAAGTCAAAAATGTTGAGCACGATAGGCCATTTGTAATAGGCCTCAACCAGAATAATGGATGAGCCGACCCCGTCCTCATAGGTTTCAATGATGGTCCAGCTGCCATCGGTGATATCAGCAACCGGATTGAGGGTGGCCGAAGCAAAATCCCCGATCTCGGAAACCTTGATTTTCAACTGGGTGCAATCAAACATTGCATAAAGGCCATCACATATGGCGGCGCGAAACTCCGCCTCCGTATAGTTTGCCGATTGTGCCTGCCCGGTGCGGATCTGACGCGCACTGTCTTCCACGGCGCTGTCCAGAACCTGGGAAGCCAGAAACACCAGGGATGTTTCAAGAATGGCGCCGACTATGGCAAAGAAGGGCAGGGCAAGCAGACCGAATTCAATGAGGGTGACCCCTTTTTCATCACGCGCAATCCCGTCGCGCTTGAAAAGCGCCGAGGTTGCGAGCTTGCTGAGATTTCTGCTTTTTCTGACCATCGTCCGATACCTGTTTTCTCGGGCGTGATCCTATTGGAATTGTGCCTAACCGTTCGTTAGAAAAACCCGCGCAATTCAAGCGTGGATATGTTTATGGTTAAGCGGGATTTAATGGAGATTTCCGGGGTTCTGGGGCCCTGATCCTAATTAACAGCGCCCGCGACCAGCCCCGACGAGGTGATGGTTGTGGCGGTAAAGTCCACATCATCGCCAAGCATGATTACCGGCTGGCAGTTGGGCGCACAGGCCAGCGTGGTTCTGGAGGCACCCTGATAGATGGTAACCAGGTCAGCCTGATTCTGTACGACTTCGATAAATGTGTCGGCAATCGGGTTGCCCACCCCGTCAAGAACGATGAGATTGGTTTTGCCATATCCCCGCCCGGTCAGTACCAGGGTCTGCGGGTCCTGAATGGTCACGTCGGCAATTGCGGGGTTCCCGATGATCACGGTCTGCGCCGGTGAGTTGATACGCAGGATACGTGCCATGTTGACTTCAACGCGAATGGCGCCGCTCTCAGAGGCATTTGCGAGCTGGAAGGGGAAAAGGGAGGTTCCCGCAAAAACAAAGATGCAAAGGAATATGCGAATACCTGCGCCCGCCAATTTGCTCATAATTCAAACACCAATGAAACATTTCGAGTTATCGGTATACTTTTCACTGGAATGGTGAATATTTGGCAAACGCGACGGCGAATATGGCCCTTTGGTGTCTTTTTAAGGAGAAATTGCTGGTTTTGCAGGCTTCTCTGTTAAATGCCTTTCCCTGATGGGCTGCCTGTAATTGGCAAACCGCATATGATGGCAGGCAGGAGGGAGCTGGTATATTCAATTTGACAGACCTCATTAAGGAACTGATAAATATAAGTAATATCGAGGTGTGGTTGTTCCAAATCCACCTTTTGGATTAACATCTTTTCAAGAAATCGCTCCTATGTTCGCCTCAAGTTCAGCGCACACAGTGTTGAACGTTCTGTCAAATTGTTTGACGTGTAGCGAGGAGCTAGAGATGAATATTGTGACCCGTTTTATGAGTGATGAGTCCGGTGCCACTGCGATTGAGTACGGTCTCATTGCTGCACTTATCAGCGTGGGCATCATTGCCGCCGCAACAACTTTGGGCAATGGCCTGTCCAACCTGTTTTCCGGTATTGGTGGCCGCCTGGACAACTCCGCAAGCTCTATCTAAATCTTTGCGGACTGCCAAAAATGCTTCCAGCCCCGGGCTGGAGAAACGAAGGGGGCCTTGGCCCCCTTTATTTTGTTCCGAATTTACCCATCCATTTTTGGTTTCTGATTTGTTAACGCTGATGGCGCTAAAATCGAGGTCTCGTGACAATAAAATTAGCCGCTACCGGCAGTCAGATGGTGCCAGAATGAATTCGATAGCTCTTTTGTTTTTTCCTCTGTTCATGGCGCTTGCCGCAACTTCCGACCTGCTGACCATGAAAATTTCCAACCGTCTTGTCTTGATGCTTGTTGCTGGTTTTTTTGTGCTGGCTCTGCTTATCAATCTGCCCTTGCAACAATTCATGATGCATGTCGCCGCCGGACTGGTGGTGCTGGTGGTTGCTTTTGCCTTTTTTGCTTTTGGCTGGATCGGGGGCGGCGACGCCAAACTGGCTGCCGCAACTACCCTGTGGCTGGGCTTTGGCATGACCCTGCCTTATCTGGTCTATGCCGCGTTGCTCGGAGGGGCACTGACCCTTGGTCTGTTGCTTGTTCGCCGCTATCCCTTGCCCGGCATACTGGTGGGGGTCGACTGGATTGACCGGCTCCATGACCGCAAAACCGGTATTCCCTATGGCATTGCCCTGGCAACTGCCGGGCTTATTACCTATTCCGACACCTCGATTTTTCAGCTTCTTATTGCATAGGGTCCATGGCTCGAGGGTCGGCGCAGGGCGCCCCCTGTGCGCCAAAACCTGTTCACTATCTATTAACCAAAATTGCAAACCCCCGGTTAACCAAACTTTGACCCTTTGGGCTGATAGTGCCCCCTGAATGAATCTGGACCAGTCTGCGTTCAGCCTGCGTATTTGCGGGTTATTACTTGGGTTCAACTGGAGTTTGCTGATGAAACCGGCGCGTATTTTGCTTTTGGTTGTTGCAGTTGTTGCAGGCGGTCTTGCCGCTTTTCTGGCAACGCGTGGCGATGAACCAGCATCGGTTCAGCCACAGGTGGAAGCCCAGGTGGTGAGGGAGGTTGCACGCCAGGTACTTGTGGCAAGCGCCAACATCGGGGTCGGCCAGCGCCTGAACGAAACTGTTGTTGAATGGCAGGACTGGCCCGAGGGCATGCTGCGGGACGAATATATCACCTCCGATGTGTTTCCCGATGCCGATGCACAGATGGTGGGCACGGTCGCCCGTTTTGAAATATTCACCGGCGAGCCCATCCGCCAGTCAAAACTCATCAGAACCGACCAGGGCTACCTTTCCGCTGTTATCGAACAGGGCATGCGTGCAGTGTCTGTCGGTGTGAGTGCTGAATCGGGGGCAGGCGGTTTCATCGTGCCCAATGACCGGGTTGATGTGGTTCAGACTTATCGTGCCAATAACGGCACCGCCACAAGAACAATTCTGGCTAATATCCGCGTGCTTGCCATCGGCCAGCGTCTTGGTGAAGTGGGTGCCACCTCGGGCAACCCCGACCCCGAAGACCCTCAGGCCCAGATGTTTGAGGACCAGACTATTGCAACGCTTGAGCTGGATCCCTCCCAGTCCGAAACCATAATCGGAGCAGCAGCGACCGGCGAACTCTCGCTGGTTCTGCGTTCTGTAGCGGACTTTTCCCCTGATGCCGACGAGGCCCTGCCGCGCCAGAATGCGCAGACCATCCGCCTCATTCGCTTCGGGAACCCCTCTGACATTACCTCCAACACGATCGAGCAGGTGGCTGCGAGCGTGACCCCGACGGTGACAGCGCCCGTGGCCGGTCCGCTGCTGCTTGCGCCGGCCTATTCGGGGGGTATCAACCCCCTTTCTCAAAATTCCTCCGGCGAAAAATCCTCTGACGAAGATTCCTCTGGCGAAGTGCCACTACAGTAATTGGTGAGAAATGAACATGTCTGGATTATTCCAACATTCTAAACCTTTAATGTCCCCGCGACAGATGTACCTCGCCCTTGCCACAATGGCCCTGTTGCTGGCAACATTTATACTGTTTAGCCAGCCGGCCGCTGCAAGCGCTATGTCTTCTCTCAGGGTCTCGGCCGTGGGCAGTACGCAGAGCATCCAGCTCGGTTTGAACAAATCGGTCATAATCGACCTGCCCCGGGACGTGTCCGAGGTTATCGTTTCACAGCCCAATGTCGCCGGAGCCATCATGCGCACCCGCAAGCGCGCGATTATTCAGGGTGTCTCTCTTGGCGAAACCAACGTGTTTTTTCTCGATGCTCAGGGGCGCCAGATTGCGGTCATCGAAATTTCCATCGTTAATGATGCGGCAACGCTCTCCGCCGCCCTGCGCCGGATCGTGCCCACCTCCAATATTCAGGTGGATTCGTTCGGCGAGCGTATCATTCTGTCCGGCACCGCCCAGTCCACTGATGATATCAACAAGGTAATGGCCATCGCCGCCCAGTTTGCCGGGGGCGAGGACAATGTCGCCAATGTGATAACCATCTTCGGGGCCCAGCAGGTCATGCTCAAGGTAACGGTTGCCGAAGTCGCTCGAGAAACTGTCAAACAGCTGGGTATTGATCTAAGCGCATCGCTTTCTCTTGGTGACCTGACCACGGGCCTGCTTTCCGCGCCCCCCCTTGGCGGCGCATCCGGCGTCATAAGTGGTTCAACCATGAGTGCCGGGTTTTCCGCTGGCGGTGTTTCGATTGACGCGACCCTGAGGGCGCTTGAGCGGCGCGGCGCACTTAGAACCCTGGCTGAACCAACACTTACAGCGCTCTCCGGGCAGGAAGCTGAATTTCTTGCCGGGGGAGAGTTTCCAGTGCCTGTGGGTGTGGACAATGGTGTAATCACCTTTGAATTCAAGGAGTTTGGCATCCGGCTGAAATTCACCCCCACCGTGCATTCAAACGGTATTATCGGGCTTGAAGTGGATACTTCGGTCTCAGAACCGACCACGGAAGGGGGCTTTAATGCCGGTGGCATCACCATCCCCGCAACCCGTCAGCGCGAAGCCAAAACATCAGTGCAGATGCAGGCCGGATCAACGCTCGCCATTGCAGGTCTGATTGAGGACAAGGTACGCCAGCAGTTCAACTCCCTGCCCGGAATTGGTGATGTGCCCATTCTTGGCGCCTTGTTCAGATCGCGTGACTTCGTGCGCTCTCAGACTGAACTTTTGATACTGGTGACACCCTATCTGGCCCAGCCTGGCGGACAGGCCCGGCTGCCTACTGACAATGTTAACTTTTCTGGAGACGCCGAAGCAATCTTTTTGGGCCATATGGAGAAGCTCTACGGTGTGGGAGAGGGCGCAGGTCCGGGCCAGTATTCCGGCTCAATCGGCTTTGTTCTGGACTAGGAGATGAGTGAATTTGGCCCCGGGCCAAAAAAAGGGTCGCATAAGGAATAAAAGTGATGAGTGAAACGACAAACAATAGTGGCAGCCAGGCGCCCCAGGCCAGTTCAGGTACCAGACTGCTGCCGCGCATAACCGTTCAGGCATTTTGCGAAAAATCACAAACCGCTCAGCTGGTTGAATCCACCCTGAGCGACCGGCGCATGGCCAAGGTCGCCCTCACCACCCACAATGGCGGACTTGAAGGGGCGATTGAAACCTATCGTGCCAACCCCACCCCCAACCTGCTGATGATTGAAACATTGTTGCCCCCCGAGCGCATCCCCGAGGCGCTGGAGCAGTTGGCTGAATATTGTGACCCCGGCACCCGGGTTATCGTTCTGGGCCATGTCAATGACGTGGTTCTTTATCGCCAGCTCATCCGGGCCGGGGTGTCTGAATATATCGTGCTGCCCACTGAGGCGGACACGCTTGTTTCAGCCATTGCCGACCTGTTTGCTTCTGAAGATGCAGAACCCATCGGACGCACAATCGGCTTTGTCAGTGCCAAAGGGGGTTCGGGCTCATCAACCATCGCCCATAATTCCGCCTGGGCTACCGCCCAGTCCTTGCAACAGCAGGTGCTGATTGTTGATATGGACATGGCTTTTGGCACTGCGGGCCTGAATTTCAATCAGGATCCCCCTTACGGCATTGCCGATGCGGTTCTTGCCAAGGAAAAGCTCGACGCGGTTATGCTTGATCGCCTGATTTCCAAAGCTGCAAGCAACATAAATCTGCTCGCGGCCCCCGGCACTCTCGAGGAGACCTGTGATTTCAATGAAGACGATTTTGAGCAGGTTATAGAACTGGTTCAGAGCACAATTCCCCTGATTGTGCTCGATATCCCCCACCTCTGGTGTGGCTGGGTGCGTCGCACCCTTTCAACACTCGACGAGATTGTAATCGTTGCCGAGCCCGACCTGGCCAACCTGCGTAACGCCAAAACCATGGTGGACACCATCAAGTCCATGCGACCAAACGAGCCGGATCCGCTTCTGGTTCTGAACCGGGTCGGCCTGCCCAAGCGGCCTGAAATATCTGCAACAGAATTTGCAACGGCTATTGAATGCCCCCTCATCGGACAGGTTCCTTTTGATGCCGCCCTGTTTGGAACTGCCGCCAACAACGGTCAGATGATTGCAGAAGTATCGGCGAGCAACAAAATCAATGAAGCATTTCTGGCAATTTCCGACCGGGTGACCGGACGCAGCCGACTACAAACCGAGGCCAGGGCAAGTGGTATCGGACTGTCATCTTTGATGAAGATGCTGAAACGTGCCTGAGGGAACGCTTGGCGCCAAAAAACAGAGCCCCCAGAAAATCGGGGCCAGGATATAAAGATCAGGATGGTTCATGTTTGGTAAGCGTAAAACATTTGGCGGGAACACACAGAACCCCACGCATGCGGCACCAAAACCCGTAAGCGACGATCCCGTCTCCACGGAAAAAGAGGTTTCGTCCCCGGCTTCAAAGCCGATTGCAAAGGCCCCTGCCTCTCAAAAAAACATTGCCCATGACGATGTTTTTGATGTTAATGCCGCCGATGGAGTTGCCCACGACGAGGAGTATTTCAAAACAAAATCAGCAATTTTCAGTGCACTGATAGATTCCATTGACTTGAGCCAGCTGGCTACCATGGAAATGGAATCCGCCCGTGAAGAAATTCGCGATATTGTTTCGGAAATCATCTCCCTTAAAGCCATCGTCATGTCCATATCCGAGCAGGAGGACCTGCTTGACGACATTTGCAATGACGTGCTGGGTTACGGCCCGCTCGAACCCCTGCTGGCGCGCGACGACATCGCCGACATCATGGTGAACGGGCCACAAAAATGTTATATTGAAGTGGGTGGCCGGGTAAAGAACACCAACGTGCGGTTTCGCGACGAAGCCCACCTGATGAATGTTTGCCAGCGCATTGTTTCCGAAGTTGGTCGCCGGGTTGATGAGAGTTCCCCCATATGCGATGCGCGTCTGCCCGATGGCTCCCGTGTCAATGTGATTGCGCCGCCTTTGGCCATTGATGGCGCCGCCCTGACCATTCGCAAATTCAAAAAAGACAAGCTGACTCTGGAGCAACTGGTCAAGTTCGGTTCGATTTCCCCCGAGGGGGCTGAATTGTTGCGCATTCTTGGCCGGGTGCGCGGTAACGTTTTGATTTCCGGTGGCACCGGTTCGGGAAAAACCACACTTCTGAACTGCATGACTGCCTTTATCGAGCCGGACGAGCGCGTCATAACCTGCGAGGATTCAGCCGAACTGCAATTGCAGCAACCCCATGTGGTGCGCCTTGAAACCCGCCCCCCCAATCTGGAGGGTGAGGGGCAGATCACCATGCGCGATCTGATAAAGAACTGCCTGCGCATGCGGCCCGAGCGCATTATTGTGGGCGAAGTGCGCGGACCCGAGGCTTTTGACCTGCTTCAGGCCATGAACACCGGCCATGACGGCTCCATGGGGACCCTGCACGCCAACTCCCCTCGCGAAGCCATGGCGCGCATGGAATCAATGATTACCATGGGTGGTTATTCCCTGCCCTCGCGTACCATTCGCGAAATGATTGTCTCATCCATTGATGTGATTGTGCAGGCCGCCCGCCTGCGCGATGGCTCGCGCCGCATCACCCATGTTACCGAGGTTCTGGGTATGGAGGGCGAGGTTATCGTCACCCAGGACATATTTTTGTATGACATAACCGGAGAAGACGCCAACGGGAACTTGTTGGGTCGCCACCGCTCCACAGGAATCACCAAGCCTAAGCTTGCCGAGCGCGCCCGCTATTTCAACGAAGAATCCGCTCTGGTGGAGGCTCTTGAAGCGGCCAATGTCGAAGAACAGAGAGCGGGAGGATAGGGCCTGATGTCACCGCTTCTTGTTGGAATTCTCGTGGTTGTCGTGATCGGTGCGCTGGGGGCGGCATTCATGCCTTCTCTGGCCGGTTCGGGCCGGGCTGACAAACGCATCAAGGCTTTCAGCGGAAATACGACGATGGGGCGTGCGGGTGTCTTGGCACCCACACGCGACGCCCGGCGTAATTCCGTCGAAGAGGTTGTCAAAAATCAGGCTGGCGACACCAGGAAGAAAAAGTCCCGTATTCCTCTGCAATTGAAGCTTTATCAGGCCGGAATGACCATCAAGAAGGGCGCGTTCATCCGTAATTCGATCATAGTCGGCGGCGTAGCTTTTGTGCTCCTGTTCCTTTTGGGGATTGCCCCGCTTTACGCAGGCGTATTTGCTGTTGCCATCGCCTATCTGATACCCAACTGGTACATAGGCCGACGTCGCAAAAAATATCAGAAAAAATTCCTCGAAGAACTGCCCAATGCCGTTGAAGCAATTGTGCGCGGCGTTAAAACCGGCCTGCCTCTTAATGATTGCATCCGTCTGGTTGCCAAAGAGGGCAAGGAGCCCATCAAGTCCGAGTTTGCCCGCATTGTCGACGCCCAGTCCATGGGCACCTCCATGGAGGATGCCGTCGGCCTGATTTATGAGCGCATGCCGGTTTCCGAGGTTAATTTTTTCGTCGTTGTCATCAGCGTTCAGCAAAAGTCCGGAGGAAACCTTTCCGAGGCTCTGAGCAACCTGGCCCGGGTGCTGCGCGATCGCAAGAAGATGGCCGCCAAGGTCAAGGCCATGTCTTCCGAAGCCAAGGCCTCGGCCATGATTATCGGCTCCCTGCCCTTTATCGTTGCGGCACTGGTCAGCTTTGTCACTCCCGACTATCTGTTGCCGCTGGTGAGCACCACCGCGGGTTATATATGTCTTGCCGTGGCAGCCATCATGATGTCCATGGGTGCCTTCATCATGAACAAGATGGTGCAGTTTGACTATTAGGATGAGGGCACGACAACTGCGTGAGCAGGAACGAGAAATGAAATGCTGAACCTGATAACCGACCCGGATTTTTTAATTGCGGCTTTTGCCGCCATCTCGGCGGCGGCGGTGGTATTCACTTTCGGCAGTCAGTTTTTTGATCGCTCCGACCTCAAGGACCGCATCAAGCGGGTGGCCGTAGAGCGCGAACGCATGCGCAATGAAGAAATGGCGCGCCTGCGCGGCACACGCGGCGACCACAAGGCCGAACAGGTTTCCCTGCGCTCCATGGAAGGTAAAACGCTGATCAAAAAGACCGTTGAGGCACTGTCTCTGCGCAAGGCCTTTCTGGACGAAAACACCATAAACAAACTCGCCCAGGGCGGATTTCGCGCGCCCCGTCACCTGACCACCTATCTGTTCATGCGTTTTGCCACGCCCATTTTTCTGTTTATCTTTGCTTTTGCCTATCTGCGTATAACGTTGATGCCTGATGGTGAATTGTTCATGACCCTGCTTTACGCTCTGGCAGCAGGGCTGATAGGCTCCTACCTGCCCGTTATTATGCTCAAGAATTCCATCTCCAAACGTCAGGCCTCTATCAGGAAAGCCTGGCCCGATGCCTTGGACCTGATGCTTTTATGTGTCGAAAGCGGCATGTCTATCGAGCATGCCATCAAGCGCGTTGCCAAGGAACTTGGTGCCCAAAGCCCCGAACTGGCAGAAGAACTGACGCTGACAGCTGCGGAGCTTTCGTTCCTCGAAAACCGTGCCAGCGCGTTTGAAAATCTGGGTAAGCGCACCGGCCTTGATGCGGTGCGCTCGGTCATGACTGCGCTCATTCAGGCCGACAAGTACGGGACTTCGGTGGGCTCGTCCCTCAGGGTGATGGCCGAAGAGGGGCGCGAGGAGCGCATGATGGCGGCGGAAAAAAAGGCCGCGGCCCTGCCACCGAAAATGACGGTGCCGTTGATCGTATTTTTCCTGCCGGTATTGTTTATCGTCATCATCTCGCCCGCAATCATCAAGGTCGCAATGAATGGCGGGCTTGGGTTCTAAAACCGTTTCCGGGCGGAACCAGAGCTAACGAAAAAGATCTTTTACCCAGCATCCTCAATGATGTCCCAACGGTTTTGCTGGGTGAGCAGGGCGCGGATGTAGGCCATGTTGGCCTCCACCTGGTCGGGAGGCAATTCGGCAAGATAAATGGCCCGCGCTTCATCAAATCGGCCCTGAAGGCCAAGCACCAGGGCCAGATTCTGACGGATACGCGAATTGGCTCCCCGCTTGCGCTGGGCGGTGCGCAAATGGCTTTCGGCCCGCTCAAGCTCTCCTGTCATGGCATAGGACAGGCCCATATTGGCTTCAAGCGAGGCCTCGTTAGGCGCCAATATCATCGCCTGCTGGTAGATTGAGCGTGCCTCGGCGTTGGCCCCCATCTGGTCCAGAATAGCACCCTTGACCAGAAGCGCATTCCAGTTGGGGTTTTCGGGGCGGATCGTGTTGTTGATGACGTTCATGGCCTGGGAGAACCGTCCGTCCGCTGCCAGTGCCTTGGCGTAGGAAATATCGACCTCCGGGTCGCCTCGATAGGTTTGCAGTGCCACTTCCATCACCGAAACCGCCTGGGAGTTCTGGCCAACGGCGCGCAATGCGGCAGAAAAATGTATGGCTGCCCTTTTATCTTTGCGGTTCGCCTCAAAACGGGCGGCAAGCTGGGCCAGATTGGATTGTGCTTCGCTTTGCGACAGGCCGGAATAGTCCGGGGTGGGGCCGGTGGAAGTATTCACAGCACAGGCCGAAAGGGCAATGGCCGCAACGCCAACCATCGCCAGCGTGCGCAGGCGGGAGGCAAAGCAAGGCAATGTGGGCGCTAAAGCGGGCATGGAATTTTGAACTTTCTGTTCGTCTGTCAGCTGTCAGCTTCTCCCTTTTCAATAGTTCATTAACCCTAACAGTCGGTTAAACGGGCCTTAAGCGTGCCGCTTGCCACTGCCCGGCGCAGCCATTACAAAAGCACCCCGGCGGCCACTTGAGCCGAATAGCAAAAAAGACTGGAGCCAGCTTGTCAAAACAACAACGCCCCGCAGGCATCGCCCTCTTTTGCATGGAACAAGGCGAAGCGCCTCCCGGTGAACTGAGCAAGGCGCAAATGAACTGGCTGCGTGAAAACCGCTTTAACGGGCAAAAGGGCCGCTTGCTTGCACTGCCGGACGAAAAAGGTACTGTTTCAGCGTTCGCCTTCGGCATGGGACATAAAAATAATCGTCCTCCGCTTGTTCTTGGTGCTGCCTCAGCCAAACTTCCCGCCGGAAATTATCAGCTGGCGGGCAGTTATGGTGATGCGCAACGCGCGGCGCTGGCCTTCAAGCTGGGAGCCTATCATTTCGCCCGCTACAAAGCGGGGAAGGATAAGGTCATGCTGGAAAGTGAGGAGGACCTCACCGAGATAGAAGCGCTCGCCGAAGCGGCTTTTATCGCCCGCGACCTGATAAATACCCCCGCAAACGATTTGGGCCCCGAAGCGTTTGAAAAGGAAATCCGCTCCTTTGCCAAAAAGCGCAAGATGGAGTGCAGGGTAATTTCCGGGGACGCGCTTCTCAAGGAAAACCTGCCCATGATTCATGCGGTGGGCCGGGCCAGTTCTCAGGCCCCCAGATTACTGGATTTGACCTGGGGGAAAAAAGACGCCCCCAAAGTCACGCTGGTAGGCAAGGGCGTGACCTTTGATACCGGCGGCCTCAACATCAAACCCGCTGCCGGCATGGTGTTGATGAAGAAGGATATGGGAGGCGCCGCCAATATTTTAGGGCTGGCCCATGCCATTGTTGCCAACGGGTTGAATCTGCGCCTGCGGGTGCTCTTGCCGGTGGTCGAAAACTCCATATCGGGCAATGCCTTCCGCCCCGGCGATGTGCTGCCCTCGCGCGCAGGACTTAATGTGGAGATTGGCAATACGGATGCCGAGGGGCGACTTATTCTTGCCGATGCCCTGACCCTGGCCTCGGAAGAAAAGCCCCAACTGCTCATGGACATGGCGACCCTGACCGGTGCTGCAAGGGTGGCGCTGGGGCCGGACTTGCCCCCGCTCTATTCAACCAGCGATGCTCTGGCACACGAACTGATGGAATTGGGCACACACTGGGGCGACCCGCTCTGGCACATGCCTTTGTGGCAGCCCTATGATGTAAACCTGTCCTCGCCCATTGCTGATGTGAACCATATCAGCCCGGGAGGTTTTGCCGGCTCAATCACCGCAGCGCTATTTTTGCAGCGCTTCGTCAAAAACGTGGGCGACTGGGTGCATATGGATATTTTCGGCTGGGTGCCGGAAGCCCGGCCCGGGCGTCCCAAAGGGGGTGCCGACCAGGGCATCCGCGCCGCCTATTTTGTGCTCAAAAAGCGCTATGGTTAATATCCCCGCGACACGTCCACCACATTGACCAGTGGTTGCCCCGCTTCATGCTTCAGTATGATATCGGCAAAATAGGCCGCGCCGCTGTGCGGCGAGGAAATCGCGGCGATATGAGGGGTGATATAGCAGTTCTCAAGCGCCCACAGCGGACTGTGTGCGGGCAGGGGCTCGGTCTGGAACACGTCAAGGCTGGCTGCCCCCAGCGTGCCGTCACCAAGGGCTTTTACAATATCGTCTTCGACCTGATGCCCGCCACGGGCCGCGTTGATAATCACTGGGCCGCCCTTGAGCCTGTCGCGTCTGAGTTTTGAAAAAGTTTCATAGTTCAGAATGTTTTCTGTTTCAGGGGTCAGCGGCAGAAGATCGACCAGAATATCAGTGCCACAAAGAAACGCATCGAATTGTTCCATCCCCGAAAAACTCACCATGCCCTCAAGGGTTTTGGGTGAGCGGCTCCAGCCCCTTACCTCAAATCCCAGCGCCAGCAGACGTTTCGCCGCATCCTGCCCCAGAACCCCCATCCCCATGATGCCAACTGTGCTGTTGCGCG
>JALSII010000052.1 GCA_026981645.1 Hyphomicrobiales bacterium | reverse complement strand
TGTTGAAGCTCTAAACAGTGTTATTGATGATAAAACCGAAAAAATTAAGTCATCTCTAAGGTACCACAAAGGAAACCCTACAAGAGTTGTAAGGTCTTCTGCCAATAAGATGAGGCCGGAAAACAGCGTATCAGCCATAAACAAGGCTCTTAATACCACAATGCTTACATATGTTCGACAATACAGAGGATTTGCAAATGCGAACGTAGTGACATCGTTTTTAAGACCAAATAAATCAAATGGATTTGATATCGTCAACTGTTTCCACAGCGCGGGTGTAGCAAGCATTTATGAGAGAACAAAAAAGTTGCAACAAACTGATCAACAAAGTTTCGGGTGTTATCTTTGGAATGCCACCACCACGAATATGAACTCCTCAGGAGACGTCCGGTCCCTTGCTGAAGCAGGTATGTTCAATTATTTTGACGAAGAAACAGAATCGCGACACTTAAAGTCTATGGTTGGGTTTCGTGTGGACATTGGTGGAGTACCAAAATTTCTGTGGATGATTGATGCAGATAAGATTGGCGCATTTCCAGATCGAAGTAACCATAGAGACGATGATAGTATAATTCACCTAAATGAAATTTTCGTTGCGTTTGCAACAAGAATTAAGTACGAATATTACTTTGGCTGTGTAGCAGACAATTTTGAAGAGTTAATGGAGAGATTGAATGTTCTATAAAATCGTAGAAAAAGACTCACGCACCGGCAAGGTAACAGATGTGAGATTTGTTAGCGATACCAAAAATGAGATTATGTCTGCAGAGGAATTTTCGAATGTTGCAGCGGGAAGTGCTATGGCGGAAATAAAAGATAAGATAGTAGGGGCGCCGGTGCGCGCAATTCGTCAGATTTCGTCATTTATTCTTAAGCTGTAGGCGCGTAGGTGCTTTTCATTTTTTGGGTGTCAGAATATTCAAGTTGCATTTCTATTTCGGCCACCCACGCCAGTTGCATGCAAAAAAGACCGCCCTTGGGGGAAGGCGGCCTTTCTCTTGCGGGGACATTTGGGGGGCGTTCTTGGGTTCAGGTTTTAATCTGGCCACGCCAGGCGGCGCTAATCGAATACACCAGATTTTTGAGATTTCGCTGAATAATGTCATTGGGCAATTCGCTGATACTGGCGGCAAGCCGAACGGTCTCTGCTGAAAGCAGTCCATGGCTTTCTGGAAACCCGCCTTTGCCCAAAAAGAAGGATAGCGGCATTTGCAGAATTTTGCACAGATCATCCAGCCTTTGCGCTGATATACGGCTCCTGCCCGTTTCGTTCTTCTGAATCTGCTGATAGCTCACACCCAGGGCTTTGCCCAATTGGGTTTGCGTTAGTCCGCGCAACTGGCGCGCCTCTCTGATCCTGCGGCCCAGCATACGGTCAAATCCGGGTCGTTCGTTATTTTGCATTGCGCCCACCATTCTGGAGTTCTGTGTCATTGGAGATGGATTGCATCAATCGTTTGCTCAAATCGGCAAAATCACGCCGTGAATCCAGAAACAGGCTGGCCATGTTTCTGGCATGTATTCGAAGAGCTGCGCCTTCACGGTCCCGAAAGACAGAAAACAAGCGGCGTACCTGACGGCTTTTTTTCCACTGGCGGTAAGCGATAATGGCTGATTTTGCCATCTGGCGGTGATGTACCACCTGATATTCGGCCTCTTTGAGCGTGAAAATATCGATGTCTTTGTAACTTCCGCCCTGTTTCAGGATACGGATAGCTTCGTTGGCCTCGGATTGTGGAAGCCGGTTGAACAGCCGGTCCCAGAGGGTTTCAGTAATATTCTTCATAACATACTCCTAAGGTAATTAGTTTACGTAATATAGTTTGGATGATTTTTATAGACAATTTATTAATAATTCGTTAAAAATCCGATATATACTTGTTTTTGTCGAACTATATAGATTTTTGTACATGATTGTTGCTTCCCAGATTCGCGCCGCTCGTGCACTTCTTAACCGCTCTCAGCAAGAGGTAGCGGAGGTTTGCGGTATTAAAAAAGGAACTCTGTCGGAAATTGAAAATGAACATTCACCAGGCAAGGCAGCAACTCTGAGGGCGCTGCAAATTTATTTCGAAGATCGTGGGCTGGAATTCCTTGATGGTGATGGAGTGCGGCGGAACCAAACCGGGCTGCGCAACTATCAAGGCGTGCAGGGTTTTCGTGAGTTCTACGATGATCTTTATGAAACGGCGCGCACAGTGGGCGGCGATCTATGCCTGTTCAACGGCGTTTCAGAGTTGGTCCTGAAGTGGCTTGGTGAGGATGTTAGAGCACGCCAAGTGGAACGAATGCTGAAAATCAAAGATCGCTATCGCTACCGGGTGATTGTCAAGCATGGCGACTTAACGGCGTTTGGCTCTGACTACTGCGAATATCGGTGGTTCCCCCCCGATCTGTTCAATGACAAAACAATTTTTGTTTACGGCCCCAAAGTCGCATTTGTGAATTTTGACAATGACGATGTGCAAGTTCTGGTGATTGATCAGCAAGAGATTGCTGACACGCAAAGGCTGTTTTTCAATCACGCATGGGACCACATCGCCAAGGAGCCAGAGCAATAAAGACCATTACAAAAACCCATCTGGCTATTGATTCTCGCAAGTTCCACAAGAACCAGCGTGCTGGTCTGTACGAGCCGCCCACAAATAGCCTCAGCCTCCACGAGATCGCACCAGGCTTCGAACATTTTAGAGACTTGTTGGCGCGTGTAGGCGCTCCGTGGGGTTGGGATAAGCAGGATCGCTATGAAAGACAAATTTTGCATGCGCGGCTCGAAGATCCCCAAACGCGACTTTTTATGCTGCGCGATGGAGAACTTGATGTTGGCTACGCGCTTGTTGTCGGCGTCAACCAGAGTGTTATGAGTCGATTTTGGCCGCAAGCCAATCAGCCAAGGGTGATTGAGATCGAAAATCTCGGTCTTTTCCCCGGTGAAGAAGGGGGAGGTCGTGGATGGGGGTTTTTTCAATTGGTGATGAACGATTTGTTCGAAAGCTCTGACGTTGTTTATTGGTCAATGAGTAGCAGCAATTATCCGACGTTACTGAACTACTACCTCAATCAAGGAATGGAGATTTTGGCGCAAGATGTGGTTCCTGATCCACGCTATAAACACGCGGTCCCAGGCCTGCGCTTTGGTTAAGTGCGGCATTTTTAAACCGCGTGACTAAAACTGATTATGCCGGTGCTATTTTTGGCGCTGCCGATACCGCGACATCTAAAGTTTTACCGGATTTCATACTTACTCCACTGGCTGCATTGAAGGCCGCTTGCTGCGTGGTCGTATTTTCCAAGCTTTCAATTCCGGGCATTTGTGCTTTGACAGAAGGCGGAAGCGCTTCGGCAAGTTCAGCGTCCAGTTCTTTGAGTTCAGGGGCCGTGATTCCCGCCTCCGAAATTTTCTCGCGTGTGGTATCAACTATTTCCTGAAACTCAAGGATTTGTTCGCGCTGCGTCTCAAGATTGTTTCGGAGTGATATCTCCGCTGAAAACACTTCCCAGGTTGGTCGGCTTGCATCAATTTCATCAAAGTCCAGCTCATTTGCAAAAACCCTTGTCCCGAACTCATCAAATACCTGCATCCCGTCCTCGGTCTTGAATACACGCCGCCCATCTTCCATCACATATGCCTGGCTCAGGAGCGCTTCGATTTGGGCGCGAACAAGAGCCAATTGCTGGTCATTTTCCATGAGTGCTTTGACGGTCGCCTCATCGTAAATGTCGAGCCTATCTTTAAACTCGGCCACTTCAGTTTCAGTCGCCAAAACCGCTGTGGTAGCGGCGTCAAGAATTTCATCATCCAATCTTTGTGAAGCTTCCTGGCGTTGCTCACGTTGTTGGCGTGACTTGATAAACCAACGCTGTTGACGCAGCCATTCGGAATGGCGGCTGGATTCGGGACTTCCAAAATGTTCACTCAATTGGTTCATTTACTCCCCACATTCCCGCTTAATCAAAACGTAAAGCAGAACGCCGGCTGGTTGTTTAGGATATCTGGAAAACCAGCTTTCAATGGCTTGCCACTTGCCTTCACCACTTCCGTAAAACCATGAATAAATACACTGCATACCCGCTTCATCCGGCTTGTCGCGTTGAAAGCGCGCATAGGCCAACCCCTCGACAACTCCAGCGACATAGGCGGTTTGTTGCTCTGGTGGCATCTTGTTCAGAACGGCATCAGCATCAAGTCCCTGCGCCCGCGAATCATTCGCCACGATTACCGGTGCGCCAAAAAGCATGGCACCGGCAAGCGCAGAGCTTCGCACCATGCGCGCCAGTGAAAACGACCATTTATGTTGAAATTTGAAGTGAGCCTAGCATTTATGGGAAAATAGTAAAATGACAAACAGTTTCAAAAACTTGGCTATTTTGGATATAGCCCAAGCGGGTCAAAAAACCGCCACGCGCAATCGGTCTATTATGTCAACTGCATTCGGTGGTTCGACACTTAATAAGCCATTGATATATATGAAAGAACAGAAAAGGAATGACATACGCGGGTAGGAAAGCAGGGTATTTGCGCGTCTCACGCGCTGATCAGTGTATCAATCGCCAGATTGATGGACTCAAGGCCATTTGTGATGAAATGTACCTTGAGAAGATTTCCGCAACTTCGCGCTCTCGTCCGGTATTTGATAATCTGCTGGCCTCCCTTAAGGCAGGCGATACTTTGATAGTCTGGGATTTGGATCGGGCTTTTCGTTCGACCATTGATGCGGTGACCCAGGCAGAGCGCCTGCAAAAGCGCGGGGTCGGTTTTCAGATTGTAACCTTGAATGTGGATACCGCAACGCCGGATGGGATGCTGGTCTATACGGTTATGGCGGCGATTGCCGAACATGAGCGCAAGCGCCTGGGGCAACGCACCAAAGAGGGTCTGGCGGCGGCCCGCGCCCGTGGTCAGCGGCTGGGCCGTCCACCAAAATTGTCAGACGCGCAAGTTTTATCGGTCAAGCGCAAGCTGGATGCCAAAGAAGCCAACATCAGAGAATTGGCAACACTCAATGGTATTCATCCTTGGACGCTAACTCGCTCTTTGAGGCGGTTGGAGGCAAGCGAGCCAAGAAACTGAAACCACCCATCACAACAAATCAAACATGTCACGTTGTTGGTCCGGCAGCGTTGCGATAAAGTTCAGATGGGCAAAATCATTATAGAGATGGGCGAATTTGATACTCAGGCCAGAGTGAATGTCGTGACATTCTGGCCGTTCCAGAATCCAGCCATGTTTTTCCCTGTGCGTTTGCAGTTTTCTGGCAAGAGTGCGGTAACGGGAAAGGTCGCCGCGCAAATCCTCAAGCACTTTTGCTTTTATGGTGTGCAAAGCCTCGGAGCGCTGCGGTTCGGGTTTGTGGCTGGCGGCCTTGATATCGCGCTCCATATAACCGCGATATCCCCGCGCGATCACCTGCGCCTGAATTTGCTTCGGGTAAGGCACGGCCCCGCCAAGCACATAATGCCAGGGGTGCCCTGCGCCGTATCCTTGGGGGGATATAATCTCGCAATCCATGAAACGCCGCCTTACCCGCACCGGTAAACGAAGCGCTCACCGGCGATTGTGGTTTCGGAATATTCAACTGCCAGATCGCGGGCTATGGCGTCATAGTTGATGTAGAATTGCAGTCGCTCGGGAATATCGCCGAACAGGCCGTCCTCGACAAATTGCTCCGCCAGTTCGCGCAGGGTTTCGACGCCGTAAATATCCACATCGAGCAAATCAATATCGTCATGTTCGAGGTCAAAGGAATAACCACACTCCCCCGCTGCAATGGCAAAACGGATTTTCTCGTGATCTTCCCACTCATTCACCAGTTCAAGAAAGCGCTTCACATTGACCTGATTAAGGTCCAGAGCCTTGGCAAATTCACTGTCCAAATCCTCCCCGTCAATAAACTGGATTTCAAATTCCTCGACCATTTGGCCAGACTCGTTTTTCGCCTTGGCGGCCTTGTCCGCATATTGCTCGTAAGTTTCAAAATAAAAACCTGTCGCTGAAATATCGTAGGGCTGGGCGTATAGCTGTGTCATAATTTCCTCGCTTGTCTTGGGGTTTCAAAAAGCGAAGTTCCTAAAAATCCAATTCTAAAAACTGCGCATGAACCCTTGCCCAGCGGCGAGCGTCCAATTTTTCACGCGCGGCGAGTGAAACGAGAAGCGGGTTGGACGGGAGGCCGAAAGCAAAGCGCCCCAAAGCCTCACCGCTTGCGGTGTGGCCCGACAACACGGGAGATGGCTTGACCATCGAATGGAGCGGGCCGGAGGGCTGAGGCTATTGGATCAGGCGGCTTTTGTGTCGGCTTAAGCTGGAAATATGGGTTCCAGGCGCGTGGCCTTTATGCGCGCCGTAAAACAAAAACGGCGGCACACCTGCCGCCTCAAAATTTGCTTTCTGTCAGGGAGTGTCACCCGCATGGGACGAAACTGATTTCAGGTTCGGTGGCGCGAAGCGAAATAAAGCCCGGCTCGGACAGACAAACTGCATAGAACCTTACGGATTTACATAGCAAATCACGCGATAGGAGTTATTACACGACCTATAGGTTGGACAATTTGAAAGCCACAAAAATCCGCAAGGATAGCGGTCAGACCATCTTTCGTAGGCACCATATGATCCCGCTCCTCCGTGGGGCTCATTCCCAAACCCCACTCTTCCCTGGGCCCCACTAGAAGAAGATGTCCATCCATTGCAACCGTTACCTGAGTTGTTGTTTGGCCACCTATTATTTGTCCCTTGATTACGTCCTGTCCAAATTGCACCGCTATAAGAAAAACGGCTTGCGAGATTCCATCGTACTTGATCACCAGGCCCTCGTCCGCTTCCGTTTGTGGTAAAACTGCCTCCACCAACTGAAGTGTTTTGCGTCCTTGCATAAAAATACTCTGTATTTGGCTCTAGGCTGTTACAGCTTGAGGCTGTGCACAAAAACGCCTTAACTTTCGCGGGATCGGAGACGCTGGATGTGGCTTTTCCCTTCCAACTATTAGCATTAAGCTGTGAGTGGCACCATGAATTTGCACCCGCCAAACCACCGAAATTTCCATTATGGGTGTTCGCCAGTACAAAATATGCTTTGTTTGCGCAAGGGGCCTGTGTCACGCCCGGGGGAAGGTTTTCAAGAAAAGAATTGCCGCCTGTATGCCACTCCGCTGCCGATTTTGTCGGCACCATGATACCTGCGCCTGCATTATTGGTGATTTTTTTGCAAACGCCCCATTCATCGATCGTACTGGTCGCTCCGTTATTGACCGTGTAACTATCGGCAGCGAAAGTGGCCGAGGGCAAAATCAGGAGAAGGCAAAGAACCGCCAAGGCGACAGGCGGCAGGCGGCAGGCGGCAGGCGTTTTAGGAAGTTACCAAATTTATTTTTAGCATTCAGCATTGTTTACATGACAATTCTACCATAACCGGATGAATAATAAACGGTTTTTTGGTTCTGTCTCATTTGAGTGTGGAGAAAACATCCCCACGCTCCCCTCCTGATTTCTCACGGCGTTATTGTGAAGTGCTCTTTTATCTTGCTATGGCGGAGACATGAACGGTGCGAGCAACACAAAATATCACAATGTACAAGAACGGCTCACAATCGCGATGTCGAGCGCGATTGAACAATATGAGCTCCTCATCGGGCATTCATTCGAACATGATCTGACGTTTGAGGTGACAAGAGATGACGGGTTCTGGGCGCTGGCCCAGCCGCTCGATGAAGGTATTCAAATTCGCGTTAGCACCGGCGCTGTTCATGCCATTGACGCGCTTTGGCAAGACGCATGGGGCGCAAGTATTTTGCGCGCCTCCAAAGGGCAGCGCACACAAAATTTCAAGGGATTTGAACATACCCCGGAGAGGCTCGCGGACGTTTCCCTCATGTGGCTTTTGCTTCACGAGCTTATGCATATCGTCATGGGGCATGTGGACCTCTTGGAAGGCGCGGCATTGGTGGAAACGGCATCGGCCCGACCATTCACTGACACAAAAAAACCCGATGGAATGATCAGCGCGCTTCGTCAAGTGCCTGACGCGGACAAGCCTTTTTTATCTCGCTGCATGGAAATGCAGGCGGATAGTGAGGCCACGGATATTTTGCTCGAAGCTTATTCCGATGAGCAATGGGGAGAATTGCGGGCGCGCGCTGCGGCAATTTTTGTTGTTATGGCGCTGATTGAACGAGAAAACGATAAATCCGATAGGGAAGGTATAACCCATCCCAAAGCGGCAACACGGTTTTTTACCTTGCTCGCGCATCTGTTTCAAATGTGGCTCTACCCCAATGCTGAACTGGAACAGGAGGATGGGGAGCTGATGGTGAGCACGCCCGATGCGCCGGACCCCGAAAAATTCGAAAAATACGCCAGTGATGTTTTAATTCCGGCGGTCAATGATGCGCTTATTATATCCAAAGCCGCCGGAGCTAAATCTTTCCTCGACGGAATCGGAGATCATGTGGCGATCTTGCACGACATTTCCACGGTTCAATATGCGGAAGGCTTAAGCGCAGATAATCTAAAAACCGACGGGGCCAGAGAATGGCTGGAACTGATGGGGGCCAATCAACGTATAATGGCTGCGCTTAATTCTTGAGGGTTTTTACGCCCGCACCATGATGGAGCAATGGAAGATCCGCCAAACGCGCTTTTCCATGCCCATTAAATTCTCAGCTTTCCGGTTCAAATTTTCGACGCTTTGGCGCTGGCCAATTTGAAGATCAAAAAACGCATCCGGTCTGGCGGATTTGGCTAAAAAGACAAATGCAAACTCGTGCCTGCCCAAATCCTTGTTTTCACAAACCGGATCAATGTTTGTTCCCTCATCTTTGGAAGGCACGTTCACCGCGCCCTTGGGTACGGGCAAGATGGCAGCGCCGCGCTGCAATGCCATGGGATACCAGTGGCCCTCATATCCTTCAAAGCCCCATAGATTTCCTTCAAATGGGACGGAAAGCTGAAAATAAAACTGCGCGCCCAGTTTGACTTCACAAAGCGCTTCGGGGGTCGCAAACTCCACAAGTCCGAGACTGGATTTTTTATAGGGCAGGATTTTTACGCTGCCGGTATCTGCATGATCTTCGATAAGCTGCTGCCACGGGCTTTTGCGCACCTCCCCCGCTTCAAGGCGTCTGGCATAAACCGCGCGCTCCAACTCAGCGGCAATTTCGGAATCGTTTTTTGCAATCCAGTCCGCGATTTGGGCGGCTTTGCTTTTTGCAATATTTCCTTTGCGGAAATTATCCTCATATTTCAGGCCCGGAATAAACGGAACCGTTAGCACGAGCGCAAAAAACTTCTCCCAGGTCAGGCCAAGCCTGTCCCTGATTGATTTGGAAAAGCTGTATAAAATAGCGATGTCGGCCTTTGGCGCTGAAAGCCAGTCAATCTGTTTATCTTGGGGAATCAGCCTCTCCCATCCACCATTTTACCTGAATTACAGCTTTAATACGGGGCACTTACCCGAGGCAAGCATGCCAATTCTGGCTCTTAGAACCTTTGCGGGATTTCCCCTCAAAGACATGGAGCCAGTAAAATAATGGGCAATAATTTTCCCGCCGATGACCCCCTTGAGCATGTAGGAGGAGAAAAACCCCGCTTTGAGATTCTCATCATCCTGCTGGTGTCGATATTTTCTTCTACGATGTTTGGCATGGCGCTGCTCAGTTTGGGCATGGAAAGCGGGCCGCTGGCCAATCTGAAATATCTGGTCATCACCGGCGCGGCCGGTCTGGTGGCTTATGGGGTGAACAGAACCGCCATTGAAGTGGGCGCACAATTGGCGGCCCAAAAATTCTTTCTGGCGGGATTTGTCAGTGTGGCGGCCATGATGGTCGTGGGGGCGGGACTGTTTCTGGCAACCTTTAGCGGCCTTACCAACAGGGATGTCGCCGAACTTGAGGTGCAGGCCCATGGGACAGAGCTGGTTTTATATACCGGCGCACAAAACAGAGTTGCTGCCCGCTCCAGCCGCGCCGGGGCCATCATCCGCATTATTGAAGCCGATTTGTTCGACAAGGCGCGGTGCGAGGTTGAAAGTTCGTGCATTTCGGGGCGCGGTGACGGAGGCCGGGGCACGGTGGCCCTTGCCCTTGAGGAGCTTGCAAAGCGCGCCGGAGAAATCGCCCTTGCGTTCGAGCGCGGTGAAACCGCGCGCCAGGATGCGCTGGATAGTATCAACGCTCAAATGGCTGAGTATCAAAAGGTTCTGGGCGAAAGTGAAACCGGTATTCGGGCACGGCGGCTTGAGCTTCTTCAGATTGACGCCCGAATTGATCAGGAAGTGACAAGGCTCAAAGAAGCCGTGCCCACTTCCTTGCTGAAATCCTATGCCAGTGAGCTTTCAAGCGGCTTTACCATTCCTCAGCGCCCCGTTGCCACTCGGCGTATGAATGAAATCCTTAAAACCCACGGGCGCGCCTTGGATGAAATTCTGGGCTCTATTTCAGGAGATGAAGTGCCTCGTCCGGTCTTTCCCGCGCTTCCCGGCGTTTTGGATGTGCTGGGCTATTTTGGCAGTTTTGCCCATATCGGCCTGGTGGTCCTTGTTGTGGAAGGCGTGCTGCCAATTACGGTGTGGACCATGACTTTTCTTTCCCTGTCCTGGGAGATTGAAAAAGAAAAGCGCCGCCGTGAGGCTGCAAAATCTCGTCAGCAATCTGCGCATCATAGAACGGTCAAACGCCGCCATAGCCGCCCTGATCACAGGCCGGAGAATGGATGATGGCGCGCGTTTCAATGTCTCATCGATTGCGCTGGTGGGGGCGGTTATTGAGGCAGGCAGCAAAGGGGATTTTGAAACTCGCTCTGGCCTTGGCTGCGCTCTTTACCCTGGCCGCTTTTGTTCTTTGGGATGTGGACTTTTACCCCGCACGGGACCGCTGGGAGATTTTCAAACGCGCCATGTTCGGGCCGTGGCAAGGCGATGGCGCGCTCCGCTTGCCCGAAGGCCAGATGTTCGTGTGCGAATGGAAAGAGGGCGAGACCTTAGGCACCTGCGTTCTCACCCCCATTGATCCTGAAATGCAAAAGGAGATGTCTGATGCCAACTGATTTTAGCGGCCTGCCCTTTAGTGGCGGCATAGTGATCGCGGGTCTGATTTATGCGGGCGCGTCCATGCTCATTACGGGCCCGACCATCGGGGAGCGGGTAATCGAAAAATCCAATTGGGCACCGCGCTGTGAAAGGGTTTTGCAAGAAACCACTATCCTTGAAAACCCTGCCCCCGTTCCCGCTCCCCTGCCGGATTGTTCAAGCCTGCTGGGCGCATTGTTCGGGGCGGACGGGGCAGAATTTTGCGGGGCCTATGGCGGGCTGCTCAGCCCCCTGACGAGCCAGATCGAAGCGCAGGAGAGAAAATTGGCTGATGCCAATCAAAAGCGCATTGAACTGGCTGCCTCTCAAAGCGCATCGCGCTGTTCTTGCGCGCAAACCCTCGTGCTGGAGGACCGCACCTCCTGGGCGCTTTATGCGGGCTCGTTTCGCCTTGTGACGCCTTCGGCGGTGCGCAATCTGGACGGGCAGCTCATGTCGGCGCTTTCGTCTCCCGTTTGCGCAAATGGAGGCGGATCATGATATTTGGATATGTGCGCGTGGAAGGCGGCGCGGTCAATACGCACAGGGATTCCTATCTTCTTTCAAGCCTGACGGTGGTCTCAACCCGCCGTCCGTTTTTAGGCGCTGCGGTTCTTCTGGGCGCAAGTTTTTGCGCCTATGCGTTTTCGTTTCTTGACCTGCTTTATCCATCAGAAATCGCCGCCATTCTTGGCGTTTCACTGGCCTTTGTTCTGGCCGCATCGCAAGTGGGGCAGCTTAGCCTGCTCTCGCGCGATTTGCGCGGCTCGGAACTATCCGGCGTCATCTGGGGGCATTACGCGGTCTTAAGCAAAGTGCGCTCGGACATTGTAAAGAAGCTGGACAGGGCCAGTTTGGAGGCAAGCGAATGAGACCGTTTGCAAACCCGGCCCCAACCATCATTCAGATCAATTTGCAGTTTCTGACTGTTTTTATTCTGGCGCTGTTTGCCTTCTGGATTTGGCCGGGCGATCCCTACTGGTGGGGGATGGGGGTGATCAGTATTTTGTGCGTGTTTGCGGCGCTCACAGTTTTCATGCAGGCCCTGCGCGCCATCTGGATTTTGAACCGGCGCGAGCGCGCCATGAAAGAATTTCTGGCCCGCGGCAAAAGCCCCAAAAACGCAAAACTTGCCGATGAGGAAATTCTTGAGCGTGCGGGGATGATCTGATGACTTCTTCGCTAAAATTTCCTTTTGCCTCTGGATTAAAAAAACGCCAACAGCGGCGCATTGTTGCAAAAAGCGCCCGGCGCATTCTGGGCCTCACCCTTAAAACCGGCCTGCCCATATTCGAGCCGGATGCATCGGCTTCTTCGATTGTCTATGCGGCCTCTGGCGGCGGCAAGACCACTTGCGTGGCGGTGCCTGCTATTTTGTCCATGCTGGCGGATCAATCGCGCGGCATCATTATCAATGACGTAAAATCCGGCGAGATCGCCGCCCAGATTGGTGAGCTTTGCATGCGCTACGGGCGCAAGTTCGCGGTGATTGATGATAGTTTTGTGCTCGGGAAAGATTCTCCCGCCCGCATTTCTCTTAATGCCTTTGGCAGCGCCGTTGCCGCTCACGCAAACAACTCTCCTGATCTTTTGTTCGAAATCGAGAGCATATCTCACACTTTGATTGATGAGCCCAAGGGCGATGCCAAGAACAAATATTTCCGTGAGGTGCCGCGCGAATTTCTGGAGTTCGGCCTTCTGGTTTTGCTGGCTCATAACGCGGACCTGGCCACCCCCGGCGGACTGGCCGCCCTGATCGGCGATCCCGACACCTGGAACGGCGTCATTGATCTTGAAGCCGATGAGGGGGAGGAAATTACCCGCTCGCGCGCAAAGCAGCTAAAAGAACTTAGAGACAATGACCCCGAGCATTATTCCCAGCATTATCTGGCGGCCTTGGCGGCGCTTAAAATATTTCAGCTGGGCGCTGCCATGCATGAAGCGGGCCGCGCCGCCGAGATTACCCACGCCCAGCTTTTGCAAGAAAACTACATTATCTGCCTCGTGCAAAATCAGCGCAACGCCGCCAAGCTGGGGGCCTATTATGGCCTGCATTTTAATTCCTTCATGAGCGCCCAGCTCAGCGGAAATTGCGGCAAGACGGACTTTATCTTCGATGAGGTGGCCAATACCCCGGCGCGCGAGATGATAGAAAAGGTCACTATTCAAAGGGCCTTTGGCGCGCGTACCATTTACATTGCCCAGTCGCGCTCGGACATGCAGCGCCAGAACGGCGAAAAAGAAATCGCCATGCTGGAGGATAATTGCGCCATTATCCAGTGGCTCAAACTCTCCAATATTGAAGAGGCCGAACGCCTCTCCCGCGCCATGGGCGAGATCGACAATGTAAATAATAATCTGGGTTTTAACTCGGATAAAAATACCTTCTCCAGCCAGTTCCAGACAGGTCGCGAGCGGCTTTTTACCGCTGAGGAACTGATGCGCCTGCCCGCAGATGAGCAAATCCTGCATATTGACGGGGTCGGCTTTGTCCATTGCAAAAAAGCGCGCCAGAATATGCTGGCCCCCTATTGCTTTGAAATTGGCGACAATCCCCTGGAGGGTGGAAAACTGCCCCCGGACCCGCGCGTCACGCTCCCAACTCCAGATGGAGGCGCATCATGAAAAGCGTTCGTTTCTTCATCTGGATTTTGGTGCCGGTGGCAGGCCTTATGGCCTTGCAAATATTCGGCGCGCCCTTCATTCGCTGGAATTACACATGGCGCGATGATGGGCAGGGCCATAATCCTTATGCGCCGCGCTGGTATCTCGCTTGCACTTATATGGGGTTTACCGGCAGCTTTGCTGCTTACCCCCGTGACGGGCAATGCCCTTTGATCCGGTTTGAAAAAACCATTGCGCCGGAGGTGCGCTAATGTTCCTCCACCAGTTTCAGCCAGGGCGTGGGCAAACGCCAGTGCAATCCATGTCGTTGTGTCAGTTCCATTCGGGCCATAGATTTCAACACATCCAGCACGGTATCAAGATCAACAACGCCGCTTGCAATTTGATCATCACAATGATCACGCGGCTGAAGCTCCAGATTATAAGGCGCAATGGCGTACCAGAAGCCGGAGTAATCCATCGGCTCCAGCCAGTCCTCCACATCGTCGATAAAGCGAAATTCTTTCATCGAAGGAGAATAACAGAGCTGCATTCGTCGATGCAAAACTTTCCACGAGAAGGAAGGTAGCCATGGCTGGGAGCATCGCAGACGAGCTAAAAAACACCTTCGCTTTGGCAACATTACGCCGGGAATCTGCAAATATCTTGAATGCCGATGAGTGGAAAGAATATCAGAAAATTACGGATGGATTTGCCGATCAAAAGCGCTTCGAACAACGCGCCTTTGAACTGGAATATAAAACCCGCGTTGAGATCGCCCGTAAACGTTTAATCAACCAGGCCGCTCAGGGACACAAAGAATTTCAGCCCCTCTGGGCGCGCCATGACCGCTTTGATCGCGATGCCATAGACCGGCAAGCCCACAGGCATGTCCAGCATCAATTCAAAAAACTCATCCAGCACTATGAAGCTCTGGAGGCGCGCGACATTCAAAGCCTGATGGATCGCTGTGAACACTCTCGCAAACAACGTGAAAAACCCAAAAAGGATTTTAATCACGCCGCTGACCGGCGGCGCGGGCCGGAGCGCCGCCAGAGCAGATCACGCGGCCTGACCCGATAGACCCACAATCAAAGGAGAAAACCATGAGTGATGTAAAACAGCAGGGCAATGCCACTGCCATTGAAACCGCCCGTAAGAGCTATACCGGCAAGCGCCTCACACAAAGCCAGTTCGATGAAAGCTGGGCGATCACCGGCATCATGGCGCGCGAGATCAAACGCTCCGGCAGCTTCAAGGACAGACTGGGCGATTACGCCAGTGCCTTTGCCCGCAGTGAAAAGTTCGACGCCTTAAAAGGCGAAACGATTATTCGCGATCAGTTCAAGGCCCGTTATGGCCAGAGCATGAATGCCCTGCGTCAGGATTTGCAAAACCGTGAAGCCAATCTTACCCAAGGCGAAAAAAGCATGGGGCTACACGCGGCGATTAATGTGGGCACCCGCATTGCCGATGGCGACACCATGCCCTTCTACCGCGCCTATGATCAGGAAGCGGTCAAGCTTTCAACTTCGTTGAATATCACCGAAGCAGGCGCAAAATCCCTGATGAAGGAAGAGTACAAGGCCCATCAGGGCCGCGATCTTTATGCGGATTGCAAGGAAGTCGAAAAGCAATATCACCTGCCCAAAGTCGAAGCACAAAGGCGCCAGCAAAAAGCCGCCCGCTCCAAAACCCTCACCCGAAGCCAATAGGGGTAAAACGCAAGATTATGACTCGAAGTAATCATTGAAAAAATAGGAATAATAGCCCAATATGTTCTGCTTATGTTCTATTTGCAAAAGGAGAACAAAACGGCGAATAAAAAGGAGATGTGTGGTGAACAAAAATAGTGATAAAAATGAAGTTGTGGAAACTGCCAATACCGCCCCAGGGACTGCGCTTTCCATCGATTGGGAGCTGTACGGCACATATCTTGAAGATAGTGATCTTTCTGAAGCCCAAAAGCGCGAGTTCATTGAAACGCTCTGGTCCATTGTGGTTTCCTTTGTTGATCTGGGCTTTGGCATTCACCCTCTCCAGCAAGCCTTGCCAGATGGCTGTGAGCAATTGCCCGATTTAATCGAAATTCTCGCATCCGATCCGGGCCATGTGATAAGCTCAAAAAATCAATTAACAAAAACCGAATTTAGCAAAGTTGCGGGCCATGAACATCATGGGCGCGGCGGAGGAGATGAATCATGAGGTCACTTCAGGAAAACACCGATCAATCACAAAAAGCGGTTATTTACTGCCGCGTATCGAGCGCCGCCCAGACCAAGCGCGGCGATGGGCTTGGTTCCCAGGAAACCCGCTGCCGCGAATATGCCCGTATGAAAGGATATGAGGTGGTGGCGCGCTTTGACGATGATCTGACGGGCAAGCTGGTCGAGCGCCCCGGCATGAAATCCATGTTGTCTTTCATTCGCAAGCGCCGCGCTGATAATTGCATCGTGCTGATTGATGATATCTCCCGGCTTGCCCGCGATGTGGAGGCCCATTGGGAACTGCGCCGCACCATCCTTCGGGCGGGCGGCAAACTGGAATCGCCTTCCATCGAATTCAAACAGGATGCTGACAGCCGCATGGTGGAGAATGTGCTGGCTGGTGCGGCCCAGCATCAGCGCGAGAAGAATGCAGAGCAAACATTTCACCGCATGCGCGCACGGCTGATGAATGGCTATTGGGTATTCTGGAAGCCCAAGGGCTTCAAATATGAGAAAACCAGAAGTCACGGCAAAATACTGGTGCCGGATGAGCCTGTGGCCTCCATCATAAAGGAAGCCCTTGAAGGCTTTGCCAATGGACGTTTTGACACCAAGGTAGAGGTCAAACGCTTCCTTGAAAGCCAGCCGGATTATCCCAAAGACCTGGCCAATGGTGAAATCCGCAATCAGCGCATTACCGACCTTCTCACCCAGCCCCTTTATGCGGGATATCTGCAAGCGCCCAACTGGGATATTTCTTTGCGCCAGGCCCAACATAAGGGGCTGATTTCATTAGCCACATTCGAGAAAATTCAAACGCGCCTCAAAGAAGGGGCCAAGGCTCCGGCGCGAAAAGATATCAGCGAGGATTTCCCGCTTCGCGGGTTTGTGACCTGCGGCGATTGCAAAAAGCCGCTCACCGCCTGCTGGTCCAGAAGTAAAACCGGCAAAACCCATGCCTATTATCTTTGTTTCAAAAAGGGCTGCGTGAGCTACCGAAAATCCATTCCCCGCGATGAATTGGAAGGCGCGTTTGAAACCATCCTGAAAACCCTGCAACCCGGGCAGCATACAATCGACCTGGTGAAGGTAATGTTCAAAAACGCCTGGGAGCAAATGCTGGGCTATTCCAAAGGCGCTGCAAAAACAATCAGGCAGGACATCGCCAAGACCGACAAAAAAATCGAGCAGCTTGTGGACCGGATTGTTGAAACTGACAATGCGAGCGTTGCGACCGCCTTTGAAAAGAAGATCGCTAGGCTGGAAAAACACAAGTTCCTGCTCAACGAAAAACTGCAAAATTCGGGCAAACCGAGGCATGCCTTCGAGCAAATGTTCGAACTCGCCCTGAACTTCCTGTCAAACCCTTGGAATCTATGGGCTTCGGGTCAAATCCATTTGCGCAAAACTGTGCTCAGATTGGCCTTTTCTGAGCGTATGAGCTACAAAAGAGGCAAGGGATTTCGAACCCCGCAAGTCTCTGTTCCCTTTAGGTTTTTCGGCGTTTCTGGGCAGAAAAGTGAGATGGCGCGCTCGGGAAGATTCGAACTCCCGACCCCTAGATTCGTAGTCTAGTGCTCTATCCAGCTGAGCTACGAGCGCGCAGTGTCGGCTGCCATGTCACGAGGGACCTTTTGCCGAGCGGGCAAGCCTTATACCGGGTTCTGAAATGATGCAAGGGGCCTGCACACCCAAAATTACCGGGTTAACGCTCCACTTATGATTTTGCACCGCGCATGGCCCCCAGATTTCGAAGTCATGTTCCGGCACACAAAATTTCAGGGCCCTGACCCTAGCCAATACGCTTGGTGCGCGGCAGGCGGATGTCAAATTGCGTTCCGGTTTCACGCTCTACAAAAGAGAGTTCGCCCCCGTGGGCCACGGTCAGCTCCCGGGCGATGGCAAGACCAAGGCCGGTGCCTCCGGCGCGGGCTGAACCCTGAAAGGCGACAAACAGGTTTTCCCGGGCGCGCGGAGCCAGTCCGGGGCCATTATCGGAAACGGATATGATAAACCAGTCATCGTCCTCGCGATAATCAACATTTATTTCAGGGGCGGGGTCTTCCTGCTGCGCAGCTTCAAGGGCTTCACGGGCATTTTTTATCAGATTGAGCAAAACACGCGCCATCTGATCAGGGTCAACAAAAATACTTACCGCATCGGGCACATTGTTGTTGAATACCACGTCCGGATGCCCGGCAAGCCCGCCGTCAAAGCACGCTTCGGAGACAAGGGCGCGCAAATCCACCGGCTGGGGACGCGGGGGGGCGGCGCTCTGGCGACCATAGTCGAGCACGGACTGGGCAAAACCGATGGCTTTATCCAGCGTATTGACCAGGCGGGGAGCAAGGCGCTGCACCTGTGGATCGTCCAATGTCGCAACCTGATCGGAAAGCAATTGGGCCGAGGTCAGCGTGTTGCGCAAATCATGGTTGATTTTGGCCACCGCCAGCCCCAGATCGGCAAGATGCCGGCGCTGGCGCAACATGGAGAACAGATCACTTTCCATAGCGGCCAGCTCGCGTTCGGCAACACCGATTTCATCCCTTCGGTCCGAGGGCAGGATAATGAGGGAAGCGTTTTCGGGAGCTTTGCGAAAGGCAATAATATTGCTGGTGATCCTTTGAATGGGGCGGATGAGTACCCGGTTCAAAAACAGATAAATCGCTATCGCAGGCACAAGAGCAACGATAAGGGAAAGGATGAACACATTGCGCGCATAGATGAGCAGGGAGGCGCGTAAGGGGGCTTCTGGCATCAGGATTTCAACCAGGTTTTCGCTATCCTCGGCCGTACGCCCCACAATGCGCAAAATTCTGTCTTCGCCATTGAACAGGGTGTCAAGGCTCCCCAGAATCAGCGTGAGGGGATCGCGGTTGCGCATGTCGGCTGTTACGGCAGAGGTGGGCATGGGCGCGTCGGTACGCTCGATGAGTTGGCTTTGCTCGTCACGCCTTGAGGCAATGGCAATGGCCCCGGCAGTTTCCAGAAGGCGGTCAGCGAGATCGGCGGGCAGATCCATATTGTCGGGCACCGCATCCAGCACCCGCACAGCGACCGCCCCGACACGCAGCCGGTCATCAAGCCAGTTGGAGCGGGCGTTGGCGAGCGAGGGCAAAAAAATCACCACTTCCACCACCATGATCACAAAAATGATCATGCCGAATAGTTTGACAGACAATCCCGGGGAGCGTCCCGGTTTTTGAGAAGTAGCCACCATGGGGGTTCGGGATATAGGATTGGGCGGGCTAGGGCAACAATCGGTTGAAATTGCGCAGGCGCGCCAGCCAGGGATTATCCAGCTTGTCATGGTAATAGGCGTTACCCGCCCGTTTGACGATTTCGGCAATGGTGGGATAGGGCGCAACAAATTTTGTCAGGCTGGAGACGTTCATTTTGTTTGCTATGAGATAGGCAAAGAACGTCACCAGCTCGCCGGCCTGCGCTCCAACGATTCCGGCGCCCAGAATCCGCCCCTTTTTATCGGTGATCATTTTGACCAGCCCTTCAGTGCGCCGTTCGGTCTGGGCCCGGTCATTTTGCGTAAAAGGCACCCGCAGAACCTTGAAATTTCCGCCGAGGCGCTCTTCAGCTTCCGGGCCGGAAAGGCCGACCTGGGCGATTTCGGGGTCAGTATAGGTGACCCAGGGGATTATGTCGCGGTTTTCCCGGACCGGCAGCCCGAACAGGGCATTTCGGACCACGAGCCCGGCGTGATAACCCGCGACATGGGTAAACTGCAGGTTCCCGGAGACATCGCCAATGGCATAGACGCGCCGGTTGGTGGTTTTCATGGATTTGTTCACACGGATAGCACCGGATTTGAGTTTGATGCGAGCAGCATCCAGACCCAGATCATCCACATTCCTGCGCCGTCCGGCAGCCACAAGAATGTGGGAGCCGACGATGGTTTCGCTCTCCTCGCCGCGTTTGACATGAACCGCTACACCCCTGCCCTGCACCTCCACCGATTCGATGGCAGTCTGGGCATGGATTTTTATGCCCTCAGCCTCGATTTTACGCAAAGAAATAGCGGTGAGTTCAGGGTCGTCCCGGCCAAGAGGTTCAAACATCTCAATCACCGAGACCTCGCAGCCAAGCCGGCGGTGCGCCTGGGCCATCTCCATACCGATGGGGCCGCCCCCGATGATGATGAGATGCTCGGGTTTGCGGGTCTGATGGAAAATTGTTTCGTTGGTCAGAAAGTCAATACTCACCAGTCCGGGTATGGGGGGTATTGCGGGGCGCGAGCCGGTGGCGATAACAAAGCGCCGGGCACGAATGAGCCGGCCATCGGCCTCAACCGTGCGTTTGTCCACAAATCTGGCATGGGCTGCAATAACCGTTGCGCCCAGTGCCTCGAAACGCTCCACTGAATCATGAGGGGCGATGGCTTCAACAACAGAACGCACATGTTCGCTGACCCGTCCGAAATTAACCTTGAGTTCGCTCGCCGACACGCCAAAAACTCCCGCATGGGAGATGGTATGGGCACGCCTGGCCGCAGCTATTAAGGCTTTTGAGGGCACACAGCCATGGTTCAGGCAGTCTCCCCCCATCTTGCCGCGCTCGACCAGCACTACCGAGCCTCCCAGTGCCCGTACGGCAGCGGCAACACTCAGACCACCCGAGCCTGCTCCGATGACACAGATATCGGGTTCCAGATATTCCACCATTTTTCTTGTCCCTAACCTTTATCAGTTGCCAGACGCGCTTTAGAGCCTGGCGCAAGCAATCATAGACGATAATTTTTCAAGCAGATGTATCAGTTTTTTTGCCACGCAAGCGCTTCAGGATTGCGGGCATAACAGAAACAAGCGCCAGCAGCGTGAAGGCAATCAGCATTTCAGGGGTTATGATGTCGCGGGCAGAAAACGGCTCTCCACACGGCGCAACACCAGCAGTGCAGGCGCTGGCACGCTCGCCGATGATCGAGCGCAGGCCCTCACCGGCAAAAGAATAGGCAATGGTGCCTGGAATTATACCCAGAGCCGTAGTCCAGAAATAGGTGATGAATCTTACACCAAGAATGGCAGGCACCACATTAACCAGCAAAAAAGGGAAAATCGGCGCCAGGCGCAGGAACAACATATAGGCAACCGCATTTTCCCGGAAACCCTCGGCCATGGTGTTGAGGCGCGCTCCGGCCCTGGCGCGAAAAAAATCCGCCAGCAGCGAGCGGGCGGCAAAGAACAGTATTGAGGCTCCAAGGGTTGCACCAATAACCACGATAAAGGTACCCATTGCCCATCCGAATATCAGGCCGATGGCCACCGTGAGTAGCCAGGCGGCAGGAAAGGAGGCCGCCACAGCCGTCATGTAAATCACCATGGTGAAGAGCATTGCCTGAATTGTATTGTCGGCTACATAGGTAGTCAGCCCCGCATATTGCAGAGCAAGCTCATCCAGCGAGAGGCGCTGGTGCAGGCCGGTTGCAAAAAATGCAATCAAAGCGCTGAGCAGAAGCGCAACGGGAGCCCAGCGTTTCAGCAATGTCGCAGCGGTGCGCGGTGGTGTGTGGTTCTGCAAAACGTTCATGAGCCTTATTTTTCTGTATGTGATGTTTTATGCCTGAGGCTGTATTTGTCCATAGAACAGATGCCCGCTCCCGGCCTTGGATATGCTCCATAGCCCCAACGCGCACCGATTGCTTGACCTCTCACTCAGGTTTGAACGGGTGTGAAAAACGCCGCTATTTCCGTGATTGGCGCGTGATAGAGAGGTGAAGGAGAGGCAAATCTGTTTTGATTTGTTGACTTGGAGGCGAGATTTTTTTATAGCTCGCCGCGAATTGCTACAAAAGCCGGTTTTTCCGGTGTTTTGTGGTGCCGATTTCGTTCAGAAATTTGAATAGAGGAACCGTGCACCCGCCGCGGTTATGGTCTTTATGAAGCGTACATTTCAGCCAAGCCGCCTTGTGCGCACCCGCCGCCACGGATTCCGTGCCCGGATGGCCACTAAAAACGGTCGTAAAATTCTCAACGCGCGCCGCGCGCGCGGTCGCAAACGGCTTTCAGCTTAACTGGATTGGTCGGAACCCATGAACCGGCCGTTTCTTGCCCTGATGCGCCAGCTTAAGAAACGGGCCCAATTTCTGAACGCGGCCAGAGGTCAGCGGTTTGCCGGGCGATTCTTTGTTTTACAGGCCAGGGCGGTTTCAGAAAACGAGCCGGGCATCGGCTATACTGTGACCAAACGCACGGGTAATTCTCCAGAACGCTCACGCATAAAGAGGCGTCTCAGAGCCGCGGTTCTTGCCTGCCAGGACCAGTTCATAGAACAACATGACTATGTGCTCATCGGGCGACGGGCGACCCTGAGCGCACCGTTCTCCACTCTGGTGGAAAAACTCAGCCATGCCATCGCCTACCTCCATAAAAAAGAGACAGCGGGATAAGATAAAAAAGATGACCCAAGATTATCGCAATATGATTATTGCCGTTGTCCTCAGCCTGGCTGTGGTTATCGGCTGGCAGTATTTTGTCATCACCCCGCAGGTGGAGCGCGCAGCCGAACAGGCCGAAATCGCCGCGCAGCAATCAACCGAAGAGGGTGCGGTTGATCTTGCGACCCCGGACGGGGCCGGCGAGGTCACCGAAATTGCCGAAGCACCTTCAACTTTTGTTACCCGCGAGCAGGCAATCGCCGAGGGTCAGCGGATCACCATCGATACGCCTTCCCTCACCGGTTCAATCAATCTGGTGGGTGGGCGCGTTGACGACCTGTCCTTGAAAAATTACCGCGAAACGGTTGACCCGGACAGCCCCATTATCTCTCTGCTTTCCCCCGCCACCGGTCCGGACGGGTATTATGTGGAGCAGGGTTGGGTCACATCGGGAGGGTCGGCCAGCGTTCCTGACACCAAGACCCTCTGGAGTGTTTCAGGCAATGGCGTTCTGACTGAAAGCGCTCCTGTCGTTCTGACCTATGACAATGGCGAGGGGCTTGTTTTTACCCGCGAAATCGCTGTGGACGAAAATTACCTGTTCACCGTCACCCAGTCCGTGACCAACAGCTCTCCGGGAGATGTGGCGCTGTTCCCCTATTCGCGTGTCGCCCGACACGGGGAGCCGGAGGTGGAGGGGTTCTTCATTCTGCATGAGGGTGCCATCGGGGTGCTGGGCGATGAAAATCTTGTTGAAAAAAGCTATGGCGACCTTCAGGAGGAGCGCCAGCACGACATTGAAGTCACCGGCGGCTGGCTGGGCTTTGTGGATAAATACTGGGCAGTGGCCATCATGCCTGAGCCCGATGCGCCCATCAATGCACGCTTCTCCTGGAACCGGCCCGGCCAGACAGATATCTTCCAGACCAGTTTTGTGGGCCGCACACCGGTTGTGGTGCCAAACGGGGGCGAGGCCACCTATAAAAGCTATGTCTTTGCCGGAGCCAAGGTTGAAAGTGTGATCGCAAGTTATGAGGAAGAACTTGGCATTGACCGGCTTGAACTTTTGATCGACTGGGGCTGGTTCCACTTCATGACCAAACCGATGTTTTATGTCATTCGCTGGCTGTTCGGGGTCACGGGCAACTTTGGTGTCGCCATCCTTGCGGTTACTGTGATGGTCAAGGCGGTGTTTTTCCCGCTGGCCAACCGCTCCTATGCCTCCATGGCCGCCATGCGCAAGGTGCAGCCGGAAATGAAGGCTATTCAGGAGCGCCACAAGGAAGACCGTGCCGCACAGCAAAAAGCCATGATGGAACTTTATTCCCGTGAGAAAATCAATCCGATCTCGGGCTGCTGGCCGGTTCTTATCCAGATTCCGGTGTTTTTCTCGCTCTACAAGGTTCTGTTTGTCACCATCGAGATGCGTCATGCGCCGTTTTTTGGCTGGATACAGGATCTGGCCGCCCAGGACCCCACAAACGTGTTTAATCTGTTCGGCCTGTTGCCTTATGATCCAACCGCGTTGCCGGTTATCGGCTCGTTCCTGGCCATTGGTATCTGGCCGGTCCTCATGGGCATTACCATGTGGGTGCAGATGAAGCTGAACCCGCCGCCCACTGACCCCTCCCAGGCAATGATTTTCGGCCTGATGCCCATTCTGTTCACTTTCATGCTGGGTACCTTCCCCGCAGGTCTCGTGATCTACTGGGCCTGGAACAACTTCCTTTCGGTCATTCAGCAATATGTCATCATGCGCCGCCACGGTGTTGATGTGAACCTGCTGGAAAACATCACCAACAGCTTCAAGCGCAAAAAGCCGGACGATACACCCAAAAGCTGATATGTCAGAGAAAGAGCGGGAACAGCAGCCCCGGCATACAAAAGAGCAACTCGAAGCCGGGCGCCTGTTGTTCGCGCGGCCCTATCAGTTCATCAAGGGCTGTGTGCGGGTTTCCGACCTGCCCCCTCCCGACCGCACTGAAATTGCCTTTGCCGGACGTTCCAATGTGGGCAAGTCCTCGCTTATCAATGCACTGACCGGGCGCAGGAATCTGGCACGTACATCCAACACGCCGGGTCGCACTCAAGAACTGAATATTTTTGAAGCCGAACTGGCACCGGTTCGCATAGTGGATATGCCCGGTTATGGTTTTGCCCGCGCCCCCAAACCGGCGGTTGAGGCATGGAACAAGCTGATCCACGCCTATCTGCAGGGGCGTGCAAATCTCAGGCGGGTTTATATTTTGGTGGACGCTCGTCACGGCCCCAAAGCCAATGACCTCAGTGTGATGAACGAACTGGACAGGGATGCAGTCAGCTACCAGATTGTCCTGACCAAGGTCGACAAACCCTCCCTCAGGGATCTGGACAAGAATGTTGCCGCCACTGAAGCCGTTATTGGCAAACGTCCCGCGGCCTATCCTCAAATTCTTCTGACATCCTCTGAAACGGGGGCCGGCATCAAGAATTTACGGGCAACCATTGCCGAATTCCTCGCCGGGTGAGGGCTGCAAGAACCGTGCAAGTTCAAGGCATTTAGAGTTCTGGCCCTCGGAAGGCTGAGTTGAATCATTCCTCCGGGTCTTGGGTGTCTTTGGTTTCTGCGGGTAAAAGCCTTTCCTCCTTGGGCGCTGCTTTATCCGTTTTCCCGTCCCACCCCTGGGGAATGAGTTTGTTGTTTTTGGCGCCAAGCTCCTGCAGCATTTCCACCTGACGCACGACGCTTCCCCGCCCCGAAACCAGTTGGCCCTTGGCATCATCGAAGTTTTTTTGCGCCGAATTGATGGACTTTTCCAAACGGTCCATACTGCCCAGAAATCCGGCGACCTTGTCGTAAAGCGCCCCGGCGCGTTCGGCGATAACCTCGGCATTCTTGTGCCGGTTTTCGATATCCCAGACATTGCGCACAGTGCGCAGAGCACTCATCAGCGTTGTCGGTGTGGTCACCAGCACGCCCTGTTCCAGACCAAAATCAATCAAAGCGGGGTCTTTTGTAAGCGCCGCTGCGAATGCCGCTTCAATGGGCACGAACATCAAGACAAAATCCAGACCGCTTTTTGCGTGCCGGGGATATTCCTTGCGTCCAAGCGTCTTGATATGGCCGCGCATGGAAGTGATATGGTCGCGCAACCCTTGTGCGCGGGTCGTTTCGTCTTCAGCGTTGGTAAACACTTCAAACGCAGTGAGTGATACTTTTGAATCGACAATCATCTTGTCGCCATTGGGCATAAGGATTTCCACATCCGTGCGCACCCGGCTGCCATCGCTCGCCGTGTGGCTCTGCTGGGTGAAAAACTGCTCACCTTCGCGCAGACCCGAGCGCTCAAGAATGGACGAGAGGATCATTTCACCCCATGCCCCTTGCGTCTGGGAACTTCCCTTGAGCGCGCGCGTGAGATTATTGGCTTCAGTCACTATTACCTGATTGGAATGGACCAGCGCCCGGATACTCTCGCCCATCGCCGCCCGGTCCTTGAGCAGACCAGTCTGGAATTCGATGATTTTATCACTCAGCGGTTTAAGCAGATTATCAACCTGTTCACGGTTCTGCCTTGAAAAGGTCTCGCCATGAGATTTCAGAACATCCGTTGCGATGACCTTGAATTCATCGGTCATCTGCTGACGAGCGCTCTGGAAACGTCGCAAATTCTGTTCCGCCTGAATTTGCTGCTCCTCCATCTTGGCCCGAAGGGCCGCAGCTTCGGCCTGCAGGGCGGAATTGTCCTGCCGGTTTTGCGCAAGCTCGGCTTCCAGCTCGCCGATGCGCTGATCACGATCGCCAAGCTGCTGGTCAAAACTGTTGCGCAGGTTATCGGTGGCAGCTTTGGCCGCGGCCTCGATTCGTGCCCGTCCGTTGCCGATAGTGGCGATCAAAAGAGCAAAAAGTGCCAGCGCAATGCCCGCCCCGGCAACCACAAGCGCCAGCCCGGAAGTGACAGCAAAATCACCCAAGGAGAAAACAACATATTCCACGTCCTCAATGTTATCCGATTCGTGCCCGCTTCTATATACGGCCCAACAGCAATGGTTTTTAGAATTGGAGGACAGCCGGACAACCGTCTGAACAGTTGACCCGCGCGCGCAAAATCGCCATATGCATGCTGCACGAAACGGGTTGGTTCTGCCGACCCCAGACAGGTTCAAGGTTAGGCCCATGGCTCTTCGTCCCATACTCATTATTCCCGACCCCCGGCTTCGCATGATCACAAAACCGGTTGAAAAGTTCGATGACGATTTGAAACAACTCATCGCTGACATGTTTGACACCATGTATGCCGCGCCGGGTATCGGGCTGGCCGCCCCCCAGATCGGTGTGATGGAGCGGGTGATTGTCGTTGATTGCGGCCTGAAGAAACATGATTCTGAGGAAACTGAGTTCCCGGACGGCAATGAGCGGTTTGAAGACACGGAAGACAAGGCAAGCGCTGATGATTCCGAGCCTGACCCCATTGCCATGATCAATCCGGAAATCACCTGGTTTTCGGAGGAGCTCTCAGTGCATGAGGAGGGTTGCCTGTCGATCCCCGACTATTATGAAGACGTGGAACGCCCGGCCCGTTGTCGGGTCACCTATAAAGACACTTCCGGCCAGCGGGTTGAACGTGAACTGGAGGGCTTGCTTTCAACCTGTGTCCAGCACGAAGTTGACCATCTGGATGGCAAATTATTCATTGATTATCTTTCACGCCTGAAACGTGAAATGGTGACCAAGAAATTCAAAAAAGCGGCACGCCATGCGTAAAAAAACGGCCGGGCCTGCCTCGGTTTGTTTTCCCGCGCCTTTTGTGAAGTGGAGCCGCCCATGCGCGTAATTTTCATGGGAACCCCGGCTTTTTCTGTGCCCGTTTTCAACAGGATTCTTGAAAAGGGCCATGAGATTGTTGCCTGCTACACCAAAGCCCCCCGTGCCGCGGGCCGGGGCCAGCGGGAACAAAAAAGCCCGGTGCACGTGGCGGCCGAGGCGGCGGGGGTGCCCGTTTTCACTCCCAAAAGCCTCAAGGGTAAAAAGGAGCAGCATAAATTTGCTTCTCACCAGGCGGATGTTGGTGTCGTGGTTGCCTATGGGCTTATTCTGCCCAAACCCGTTTTGGATGCCCCCGTTCATGGTTGTTTAAACCTGCATGGTTCAAAACTGCCGCGTTGGCGGGGCGCTGCGCCCATTCAACGCGCTATCATGGCCGGAGACAAGAGCACCGCCGTGCAGGTGATGCAGATGGACGAGGGACTGGATACCGGCGCGGTTGGGCTTTGCACAGAGATTGTTATTGATGCGCAAATGAGCGCCGGCGAGTTGCACGACAGGATGATGGAACTGGGCCCAGACCTGATGGTAAGAGCTCTGGAAAGACTTGAACGGGGCGAACTGCATTTTACCCCGCAGCCCGAAGAGGGCGCGACCTACGCCAGAAAAATTGACAAGGCCGAGGCCGCCATCGACTGGACGCTTTCCGCTGGCGAGGTGCACAATCTTGTTCGCGGCCTGTCGCCCTTTCCCGGCGCCTGGTGTCAAATGGAGCTTGGCGGTGCGCCCGTGCGGGTGAAAATATTGCGCGGCAGCGTTGTCAAGGGTGAGGGCACCCCCGGCGAAATCCTTGATGAGAGCTTGACGATTGCCTGCGGCAAGGATGCAATCAGGGTTCTGCAAGTGCAGCGTCAGGGTAGGAGCGCAATGGAGGCGGCGGATTTCCTGCGCGGTACGGGGTCGCTCAAGGGGCAGGTGTTAAGTCGCTCTCACATTCAGGGCGGGGGGAGAAATGCCCCGCTTTAAGCTCACCATAGAATATGAGGGCACCCCGTTTGTGGGCTGGCAGAAACAACCTGACCTGCCCTCGGTTCAGCAGACCATCGAGGAGGCTATCGAAGCGTTCTCAGGCGAGAGCGTACCAACCCAGGCCGCCGGGCGCACCGATGCGGGCGTGCATGCATTGGGACAGGTGATCCATTTTGACCTGAAGCGGGAGTGGGAGGCGTTTCGCATCCAGCAGGCCATGAATTTTCATCTCAAACCGCACCCGGTTGTTGTTGTGGCCAGTGAAGAAGTGGATGGCGCGTTCGAAGCGCGCTTCTCCGCCAAGATGCGGCATTACAGATATGTCATCTGCAACCGGCGCCCGCGCCCGGTGCTCGACTGGAACCGGGTCTGGCATGTGCCGGTTCCCTTGGATGCAAAGGCCATGCATGAGGCAGCGCAATGCCTGGTCGGCCAGCATGACTTCACCACTTTTCGCGCTGCCGAGTGCCAGTCCAACTCTCCGGTCAAGTCTCTTGAGGCTATTGAGGTGGCAGCCGATGGCGAGCAGATTATCATCACCTTGAACGCGCGCAGTTTTCTGCATCACCAGGTGCGCTCGTTTGCGGGATCGCTTAAAATGGTGGGGGAAGGCAAATGGCTGGCCGGTGACCTCAAAAACGCCCTTGAGGCGCGTGACCGGTCCTGGTGCGGGGCCATGGCCCCTGCCGCCGGACTTTACCTGGTCCGGGTGGATTACTAGGGGCCTGACCCTAACTGCAAAGCTCCCTGAGCGCCCGTGCAAACAACGGGTAGGCTGCCCCGATGATTTCGTCTTCGGTGCCCGCCCGGGCCGCCGCAACCGAAGCGCTGCTCAGAGCAAATAGGTTTGAACTGGCAGGCAGCACCTTTCGGAACTCTGCGCGCAGCCGGTCGAATATGCCTGCATGCTGCACAAACGGCCCGGTAAATACAATCTGGTGCGGTGACAGGACGAGGCTCAGATTACGCATGGCCACCGCCATTGAGATAATAGCATTTTCCAGAAGCGAAATATCAAACTCCCCGGTCTCCTTGAGAAAGGCCTCAAAACTCCACTCATCGACGGGAATTTTCGGATAAACGGCGCGCAGTTTCGGCAACAGTGCCCACAGGGCAGCCTGGGTTTCAAGGCAGTTATCCAGCCCGCACCGGCAGCGCACCTGCCCGTTGCAGGGCACATGGGTGTGACCGATTTCCCCAAAACCACCATTGCCGGAGACCAGAGTGGTTCCGTTCATGGAATAGGAGGCACCAATACCGTGCCCCCAGTGGATGAACAGGATGTTGGAGCTGTCCTTTTCTCCGCGCCGGGCAATGCGGGCCCGCAACTCGCAATTCAGGTTTTTGTTGACGACAACTTTCAGCCCCAGTTTTTTTGAGATTCCTGAAAAATCCATATTCTGGATATTCTGCCAGCGCGAGGTGGCAAATACCCATTTGTTGTTGTTTTCGTCAACAATGCCGGGCAGGGAAAATGAAATGCCCACAATTTCGGTTCTCTCCGGTGCTTCCTTGCTAATATCCCGAGCCATGCGGATAAAGAGATCTTCCAGTGCGGCATTTGAAACCTGTTCGGTGCTGACCTCTTCGGCTCGCGAGCACAGCTCTTTCCCGCTCAGGTCAACAAGGGTCGCGTGCACCTTCTGAGAGACCACATAAATGACTAGCACTCCGAGGCGAGACAGAACCGGACGCAAAAGAATTTCAGGGCGCCCTTTTCTGTGTAGGGTCGAAGGACGCCCCTCATCCACCAGGCCGCGTTCGATCAATTGCAGGACGAGGGCGGAAACCGTGCCCGGCCGCAAATCATAGTCCGCCGCAATCTGCTTGCGGGTAACTTTTTTGGGTTCACAGATTTCCATGAACAGGCGCCCGCGCCGGTCTGAAATGGCTCGCGGGCCAGTGGTCTGAAACTGTTCAGAATAAGCACTCAACATCGGAATTCTAGGAGCGGTTGCGGAGTTAGCCATCAACACTACCTTTTCTGGTCATTCCTTGCGGGCCCCTGCTTGAATTAACCGCTCTCTGGTACACAAGATATATATTGACAGTAAGTGTTATTAAATACACAAATAGACCTGTTATGCAATCCGGCGTTCATGAAAACAAATGCCGGTCGCACGGGCAACCATGAGCGGGAAATTTCCATGCAGACCCATATATATCCCACGAGTCAGAAAGCGGCCTCACAGGCAGCCACAATGGGCGCAAGCCTGATAAAACAGGCGATTGCCGCGCGGGGGGAGGCTTTTGTCGTGCTTGCTACCGGTGCCAGTCAGTTTGATCTGCTTGATCATCTTGTCGCTGATAAGAACATCGATTGGTCGAGGGTAACACTGTTTCATCTGGACGAATATGTGGGCATTGAAGAAACCCACAAGGCCAGTTTTGTGCGTTATCTGCGCGAACGGTTCCTGGCAAAAGTGCCAGAGGTGAAGAACTTCGTCTTTATCCACGGCAATACCGGTGACACACAGGGCGAAATCAGGCGGGTAAACGAAGCAATTTCTCAAGTGCAGATTGATGTTGCTTTTGTCGGGATCGGAGAGAACGGCCACCTGGCCTTTAACGATCCGCCGGCGGATTTTGAGACCGACGAGCCCTTCATATATGTGGAGTTGGACGAAAAATGCCGCTGGCAGCAGACCAATGAAGGCTGGTTTGCAACTTTTGATGATGTGCCAACCCATGCCATTTCCATGAGCATCAACCAGATCATGAAAAGCTCCAACATCATCTGTACCGTGCTTGATGAGCGCAAGGCCGAGGCGGCAAAATGGACCATCGAGGAAGAGGTTTCCAACATGCATCCCGCCTCCATTCTCCAGACCCATGAGCACGCGCATATTTTTCTTGATAAAAATGCGGCAGCGCAATTGAGTTCGTCGCAGGGCTGATGAGTGAGAGGCCGCATATCGAGGGAATTGTTGTCGAGCCGCGCAGCGCCCGACGCCAGTTGGTATTTACCGGTGATGACACGCAGGTTTTGCGTTGTGAGATTGACCGCGACGGCATTTGCCGGAATGCCGAGAAACAGAGCATTCCAGGCATAGATAATTCGGGAGAATTCACAACGCCCGGCCTGATTGACATTCAGGTCAACGGTTTTGCAGGAGTGGACTTTAACGGACCTGGCCTGGATGTAAAAAAAATGGATCATGCCCTGGCTCACCTTGCGGCAAGCGGTGTTAGCTGTGTGCTGCCCACACTGATAACGGCGTTTGAAAGCGAATTGGTCGATCAGCTCAGGGCGCTTGATCAGGCAGTCTCCAAGAGCACGCTGGGGCCCTTCATGGTTGCCGGTTATCATATCGAGGGGCCGTTTCTTTCCCCCAATGAGGGCAGCTCGGGCGCGCATCCTGCTGCTGCCATGATCCCCGCCTCGCAAGGGCTTGTTGAAAAACTCATGGCGGTTACTTCAAGGCCGCTTCGCATTATGACGGTGGCGCCGGAACAGGAGGGTGTGTGTGAACTCATACCCTTCTTGCTCCAGAACGCAATTGCCTGCGCCATTGGGCACACGGCGGCCTCAAGAGAGGAAATCAGCGCCGCAATCGGTGCTGGGGCAACCCTGTCGACCCATCTGGGGAACGGTCTGCCTCATACTTTGAACAAGCACGAAAACCCGCTCTTTACCCAGCTCGGACGCGACGAACTCAGCGCAAGTTTTATTGCTGATGGTGTGCATATTCACCCTGAAACCCTGCAGACCTATATCAGGGCCAAGACCCTTGCCCGGACCATTATCGTAACCGATGCCGTTTCCGCCGCCGGCAAAGACGTGGGGGCGGGCATCTATAAACTTGCAAAAACTGAAATTGAGCGAAAGCCTGACGGTTCAGTGCGCATCCCCGGCTCCACCTATCTGGCCGGGTCCTCAGCCACCATGGATCAGATGGTGCGCAATCTGATGAAGTGGTACGGGTTTTCAATGAGCGACATCCTGCAGGTTGCCCGAAAAAATCCCGGCGCCTTTATCGGGGAATTTTTGAACGATCCCGGCGCCGGCTCAAGAGCTGATCTGGTAAGCTGGAGGCGGGTTGAAACAAAATTGCAGGTGGTTGAGACCTCTATCGGTCCGTGGACGGTGCGCTCCGCCTAGTCCTGAACCCCCGAAAGGTTTAGCTCCGCCACGTGGTGGCACCGGGCAAAATGCCCCGGAGCATGCTCTTCAAACGCTGGCGCTTCTTTGGCGCACAAATCTGTCGCGTGGGGGCAGCGGGGATGAAAATGACAGCCCGAGGGCGGGTTGGCTGGACTGGGTACCTCCCCCTCAAGGGGCACCATATCCGCGCGGCGGCGCGGATCAGCTTCGGGAACTGCGCCCATCAGGGCTGATGTATAGGGGTGTTTGGGTGCCTGAAAAAGCGCTTCTGTCGGCGCCAGCTCAACAATTTTTCCCAGATACATCACAACAACCCGGTCGCAGAAATGTTTGACGACGCTTAAATCGTGGGCAACGAACAGATAGGTAAGGTTGAACTCATCCTGCAGTTTCAGCATCAGATTGAGCACCTGGGCCTGCACGGAAACATCGAGCGCCGAGACGGGCTCGTCTGCCACAACAAGCCGGGGGTTGAGCGCCAGGGCCCGCGCAATAACCACCCGCTGGCGCTGCCCGCCGCTGAAGGCGTGAGGGAAGCGTTGCATGTATTCAGGCCGCAGACCCACCAGTTCAAGCAGCTCCCCCACCCGCTGGGAACGTTTTTCCCGGTCCTTGATACCCCCGATGACCAGCAGTGATTCCCCGATAATATCCAGAATATTCATCCGTGGATTGAGCGAGGCGTAAGGGTCCTGAAATATCATCTGGATATCACCCCGAATCGGGAACAGTTCACGTTCGGACATGAAAGCGATATCGGTGATACTGCCATCGCCCTTGCGGAATAGAATTTCTCCGCCCGAAGGTGTCATTGCCCGCATGATGCAGCGGGCGGTCGTGGTTTTGCCGCAGCCGCTTTCCCCCACCAGCCCCAGAGTTTCTCCCTCAAGGATGGAAAAGCTCACATCATCAACCGCCCGCACCTGGCCGATGATTTTGCGTCGCAACCCCTTGGAGCGAATGGGGAAAAACTTGCTCAGTCCTTTGACTTCAAGCAGTACAGACTTTTCGCTCATTCTGTTTCCTCCGCCGCGTCGGAATGGAGAAAACAGGCCACTGATTGTTTATCGCTGACCGGGGAGGGAACCGGCGTGAACCGGTCGCATTTGCCGGGAATGAAACCAGGGCAGCGTGGATAAAACGGGCAGCCTTTTGGACGGTTGAACGGATGAGGAATTGAGCCGCCGATAGTGGGGAGTTCCTCACGGGTTCCCGAATGAATGGTGGGAATCGAAGCCAGCAGGGCGCTTGTATAGGGGTGCTGGGGATTGTGGAAAATATCGTCAACCGGCCCCTGTTCCATCACCCGGCCCAGATACATCACCACTACATAATCGGCAATCTGGGCGATGACCCCCAGATCATGGGTGATAAAAATCATCGCCAGATTTTGCTCTTTTTGCAGCCTGCGCAACAGGTTGAGCACCTGGGCCTGGGTGGTGACGTCGATGGCGGTGGTCGGCTCATCCGCAATCAGGAGCTTTGGGCCGCAAACAAGCGCCATGGCAATCATCACCCGCTGGCGCAATCCCCCGCTCAACTCCCAGGAATAAACACCCATGCGCTCCTCAGGGTTGGAAATGCCTACTTCGCCCATGCGCGCAATGCAGATATTTGCAGCTTCCTCCCTTGAGACATCCCGGTGCAGCCGCACCGCCTCGATAAGCTGGTTGCCGATGGTGTGCACGGGGCTGAGGGCGGCCATGGGCTCCTGCGGAATAAGCGCGATTTCATTGCCCCTGATATCGCGCATTTCTTCTCCCCGGTCGTCCAGATCACGCAGATTGATCGGCTCCTGCACCCCATCATCACGGCGGCGATAGAAAATCTCTCCACCCACAACTTCTCCCGGTTTCTGAACTATCCCGAGAATGGATTTGATGGTGACGCTCTTGCCGCATCCGCTTTCGCCAACAATGCCCACCACCTGACCCCGACTCACATCAAAGCTGACGCCATCAACAGCCTTGGCTGTTCCTTCATCAAGGAAAAACCGGGTTTTAAGGTTTCTGATGGAGAGGATTATATCAGGGTTCAAGCTATCGGTCCTAGTGATAGGGGTCGGCGGCGTCACGCAGACCGTCGCCAAGAATGTTAAGGGCAATAACCGTGATGATGACGGCAACACCAGGCAGCATCAGCCAGGGCGCCAGCGCCACCGATTGCAGGTTCTGTGCTTCCTGAAGCAGCACACCCCAGCTTATGGCCGGGGGCCTGAGGCCAAGACCAAGAAAACTGAGGAATGTTTCGTTGATAATCATCACCGGAATGGCCAGCGTGACCGCGGCGATGATGTGGCTGCTCATGGTGGGCACCATATGGCGGAACACAATGCGCAATTGGGAGCAGCCCGAAAGTTTGGCCGCGACCACAAAATCCTCCTCGCGCAGCACCAGAAACCGCCCCCGCACCTCGCGCGCCAGCCCGGTCCAGGTGATAAGCGCCAGAATGGCAGTAATCGCGATATAGCCCTGGGTAACCGACCATGTACGGGGCAGGGAGGCCGAAAGCGCCAGCCAGATGGGGATGGGGGGAATAGACTGGAGGAGTTCGATCAAACGCTGGATGAACATATCAATCCAGCCGCCGAAATAGCCCGATATCCCCCCAAGGACAATCCCGATGATTGTGGAAAGAAATACCGCGAGCAGCCCAATGGAAAGCGAGACCTGGGTGCCGTGCAGAACCCGCGACCACTGGTCACGCCCCAGCCGGTCTGTGCCCAGGATATGTACGGGCGGATCGTCGGGATTGACCAATGCCAGCAGGTGGATGTCGGTCTTGAATAGGCCCAGAACCTCCCACTCATATCCTCGCCCAAAAAGACGCAGCGGAACCTTTTTGGTTTCACTGGTTATCCACTCCATTTTTAAGGTGCGCGGATTGCGTTTCCCCTCAATGGCATAGGCAAACAGCGCGGGGCCATTGTCCCAGAACTGGATGGCCTGGGGCGGAATGAACGACCCCCGCGTCCGGCTTTCGGATGGATCCTGGGTGCTGAAAAATCCTGGGAAGGCGGCAATGATCACAATGAAGATGACAATGATGCCGGAGATCATCGCCAGCTTGTGCTTTTTGAAGCGCCACCAGACCAGCTTCCAGTTTGGCGCAACGGAAATTGCATCCGCTTCCTCTGGCAGGTTCTGATCGGGGCTGAGGGTTTCGCTGCTCATTTTTTACGCTTCCTCCATGCGGATGCGCGGATCAAGCCAGGCCAGAAGAATGTCCGAAAGCAATGTGCCGATGACGGCAAGACCAAAATAGGTCAGGACGATGGTGCCGGCCAGAAACATGTCCTGGGAGATCAAAGAGCGCAGCAACAAGGGCCCTATGGTGGGCAGATTGAGCACCGTTGCTACAATCAGGCTGCCCGAGAATATAAGCGGCAGATACCAGCCAAGCGAGGAAACCAGCGGATTTATGGCCAGCCGCAGCGGGTATTTTAGTACCAGCTTCCATTCTGGCATGCCCTTGGCCCGTGCCATTTCCATATAGGGTTTGTTGAGTTCGTCAAGCAGGTTGGCCCTTAATATGCGGGCCAGGCGTGCGGTGCCGTCAAGCCCCAGAATGACCATGGGCAGCCAGATGTGCTTGGCCAGGTCAACTGCCTTGGCAAAACTCCAGCTGGCGTCGGCAAACTCGGGCGAGAACAGGCCGGTGATGGTGATGCCAAAATTTGAAAATGCGAACCACATCAGAATGAGCGCAGTCATGAAAGTGGGGGTGGCAACGCCCACATAGTTGAACACGGTAAAAAAGTAGTCGAAGAACGAATATTGGCGGGTGGCGGAAATGATACCGATGGGAAGCGCCACCATGAAGGTAAAAATCAGGGTTGCAAGGCCCAGAATGACGGTAAGCAGCAACCGCTGGCCTATAAGTTCGGAAATGGGTTTCTGGAAGTCCAGTGACAGGCCAAGGTCGCCCTGCAATATGCGTGAGATCCATTTGAAATATTGCACATAAGCGGGCTGATCCAGCCCGTAAAGGTTGCGCAAGGCCTCAATTTGTACCTGGTCCATGGAGGAGCCGGAGGCGGCGAGTTCGGCCACATAGGAGGTAACAAAATCTCCCGGCGGGGCCTGAATGAGAATGAAGGATACAATCGAAAAGACGAACATCAACACCGGCAGCAGCATCAGGCGCTTAAGAATGAAAACCAGCATAGAATTTTTTGTCCTTACGAAGTCAGGCTGACCTCAACTGATGGCAATGCCACCAGAACGTCAATATCAGTCTTGTGCTAAATGAAACCGGCGCCCTCTTTGCAATTGTTATTGCTTTTGGCATTTCGCGCAAAAGAGAGCGCCGGTATCCTGAGACAGTTCAGTTCAGCCTAGTTGGCAAAATAGAACTGTTCCGGGCGGGTGTTGCCCGGCGTGCGAAGCGGCCAGTCATTGCCGGCAACTTCAGCCACGTTTCTCAGCTTGGCATTGACTACAACCACACCCTGAACCATCGGTGTCAGGCCAACGGTTCCGATCTCCCAGACATTGTCAGCCCAGATACGGAACAATTCCTGCGCCAGTTCAATCTGGCGTTCGCGTCCCGAGAGCTTGGCTTCGTCGATAATGTCCATAAGCCGCTGGATTTCAGGCGTTGGCTCCATGCCTTCAGCGCCATCGGTTTCAACCCATTTACGCACCAGGGGGGCAAAGGTCAGGCTGGGGTTAGAACGCGGATCCATTTTGGGCTGACCGCTGAATGGAAACCCGGTGGTATCTTCGTTCCAGATTTCAATTTGCAGGTCGTTGGAGTCACGCATGGCGAAGTGCGGGGTGCGTTCGCGGATTTCCACGTGAGCGCGAACACCCACATCACCCCAGTCCTCAACCACGAGCTGGCCGATATCGCCCCAGCTGGCAAAGGCCGGTACAACACCAACTTCCAGATCAAGCCTGTCGCCATTTGGCATCAGGCGGAAACCGTCGCTATCGCGCTCGGTCAGACCAATACTGTCAAGCAGGGCGTTGGCTTTGTCAGTGTCCAGTTCGGTATATTTGAACGCATATTCATCCCCCGGATAATAGGGGTGGAATGGTGCGGGTACGCCCTGGCGGGCCTCACCAATGCCAAGAAACGCCAACTCCTTGATTGCTTCGCGGTCAATGGAATAGGACAGGGCAACACGGAAGTCCTTGTTGCGCAACAGATCGCCCAGAGCCTCATCGTTATTGTAGGTCTGGTTGAACATGAGCACAGCATCAGAGCCGCCGAATGTCGGATAGGTGACCACGCGATAGCCGCCCTTGTCGGCATTTTCCATCAGAACCGGGAAGTTGCTCATGGCCAGATGGCGGCCCTGCATGTCAATTTCACCGCCAACGGCCGCAAGGTTCAGCGTCTCCTTGTCAGCAAAAAACTTGAAGGCGACATTGTCGATATAGGGAAGCTGATTGCCCTCTGCATCGACCGCAAAATAATAGGGATTGCGCTCGATGACAAAAGTTTCATCCGCAACCGTTGAGCCATCCTTGGGAACCCAGGCGGCGGTGCTGGGGCGGTTACCACTCAGATGCGGCAATGCCTCAACCGAGAATAGTTGCGTCCAGGTGTCAAAACCGCTTTCGCTCACCCGGGCAGCAAGGGTTGCCTCATCCGTATAATCGGGATGGAACTGTTTCATATAATGGGCGGGGGCAAAAACCAGGTTGTTGATGGATTTGTCTGCGCCGTCCTTGTTGGCCAGATCCAGCAAAAACGCCGTATTTGGCTGGCCAAAAGTCCAGCGCACTGCCGTGTCGCTGAGCTTTTCAACGGTGACATCGGAGCCATCGCCATTGCGCATCCAGATGGGTTTGGTTGGCGTCAGTTCTTCATTGTTCAGAATAGCATCATACCAGAACATAATATCGTCGGCAGTGAATGGCTCGCCATCCGACCATTTCATGCCTTCACGCAGGAACACTGTCCATTGGGTGAAGTCGTCGTTGGACTCCCAGCCCTTGGCGATGTGAGGAATAACTTCCCCGCCATCGGGTGAATGGCGCACCAGTGCGTCATAGGTCACCCTTGTATAGTTGTTGTGATCCGATGGCCCCAGAAATCCACGGCGTAATGTGCCCCCGTAGGTGCCGATGGAGTCGGTGACTTCCTGCACCAGCGGCTCGGACGGCAGGCGCTCGCCTACAGGTGGCAGTGCGCCCGAAGCGACTGCGTCGGCAAACATTGGCGCCCCGGTATAGGATTGCGCCAGCGCCGGACTGAGTGCGCTCAACCCCATTCCAAGGGCAAGGGCTGCAGTGCCCGTCCCCCAGATAGTATGTTTCAACCAGATTTTCATTTCTCTCTCCCTTCAAGAAAACTTTTTGTTTTGATTGTTGTGGCTTTTTGCCTGGTTTTTGTCTGATGGTGCCCGAACCTGAGCGTTGGCCTTCTCCCTTGGCCTTTTGACTTGGACCTGCCTGAGCTTCGCCGTGCGGGCTCTTTCCTCAGGCCCCAGTGTGCCAAATTAGGCATTAAAAACACTCAGTGTCAATAAAAGCATTCAGTGTAAATAAAAACAAAGTGCGTGCGCATCAAATTAGCCCGGTGCGCGGCCTCTCCCCGCCCGAAACTGTGGAAATGCGACAGGCTGGCAAGTTGAAAAATTCATTCCTTGCCGCCCGACCCGCTTTGCTACAACATTGCTCCGAGCGAATGTTTTTTCAAAAAACTCCGGGGAGAAGTAAATTGCAGGGGCCTGAAGAAGTATTGCATTTCTGGTTTGACGAGCACACCAGCGATGACTGGTTTGGCGGAAAAGCCGAGTTTGATGAGAAACTTGAACAGCGTTTTTATGACCTTCATGCTCAAGTCGCCCTGGGTGAGGCCTGGAGTTGGCGTGTCTCTTCCAGGGGTCGTCTCGCTGAAATTCTGGTTCTGGATCAGTTCAGCCGCCAGCTCTATCGCGGCGATGCCCGTGCTTTTGCCAGTGATGGAATGGCGCTGGTTCTGGCGCAGGAACTGGTGGCTTCTAAAGAGGACATGAGCCTGAGTGACGACGAACGTATGTTCGCCTATATGCCTTACATGCACTCAGAGTCATTGCCTATCCACGAAGAAGCGGTGCGCCTGTTCACAGCCCTGGGCAATGAGGACAATCTGAAATTTGAAATCGCACACCGCGATACCATCCAGCGTTTTGGCCGGTTTCCCAAACGCAACGAAGCCCTGGGCCGCACCTCCACAAAGGAAGAACTCGCCTATATCAATGAGCGAAAAGACTCGATGTTTTAGTTGAGCAAGGCGGGGTCCACCAACGCACCGGGGTGCCCAATGACCTTTGCCGCTGTGCGGTGAGCCACCTGTGCGCTCGTCTCGATGGACTGTCCGGCAAGCCGGGCCGCCAGATAAGCCCCATTGAACGAGTCACCAGCGCCGGTGGCATCAACCGCGGTTGCAGCAAGGGCCGGAACTTCAACAAGATTGTCCCCTTGTGCAATCAGTGCCGTCTCAGCCCCGTTTTTCACCGCCACTTCAGCAATGCCCAGCCCCTGATAGCGCGATATGGTGGCCCTGGGGTCGGCGTCTCCAAAAATCTCCGCATCGTCATCAAAGGTGGGCAGGACGATGTCGATGACCGGGGAGGCTGCGATGATGGCCTCCCTGATGGTATTTGAATCAGGCCATAGCACTGGCCGAATATTAGGGTCGAATGCCACGCGCGTGCCTGCACCCCTGGCTTTACCAAGTGCAAAAATCAGGTTTTCCCTTGCTGGTCGCGACAGGATTGCCAGCGTGATACCGGAAAAATAGGCCAGTTCACAATTCCCAAGAGCCGCCGCCAGTTTCGCAGAATTGTCAGCCAGTTGTTTGGCAGCAGAATTTTCTCGCCAATAGGTGAAATGCCGGTCGCCATCCGCCTGATGAATAAGATAGAGGCCGGGGCGCTTGTTCTTTATGGTCTGGATATGGCTGGTGCCGATCTGGTGCGTTTCCAGAAATGCGCGCATGCGGGCCGAATAAATATCGTCGCCAAGGGCACTGAGATAATCCACATCCCATTCTTTCCCCAGGGACGCGCGCATATACCAGGCCGTGTTCAGCGTGTCCCCTGCATAACCCAGGCGGTACTGGTCTGCTTCCCCGCCTGACATTTCGAGCATGAACTCGCCGATGCTCACGATTTTTCTGCCCATCTGTCTCTCGTCAGTTTTCTCTTGTGGGTGTGGCTTGCCCGGTTGTATGGTAGTTGGCATAATCCGTTTTCGCCAGACATCTGGTGGAAAGAACAAAGATTTTTTGTCGGGCCTGCCGATTCTGAACGGTACAAGCCTGACCTGTAATTGCCCGGGGACCCATGTCAACAAGATTGTCCACAAATGTGCTGGGCCTGCTGCCTGAGCACATTGCCCGCCCTTCCTATGAGCGCGCATCAATAAAAGCGGGTATTGTGCATCTGGGCGTGGGGGCATTCCACCGCGCCCATCAGGCGGTTTATATGGACGATTTGCTGGGGCAGAATCCGGACTGGGGCATTGTCGGCGCCAGCCTGCGCCGCCCCGACACAAGGGACGCCCTGGCCCCTCAGGATTTTCTTTATACGCTGGCGGTGCGCGATGCCTCGGGCACAAAGTGCCGGATTGTCGGCGCGCTGCTCGACTGCATCAATGTCGCGGACAAACGGGAAAATCTGCTTGGGGTAATGGCCGCCCCCGCGACCCGGATTATCTCTCTGACCATCACCGAGAAAGGCTATTGCCACGACCCCGCAACCGGGGAGCTGGATGAAAACCATCCCGATATTGTTCACGATCTCGCCCGCCCGGCAGAGCCGGTCAGTGCTCCAGGGCTGGTTGTTGAAGCCATTCGGTTGCGCCGCGACAACGGCGCCCCCCCGTTCGCAATCATGAGTTGTGACAACCTGCCCGCCAACGGCGAGACAGCGCGGAAAATTATTACCCGCTTTGCCTGGTTGTGTGCGCCTGAACTGGGCGAATATGTGGAAAAAAACATTGCTTTCCCCTCAACGATGGTTGACCGCATCGTGCCGGCGACAACCGATGCGGACCGGGCTGAAATTTCACAAATCATTGGCGTTGAAGATGCATGGCCCATTGTCACCGAGCCCTTCTGCCAATGGGTGATAGAGGATAACTTCCCCTCCGGCCGGCCGCCCTTTGAACAGGCGGGGGCTCAAATGGTTGCCGATGTTGAGCCCTTCGAACGCATGAAGCTGCGCATGCTCAACGGCGCTCACTCGGCGCTGGCCTATCTGGGGTATCTGGCGGGCTTCAAAACCGTCTCTGACGTGGTTTCCAATAAAAAAATGCTGGCGTTCCTGCACGAGTTGATGAGTAAGGAAATCATTCCAACGCTCCATATGCCCGGCACCGACCTCTTGGCCTATCGTGACGAATTGCTGACGCGTTTCGCCAACCCCTCGCTCAAACACGCAACCTGGCAAATTGCCATGGATGGCAGCCAGAAACTGCCCCAGCGCCTGCTTGATACCATCCGCGACCGCATAGGAGCCGGAGCCTCCTATGAGCGTCTGGCACTGGGGGTTGCAGGCTGGATTGTCTATGCCAGCGGCACAGACGAACGCGGAGAGACCATTGAAATATCAGACCCGCTCGCCCGTGAATTTGAGCGCATAACCGCCTCTGCAGGCAATGATGCTGCAGCTCTGGTTGACGGGTTCTTGCAACTTAAGGCGGTTTTTGGAGCACAACTGCCTGGAGACAGAAATTTCCGCTGGTCGCTGGAGGAAAAGGTCCGCTTGCTCAGGGAGCGGGGGGTTCTGATGGCAATCGGCTGAGCGGCTCTATTCCTCGGGGGCGATGTATTTGAGAAAATCCGGGGCCGGCATGATAATCCGGTCGTCCCGGTCGTTGACCAGAGCTTTGTCCCGTCCCTTGTAGTCAATCCCTGAGAGAACATGCGCAATAACGGCCAGTCGCGCCCTGCGCTTGTCATTGGCCCGAACCACCGTCCACGGTGCGTAATCGGCGTGGGTGCGTTTCAGCATCTCGTCGCGGGCACTGGTATATTCATTCCAGCGGGTGAGGGCCTTCAGATCAACCGGGGAGAGCTTCCACTGCTTGAGCGGGTCATGTCGCCGGTCGTGAAATCGCTTGATCTGCATGGGCCGGCTGATGTTGAGCCAGAACTTGAAGAGTAGAATGCCGTCATCGGCCAGCATGCGCTCGAAATTGGGAACCTCTGTCAAAAAGGTCTCCGTCTGTGCCGGGGTGCAAAACCCCATAACCGGTTCCACTACCGCCCGGTTATACCACGAGCGGTCAAACAGAACCGTCTCCCCCGCCGTGGGCAGGTGAGGCACATAGCGCTGAAAATACCACTGCAACTGTTCCCGGTCCGAGGGTTTGGGCAGGGCCACGACCCGGACATGGCGGGGGTTGATGTTTTGGGTATAACGCTTGATGGTGCCTCCTTTCCCCGCCGCATCGCGTCCCTCGAAAACAATAACGATGCGCTGATCACTCTCCATGAGATGGGTTTGCAGCTTTACCAATTCGATTTGCAGCGCCAGCAGGGTTTTTTCATAAAGCCGGCTTTTTTGTTTTTTGTCGTAAGGATAGTCCCCCGAAGTCAGGGCGTTCTTGGCGATGATTTGCGGGAGTTCAGGATTATCAAGGTCAAAGTTTTCCAGTGCTTGTGCCAGTTTCATTTTTTAGATGCCCTGTTGCAGAAGATGCGAAATTATTCCGCCAGAGTGTTGACTTCAAACTCTCAATGCAAGCCCCTGGTTTGACAATCGGACAAAATTGGTCGTTTAAGGTCCCATGGTTGAAGAAAATCCGCCTTCAGATGCAATGGACGAAGAACAGGAACCCCAGCCGCAACCCGGAGCCGTGGCTGAGGCGTTTGCTGACGCAATCGTTGCGCCCTGTCTCATCCTGAGCACCAGAGAAGAAGTATTGCACATGAATCCCGCTGCAATTCATGAACTGCCCGGCGCCCGAATTGGCGAGCCCATAAGTTTTGCTATCCGGCACCCTGAATTCTTAAGCGCCATGGAAGAGGTGCGCCAGACCGGCACCCCCCACACTGTGCAAGTGCTGCAATCCTTTCCCAACATGACCTGGTATTCTATCACCGTTGCGCCCCTGAACCTCCCCGAGGGCGAGAGTTTCGATGAATTTCTGCTGGTGACGCTGGAAAACCGCACCGAACAGAAACGTACCGAAACCATGCGGGTGGATTTTGTCGCCAATGTCAGTCACGAATTGCGCACGCCGCTGACGTCTCTCATCGGCTTTGTGGATACTCTGCTCGGGGCCGCTGCCAATGACAAGGAGGCCCGGGAGAGGTTTTTGCCGGTCATGCGCCAGCAGGCCGAGCGCATGTCAAAGCTCATCGATGACCTGCTTTCGCTTTCGCGCCTTGAGTTGCGCCAGCACGTGAGGCCCACGGAAAAAACCGATCTGGTCGCGCTCATTCTGGAAGTGAAGGAAGGCCTTCAAACCCAGATTGAAAAATCCGGAGTTAAGATTGAACTGAAAATCCCTGAAGAGCCGGCATTCGTCACCGGCGACCGTGATGAGCTTTACGAGGTTCTGGAAAACCTCATTGACAACGCGCTCAAATATGGCGGGAGCGGGGGCCGGGTTGACGTGGAATTGCGCCCAACCGTCCGGCGCACCGATTTTGCCTTTGTACTCAGCGTAAGAGATTATGGAGCGGGCATCGCCAAGGCCCATGTGCCCCGGCTGACCGAGCGCTTTTACCGGGTGGAGGGGGAACAAAACCGCCAGAAAAAAGGTACCGGGCTGGGCCTGGCCATCGTCAAGCATATCGTGAGCCGTCACCATGGCCAGCTCAATATTTCCAGCACCCTGCAGGAAGGCACCAGAATAGAAATTCTGCTGCCCCGGTAAGCGGTCACTGGCTTCTTTGGCCTTCAAGGCCTCTGAAAAACAAAGCAACATCAAACCATTATGGCGTCATGCAACTGTCATGCAGGCGACATGTGGCTGTTATGTGAAGCATCTAATGTGAGGGCGCTTCTCAAGAAGCCTGAATTAACCGTCCTGATGGAAAACGCTTATGAAAACCTCTCTGACAGTGCTTGCAATTGCCCTTGCCTCCTTTGGTTCCCTGATGACAGGTGTCGCCTTGGCCCAGTCCCGCGACCAACTCCAGATTGTTGGATCATCCACGGTTTTTCCGTTTGCCACCTCTGTTGCTGAACGCTTCGGACAGACCACGGGTTTTCCGACCCCAATAATTGAATCCACCGGTTCGGGGGGTGGCCTGAAGCTGTTTTGTGCAGGTGTGGGCACCAACACTCCAGACATCGCAAACGCTTCCCGGCGCATTAAAAACTCCGAAATTGAGACCTGTATTGCCAATGGGGTGACACCCGTTCAGGTGAGAATAGGCTTTGACGGCATTGTGCTTGCCAATTCCAAATCGGGACCTGAGTTCAACCTCTCTCGTGAGCAGATTTTTTCCGCACTGGCCCGCAACATCATTGTTGAGGGTAAACCGGTTGCCAACCCCTACAGGCAATGGTCTGAGATTGACCCCTCCCTGCCTGATGTGGCCATTGAGGTGCTGGGCCCTCCTCCCACCTCCGGCACCCGCGACGCCTTTGTTGAACTGGTCATGCACGAGGCCTGTCAGGATGGCATCGAAGAGAACAAATGTGGGGATATCCGTGAAGATGGCGTGTATGTGGATGCCGGCGAGAACGACAATCTGATCGTGCAAAAACTCGCCGCCAACAGTTCTGCAATCGGAATTTTCGGGTTCTCCTTCCTCGATCAGAACGCTGACACCCTGCACGGGGCCATTGTTGACGATGTCAAACCCGAATTTGAGAATATCGCCGCTGGAACATATCCCATTGCCCGATCGCTCTATTTTTATATCAAGAAAGAACATGTGGGTGTGATCCCCGGCATTGTTGAATATGCCCTGACCTTCACTTCTGAAGGGGCTGCGGGTGAAGATGGATATCTGGGAGAGAAGGGGCTTATTCCGCTCTCCGATGAAGATCGCCAGACGGTAATCGCCGATATCAACAACCTGACACCGGTTCAGAAATACTAGCTGCCCGCTTCTTCGGTTTCACTCGAAAAGGAGAGTAAACTCAGTGTCAATCTGGCTCACGATTTCCGCTCTGATAGCAGTTTCCGGCGCTCTTTATTTTACCGGACGCGCCCGTGTCCGTGCCCTGGTCAGGGGCGAGGTCGCCTCCCTGCATTCAAAGCAGGAATATCACGGGGCCTATTTGCTGATTTTCGGATGCGCCCCTGCGGCTCTGATTGGCATGTTGTGGGTCGCGTTCTCAGGCACTATAACTGAGCATTTTGTGGCGGGCCAGTTGGGAGCGGAGTTTGATGTTCTTGGAACTGACCAGCGCGCAATCATACTGGAAACGGCCCGGGAGCAGATGTCTGGCACTGTATTTGGTCAGATAACCTCCCTGGCCGAAAAAGCCGCGGCTATTTACCGGGAAGGAACGCGGCTCGTAAATTCATTCTTTTTGGTTCTTGCCCTGCTCGGCTTTTCCCTTGGTACTATTATGGGCTGGCGTCGCATTACACCTCAGCTGCGCGCACGCCAGTTTGTGGAAAAAGCCGTGCTTTATCTTCTGATGGCGGCCTCGGGAATTGCCATTCTCACAACCCTTGGCATCGTGTTCTCGCTGGTGTTTGAGACACTCCAGTTCTTCAGGTTCGTCTCTGTGAGCGATTTCCTGTTCGGCACCCACTGGAGCCCGCAAAGTGCTTTTGAGGGCGCCGGAGCCGAAGCGACAGCGGCCCGCAACGCCCAGATTTTTGGCGCGGTGCCGGTGTTTGCCGGAACGCTTCTCATCAGCGCCATCGCCATAAGTGTTGCTGCGCCCATCGGGCTGCTGGCTGCCATATATCTCTCTGATTATGCTCCTGCTCGCGTGCGTGTGGTTGCCAAGCCGGTGATGGAATTGCTCGCAGGCATTCCAACAGTTGTTTACGGGTTTTTCGCCGCACTGACTGTTGCCCCGTTTTTCCGGAAAAGCGGGGAAAGCTTCGGTCTGACGGTTTCCTCTGAAAGTGCGCTGGCTGCCGGCATCATCCTTGGGGTGATGATTATCCCCTTTGTTTCCTCACTATCCGACGACGTGATAAATGCGGTCCCTGAAAGCCTGCGTGACGGCTCGGCCGCTCTTGGAGCGACAAAGTCTGAGACTATTCGCAAAGTTGTTCTGCCTGCCGCGCTTCCCGGCATTGTTTCGGCTCTGATGCTGGCCATATCCCGCGCCATTGGTGAAACAATGATTGTGGTGATGGCTGCGGGCCTTGCCGCCAATCTCACCATCAACCCCCTTGAGGCGGTGACCACAGTGACCGTTCAGATTGTTACCCTGTTAACCGGCGACAGCGCCTTTGACAGCGCCAAAACGCTTTCCGCCTTTGCGTTGGCGCTGGTTTTGTTTCTGGTAACGCTCACCCTGAACGTCATCGCCTTGCAGGTGGTAAAAAAATATCAGGAGCAATATGACTGATTTTTCCAATCAACCTGAAAGCGCCAACACGATACACACCGGGGTTGCGGCGCGCAGGCGGCTGAAAGCCCGCTATCGCAGTGAATGGATTTTCAAGACACTCAGTTTTTCAGCTATCGGGGTGTCGATTGCGTTTTTGCTGTTTCTTTTCACCACCATCTTTGTGCAGGGCTGGCCCGCCTTTACCTACAACTTTGTTCAACTCCCACTGGAGTTGAACGAAACAACGATTGGCAACCAGAACGGCATTTCGCCTGAGAGCATTCACAACGCTGATTATGACGCCATAGTGCGCACCGCCATTCGTGCGCAGTTCCCTCAGGTTTCAGGGCGCAGCGCCAAACGGGCGCTTTCCGGGCTGGTTTCCCCCGGCGCTCCGGTATTGCTGCGCGAGGCTCTGATTGAAGATCCCGAGCAGCTAAATGGCCAAAAGCCTCTTTCACTTCCTTTGTCTGATTTCGCCGATCTCTATCTGAAGGGGCAGATCAGCCACAGTGAGTATCGCACCGGCACGGCTCCGGTAAATATCGAGGCGAGCAGCGGCAATTTCCAGATATCCGGCACAGCCCTTCTCTCTGCGTTGAAAAATTTCACAAACCCTGCCTTGCAGGGCGCTCAGCAGGAGAATTCAGCTTTCAATGCCGGAATTGCCCTGGACCGGGACATGCCTTCTATTTTATTCTATGCCAATGGCGGGGTGCTCAAACTGGAGACACTGGGCCCCGGTTTTGCCAGCGCGCGTGCTCTGTTGCCCCTCACTTTGACAAAGAACCCTGAAGTCGTTGATTGGCAGATACGCCTGATTGAGGTGCCCGAAGCCAATCGCAATTTCTCCGACCAGGAAATTGTCTGGACTGATGCTCTTGTGGAGCGCCAGCTTGTTCAGTCTCAATTCAACACGCTGTTTTTCACCAAAGGCGCCAGCCGCGAGCCTGAAATGGCGGGGATTCTGGGGGCGGTGGTGGGCACTGCCCTCACATTGATTGTGACGCTGAGTCTTTCCTTTCCCCTTGGTGTTGCCGCCGCCGTTTATCTGGAGGAGTTCGCTCCGCGCAATCGCTGGACGGCTCTGGTTGAAGTCAACATCAACAACCTGGCGGCGGTGCCCTCGATTGTTTTTGGCCTTCTGGGTCTTGCGGTATTCCTCACGTTTTTCGGGATGCCGCGCTCGGCCCCCCTTGTCGGGGGCATGGTGCTGGCGCTGATGACCCTGCCCACGATAATCATTGCCTCGCGGGCTGCCCTGCGTGCGGTTCCTCCTTCTATTCGCGAAGCGGCACTGGGCATTGGCGCTTCAAAAATGCAGGTGGTGCTCCATCATGTTCTGCCCCTGGCCATGCCTGGAATTCTCACCGGCACCATCATTGGCATGGCTCAGGCGCTCGGGGAAACCGCGCCTCTTCTGATGATCGGCATGGTGGCCTTTGTGGTCGATATTCCGGGCGGATTTACCGACCCGGCAACCGTGCTGCCGGTTCAGATTTTCATGTGGGCGGACTTCCCCGAACCTGCATTCCAACAACGTACATCAGCCGCCATCATGGTGCTGCTCGCTTTTCTGGTGGCCATGAACGCTTTGGCGGTGGTGCTGCGCAAACAATTTGAGAGACGCTGGTAAGGAGACCGATAAAAATGCTTGATGTAAACACGTTCCCTGCCCCTGAACGCCTTGCGGGCCTGTCCAAGGTTCCCTGCGCATCTGCGGCACCTGTCCCCGAGACCGGGGTGAAGCCGAAAATTTCCGCCCGCGATGTTTGTGTTTTTTACAGCGGCAAACAGGCTCTGTTTGATGTTGATCTGGATGTGATGCCCAACGAGGTGCTTTCGCTCATTGGTCCCTCAGGCTGTGGCAAATCCTCATTGTTGCGCTGCTTCAATCGCATGAATGACACGATAGACGTCTGCGCAGTTACCGGAACGATTACCCTGGACGGGCAGGATATTTATGACCGTTCCATTGATGTTGTGGAACTGCGCGCCCGGGTGGGCATGGTATTTCAGAAACCCAATCCATTCCCCAAGTCGATATTTGAAAATGTGGCCTATGGACCACGCATTCATGGCATGACAAAAGACAAACAGGAACTGGAGGAGCTGGTGGTTGCATCCCTTAAACGTGCCGGACTTTTTGACGAAGTTGCAAACCGGCTTGAGGATTCAGGCACATCCCTCTCCGGCGGCCAGCAACAGCGCCTGTGCATTGCGCGCGCCATAGCGACTCAGCCCGAAATATTGCTCATGGACGAACCCGCCTCGGCTCTTGACCCGATCGCAACGTCAATCATCGAAGAGCTGATTGACGAATTGCGAGAAAACTACGCTATAGTCATTGTCACCCATTCCATGCAGCAGGCGGCTCGCGTGAGCCAGAAAACCGCTTTTTTCCATATGGGAAAGCTCATCGAAAAGGGTGACACCGAGCAGATTTTCACTAACCCCGTTGATAGCAAAACCCAGGACTATATAACCGGACGCATTGGCTAGGGGTGCTGACGTCCTGACCCTAATTTGGCGCTCACAAACAGGAACATCATATGTCCCAAACGCCTTCTCCCCACATCGTGCAATCCTATGAAGACGAGTTGGCCGAACTAGTCCGGCTGATTTCTGAAATGGGCGGCATGGTAGAGCTGGCCATCATCAACTCGACCATGGCGCTGGTCCGGGTTGATCATGACCTGGCGCGCAAGGTTGCGGGCGACGATAAAAAAGTTGATGACCTGCAACGCCTGATCGATGAAAAGGCTGTCTCCATGATTGCCCGGCGCCAGCCCATGGCCGCAGATTTGCGCCGGATCGTTGCCTCCATCCATGTGGCAACCGACCTTGAGCGTATAGGCGACATGGCCAAGAACATTTCTCGCCGCACCCTCAGGATGAGCGACAAACGCATGGCCGCCCAACTTTACTCCGGCGTCAAACACATGTCCGAAATGGTACTCTCTCAGATCAACAAGGCGCTGGACACGGTAACCTCCAATGATGTTGAGGCCTGCGTGCGCGTGGTTAGGGCTGACGATGAGGTTGATGCGCTTTATATGTCCCTGTTCCGGGAGTTTTTAACCTATATGATGGAGGATCCGCGCAACATTACCGATTGCACGCATCTGTTGTTTTGCGCCAAAAACCTGGAACGGGCAGGGGATCACGCCACCAATATTGCTGAGGCAGCCTATTATGTGGAAACCGGGGGCAACCTGCCTTCGGACCTTGAGGCTGGAATTATCGAGGTGTCGTGAACTGGGGAGGCGACAAATGGCTCCATTGATTTTGGTGGTCGAGGACCAGGATGATATCGCAATAATGCTGCGTTATAATCTGGAAGCCGCAGGCTATCAGGTTGTTGTTGCCATGGATGGTGACGAGGCGAGTGAGTTGACCCTTGATGCGGTGCCCGACCTCATCCTGCTTGACTGGATGTTGCCCGGCCTTTCGGGCATTGAATTGTGCCGCCGCTGGCGCAAGCGCAAAAAGACCGCACGGGTTCCCATAATCATGTTGACGGCACGCGGGGTTGAGGAGGAAAAAATCCGCGGACTGAAAACCGGTGCTGATGATTATATGGTCAAACCGTTTTCGATGCCCGAGCTTTTGGCGCGCATAGAAGCACTGCTGCGGCGTGCAAACCCTCAACTGAGCTCAACCATGCTAAAGGTCGGGGATATCGAGCTTGACTGCGAAAACCACCGCCTGCGCCGTGCCGACAGGGATATAAATCTGGCTGCAACCGAGTTCAGGCTGCTGGAGTTTTTAATGCGCAATCCGGGGCGGGTCTATTCAAGGGCCCAGTTGCTCGACAATGTCTGGGGAACAGAGGTCTATGTGGATGAACGCACAGTGGATGTTCACATCGGGCGCCTGCGCAAGGCTATCAACCGTGGCAGGCAACCCGATCCTGTTCGCACCGTTCGTGGCAGCGGGTATGCATTTGACGAACGGTTCGGAGTGAAAAAAAACTAGAGACAGCCTGATGCAGATTATTTCTTCTTGCGATCCATTGTATGATAGGCGCGCTTGGCATGAAATCCGCAATAGGGGGCATTTTCATCGGACTCCCGGCCGCAAAAGTGAAAATCCTTCTGCAGGGGGTCGCCAATGGGCCATTTGCAGGTTTTTTCCGTCAATCCCAAAATGCCAATGCGCTCCTCGACAGGAATAAACAATTCAGTGACATTGTTGAGATTGACCCGCACATTCTCCTGCTCGATTTCAACGGGACTGACCGCAGCAGAACCAACTGCCCGGCTGGAAACAACCCGACGCTTGAAGCCTGAACTGCCCCCCGTTGACTTTGGCCGCCTTGGTGCGCGGCTTCCTCCGCCCGCCCGCTGGGAGGAATTTGCAGGTTTGGCCCTGCCGGAGAGTTTGAGCCGGTGAACTTTTCCGATTACGGCATTGCGGGTTACACCCTCACCCAGCTCGCCGGCAATCTGGGAGGCGCTCAGGCCCTCCATCCACAGCTTGGTGAGTACACTAACGCGTTCTTCGGTCCAGCTACTGCTCATTAAACAGAATCCCCCTTCGCTCCGCCGCCCGAGGCAAGCAGACATTTAAACTGTAATTTGTATATTGAGCTGGCCCGCCACACGATATTTCATGGTTCCAACTGCGACAATACTACACAAACCCCAGAATCCCTGACAAGGCGTTTTTCCCGGTTTTCCCGGAAAAATTCCTGTGAATGCGGGCGTTTTTGGCAAAAATTGAGTCTTGACTTGGGGTTAGCGCCCTTTCATTGACAAGAATAATTTCTCCCTTCATACAGATATGCGAGGAACGTGCCCCAAAATGGCGGCGCGTTTTTTAATTTTGTGTCAGAATTGATGTTAAAAGTCCTTTTTGTCCCTCTGTTTTGAAAGGTGAAAATTGCCATGTCCGCACTTTTTGGCACCTATTTGCGCGACGAACTTGCCTTTGAGCGGGGTGAGGGCATGCGTCTTTATTCAACCGACAGCGTGGAATATCTTGACTTCATGTCAGGGATTGGCGTGAACGTGCTGGGGCACAATGACCCCCATCTGGTGACGGCGTTGAAAAATGCGAGCGAAAAAGTCTGGCACGTCTCCAACCTGTTCACCATTCCCGAGGCGGAAAAACTTGCTGAGCGGCTGGTTGCGGAAACTTTCGCCGACCAGGTGTTTTTCGCCAATTCCGGAGCTGAGGCGATTGAGTGTGCGCTGAAAACCGCAAGGCGCCACTTTTTTGACGCTGGTACACCGGAAAAATTTGAAATCATCGCCTTCACCGGCTCCTTTCACGGTCGCACACTCGGAGCAATTTCTGCAGGTGGCAACCCTGACTATGTGAAGGGCTTTGGCCCGCCTTTGCCTGGTTTTCAACACCTGGCTCCCGGTGACCTCAAGGCCGTCGAGGCGGCAATCGGCCCGGCAACTGCTGCTATTCTCATCGAGCCTGTACAGGGTGAGGGCGGTGTAAACGACATTAAGGAGAGCTTCCTCAAAGGCTTGCGCAAACTGTGCGACAAACATTCCGTTCTGCTCATTCTGGACGAAGTGCAGTGCGGCTATGGGCGCACCGGAAAATTGTTTGCCCATGAATGGACGGGCATTGAGCCCGACCTCATGGCGGTCGCAAAGGGGATCGGGGGTGGGTTCCCCCTGGGGGCCTGTCTGGCCAAAGGTGACGTCGCCAAAGCCATGGTACCGGGCACCCACGGCTCGACCTATGGCGGCAACCCCATGGCCTGCACCATCGGCAACGCAGTACTCGACCGGCTTCTGGAGCCCGGCTTTCTTGAGCATGTGGAAGAGATGGGTCGGGAGATGCACTGGCACATGCATCAGCTCATGCAGAAATTTCCCGATCTGGTGCTCGAAGTGCGGGGTAAGGGATTGATGGGGGGAATAAAGATTGCCCCGCCGGTGCGTGACTTTGTGGGGCGTCTCAAAGAGCGCAATCTGCTTACGGTGGCTGCCGGGGACAATGTGCTGCGCCTTCTGCCCCCGCTCATCCTCACAAAAGCCGATATCGACGAGGCATTTGAAAAAATTAGTGCCGCCTTTTCAGACTATTCCAAAGAGAAGTAAGATAGCCAGAGCGGCCGATTGCCTGACAGACGATTTCCAAGGACCGACCCCATGACGACGCAAGAAAACCCTTCCTCCCCCCGCCACTTTCTTGATCTCAAGGATTTCGATCAAAAGACCCTGCGCGCCATTCTGGAGCTGTCCAAAGAGCTGAAAACGCGTCTGAAGGCGGGGGAGCGCCCCCCCTTGCTCAAGCACAAGGTTCTGGCAATGATTTTTGAGCGCGAGAGCACCCGCACCCGCGTTTCCTTTGATGTGGGCATGCGCCAGCTTGGCGGCGAAACGCTGATGCTGACGGGCAGGGAAATGCAGCTTTCGCGCGAAGAGTCCATTGCCGACACCGCCCGTGTCATGTCGCGCTATGTGGACGCGATCATGATCCGCATTCTCAGTCATGACGACTTGCTGGAACTGGCAGGCGCCGCAACCATTCCGGTCATCAACGGGCTGACGCATGTCTCCCATCCCTGCCAGATCATGGCGGATATCCAGACCTATGAGGAGCATCATGGGCCTATTTCAGAAGCAAAAGTCGCCTGGGTCGGAGACGCCAACAATGTGCTGGCCTCCTGGGTGCAGGCAACAGCCATTTTTGGCAACAGGCTCAATATCGCCTGTCCTGATGCTTATGGCCCCTCGCAGGGCATGCTGGCTGATATCGCCGCCGCCGGTGACAGGATTTCTCTGACAACAGACGCAAAAGCTGCCGTTGAAGGTGCTGATCTGGTGATTGCTGACACCTGGGTCTCCATGGGGGACAAGGACAAGGAGGAACGCCTCAAGGTCCTTGGACCTTACCGGGTAGATGGCCCGCTGATGAAGTTGGCTGACAAAAACGCCCTGTTCATGCACTGCCTGCCCGCCCATCGGGGGGATGAGGTGACCAATGAAGTGATTGAGGGGCCGCAATCTGTGGTTTTCGACGAAGCGGAAAACCGCCTTCATGTGCAAAAAGCCATCCTGCTGTGGGCCTTTGGAATTGAGAAACTGTGATGAGTGACGTTGGTGTCAGCGGGAAGACCAGTCTCGCTCAGTTCGGGCTGGACCGGGCGGAGAGCGGCGATGATGTGGTTGTTCCCTTCACCCTTGAAAATCTGAATAGCAGAGGCCGCGTGGTGCGTCTGGCCGGAGCACTCGACGCTATTCTGACCCGCCACGACTATCCCGCACCGGTGGCTCGTCTGCTTGGAGAAGCGGTGACCCTCACCGCACTGATGGGTTCGTCACTAAAGTTTGACGGACGGTTCATTTTGCAGACCCGGACCGATGGCGTTGTCAACATGATTGTGGTTGATCTGGATGCGCCCGATGGGTTGCGCGGTTATGCGCGTTTTGATGGTGAAGCGCTGGAAAAGGCGCTAGAGAGTGGAAAAACCTCCTCAAGCGAATTGCTGGGAACCGGGCATCTGGCAATGACGGTCGATCAGGGGCTGCACACCGAACGCTATCAGGGCATCGTCGCCCTTGAGGGTGAAGGGCTTGAAAGCGCCGCCGAACACTATTTTTCTCAGTCCGAGCAAATCCCGACCAAAGTGCGTCTCGCGGTGGCCGAGCATGCAATCCGTGGCAAAACCGGCTCCAACTGGCGTGCCGGGGGCATGATGGTACAGTTTTTTCCCCCCGCCGGTGAGGTGATGCCCACCGACCTGCCGGGTGGGGATGGTGATGATGGGAATAGTGATTTTTTTGAAGCGGACGACTGGATGGAAACTCAGGCATTATTTGCAACCCTGAGTGACGCTGAACTTGTCGCCCCCGATGTTTCCGCCGAACGCCTGCTGTTCCGGCTTTACAACGAAAAGGGTGTACGGGTGTTCGAGCCTCAGCACCTTGAAGCCAGATGCTCCTGTTCTGCCGACCGGACGGAAGCCATGCTCAACGAAAACTTCTCCGATAAAGAGCGTCAGGAAATGGCTGTTGACGGGGAGATTGAGGTTGTGTGTGAGTTTTGTTCCACCACTTATCATTTCAATCCCAACCAGTTTTAGAGTCTTTTCAATTTTGTTGGAATCAAAATCAGCCCCTCGGTCGTGTTGATCGGCTTCTATTCTGATTTCTTGCCAAGAACATCTGTCAGGCTGATTCTTGCACGCACCCGGCCATGGGCGAGGTTCCAAACCGTATCGGCGACAAATGGAGCGTGATGATTGCGGGTACGCTGCACAATGGTCCGGTGCGCTTCAATCAAATCCGGCGAATCATTGGCGCGATTTCCCGGCGCATGCTGAGACGAACCCTGCAGCCGGTTATCAAATCACTGTGGAACTGTCGGTAGAGCACTGTTCGGACATCGAAAAGGCGCGCAAGAGCTACGATGAAAGAGAAAGCTGAAACAGGTGCAAAAGTTTCTCCTACAGAGGCACGCCCAGATGCCTGCCCACGGTTTCCACGTCCTTGTCGCCGCGCCCTGAAAGGCAAAGGACAATGGATTGTCCTTTTTCCATGGTCGGCGCCAGCTTTATCACCTGCGCCAGCCCGTGGGCGCTCTCCAGCGCTGGCAGAATGCCTTCAAGCTGCGCGCAAAGCTGAAATGCTTCAAGCGCTTCGGCGTCGGTGATGGGCACGTAAGTGACCCGCCCGCTGTCCTTGAGAAACGAGTGTTCAGGCCCCACACCGGGGTAATCCAGCCCGGCAGAAATGGAATGCCCCTCCAGTATCTGACCGTCATCATCCTGCAACAGATAGGTGCGGTTGCCGTGCAGAATTCCGGGACGCCCCCCCGTCATCGAAGCGGCGTGGCCGTTTTCAACTTCAAGGCCGTGGCCGCCCGCTTCGGCCCCATAGAGTTTGACTTCGGGCTCGTCCAGAAACTCGTGGAAAGTGCCAATGGCGTTTGAGCCACCACCGATGCAGGCCACCAGTGCGTCGGGCAGACCACCCGCTTTTTTGGCGAACTGCTCGCGGATTTCTGTACCGATTACTGATTGAAAGTCACGCACCATTTCCGGGTAGGGGTGGGGTCCGGCGGCCGTGCCTATCAGGTAATAGGTATCATCCACATTGCTCACCCAGTCGCGCAAGGCTTCATTCATGGCGTCTTTGAGGGTGCCCGCCCCGGCGGTGACGGGTTTGACCTCGGCCCCCAGGAGCTTCATGCGAAAAACATTGGGTGCCTGCCGCTCCACATCGGTTGCGCCCATATAGATGACGCAGGACAGGCCGAAACGCGCACAGACGGTAGCGGTGGCTACTCCATGCTGTCCGGCCCCGGTTTCAGCAATAATTCTTGTGCGCCCCATGCGTTTGGCCAGCAAAATCTGGCCCAGGCAATTGTTGAGCTTGTGGGAGCCGGTATGGTTCAGTTCCTCACGCTTGAAATAGATATTGGCCCCACCCAGATGAGCGCTCATGCGTTCGGCGAAATAGAGCGGCGAGGGGCGCCCGGTATAATGGGCATTCAGGTCGCCAAGTTCTTTGAGATAGGCGGGGTCGGATTTGGCCTGGGTGTAGGCTTCTTCCAGCTCCAGAATAAGCGGCATCAGGGTTTCAGCAACAAACCGCCCCCCGAAAATCCCGAAACGCCCGTTTTCGTCGGGGCCGTTCTTAAGGCTGTTGCTCTTGAATTGCTGGTTCATCAATTTTTCGCTTTTTCTGCTTGGCGGGCATTATGAATAAACGCTCTGACCAGGGCCTCGTCTTTTACCCCCGGCGCACTTTCAACGCCCGAGGAAACATCAAGCCCCCATGGCGAAACTTCTGTGACGGCCGCACCGACATTATCCGGGTTCAAGCCTCCCGAAAGCATAAACTCAAATGCCGGGTCAAGCACTGACAATAAATTCCAGTCAAAAACCTCGCCTAGCCCCCCCGGTCGGCTGGCACCCTTTGGCGGTTTGGCGTCGAGCAATATTCGGTCCGCTTTAGCGTCAAATGCCTCAACTTGCGATAAATCCTCAGCCGTTGCCACCGGCAGCACCTTGATGATTTTTATGTCCGAGAGTTCGCGGATGGCCTGAATGCGCGCAACGGTTTCGCCGCCATGCAACTGGACAAAGTCGGGTTTCAGAGCATCGACTTTTTTTACCAAAGCATCATCGGGGTTGACCAGCACCACAACCGTTTGGGCGCTTTTCCCCGTCTTTGCAATCAACCGGTCAATTTGAGGAAGTTCCACATGGCGGGGGCTTCTGGCGAAATGCATGAACCCCACCATGTCGGCACCCGCCTCAAGGACCCAGCGCAGGGTTTCTTCCTCCCTGACACCACAGATTTTGATCTGAAGAGGGCAACGGCCCCCGGGTTGGATGTCAGAAGCGGCACTCACGAAGCGTCAAACAGCCGTGGCTTGGTGGAACCAGACCCCGTTTCGCTGTCCTGCCGCTGCTCCTGCTCCAGTTTTTTGGCCTGGCGCCGCCACTTTCGTTTTTCCCGGCGCTGGCGCCCTTGCGTGAACCATGTGGCAACACCCCCAAGCACCACCCCAAGCAAAAGCATGGCATAAATCACAATAAACATCGGCACTTCGACCGGTGAAATCAGCGGGTTGAGGGGCGAGATGGGGTCAAAGCGCACCTCGACCATCTGCCGATTGGCCAGTGTGAACACCACGAGCACCACGCATAGCGGCACCAGAACCAGCCAGCCTGTAATTCGTTTTATCATAACCGCATCCTGCCCCTGTGGAGGTCATAGCCATCTCGGACTGCCAACAGGTATAGGCGCTTGTATCACCAAAAAAAAGTGCCGCAACAAATTCTGCGGCACCCCCGGCAACTGGAATTGGTGTTTTGCCTTCCGGGCTATTGCATGGGTCCTGACCCTAGATTACGCGTGTCAGCAGCGGTTCTCCGGCAAAAAACGCTTCAAGATTGGCAACCACCAGCGCGCCCATTGCAAACCGGGTCTGGTGAGTAGCGCTGCCCTGATGGGGGGAGAGCACCACATTATCCAATGTCAGAAGCTCGTCCGGCACGTTGGGCTCGTCAGCAAAAACATCGAGCGCGGCTCCGGCCACCCCACCGTTCTGCAACAACTCCACCAGCGCCTTTTCCTCAACCACCGAGCCACGGGCAACGTTGACCAGAAAGCCTTCCGGGCCCAGCGCCGTCAGCACTTTTTTGTTGACCAGACTGTTCGTCGCCGCGCCGCCGGGAGTGGCTACCACAAGCCAATCAACGTCTGCCGCCATCTCCATCAGATTATCATAATAGACAAAAGGGATATTGGACTGTTTGTTGCGGCCAAAATAGACCACGCGCATTTTCAGAGCCTCGCATAACCGGGCAATCTCCTTGCCGATTCGTCCCAGCCCGACAATGCCGACAGTTTTTCCGGTCAACTGGTTTTGCAGGGGGAAAGAGCCCTCAGGCCAAAGTCTTTCACGAACATATCGGTCGGCCTGGGGCAGACGCCGGGCCAGAGAAACCATAAGTCCGATAGTTATTTCGGCCATGGCGTCGTTGAGAACATCAGGGGTATTGGTCACTGCGATGGAGCGGGCTTTGGCGGCCTTGATATCAACACCGTCATAACCAACGCCAAAGTTTGCGATAAGGCCAAGATTGGGCAGAGCCTCAATCAGTTCCCCGGGTATGGCAAAACCGGCAACTGCCGGGAACTCCCTGCCATGCTCTTTCAGGAAAGCCTCCGGATCCTCCTGCTCGTAGAGGCGCACTCCATTCAGCCTGTCGATGATCGCCTGTTCGCAGGACGCAAGCAGTTTTTCGGTAATCAGCACTTTTTTTTTCATCAAAACCGGAGTCCTTTCACAATCCAAGCGGATTGCCCTTAAAATGAACCCCTTATCAGCGAAAGCAACTTGTGGCAAAATCGAAAGCAAGTGAACTTCCGGGCAGGACCAGCAACCTCGACGGACAAACAGGGGCATAAGAGGATTTCATGAGCGACTATATTTTGGCAATAGATCAGGGTACCACGTCAAGCCGGGCCATTGTTTTCAATGGAAATCAGAAAATTATTTCTGTGGCGCAGAAGGAATTCAGCCAGATTTTTCCCGATTCGGGCTGGGTCGAACACGATCCGGAAGAAATATGGGAAAGCGTTGTTGCCACCTGCAAAGAGGCACTGGGAAACGCCCATATCCCTGCCGATCAGGTTGCCGCCATCGGCATTACCAACCAGCGCGAAACTGTTGTCGTCTGGGATCGGGAGACCGGGGTTCCTGTTTACAATGCCATCGTCTGGCAGGACCGGCGCACTGCCCCGTTATGCGAGACGCTGAAGCTGGCGGCAAAAGAGAAAATCTTCACCCGTAAGACAGGCCTGCTGCTCGATCCCTATTTTTCAGGCACCAAACTGCGCTGGCTCATGGAAAATGTCGCAGGGCTCCGCGACAAGGCCCGGCGCGGCAAACTGGCTTTTGGCACTATTGACAGTTTTCTGATCTGGCGCCTGACCGGGGGCGAAGTGCATGCAACCGATGCTACCAACGCCAGCCGCACCCTGATGTTCAACATCGAAACCCAGGAGTGGGATGAAGAACTGCTCAACATCCTCAAGGTACCCGCCGAGTTGCTGCCCGAGGTGAAGGACAGCGCTGACAATTACGGGGTGACTTCGGCTGATCTGTTCGGCGCACCCATTGCCATTCGCGGGGTCGCCGGAGACCAGCATGCGGCAACCATCGGGCAGGCCTGTTTCAAGCCCGGCATGATGAAAGCGACATACGGCACCGGGTGTTTTGTGGTTCTGAATACCGGCGACCAGCTGGTGCGCTCAAAGAACCGCCTGCTCAGCACGGTGGCCTACCGGCTTAACGGCAAGGTTACCTACGCTCTGGAGGGGTCGATTTTTGTCGCCGGGGCGGCGGTGCAATGGTTGCGGGACGGATTAAAAATAATCGAGGATGCCGCCCAGTCCAGCGCCCTGGCCGTCGAGGCCGACGATAATCAGAATGTTTATATGGTGCCCGCTTTTGTTGGCCTTGGTGCGCCTCACTGGGATGCCAAGGCTCGGGGAGCCATATTCGGGCTGACCCGCAACACCGGTCCGGCGGAATTGTCCCGGGCGGCGCTTGAAGCTGTGTGTTATCAGACCAAGGACCTGACTGACGCCATGCAGCGCGACTGGAAAGGCGAGGCTGAAGAGACCGTGCTGCGGGTTGATGGAGGCATGGTTGCTTCGGACTGGACCATGCAGTTTCTGGCCGATATTCTGGACGCACCGGTTGATCGCCCAACAATTCTGGAAACCACTGCGCTGGGGGCGGCATGGCTGGCTGCCGCCCATGTAGGAGTATGGCCCAATGAACGCCATTTTGCCAAATCATGGTCACTTGAACGCCAGTTCACCCCCCAAATTGACCGACGCAAACGTAATGAAAAGCTCAAGGGCTGGCAGGATGCGGTGGAGCGCACACTGACAAGGAAGAGCTAGCGCCCCACCTTCCAGGCTTCAAAAGTTCCGCCCATTATCAGCGCCCAGTAAGTTGTGTACTCGCCCCCGCCGCTGGCAGCGGCCAGTCCGAATTCTGTAAACCTGGGGCTCAGCAGGGTTGAGCGGTGGCCCGCGGATTCCATCCAGCCCTGAATTGCACCCTCCAGCGTGCGCTGACCACCGGCAAGGTTTTCCCCCACAGCCCCGAAATATCCAGCAGCGTTTACCCGTTCACGCAGGGTGCCCCCGACCGTGTGCGAAAGCTCCCCGCGTGCAGCCATCAGGTTGGCATGGGTGCGCGCCGCACGTGCCAGCGCGCCATTGTAGGACAGGGGTTTGCGACCATTGTCGGTGCGTACGCGGTTGATTTTGGCGATGATTGTTTCCCGGGAAAGCTGGGGAAGAGTCGTGCGGCCGTCCGGTACGTAGGAGGCGCAGCCGCTGACCAGTGCGCCAAGGCCCAGGCCAATAAAATTGCGTCTAGAAAAGACTCCGGTTCGCAATCCTGCGCTCCGGGCAAAACCCGTCATGCGGACAGTCATAGTCCATATTCCACATGTTGGAGCGCCTTCATTACGCCGCGCAACTCCGCCAGACCCTTGAGGCGTCCGATTACCGGATAGCCGGGCTGCCCCCCCTCACGCTTCAGATCATCGATAATGTCCTGCCCGTGATCCGGTCGCATGGGGATCTGATGGTCGGCGCGGCCCTCTTCCCTGCGCCGGGCTTCCTCGTGCAGAAGCGCTGCCATTACTGCGACCATATCCATGTCACCCGCCAGATGCTCATCCTCAAAAAATGAACAGGGCACGCTGTCTGTATCACGCCTGACGGCACGCAGGTGTACAAAATGGATTTTATCCGCAAATCCGTCAATCAGGTCCAACAGGTCATTGTCGTGGCGGGCGCCAAACGAGCCGCTGCAAAAAGTCACGCCGTTGGCCGGGCTGTCGATCATATCCAGAAATCTGCGATAGTCACTGGCAGTTGAGGTTACCCGGGGCAAACCCATCAACGCAAAAGGGGGGTCATCGGGATGGCAACACATGCGTATGCCCAAGCGCTCGGCGGCGGGGATGATCTCGCTTAAGAAGTCTGTAAGGTGACGGGCCAGTTGCTCCCTTGAAATATGGTCATACTGGCGCAAATGCTCCCGCACCTGAGCCAGGGTCAGTTTTTCATTTGAGCCGGGCAGTCCAGCCACGATGTTTTGCACAAGGGCCGATTTTTTTGCTTCGGGCATTTCAGTGTGGCGGCGCTCTGCACTCTCCAGCAGTTCAGGAGAGAAATCCTCCCGCGCGCCGGGGCGTTCAAGCAGGAAAATATCGAACACCGCAAAATCCACAATATCAAAGCGCATGGCAGTGCCCCCGCTGGGCAGATTGTGGGCAAGGTCTGTACGTGTCCAGTCGATAACCGGCATAAAATTGTAGCAGACGGTGGTAATGCCGCTTTCAGCCAGATGCTTGAGGCTGGTGCGATAGTTTTCCAGGTGTTTTTTGAAATCGCCACTTTGTTTTTTTATATCTTCGGAAACTACGAGGCTTTCCACCACATCCCATTCCAGCCCGGAAGGGGTCCCGTTGGTAAAGTGGGCAATCTCCTGCTGGCGTTTTGCAATCTCCTCCATACTCCAAACTTCACCGCTGTTCACATGGTGCAGCGAGGAGACAACGCCCTCAACCCCGGCCTGAACAACCGCGTCAATCGAGGTGGGATCATTGGGTCCGAACCAGCGCCAGGTTTGTTTCATGGTTCACATCGTTTCTGTTTCGCTATTCGAGGAGAAATCAGGGGCAGTATCTGTTATGTTGCTAACACATATAATATGCTAGGGTCAGGACTTTAAAAACCTGTTTTAAGAGCAAAAGCAAGCCAAGCATGGATGCAAAATTTAAGCTAAGCGAACTGGACTACCCGGCCTCGGCGGAGGGAAGCCTCTCGATCGGAAACAGAGTATTCAAAGTGCTGCGCGAAGCCATCGTGCAATTGCAGTTTCGCCCCGGCCATCTGCTGTCCGAAGCCGAAATGGCAAAGCAAATAGGCGTTTCGCGTCAGCCGGTGCGCGAAGCCTTTATTAAGCTTGCAGAAATCGGGCTGGTGGAAATCCGCCCGCAACGGGGCACTCTTGTGACGCTTATTTCCGCCAAGGAAATGGAAAATGCCCGATTTTTACGCGAGATTATAGAGGTGGCAATAGTACGTAAACTAGCGCTTGTCGTCACCGACGGGGATATTGCCGTTCTGCGTGAAATGACGGGGGAACTGGACAGGGTGGGGCAGAGCGGTGACGTTACCTCTATCCTGCGCACGGACGAGGATTTTCACGTCAAAATTGCTGAACTTGCCGACTGCGCTTACGCATGGCGCATTCTTGAGAACCTGAAAACCAATATTGACCGGGTACGCTATCTAACCCTTGGCGAGGCTGGAATCGTTGAAAACGTTGTCAGCCAGCACCATGCTATTGTTGATGCTCTGGCCACCCGTTCACCCGACCTGTCAGAAGCCGCCATGCGCACTCACATGGCCGATATCATCTATGCGCTGCCCTCAATGGTTACCGCCCACCCTGAGCTGTTTGTGGACTGAGCGCCCAGAATCAGGCCCATTATTTCTGGCGGCTATAAAACGGCGTCCGGGTTGTCCAGACTGTCGGCGCCGGCAACAACCAGATTGTCCACGCCGAGAGCTGAGGCGATTTTGCGGATCGTCACAGTCTGGTCTAGCAGGCTGTCCACGGCAGCCTGAATGATCGCATTGCCATCTTCATTGCCTTCAAGCAGCATCTGGTCGTAGTTTTCAATGGAGCGCGCGCGCGTAACCATCAGACGCAACCGGACCATGGTCACGCTCAGTTTGATACGCATTTCCTCATCCAGATCAGGGTTGTTCTGCGCCAGAAGTCCAGCCAGTGACGCGCCGGTTGTCACTGAATTGTCCATGGCAAAATATTCACCGAAATAGACATTGACCACGCCTCTGGCATCGAAAAGATGAGCGGCATAGGTATAGTCTGAAAAATCATCCTGCTCGGCCTCGGCAGTGCCCAGCAGAAGCGCGCGTTTAAGCTGATTTCCCGCCAATTCCCCATAGGAGAGAGAGGCCATGCCGGAGAGTATTTCTGCCAGCCCCGCCTCAGGATTGTCAATGATGCTTTCACGAGCGGCGCCGGTCACCTGCCAATTGTTTGCCATTTCCTCAAGGTCGGAAATCAGAAGGTTGACGGCTGAAAACAAAAACTCCCCGCGCCGGTCACAATTTCCGTTTGTGCATGCCTCATCGGCGAAGTCTGTGGCAGGGCGGGTACCGCCGACCTGAAAGTCATCATCACCGGTGGGCTCGACAGGAGAGTTATCGTCCTGTCCCCAGAGCAAAAACTCGATGGCGTGATACCCGGTGGGAATATTGTTGCCCACCTCAGCGGCCGCGCTCAAGTCGATAAGCACATCCGGTGTGATACGCGACAGGGAAATGCTCTTCCCATCTATTTCTATTTCAGGAGCCGCAAGCACGTTGGCAGCATAAAACGGATTGTCAGAATCTCGTGCCAGATAGCTGGCGTCCACATAGTCTATGAACCCTTCATCAAGGGGCCATCCGTTTACCTTACGCTCCCAATCCAGCTCCTCGGGAGTACCCAGCCTGAAAACCTCGGTCTGGAGATAAGGAATGCGGGCGGCTTTCCACGCCGTGCGTGCCTCTTCCAGGTTTTCTTCTGTGGGGTCGCCCAGCAGCGTTTCTATTGCGCCTTTAAGCTCCTGGGCAGTACGGACAGAATCTTCATAGGCCGCCTGCGCAAGATCCGCATAAGAGGCAACCACGTCCGACACACTGACCGGGCCGACTTCTGCGTCTAATTGCGCATTGGCTGGTGCCAGCAACAAAAAGAAGGCGGCAAAAGCAGCGCTCATGCGCAGTGCAGAATTATTCATTTTTTCTCCAGTCGAGTGCCGGTTGCGCCGGTTTACCCCAAATTCTCATTCAAGCAATTGAGCTCATACACAAACTCAGCCACTCTTTCATTTTTTTGTCTAGCGCGCACTGTTTGCTTTTTCAATAAATGGTTACCTGCAAGAGATGAACGCCTCGTGGCAAGTCTGCAGTACAACACTGCTACCCCCCATTGCGCTCGACTGCTGGCTGGGGGTCGATTTCATCAAGTAACGCGCTAATCTTGTCAACATTGGGCAGCAACGCTTTATGCAGGCAAAAGTTGAAGGTGATAAAGATACGCCCGGGGGCAAACACGCACATATTGATACCGGGATGGTGAGTGCCACAATATACCGGCTCGAGCAAATCTTTGGTCAGTTCGCCACCCAGGCGCTGCGGAGGAACCAGAGACAAGGTGAGATGATAACCCGCGGAAAACCGAAAAAAACGTTCTGTATATAAAAAGGGCAGCATAGCCTGCAGACGCCGGTGCATGAAAAACATGGCATTGAGCAGGGATTGCGTGGCGTTCATATTCCGGCTTTCGGCTCTGGCAAGGGTTTCATCGACCTCTCGGACAAAGGCGGCAAAATCATCGCAGACCTTGAGTTTGGCGTCGATCATGCGGAACTGAAAAAAAGTGTCGTTGGTCTGCGTTTCGCTTGTTGCATCCATATCCGCATAGATGGTGGAAATCGTCCGGCTCGAAAATCCTGCGCCTTTGTTATTCAACCCGTAAGCAACCAGAGCAAACATCAGTGTTCGGCGCGAAACATTCAGAGCAGCAGCGGCACGGCGAATTCTCTCCTTTTCAATAGCGAGTGCACGAAACCCGATATCCACCTTGCGGGGCGCAAGAAAAGATGCCGCCAGCATTTGCAGTGGCACCAGAACTGCCGCGGTTGCCCCATATCTCAAACGCTGCAGCAAGGAGGTCTTGTCAGGTCTGGCGGTAACAGCGCCGCGGGGAACCGAACGGGATCTGGACAAGAGCGCTGCGTCAGCGCCCTCAAGCAGTGCATGGGTTGCAAGGACCAGAATTGCAGAACGGCGCCCCTCCCCATCCGGACCGCCCCGGCGGACAACAGCCCTGACGCGGAACAGGGGCAGGTCCCTGTCCGTGAAAATATCCCTGCCACCCAGCTCCCAGTTTTCAGGATAAGCGTCCAGATCATCCACAGTTTCGATATGGCAGATTCTTGAAAGGATATTGTCCGCCAACGGTTCATGGGCACGCGCGCCCAGATAGCCGGTTGTCAGTTGCGGTGCCAGCAAACCAAGCCTGGCTGCAATCTGCTTGAGATTGTCAAGGTCGTGCACTTCATTGGTGAAGGCAGTAAAAAAAACCGTCTGGCGCGCCTGATGGCAATACCATTGATTGTTGGTGAAGTCGGCGTGCAGGTCAGCCGATACTGCCTCCAGAGCTGGCGGCAGCGTTTCTGCCTCTTTTGAGCTTACCTTCACAAAAGCCTTGCTCACAGATGACCCCCTCAGCCAGATATGTTTCATGTCTTGAAACGAACTAGGGTCAGGACCCTAAAACAACAGTCCATACTTATTGCCTGGTCACATTGCCGAATGCAAAAATCGGGCCCCGCCCACGAAACAAGTCCGAGGACATGGATTTTCTGGCAATGTTCCTTTCCCGATAGGACATGGGGGAAAAACCAGAGTCAAGGCACGCTGTTATTTTCCCTGACTGCGGATTTGGGAATTACACAAAGGCTCTTTTGTGTCCCGCCTCTATTCAGCGGGGGCTGTCTGTCGTGTATCGTCCAGCGCGCCCACCATATATTGCACCACCTCTTCGGAATTGGTTTGAGAAACCTTCTTTTCCGTGACCTTGCGTCCGCGATGCATGACCACAAGCCGGTCTGAAACCGCAAAAACTTCGGGTAGGGTATGGGAAATCAGGATAACGGGTACACCCCGCTCGCGCAGTTTGTTGATCAGTTCAAGGACTTTCTTCTGTTCAGGAACACCCAGATTGTTGGTGGGTTCATCCATGATCATCAGCCGGGCCTCCCAGTAAACCGCACGTGCAATGGCGACGGCCTGGCGCTGGCCACCGGAGAGCGTTTCAATGGGTACCTGAAGGGAAGGGATTTCCACATGCAAAGTGCTGAGCGCCTGTTGCGTTTCTGAGAGCATGAATTTGTTGTCAAGCGGGCGTATCAGACCGCCCAGATAGCGTTTTTCCACCTCTCTCCCCAAAAACACATTGCCCGGCACATCAAGATTGTTGGCCAGTGCAAGGTCCTGATAGATGGTTTCGATGCCTTTCGTACGGGCATCTATGGGACGGGAGAAGTGCACGACCTCACCCTCAAAACTTATGGCCCCGGCGGAAGGAGTGTGCACACCGGATACGCATTTGATGACCGTTGACTTGCCCGCTCCGTTGTCGCCGAGCAAAGCCACAACCTCTCCGGGAAATACATCAAGGGAAAAATCGTCCACCGCGGTCAGGCCGCCAAATTTTTTGGTCAGATTGCGAATGGAAAGGATCGGATCATCCTGCATCTATCTGGTCTCAATCTTGTTTTTAATCATGTCGCGAGACTGGTCGATCAGAACGGCCAGAATAACTACGGCGCCAACCACAATGAACTGCCAGAAAGATTGTACATTGAGCATCACGAGACCGGTTGTGAGCACGGCAATTATCAAAGACCCGATCACCGTGCCAACCAAGGAGCCGGACCCGCCAAATAAAGAAACGCCACCGATGATCACAGCGGCAATCGAGGAAAGCAGGAGCGGATCGCCGATAACGGCGGAGCCGGCCGTAAAGCGAAGCATGGACAAAAACCCTGCAATGCCTGCGGTTGCTGCGGAAAGCATATAGAGCTTGATGATGTGGCGATCGACCGGCACCCCGGCACGCACCGCCGCTTCGCGGTTGCCGCCAATGGCATAGGTATGGCGGCCAAATTTGGTTCTCCTGAGAACAAATATTGAGATGGCAACCACAATGACTGTCACCAGAACCGGGTAGGAAATTATGCGGTCCATGCGACGCAGCATCTCGCCGGATATTTCGGGCTTGGTGAAGAAATAAAATCCGCCGCCCTCGCCGCGGATAAAATACAGCAGGGATTCGTTTCCATAGTCACGCACCCCGCGCGGCAGGCCGATAACCGTTGTATTTTCCGACATCAACAGCGCCGCCCCGCGCACAATGAACGACATGCCAAGCGTTACAATAAAAGGAGGCACTTTGAGTTTGGCAATAATCACACCGTTGAGAAAACCAACAAACCCGCTACCGATTACAGCAGTGCCGAAGCCGACAACCACCGCCAGCGGAAGTGCCAGCCCCGCATTATAGGCCTCGCGAAGGGCCAAAGCCGAAATCACCGAGGCAAAACTCATCACCCAGCCGACGGAAAGGTCAATGCCCCCGGATATGATGACAAAGGTCTGTCCCAGACCCAGAAGCAATATCGGGGTTATTGCGACAAGGATATTTTGTGAATTTCGAACGGTCAGAAAGCTCACCGAGCTTCCACTGACCAGTGGAATGGAGATGACAAAAACCAAAATCAGTATGGCAAGAAAAACACCCGCCCATACCTGAATGATCGACAGGATAATCTGATCGGTTGTACTTCTGGTTTTTGGGGCTGCAAATTCTGCTTTGGCCGCAGCTTCTGGATCTGGTTGTGCCATTGCCGGTCCCTGGAACTGGTTATCCGCTGAAAAACGCCCGGGGTAGTTGATGTTCGTTTACTCCCGGGCGCCCTCAACCTATGAAGGGTGAATTTTCACCGTCTCGTTCTGAAGGCTATTCAGGGACCTGATAGATGAAACGGGCGACTTCAGGATCATCAACATTGTCAATATCAATGATTGCGAACCCGGTTTCCACACGCACGGGCAGACTGGTGACCCCTGCTGCATCAGCGGCAGCAAACGAGACCGCCAGATAGCCCATGTCGAAGGGTTTCTGGGCCAGAACCAGACTTACGACACCTTCACGAAGCTGCTCGATTGCAAACTTTGTGGCATCATAGGCAACGACCTGCACTGCACCGCCAAGGCCGGCATTGACCACAGCGGTTCCCGCACCCTGAGCGCTAAACACGTTGGTGCCAAACACACCGGCCAGGTCGGGAACACGTTCAAGCGTTGCCGCTGTCTGTTGTACCGCAGTGTTCATATCATCCAGATTGAAATCTAGACCTATGACTTCGATATCAGGATATTCATTGTCCATGACTTCGTTAAAGCCGATAGCGCGGCCTTCAACTGAACTCACGTTGGGGTTGGTCGAGTTGATATAGACCTTGCCCTCTCCACCGATAGCTTTTGCCAATCCGCGAGCTGAAATGCGCCCGCCCTCGACATTGTCCGAGCCAATGTAGCTTAAGGGGAAGGTCACCGGACCATCAGCATAATCGCCATCCCCCAGAAATGTATCGACGGTGATGATTTTGATGCCTGCTTCGAGCGCATTTTGCAGGGGGCCAACCATCTGGTCTTTATCTGTGGGGGCAATTACCAGATAATCGATGTCCCCACGGGCAACCATTGCATCAAGAATTGGCGTCTGCACCTCAACTCCCCATGTCGGGGGAATCTGGGTGATAACTGTTATGCCCAGTTCGGCTGCTGCTGCGTTAACCCCCAATTCCATCACCTGATAGAACGGATCAACCACACCGGGTAAAAATCCGATGGTGATGCCATCCATCTCCTGGCTTAAGGCTGCGCCTGACGAAAGCGCCACTGTGAGAGCCGCAACGGCACCCAGTTTTGTTAGTTTTCTCATTTTCTTCTCCCTGATTTTTGTTTCCCGAGGCCCTTGGATTTTTGTTTTTATTGCCCTGGCAGGTGGTCGAGCTGCAGTTTATGCCAGTTGGTCTGACGCGTTCTCTGGTGTCTTCTTCAAACTAAAACGAGGGACAATATCCGCTCTGTTTTATTCACAAAGACACCAGCGCAACTTCGAGGAACAAGCGCCAGCCACCGAGACCGGATTGCACCCGAACCACAAACGGTCAGGCGCAAGAGAGGCCGCTCCTATTGTTTACGCGTGTAACGATAATATTTACCTGAGTTGCTTGTCAAGGTCGCCAATTGCTAGTACCAAGGCAGACATCGTAAACAGCAGGCGCACCGGGAGCACATTTGAGCTCCCGGAGGGTATTTGTACAAAGTGAGTTCAAGCAAATTTCATACAATGGCTCAGTTCGCAGATGCGATCGGGCTGTCGCGCCCCACGGTTTCCCGGTATTTCAATGATCGACTTTCTGTGCGCAAATCCACCCGTGAGGTTATTGAAGACGGGCTGAAAAAATTTGACTATCACCCCAATTTTCACGCTACCAACCTCACCCGGCGCAATGCCAAATCTCTTGGTATCATTGTCCCCTCAATCGTTGATCCGTTTTTCAGCGAACTGGTCAATACCATAGAAATCTATGCAGAGGAGCGGGGCTTTCTGACCGTGCTGCAATGCTCACACAACGACCCGGATATGGAAATCCGTGCACTGGACCGGCTGCAATCCATGAACGTGACAGGCATCGCCATGGCACCTCTTGGATTTTCGACCAATGTCAAGGCCGTAGAAAAAGCGGAGCTCAATACGCCCATCGTCTTCATGGATTCCAGACTTAAAAAAGGCAAGCCATTCATTGGTACAGACAACAGCCAGAGCATCCCCATGGTGGTTGATTATATGTGCCGGCTGGGGGACCCTCCGGCATTTTTTACCCTGCCTCCGCTCAATTTCAATATCATTGAGCGCGAACAGGCCTATGTGAAGCGAATGAAAGAACTGGGTCACGAGCCGATAATTCTCAACCCCGCTCCCATTACCGGGTGGGCCAGTTTTGAGAGATTCGGCTTTGAGCAATTCCTTATCCTGCCCCCGGAAAGGGTACGTACCGTAACCTCCATTCTGTGCGTCAACGATCGGGTGGCCTTCGGGCTGATATCCGCTGCCGTTAAACTGGGCCTGACAGTTGGCAAGGGCAGGGATTGCAACCTGCGGGTCGCAGGCCATGACGACCAGCATTTCAGTCAATTCACCATTCCCGCACTAACCACTGTTGCTCAGGACACAAAAAAGATCGGTATTCTTTCTGCCCGCGCTCTGCTCGAAAACACCCCCGATAACCATCTGATAACCGAGGGGCAGTTGATTAACGGTACAATCATGTTTCGGGATTCTGCCTGACCAGTTCTGCGGAACACACCCGGGAAAGGAAGCATATCTGATGAGCAAATCAGTTGCGCAAGGCAGGGTTGAGCCTATCGCGAACAGCAGTTGCGCGCTGGGCGAAGGCCCGGTGTGGATAGCGGAAGAAAACAGGCTGGCTTTTGTCGATATTATCGGCAGGCGCCTTTTGTTCTGGCACGCTGCAAAAGAACTTGAAGAAGTTAGTCTGAACCAGCGCGTGGGGGGATTTGTCACTACCACCAGGGGCCTGTTTCTGGCAGCCAGTGAAAGGGGGCTTTTTGTGCTCAACCCGGCAAACGGAGACCTCTTAAACATCGGGCATGACAGGCTGATCGGGCCGGAAAATCTTATGAATGACACAAAATGCGACCGGCAGGGACGTCTGGTATTTGGATCAAAAGCCCTGAGCGAGGCAGAGGAAACCGGAGCATTGATGAGTTTTGATGGCCATCGGGTCCGGGCCTGGCAACCGGGCACCGTGTTGAACGGGCCCGCCTTCAGCCCAGATGGAGCCCGTATATATTTTGCAGACTCTCCAACCCGGAAAATCCTGACAGCTGATTATAACCCTGAAACCGGCGATATTGGCAAACCGGAGGTCTTTGTCGTCCTGCCCGCTGACGCAGGTTATCCTGACGGCATGAGCGTTGATTGTGAGGGCTGTTTATGGAACGCTCATTGGGATGGCTGGCGCCTGTCACGTTATTCGCCAGAGGGTGTTCTGCTTGAAGAAATACCGGTGCCGGTGGCCAGGCCCACTTCGATCGCTTTTGGCGGGGGCGACCTGAAGACGTTATTCATCACCTCGGCGAAAAAAGGCCGCGCTGAAGACAGGGCCGACGAAGCGGAGCTGGCGGGCGACCTGTTTTCAGTTCAACTTAACATTGCCGGTCTGCCTGAAACACCATTCAGGGGCGCACTTGATGCTTGAGGGCCACGTTATCCTCATTACCGGCTCAAACAGCGGCATCGGCTTTGCCACAGCAAAACTCTGCCTCAAGGCGGGGGCAAAAGTTGTGGTGCATGGCCGCGACAGGGCCGAGGTGAAAGCGGCGGCGGAACAACTCGGCAAGTTGGCATCTTTTGTTGTTGCCGACCTGTCAGAACCCGGAGCCCCGGAAAAAATCATCGCCGATATCAACGCCAGATTTGGCCGCCTGGACGGTTTGGTCAACAATGCGGCCCGGCTCGACCGGAATAATATTGAAAGTCTTAGTGAAGACTTGTTCTTCCAGATGATGACGGTAAATACCTTGGCACCGTTGAAGCTCATACAGGCCGCCCTGCCAGTTATGAAAGCGCAATCCGGCGGCGGAGCAGTTGTCAATATCGGCTCAACCAACGCCCATTGCGGGGCCACCAACCTGTTGGTCTATTCCATGAGCAAGGGCGCAATGATGACTGCAACGCGCAATCTGGGCGACGCGCTGGCTAAAGACAATATCCGCGTCAACCAGCTCAATGTGGGCTGGACACTGACTGAATCCGAGAAGAGGCTGCAGATTTCCGAGGGACAGGGGGAAAACTGGCTGGAAAACATCCCGGAAGCCTTTACTCCCAGCGGCACTATTCTGCAGCCCGAACAGATTGCGGAGCATGTGATATTCTGGCTCTCGGACAAAAGCGCGCCGGTTACCGGGCAGGTCTGTGACATCGAGCAGTATCCGGTCATCGGACGCAACAAAATTTCCGAGCGCTAAAACCGTTCGTGCGCGCAACCCCAAAAAGAACAATGGCAAAAAAACGAAGGAAGCATGATGCACAATAAAATCGCTGTGGTTACGGCTGCAGGTCAGGGGATCGGGCGCGCCTGCGCCGAACGACTGGCAAGAGAGGGCGCCAAAGTCTATGCGCTGGACATCAACCGTGATGGACTTTCTAGCCTGACTGACATGGAAACGCGGACCATAGACTGCACACAGGAACAGGCCCTGGGGGCTTTCTTTTCGGATCTGGAGCGCGTCGATATCATGGTGCATGGCGTTGGATATGTACATAACGGCACCATAGAGGAGTGTTCGACACAGGAGTGGCAAAAATCCATCAACATCACCCTGAACAGCGCTTTTTTCACGTTGCGTGAAGCCATACCAAGGATGAAAGCTCATGGGGGCAGCATCATCAATATCGCTTCAATCGCCTCATCAATCAAAGGCTTCCCGAACAGGGCAGCTTATGGAGCGGCCAAGGGCGGGGTCATCGGACTGACCAAATCCATCGCTGTGGATTATCTGGCTGATGGCATCCGGTGCAATGCCATTTGCCCGGGCACAACGCAGTCCCCCTCACTGGATGAGCGTATCGAAGCATTGAGCGCCAAGAGCGGCGGGCTGGAGGAAGCGCGCAAGGCCTTTGTCGCACGTCAGCCCATGGGCCGACTGGGCACGCCTGAGGAAATGGCGGGCCTGTGTGCCTATCTGGCCAGCGATGAGAGCAGTTTTGTCACGGGACAGTGCTACCATATAGACGGCGGCACCACGATATAGAGCGTTTCACAACCAGGACCGCCCCCAAATTCTGACCCTAAATACGGTTTTCTGTTTTGGCATCAAACAGATGGATGTTTTTCGGGTCTGGTTGCAGATATACATCCTGAGCAACTTTGAAATCATGGCGCTCGCGGAACACGGCAACAATTTCCCGGTCATTCGTTCGCAAGGAAACATGAGTTTCAGAGCCTGTGGGTTCTATCACTGCAATTCTGGAATGAATGGCGCCCTTTTTTTCTTTTTCCAGCAATTTGAGATGTTCAGGCCTAAAACCGACAATAACAGCCTGTCCTTTTTTGGCATCGCGGGGTCCGGGAACCAGCAAAACACCCAGATCGGTTTCAACTTCCAGCACCTTGCCAGCGGTTTTGAGCGTTCCGGGAACCATGTTCATGGAAGGAGAGCCTATGAAGGATGCAACAAAAAGGTTGGCGGGGGTGTCATAGAGTTCCAGAGGCGTGCCGATCTGCTCGATGCGCCCGTCATGCATCACCACAATTCGGTCAGCCATGGTCATGGCCTCCACCTGATCGTGGGTCACGAAAATTGTCGTGGTTTTAAGACGCTGATGCAGTTCCTTGATTTCGGTGCGCATCTGCACCCGCAGTTTTGCATCCAGATTTGACAGGGGCTCGTCGAACAAAAACACTTGCGGATCACGTACAATTGCCCGGCCCATGGCCACACGCTGGCGTTGTCCGCCTGAAAGTTCGCGAGGGTAGCGATCAAGGAATGGTTCAAGTCCGAGAATTTCGGCGGCATTGTTCACACGGGCGTCGATCTGGGATTTGTCCTCCCGGCGCAGGCTGAGGGCAAAAGAGAGATTGTCGCGCACCTTCATATGTGGATAGAGCGCATAATTCTGGAACACCATGGCGATGTCACGGTCCTTGGGCGGCAGATTGTTAACCACCCTTTTTCCGATGATGATGCGACCACCGCTTACGGCTTCAAGACCCGCCACCATGCGTAACAGGGTGGACTTTCCACACCCTGAAGGCCCGACCAGCGCCAGAAACTCGCCATCGGCAATGGATATGTTTATGCCGTGCACGACCTGGGTGCTCCCATAGGATTTGTAGAGGTCCTGAACCAAAACCTGCGCCATTTATAACCTGCTCCAGACGTATTTTATTGCTCAAATTGGTTTTCACCCATAACCGATCACTCAATTCCTGTCCATGCGAACCCGAGTGAAAAAAAGTGAAGCAACATCGGGTTCACAAATTCACGCAATTTCACTGGTAAACATAAAATTCAAAATTCAAACAAGATTCGTTTGACACACGGGCTGAGCCGTTCATAGTGAGGACACTACCATTCCGGGGGGCGGGCGCCGCTTGAGGTACGCCCATCATGTCGGAAAACGGTATTTTCTGGTTGCTTTGACCCCAGTCGCAGCAATTTTGCCTTCGCACAGGCAGAGCAACCAATTACGAGGGAGAAAAAAATGAAAAAACACATTTACGATGCAATCATGGCCAGGCAGGCCAGTCGGCGCAGTGTGCTCAAGGGCGCGATGGGCGCTTCTGCGGCAGCCATGGCTGCGGGCGGGATAGTTGGTGCGATGACGGGCTCTGCCAGCGCTGCTTCACATGGGAGCTCACTGCGCACCGAGTTGCTCAAGATTCCAGGTGTGGGCATGGGCTCTCCGACCGATGCTGATTGGCAAAAGGTTGGCGCACTGACGCTGGGCCCCACCAAGGAAAACGTCTCCGAAGGCGAATTCGCCGGGGTTGAGCTGACCTTTATGGGTCTGAACAACCAGAACCTGCACAATGTGCTATTCCGTGGCTTGCTTAAACCCTGGGAAGAGTATACCGGCGCAAAGATCAACTGGATTGATCTGGCTCAGGCAGATTATAACGCCCGCCTGCAACAATCCATCGCCACCGGCACGGTTGATTTTGACATCATTGAAATGGGTGCCCCGTTTGAGGGTGACGTGACCGGCAAGGGACTGGCCTCTGAAATGCCTGACTGGGTCAAGACCCAAATCGACATGGATGACTATGTGGGTTACCTGAAGGCCCCCGTAGGCACATGGGCCGGCAAGACCTATCGCGTTTCCATTGACGGAGATTGCCATAACTTCAACTATCGGGCTGACTATTTTGAATCTGAGGAACTGGCTGAAGCATGGGCTGCAGAAGGCCATGAAGGCCCATGGGAAGTTCCCACTACCTGGCAGAAAGTGCAGGAAGTCACCAAATTCCTCAAGGGCAAAAAAGATCCGTTCGGCGGTGACGCCTATGGCTATCTCGACCCACTCAAGGGTTGGGGCGGCTTCGGCTTTTATTTCCTTGGTTCGCGGGCGACAGCCTATGCCAAGCATCCCGATGACCCTGCATTCCTGTTTGATCCCGACACCATGAAACCCCGGGTCAATAATCCTGGCTGGGTCCGGGCCATTCAGGATGTCCTTGATGTCCTTGATTCCCAGCCACCTGATCAGCTCAACGCCGACCCTGGCACCACTGGTTTCCAGCAGTTCCTTGCTGGCACCGGTTCAATGCTGTCCTGGTGGGGTGATATCGGCTCCAATGCAAAAACCTCTGATGGTTCTGTTGTTGGTGATGTCACGGCCTTTTCCATTCTGCCCGGTTCGGACGACGTCTATAATTCAAAGACCGGCCAATGGGACACATTGCCGGATGGCCCGAACTTTGCTCCGAACATGGCCTATATCGGCTGGGGTATTTATGTGATGGCCCGTGTCGACAGTGACTCCAAGAAGCACAAGGCTGCCTGGAGTGCGGCGGCACATCTGGGTGGCAAGGATATATCCTTGTGGGCTTCGGCCTATCCATCAGGCTTCCAGCCCTATCGCAATTCTCACTTTAACATTTCCGAGTGGGTTGCTGCGGGCTATGATGAGGCGTTTATCTCCGACTATCTTGCCTCACAGGCTGACAGCTACAACCATCCCAATGCGGCAGTTGAACCCCGCATTCCAGGTATCTTCCAGTATTACAGCGTGGCCGAAGACGAATTGGCCAAAATCTACGCCGGGCAGTTTGATGCTCAAACCGGCGCTGACAACATTGCCGCTGCATGGGAGAAAATCACGGATCAGATCGGCCGTGAGAAGCAGATCGAGCTCTATAAAGCCTCTTTGGGGCTTTAGTAGGGGGTCACGACCTGCCAAGGAGACAGCTTCGGCTGGCGGTGCATTGTTGCACTGCCAGCCGTTTGCACGCTTGGCGTGAAATGCATAGAGTTTCCGTCAGGGAAGAATTTCAGGACACATGAATACACCAGACGCAACAATCACTGAAGAGTTTGAGATTATCCCCGACCGGATAACCGATCGGCGGCGGCGGATTGGCAAATGGCTGATGCGCGGTTTTTTTGCCCTTTTTGTCGGTATTTTTTTAATTCAGAGTTCATACGCGCTGGGTTTCACCGACTTCGGGTTCGAAAACTGGCGTCCGGTTCTTTATGGCTACCTCGCCTGGGGTGTTGCACTTGGAGCCGGACAGGTGATCACACGCGGAGAGCCCGGCTACCGGGCGCTTTTTGTGCTACCGGCAGTGCTGTTCGTTATATCTGTCGTAATTGTGCCAATGCTGTTCGGGCTGGCGATTGCCTTTACCGACTACAATCTGGCTTCATTCGAGGGGCAAAAGTTCAACGGCTTTGATAACCTCGTGCAACTTGTGCAGGATGATTTTTTCTGGAACGCCATGCGCAACATGGTGTTTTATGTGGCGGCGGTATTTGTTGAATATGCGATAGCCTTCGGGCTGGCTCTGTTGCTGAATGCCGACATCAAGGCCCGCAAATTTTTCCGCGTTGCATTTCTGCTGCCCTTCATGCTCAGCCCCGTTGCAGTGAGCTGGATGATTGGCAAGTCCCTTATGGAAAACCGCTTTGGCCCCGTTGCCCGGCTGGCGCGCAATCTGGGCTGGGAAAGTCCGGCGTTTTTTACCGACCCCTGGATTGCCCGTCTCTCTATCGAACTGATGGACGCCTGGGTCTCCATCCCCTTTATCATGATCCTGCTTCTGGCAGGTCTGCAGGCCATGCCAAAAGATGTTATTGAGGCGGCCAAGGTTGATGGCGCCAATAGCTGGCAGAATTTCTGGAAAATCACCTTCCCGCTGATGCTGCCGGTCAGTGCCACCGCAATAGTCTTGCGGATTATTTTCAAGCTCAAGCTGGCTGATATCGTCATCAATGTGACATCGGGTGGTCCCGGGGGGGCGACAGACACGCTCTCAAGTTTCATTTTCCGGGAATATCGTGACCGCTCCAATGTGGGCTATGGCACCATGATCGCCATTGTCTATCTGATTACCATCATCATTTTCATCACTTTGCTGCTTGGTTTCATCAGCAAGCGCATGCAAAAAATGACCTGAGAATTCATGGGGACCAAACAAACGTGAGCATTCAGACCACAGAAATTGAATATGCAGAACACAACGAGACCCGGTTTCGCATGGTGCGCATATTCGGACGTCTCATCATCTATGGCCTGTTGTTTTTCTGGGTATTTATTTCGCTGTTTCCCATATTCTGGACCCTGACAACTTCGTTCAAAACTGCGGTTGATGTGACACAGGGCAACATTATCCCCTGGGTTGAGTTTGAGCCGAACTGGAAGGGCTGGCGCTCCCTGGGCCTGTCCCCCGATTCAATCTGGGAGACTTCCACTGTGCGCGAGGAGTTCCTCAAACGCTTTGCCAATTCGATCATCACCTCGGTGGGTGCATCCTCGCTGGCCATTCTCATCGGCTCGCTGGCAGCCTATGGACTGTCCAGGTTTCAGTACAGATTCGGCTTTATGCGTAACAGCGATATTTCGTTCTTCTTCCTGTCCCAGCTCATTCTGCCACCGGTGGTTTTAGCCCTGCCCTTCCTTATTCTTTACAAGGAGCTGGCTCTGCTCGACACAACGCTGGGGTTGATTTTTCTCTATACGCTTACGGTTCTGCCCATTGTCATCTGGATCATGCGCGACCAGTTCGACACCATCCCCATGGAGCTCGACGAGGCAGCCCAGGTAGATGGCCTCTCTTCATGGGGCGCGTTTTTCCGGGTAATCCTGCCTATCGCCCTGCCAGGAATGGTCGCCGCCTTTATTCTGTCGCTTATTCTGACCTGGAATGAATATTTTTTCGCAGCCCTGCTGACCAGTTCCGAGGCCAAGACGCTTCCGGTTATGGTGGCGAGCCAGACCGGTTCGCAAGGGATCAACTGGTGGTCGATGGCAGCACTTTCCACAGCGGCGATCCTGCCTCTGGTCATTATCGGTATTGCTCTTGAAAAATACATCATCAAGGGCATGTCTGCCGGTTCGGTTAAATAGATTTACCCCCGCTTAGCCGTGTCCGCGACCCGGAGGCGCTGAGCGCGTCTATCACGGCGCAATCGGGTACCTGCTTCCCTGAACATCTGGCAACAGTCCGGGAAAGCTCGTGCTCGATGCGGCGCAGATCATCAATCCTTGAGCGCACATGCTCCAGATGCCGCGCGGCCACGCTTTCGACTTCGGCGCAGGTCTGGATACCCCTGTCGACAAGGGCGAGCAGGTCGCGCACTTCATTCAGGGAAAACCCCAGTTTTCGTGCCCGCATGACAAAGTTCAGACGCAACACGTGTCTGGTGTCATAACAGCGATAGCCGTTGGCGCTACGGGGCGGTTCGGGCATGACGCCAATTTTTTCGTAATAGCGGATGGTCTCCAGATTACAGCCGGTCTTGCGGGACAAGTCCACGCGGCGCAGAGCGTTCACCGCTTTGTTACCCTTGGCCATATCAATCTCCTTGAGCCTGTAGGCGCTACAGAGTTTAGATTCTTTGCGCGCACCTGCAAGGAGTTTTGTTCATGAGCAAAAACAACGGTTCGGAAAAGAAAATGCTAAAACTGGGCATTGCTGGCAGTCTGGTTGCCGCAGTGTGTTGTTTTACTCCGCTTCTGGTGTGGGGAGTGGTCGGCATCGGTCTGGGCGGACTGGTCGGGGGGCTGGATTATGTGCTGTTTCCGATGCTGTTTGCTTCTCTGGGGCTGGTTGCACAGGCACTGTATCTGGATGCCGGGCGGTTCGGGCCACCACCAAAATGGATAATTGTCATAGCAGTGGTTGTGCTTTCGGTCGGGCTGATCTGGTTTGATTTCCGGTTTGCACTTGGCATATCCATCGGTGCTGCCGGTCTTGTCGGCCTCTATTGGCTCTATCTTGCAAGGAATTCACACACAACTGAAACGCGAACTGGAAGGTAACATGTCCTCAAGATCAAACGTTGCGGGCAAGCTCTCAAAGCACTATGACCTCATCGTTGTTGGCGCGGGATCTGCCGGGTTTTCGGCCGCGATCGCCGCATCTGAGGAGGGCAAAAAGGTTGCACTGGTCGGCCATGGCACCATCGGGGGCACCTGCGTAAACGTAGGCTGTGTACCCTCCAAAACCATGATCCGGGCGGCTGAGGCCATTCACGCCGCCAGCACCGCTTCGCGCTTTGCCGGTCTTGAAGGCCAGGCGCGGGTTGAAGACTGGCGGGCACTTATTGCAGGCAAGGATGATCTGGTGAGCACCCTGCGCCAGAAAAAATATGCCGATTTGCTGCCATCCTATGAAGGGATTGATTACATTGATGAGGGTCCGGCGCAGCTGGTTGAGGGCGGCATCGAGGTGGGCAATCGGGTGCTCTTTGCTCCAAGAATCATCATCGCCACCGGCAGCCGTCCGGTCCTTCCCGACATCCCCGGCATAGAGCAGATCCCGGTTCTGGACAGTACCAGCCTGCTTGAACTCAGGGAGTTGCCACAGAGCCTGATTTTTGTCGGTGGCGGGTATATCGGGGTCGAGCTGGCGCAGATGATGGCGCGTTTTGGCGTCAAGGTCAGTATTCTGATGCGCTCGCATCTGCTTCCCGGGGCTGAGCCGGAAATCTCTGCGGCTCTTAAAACCAGCCTGCTTGCTGAAAATATCAGCATTTATGAGGGGGTTACCTACAGCTCAGTCACTGAAACTTCTGAGAGTGTGAGTGTGTACTTTGAAAAAGAGGGCAGTGGACTCAAAGTGAGTGCAGAACAAATTTTCGTTGCCACGGGTCGCCGCGCCAACAGCGACAATATGGGTCTTGAGGCAATCGGTGTTGAACTGGACAAAAGTGGTTCGATCATCGTTGATGAATATATGCAAACCACAGCAGCGGGCATTTATGCCGCTGGCGACGTCACCAATCGCGATCAGTTCGTCTACATGGCTGCCTATGGCGCAAAACTCGCGGCGCGGAACGCTGTATTGGGGGAGGGCAACATTTATGACAACTCCGCCATGCCTTGGGTGGTATTTTCCGACCCACAAATCGCTGGCGTCGGCCTTGGTGAAGCAGAGGCGATTGCAGTCGGATACGAAGTCAAAACCTCAAGCGTTCCTATGGGTGAGGTGCCAAGGGCGCTGGCGGCGCGCGATACGCGCGGGCTTGTCAAACTGGTAGCTGACAAAAAAACCGACCGCCTGCTTGGAGGTCAGATCATCGCACCCGAGGGAAGCGATACCATCCAGACGCTGGTGATGGCGCTCAAATCCATGATGACTGCAAAAGAGCTGGGGGAGACGATATTTCCCTACCTCACCAATGTGGAAGCGCTGAAACTGGCCGCACAAACCTTTGACAAGGATGTAAGCAAACTCTCGTGCTGCGCGGGGTAGCCGCGGGCGCACTGCTCTTATGGAATTTTGCCGCCAATCATGTGGGTGATCTGGTCGGCGGCGCGGCGCACCCGGGGCCCCAGTTCGTCCACATCCCCGTCGGGCAGGCGCACGGTGGGGCCGGAGATGGATATTCCGGCGATTGCTTGGCCACGCGAATTGTAGATGGAGGCAGCGACGCAACGCATGCCCAGATAGCGCTCTTCATCGTCAAACGACCAGCGGCGGCGGCTGGTCTTTTTCAAGTCATAAAAGAGTTCATCAGGTGAGGTCAGCGTTTTGGGGGTGAACTCGGGCAGGCCGGTTTTTTGCAGGGTTTTTTCGACCTCCAGATGGGTCATGTCGGCCAGCAGAGCCTTGCCAATGCCCGAAGCGTGCATATGCCCACGGGTGCCGGGACGGAAAAACGCCCTTATGGGATTGTGAGTCTCAACTTGGGAGACAAAAACCACATGGCCGTCACTGCCGATGGCCAGATTGGCGGTCTCCCCGGTTTCCTCCATCAGCTCGCGCATGATTTTTTGCGCCATCTCCACCAGATTGGTGCGCTCCAGATAAGAGCTTCCAACGCGGAAGGACTCAATGCCGATAGCCCACTCCTGTGTTGAATTGTCAAACTCCACAAAGCCGTGCTTTTGCAAAGTGACCAGAATACGGTGTGCGGTTGAGGGAGGCATGCCGACCCTTAAGGCAATATCGCTTAGAGTTACGCTTCCCTCGCGGGTCAGCGCCTTGAGCAGGGTCAACCCGCGATCAAGTGCCTGAACCGTATGCCCCGGCAAGTCCTTTGATTGGGTGCGCGGGCGCCCTCTTGAGCGCTTCGGCACCCCCTCATTCACCGTGTCCACTCCTGTCTTCCTTTCCATTCGCTCAAAAGCATTTATTTGATTTATTCCATCAGAAAATTATTTCAAAGATTCAAAAATACGAATCATGGAAAAACTATTATTACGAAAAAACATATGGATAGGAATTTTTCAAGGAAAATAGAATATTATTTCAGAAAAATTGCAAAAATCTCCCAATTTGCTATTCTTCAGGCTGGACAGGTGCTCTTTGGAGAACGAAGCAATGAGTGGGCAGAACCCGGTTTTTATTCCCGGACCAACGAATATCCCGGACCGGCTGCGCCGGGCCATGGACGTGCAAACGACTGACCATCGCGCACCGGATTTTGTTGAACTGTTCGCCCCCGTATTGAGCAATCTCAAGAAGGTGTTCAAAACCGAAAGCGGGCAGGTGGTTTTGTTCCCGGCAAGCGGCACCGGGGGTTGGGAAGCGGCCATTACCAACATCCTGTCCCCCGGCGACAAGGTTCTGATAGCGCGTTACGGCATGTTCTCCCATCGCTGGATTGACCTGTGCCAGCGCCACAATCTGGATGTGGAAGTGATTGAGTGCGAATGGGGCACCGGAGCGCCAGCCGACCTGTTCGCCGAGCGTCTCAGCGCCGACACGGAACACCGGATAAAGGCTGTTCTGGTCACCCACAATGAAACAGCAACCGGCGTTCTCTCCGACATCAACGCGGTGCGCGAGGCAATGAACGCAAGCTCCCACCCCGCCCTCCTGTTTGTGGACTGTGTCAGTTCACTGGCCTCCATGGATTTCCGTATGGAGGAATGGGGCGTCGACCTGGCGATTGCGGGTTCGCAAAAAGGCTTTATGCTGACAACCGGTGTAGCGATCGTTGCTTTTTCTGAAAAAGCAATTGAAGCCACCAGGTCGGCGACCTGCCCGCGCACTTTTTTTGATTTTGGAGATATGGCAGGCGCCAACGCCAGGGGCGGTTTCCCCTATACTCCGCCCCTGCAACTCATTCACGGGCTAAGCGCAGCCATGGAAATGCTGTTCGACGAGGGGCTGGACAATGTATTTGCCCGCCATTTCCGCCTTGCCGAAGGCGTGCGCCAGGCGGTCAAGGCATGGGGTCTGCGCCTGTGTGCAAAATCTCCTGAACTCTATTCGGACAGTGTTTCGGCAATCTTTGTGCCTGAGGGCTTTAATTCCGATGAGCTCACAAACCATGCTTATGACGCCTACTCGGTGTCGTTCGGGGTCGGGCTTGGAGAGATGGGGGGCAAGGCCTTCCGCATCGGGCACTTGGGCTCACTAACCGACGTGATGGTTCTTTCCGGCCTTGCAACAATAGAAATGGCCATGGTTGACCTTGATTACCCGGTGCAACTTGGCTCCGGGGTTGCAGCAGCGCAGGACTATTACCGCAAGACCACGGGCCTGGCCCTCAGTCAGGCGGCCTGAGGTGAGCAAATGAACGAACTTGAGATGAACATACCAACCTATGAGGATGTGCTGAGCGCCCATGAGCGCATTCAGCCTCATGTGCACCTGACACCGGTTCTCACTTCCAGTTATTTTAATCAACTCAGCGGAGCAAAATTGTTCTTCAAGTGCGAAAACCTGCAAAAGGCCGGGGTTTTCAAAGCACGTGGAGCCTCCAACGCGGTGTTCGGGCTTTCCAATGAACAGGCGCGCAAAGGGGTTGCCACCCATTCCTCGGGCAATCACGGACTTTGTCTGAGTTATGCCGCTGGCCGGCGCGGTATCCCGGCCACCGTAGTCATGCCACGCACTGCCCCCGAGGCCAAAAAGGATGCGGTGCGCGGTTACGGGGCCGAAGTTGTCGAGTGTGAACCCAGCACCTCCTCACGCGAAGCGGTATTTGGCGAAGTTGTGGCCAAATCCGGCGCGGATTTTATCCACCCCTATAATGACCCTCGGGTCATTGCCGGTCAGGGCACCTGCGCCCGCGAACTCGCTGCCCAGGTTCAGGGGCTTGATGCGGTGGTTGCACCCATTGGCGGAGGCGGCATGATTTCGGGCACCTGCCTGACCCTTTCCACCATCGCCCCGGATGTGAAAATCTATGCGGCTGAACCCAAAAATGCCGACGATGCCTACCGTTCCCTGAAAGCGGGGCACATCATTGCCGATGATGCGCCAGATACCATTGCTGACGGACTCAAGGTTCCGCTGAAAAACCTGACCTGGCACTTCGTTTCCAACTTTGTCACCGATATTCTTTTGTGCTCGGAGCGTGAAATCATCGATGCCATGTATCTCATCTGGCAGCGCATGAAAATTGTGGTTGAGCCAAGCTCGGCAACAACACTGGCCATATTGCTGAAAAACCGCGAACTGTTTGCCGGTCAACGCGTTGGCGTCATCCTGACCGGGGGCAATGTCGATTTGAAAAAACTGCCCTGGATGCAGGCTTGAGCCCTGAACGGAGAAACCATGACGAATACTGACCTTTCACTTTACGAAGTCGGATACGACATTCCCGCCAAGCCCGGAATGGACGAAAAAGATATCCAGACGCCCTGTCTGATTGTTGATCTGGATGTTCTGGAAGAAAATCTGGATAAAATGCAAAGGCATGCCGACGAGATGGGTGTGCGTCTGCGCGTGCACGGCAAAATGCACAAGTCCGCCGACATTGCCAAAATGCAGATTGAGCGAGGGGCCTGCGGCATCTGCTGCCAGAAGGTTTCCGAGGCCGAGAGCTTTGCCCGTCAGGGTATCAAGGATATTCTGGTTTCCAACCAGGTGCGCGACCCTGCAAAAATCGACCGGCTGGCAAGACTGCCCAAAAGGGGCGTGCGCACACTGGTTTGCGTGGATGATATCGAAAATGTCGCCGACCTTTCAGCGGCAGCGCAAAAGCACGGTACCGAGATAGAAGTGCTGGTGGAAATCGATTGCGGGGCGGGGCGCTGCGGTGTCACCACCACTGAGGCAGTCCTGGACATCGCAAAGGAACTGAACGCTGCGTCGGGGCTGAAGTTCTCCGGCATACAAGCCTATCAGGGTGCCATGCAGCACATGGACAAATATGAAGACCGCAAGGCAAAAATCGACATTGCCGTGGCCATGGTACGCGATGCAGTTGATGCCCTCAGGGCCCAGGGCCTGACCTGCGATATCGTGGGCGGGGGCGGCACCGGCTCCTATTATTTTGAAGGCAATTCAGGCGTTTACAATGAGCTTCAGTGCGGCTCCTATGCGTTCATGGATGCGGATTACGGACGCATCCTGGACAAGGACGGCAAGCCAATTTCGGAGACGGAATTTGCCAGCTCGCTGTTTTTGCTCTCTTCGGTAATGAGCCACGCCAAACCCGACAAGGCCATTGTCGATGCAGGCCTCAAGGCCCAGAGCGTGGACAGCGGCCTGCCCAAGATTTCAGGGCGTAAGGGCGTTGAATATGTCAAATGCTCCGACGAGCATGGGGTCATCGCCGACCCGGACGGGCTTTTGAAAGTCAACGACAAGGTTCGCCTTATTCCGGGTCACTGCGACCCCACCTGCAACGTGCACAACTGGTATGTGGGTGTTCGCAACGGCAGGGTCGAGAGCCTGATACCCGTCACCGCGCGCGGTCTGGCTTATTAGGAGAACAAATAATGCTTATTGTTACCGAAGAGGTCTGCAAAAAAGTCGTTGGCCGCACCGACGCGTTTAACGCTGTTCAAGCGGTGTTTGGTGCCATGGCTTCGGGAGACGCATACAATTTCCCGGTTATCCGGGAGGCCATCGGTTATGCGGACGCGCTCTACGGTTTCAAATCCGGGTTCGACAGGACAGGGCTGGTGCTGGGCCTGAAGTCAGGCGGCTATTGGCCGGGAAACCTCAAGAAGGGCCTGACCAACCACCAGTCCACAGTATTTTTGTTCAACCCCGATACCGGGCAACTGGATGCGCTGGTGGGGGGCAATTATCTGACCGCCCTCAGAACTGCCGCTGCCAGTTCGGTCTCCATTGCCCATCTGGCTCGCAAAGATTCCAGGGTTCTGGGCATGGTAGGGGCCGGGCATCAATCCGCGTTTCAGTTGCGCGCCGCCGTTGAACAGCGCGAGTTTGAAAAAGTCGTGGCCTGGAATTTCCACCCCGACATGCTGCCCGCCCTGGGCAAGGTTGCCGCCGAATGCGGTCTGCCTTTTGAAGCGGTGGAACGCGAACAGTTGGGTGCACAGGCCGACGTCATCATCACCATCACATCAGCCCATGCACCGCTGCTGATGAAGGACTGGGTCAAGCCGGGCACCCACATCGCAGCGATGGGCACCGACACCAAAGGCAAGCAGGAGGTCGACCCCGAACTGATTGGCGCGGCCACCTTGTTTACCGATGAAATCGCCCAGTCCATTTCCATTGGTGAGACCCAGCACGCCATTGCGTCAGGACTGGTCAAAGAGAGCGACATCACCCCCATCGGCGAAGTTATCAATGGTGAGCACAAGGGCCGTACTTCTGAGGATGAAATCACGCTTTTTGATGGCACAGGGGTTGGCCTTCAGGACCTGGCTGTGGCCTCAACTGCGGCCAAACTGGCGAAGGAACAGGGGCTGGCTCAGGAGGTTCAACTCTAAGGGGAGCCAATCAATCGTTTTCACCAACCCGCATTTTTTGGCGTGGCAACACAGGAAAGGAGTACTGAAATGGCAACGATCAAGATGCCGATCCCCGATCAAGATGTAATTGATCGCCGGGATGATATTGTCGGCGCCCTTTTGGCTGCTTTGCCGGACGGTATCGTCATAAGCGATGATGCACAGACGCTGGCCTATGAGTGCGATGCGCTGAGTGCCTATCGCTGCAAGCCGCTGGCCGTGGTTTTGCCACGCTCCACCCAAGAGGTCGCCGCAACCCTCAAGACCTGTCACGAACTTGGCGTTTCCGTTGTGGCGCGCGGGGCAGGCACTTCTCTGGCGGGCGGTTCCCTGCCCACCGCCGACAGTATCATCTTGGGCACTGCGCGACTGAACAAAACGCTCGAAATTGACCTTGCCAACCGCTTTATCCGGGTTGAGAGCGGGGTAACCAACCTCTCGGTCACCGGAGCGGTTGATGCAGATGGTTTCTTCTACGCCCCCGACCCTTCAAGCCAGTTGGCCTGCGCCATTGCCGGCAACATCGCCATGAATTCGGGCGGCGCGCACTGTCTCAAATACGGGGTGACCACCAATAATCTGCTGGGCGTCAAAATGGTGCTGGCCGATGGTGAAATTATCGAACTTGGCGGGGCGCATCTGGATGCTGGGGGCTATGATCTTTTAGGGCTGATCTGCGGCTCGGAAGGCCAGTTGGGCATTGTCACCGAAGCCACCCTGCGCATTCTGCCAAAACCCGAGGGCGCCCGCCCGGTGCTTATCGGTTTTGACAGCCCCGAGGTCGCTGGCACCTGTGTTGCCGACATCATCAGGGCGGGCATTCTGCCTGTGGCCATTGAATATATGGATCGGCTTTGTATCCAGGAAACCGACAAGTTTTCCGGGGCCGGGTATCCTAACGTTGAAGCGCTGCTGATTGTCGAGGTTGAAGGCTCGGAAAGCGAAATTCAGGCTCAACTGGAAAAAATCACGGCCATCGCCCGAAAACTCGATCCTGCGGAGTTGCGCCAGAGCACATCCGAAGAAGAATCGGCGCTGATCTGGAAGGGGCGCAAGTCGGCGTTCGGGGCCATGGGTCAGATCAACGACTATATCTGTCTGGATGGCACCGTGCCGGTGTCGCAACTGGCCCATGTTCTGGGGCGAATCGGGGAGATGTCCAAGCAATACGGGTTGGACGTTGCCAACGTTTTTCACGCGGGGGACGGCAACATGCACCCGCTTATTCTTTATGATGCCAACAAGCCCGGTGACCTGGATATTGCGGAAAAGTTCGGGGCCGACATTTTGCGGCTGTGCGTTGAAGTTGGGGGCTGCCTGACCGGCGAACACGGCGTGGGCATTGAAAAGCGCGACCTGATGGGGGAGCAGTTTTCGCCCGCCGACATGGAAATCCAGATGAGCGTCAAGGATTGCTTTGACCCTCAATGGCTGCTCAACCCGGCCAAGGTCTATCCGCTGGATATTTCTGAAAAGCGGCGCGAGGGAGGCGGGCAATGAGTGCCATCCTGACCCCGGCAGATGAAAATGAAATTGCCGACATGGTGCGCGAAGCGAACGCCGCCATAACGCCGCTTGAAATCCAGGGTGGAGGCACCCGCTCGGGGTTTGGACGACCTGTGCAGGCGGCCAAAACCCTCTCGCTGAAAGAGCTTTCGGGCATCACACTTTATGAACCCGGTGCACTAACGCTGGTGGCCAGGGCGGGCACGCCGGTCGCCACGATTGAAAAGACATTGGCCGCTGAAGGCCAGCAATTGGCGTTCGAGCCCATGGACCACCGGGCGCTTTATGCAAGCAAGGGCGAGCCGACCATCGGCGGTGTTGTCGCTGCCAACGTATCGGGGCCGCGCCGTATTCAGGCCGGGGCCTGCCGCGATGCACTCATCGGGGTGCGTTTTATCGACGGGCGGGGCGAAATTATCAAAAACGGGGGACGGGTGATGAAGAATGTCACCGGTCTGGACCTGGTAAAACTCATGGCCGGCTCGCACGGCACGCTGGGAGTAATTTCAGAGGTTTCATTCAAGGTTCTCCCGGTGAACGAGCGCGCCGCAACGCTTGCCTTTCACGGTCTTTCCTCAAAAGAGGCCGTAGGCATTCTGTGCGGCGCGCTCGGCTCGCCCTTTGAGATAACCGGAGCGGCTCACCTGCCGCAAAATTCTGAGGGTCCGCTCACCCTGTTGCGGGTTGAGGGCTTTGCAAGCCAGGTCGATTACCGCCTCGAAAGACTGAAGGCAACAATCGGAACCGGGCTGGAATGTTCGGTGATTGAGGGTGCTGAACATGAAAGGCTCTGGCGCTTTGTTCGGGACGCCGAAATGTTCAAGGGTACTGACAATCCGGTGTGGAGGCTTTCGCTCAAGCCCTCGGATGCTCCGGCAATAGAAGAAGCGCTAGCCAAAAAAACCGATGCCAAAATCATGTTTGACTGGGGTGGCGGGCTGATCTGGGTCGGCGTGGATGATGCCGAAAACGGCGCGACCGAGACCATCAGGGCACTCGTCAGTGGTTTTGGGGGCCACGCAACACTTATGCGCGGCCCGGAACCCTTGCGCGGTTCCATTGCTCCGTTCCAGCCTCAGGCCAAACCGGTTGCCAGACTGAGCGCTGCCATTCGCGGCAAATTCGACCCCGGCGGGATTCTCAATCCCGGCCGGATGGTCGCTTGAAAGGGGGATAAAAATGCAAACACATTTTACCCCTGAGCAGCTCCGGGACGCTTCCATTGAGCGCTCCAACGAGATTTTGCGCTCTTGTGTGCATTGCGGTTTCTGCACCGCCACCTGCCCCACCTATCAGATATTGGGAGACGAACTGGATAGTCCGCGCGGCCGCATCTACCTGATTAAGGATATGCTGGAAAACAACCGCATACCTGATGAAAGCACGGTTTTGCATATCGACCGCTGCCTGAGCTGTCTGGCCTGCATGACCACATGCCCCTCGGGCGTGCACTATATGCATCTTGTCGACCATGCCCGCGAGTATGTGGAGAAAAATTACAAACGTCGCTGGGATGACAAGGCCATGCGCTGGCTTCTGGCGCGCATTCTGCCCTATCCGGGTCGATTCCGCCTTTCTGTCTACGGGGCGTGGATGGCCAAACCTTTTGCCTGGGCCTTGCCCAAAAAACTGCGGGCGATGGTTGAATTTGCACCCAAAAAACTGCCTCCCGTCTCGCCCAATGACACCCCGCAGGTGTTCAAGGCCAAAGGCAAGCGCACAAAAAGAGTGGCGCTGATGACAGGTTGCGCGCAGCGGGCACTCAATACCGACATCAATGATGCAACCATTCGTATTCTGACCCGGCACGGCTGTGAGGTGGTGGTGGCAAAGGGGGCTGGCTGTTGCGGCGCACTGACCCATCACATGGGCAAGAGTGATGAGAGCCACGCCACGGCCGGCAAAAACATCAAGGCCTGGATTTCCCAGATGGATGCACACGGGCTCGACGCCATCGTCATCAACACATCGGGTTGTGGCACCACGGTCAAGGACTATGGCCATATGTTCAAAAATACACCCCTTGAACAAGAGGCGGCGCGGGTTTCGGCTATCGCCAAGGACATTTCAGAAGTGATGATGGATCTGGGCCTGGCTAATGCTGACAAGGCGAAGAGCCTGAAGGTCGCCTATCATGCCGCCTGCTCACTTCAACACGGCCAGCAGATTACAACCTACCCCAAGACCCTGCTCAAAGAAGCGGGTTTTGAGGTGGTGGAACCGGCAGAATCTCATCTTTGTTGCGGCTCGGCCGGCACCTACAACCTGATGCAGCCCGAACTGTCGGGCAAGCTGAAACAGCGCAAGATTTCCCATCTTGAAGCAACGACCCCCGAAGTGATCGCCACCGGCAATATCGGTTGCATGATGCAGATCGGCTCGGGCACCGGGGTGCCTGTGGTCCATACCATCGAGTTGCTTGACTGGGCTACCGGCGGACCGACCCCGCCTGCACTCAAGGACAGAGCGGTCAACACCATTATCTCACGCAAAAAGGAGATGGCATGATCTCTCCTGTGCTCGGTTATCAGATTCCTCGTTTCGTTTCGGGAACACCTTCCCGGACCGGGAACGAAGATAGAGGCTGCCAGATGCAGTCCGAACCAGCGCGCCAGTCAGGCGCGTTTCTCGGCCGTTTTCGGCCATCAAGGTCGCGCGAAAGTTCACCTTTCACAACGGCTGTACTGTTGTCGGGAGTAAACGGCAGTACGATTTCCACTAAACGGAGGAAAAATCCATGACTAAAACGACCAACAGACGCGATTTTTTGCGTAAAACCGCTGTCGGCGGCGCAGTTGCGGCGGGTACCCTTGCGGCACCCTCCATTGCCACGGCTGCCGGCGACACCATTACCTGGAAGTTGCAGACTTCCTGGCCCGGTGGCATCGGCCTTGAAATATTCAAGGACTGGTGTGGATCCATTCAGGAAAAGACCAATGGGCAATTGGAGTTCATCCCCTTCGGCGCCAAGGATGTCGTGGGTGATTTCCAGCTTTTTGACGCTGTGAAGAACGGCGTGCTTGATGCCATGAACCCGTTCACCCTTTACTGGGCCGGCCGGATTCCGGCTTCTGTGTTCCTGAGCTCCTACCCCATGGGTCTGCGCAATCCGCATGAATGGGATGTGTTCTATTATGGTCTGGGCGGACTTGAAATTGCCCGGGAACTGTTTGCCAAGGAAGACATGTATTATGTGGGCCCCATCCATCATGGTGCCAACATCATTCACTCCAAGGTTCCAATTCGTTCAGTGGATGATTTCCGCGGCCGCAAAATGCGCCTTCCTGGTGGCATGGTTGCCGAAGTGTTCCAGGAACTGGGTGCAAGAACTACCCTGCTTCCGGGCTCTGAAATCTTCCCGGCTCTGGAAAAAGGCACTATTGACGTGGCCGACTATGTGGGGCCCGCCATCAACCTGGCGCTCGGGTTCGATCAGGTAACCGATTATATCTCCATGGGCCCTCCGGGTTTCATGTCGGTTTATCAACCCGTCGATCTCATGGACCTCACGGTTGGCATGAAATCCTGGAATGCGCTGCCTGACGAAATGAAGAAGTTCGTTGAAAGCGAAGTGCATGTCTATTCCGACATGCATCACGCCAAAATACAGGCCGCCGATCAGTTGGCATGGAAAGCGTTTGAAGAAGCGGGAACCGAGGTGACACGCCTGAGCCAGGATGATGTGGAAGTCATCACCGAAATCGCTGTGAAGCGCTGGTACGCATGGGCGAACAAGGACGCCGATGCAGCCCGGATTTTCCAGATCCAGCTCGACTACATGATGTCAGGCACACTTGGCTATGTGACCCCTGAGATGATTGAAGGCATGGAAATCACGGTCTAGATTTCGTCTTCTGAAAAGTTTGCCGTCCGGCGGATTGTCGTCGGGCGGCGCACCGGTTTCATTTCCAACACCAGACAAAATGGTCGCGAAGGGAGGGAACGCGATGCCAAGCATTGGTTTCGTTCTACCACACTGGCTTTACTGGGCGGGACTAGTCGTTTTTCCGCTCGTGGCCATGTATCTATCAAGGCAAAAGCAGCCCGAACCTGGTTCCAGGTCTGTGGGTATTGCCTATTTCATCTGGGTGGTGGGGGGCTTTTTCGGCTTTCACCGCCTTTACCTCAAGAACAGATGGGGCATTCTTTACTGGCCCCTGTTTGGCATCATCCTGTTTGCCTCCTCAATGGAGCGCGAAGCGCGCATTGTGTTTTCCGATGCAAACGGGGCGATTTCCGCAATCCAGTCCAGTACCCAGCGTACCCAGCGTACCATCGAAAAGGCAACTGAAGAGCTGGAAGTTGCACGCGCCCGGCTGGCTGAAATCGGTACTGCCGAGGAAGATCAGTCGGCTCGTGACCGGGTACAGCGTACCATTGACCGGCAGACCGAGCGTTTTGAAAATGCTGAAACCAAGCTGGACGAGCTTGCCGCGGAGAAGGCAACGCTTGAACCCATGGTTCAGGAAGCTACAGACAATCGCCAGAAATGGTCAACAATAGCATTTTCAGCTTTTCTGGTGATCGTTGCCTTTATGCTGGTTGATCTGGTGTTGATCCCCTCGATGACCAAAAAGGCCCGGGAAATTCTCAAAACCAGCCCGGATGGCAAGGTCGATCGCGAAATTCTGGCTGATGACAGCGAACATGTGGGCAAGGGACTGGCCGGGGTGATCGATCGTATCTCCCTGTTTACCGGAGAGTTTGTTGCCCTGTGGTCGGTGATTGCGGTGTTCGTTTATTATTACGAAGTCATCGTGCGCTATGTGTTCAACTCGCCCACGAACTGGGCCCATGAGGGCATGTTCCTGATGTTCGGCATGCAATATCTCATTGCCGGCTCCTACGCCATGCTGACGGAAAGCCATGTGCGGGTTGATATTTTCTACGCCAACTTCTCGGATCGCGGAAAAGCGATCACCAATCTTCTGACGTCGGTGTTTTTCTTCATCTTTGCCGGAACGCTCATCTGGACGGGCTGGATATTTGCCATGGATTCCATCGGGCAGAACGAAGTTTCGTTCACCGAATGGGGGATCCAGTACTGGCCGGTGAAACTGGTTATCGTGCTTGGCGGGGTACTGCTCTTCCTGCAGGGCCTGTCCAAAATCTCCAAGGATATAGCACTTGTGATTGCTCCAAAAGCTCCAGAACAGGAGGCCACTGATGGGTCTTGAAATTGAAATTGGCTGGCTGACCCTGCTCATGTTCGGCACCCTTCTGGTGCTCCTGATGGCGGGCCTGCCCCTGGCCTTCGTAACCGGCGGGTTGGCAATTGTCTTCCTGTTCATTCTTGGCGACATGGACACGCTCAACATCGTGCCAAGCCGCATCTTCCCGCTGATGACCGACTATCAGCTTTCAGCCATCCCGCTATTTATCTTTATGGCGGCGATGCTGGAGCGAGCGGGCATCATCAATGACATGTTCTCGGTGATCTACAAATTGCTGGGCGGTCTCAAGGGCGGGCTGGCCTCGGCCACCATCATCGCTTCAACCATCCTTGCTGCAATGGTCGGGGTTATCGGGGCGGCGGTTGTCACCATGGGTATCATTGCCCTGCCGGCGATGCTGGCGCGCAAATATGACACCAAAATCGCCATGGGTTCGATCATGGCCGGTGGCACGCTGGGCATTCTTATCCCGCCCTCTATCCTTGCCATCATCTATGCGGTGGTTGCCGATCAGTCAGTGGGTGAATTATTCATTGGTGCGGTGATACCGGGGCTGATGCTTTCGGGCATGTACATCATCTATGTGACCGTGCGCTCCTACATCAATCCCAAACTGGGCCCGCCAATTCCGGTTGAGGAACGCATTTCGGTACGCGAGAAATTCCGTCTGATGCGCAAGATGGCGGCGCCGATCATGCTCATTCTCGTGGTGTTCTCGGCCCTGTTCTCGGGCGCGGCAACGCCAGTGGAAGCTGCCGGCATCGGCACCTTTGGCTCGTTCATCGTTGCCGCCTTGCACGGGCAGCTTGACTGGCGCACCGTTCGCGAAGCCTGCATCACCACGCTTAAAGCCTCTTCGATGGTCATCTGGATTATGTTCGGTGCCACTATCTTTGTGGGGCTTTATGTTCTGGAAGGCGGGCAGCAGTTCGTCACCGGTGCGTTGGATGCAACCGGTCTTGGCCCCTGGGGTATTCTCATCTTGATGATGATTATTCTGATTGTGCTGGGCATGTTTCTTGACTGGGTCGGCATATTGTTGCTGGCTGTGCCCATCTTTGTGCCCATCATCAAGGATCTTGGCTTTGACCCCTTGTGGTTCGGGGTGCTTTATCTGGTGAATATGCAGATGAGTTTCCTCTCGCCACCATTCGGGTATGCGCTCTTCTATCTACGAGGCGTGGCGCCCAAGGAAATACCGATGTCGGATATCTTCAAGTCGGCATTGCCCTTCCTTGCCATCCAGTTGCTGGGACTGACCTTGTTGATGCTGTTCCCCCAGCTCATACTGTGGCTGCCCAATATCGTTTACGGATAGGGCCACAGGCACAAAACCACCGCAAAACGGGCGCCCCGCCGAGCATATCAGCGGGGCGTTTTGTTGTCTGCTTCCAAAAAAAGGGACCGGCATCGCCGATCCCCATATTCGATAAACTGCCGACTTGAACTTGTTGTCAGCTGGCGCGCAGCGGAGAAATACGGATTTCCACCCGCCGGTTCTGGGCTTTGCCCGCATCCGTTGCATTGCTGGCAATGGGATCGCTCTCGCCCTTGCCGTCGATGAAAAAACGGTTCGGATTGATGCCCTGCGAAGCAATGACGTTAGCAACAGCTGTGGCACGCTGGCGTGAAAGCAACAGGTTGGATTCTTCAGTGCCGTCGGCATCGGTATGCCCCACCACATCAACGATGGTCTTGCCGAAACGGTGCAAAACAAGGGAGACCGATTGCAGGGTTGCCCGGAACTGGGGTTTGACATCGGACCGGCCGACATCAAAAGTTATGTTTGAAGGCATATTGAGAATAATCTGGTCGCCAACCCGGGTCACCGAAACGCCGGTGCCCTGAAGCTGGGCACGAAGCTCGGCTTCCTGCTGGTCCATATAGGCACCAACCGCACCCCCCGCCAGTGCACCAACGCCAGCGCCAATCAGGGCGGCAACGCGCGGGTCAGTGCCTGTTGCAGATGCCACAACCAGCCCCCCCACAGCGCCGGTTGCAGCACCGACAGCTGTGCCCCCTGCGGTATTTGAAATCTGCTGTTGCCCCGTAAACGGATTAAAACTTGTGCAGGCCGACAGCAGCAGCACTGCGCCTATAGTTGGTAAAACTCTATATTTCATACTGGAAATCCCCCCTGAAGCTCTTTATTGGCCCCACATTCAAAGCCAAAATTGAGGCAGGATGGTGAAAACAAAAATGGCCGCGCCGGAGCCTCCTGCCTGGAGCTTTGAGGCCATCGTGCTTCAAGTTACGACACGGTGCCGCAGCCCTGTCAAGTTGACCAACCTTCTCTACCCGGCCGAGGCCACCTGAAACAACCTGAAATCTGAACACAGCCGACCTGGGCAGCAGGCTTTGTGAGGTCAATTATCTTCCACATCCAGTTGATCGAGCAGCTTGGCAATTTTTTCGACATTGGGCAGGTGCTGGGTTCGCATGGAAAAGTTAAGCGTCACGTGCTTGCGGGCGGGCACAAAGGTACAAAGGTTTGAGCCGGGATGATAGGAGCCGCAATAGATCGGCTCGATAATGCCGTTGGTCAGGTCTCCATAGGTGCGATGGGGCGGTACCATGGTCAGCACCATGTCCACATTGCCATTGAAGCGGAAAAAACGCTCTGAATAAAGGAAGGGTAGCACTTTGGACAGGCCGCGATGGGCCTTGAACATGGCGTTCATGATGAACTGCATTTTGGACACATCTTTTGACTCGATCTGGCCGATGGTTGCATCCACCGCCTTGACAAATTCTTCCAGATTGTCATTGACAGGAAAGAATGCCTCAACGGAACGAACCCGGAAAAAGTCATCGTCCAGATCGTGTCGCTCGGTATCGAGCATGGTATAGAAGGCGCGGATTTTTTTGGTGCTGAAGCCTGAGCCGCCATCGTTGAGAGCATGCATGACCACCGCGAACATCAGCGAGCGCTGACGCACCCCCAGCCGGTTGGACATGCGGCGCAATCTGGTCCGATCGAAAGCCACCGAAGAAAAACCCATCTCTACTTTTTTGGGCGAAAGAATATGGGCAGAAATCATGTGCATGGGCACAACAAGGGCGGCCCCCAGCGCCATGGAAATGCGCTGGCCGATGGGTACCTTGTTCTTTTTGGAGGACATTGTGCCGTGTCCTGAAGGCATGGAGCGGGTCAGCAAAGCTGAGTCAGAGCCTTCCATCAAAGCATGGGAGGAGCGAACCAGAATCATTGAGGCACGGCCCTGTTCGTCTGGACCGTCTTTTCGCACGATCACTTTCACCCGAAACAGGGGCAGTTCCTCTTCCAAAAACAAGTCCTGCCCGGCGTCAAGCCACTTGTCAGGATAGCCATCAAAATCATCAACCTGCTCAATCGAGGTTATGGCCTCAAGCATGTGGGCGGGAAAGGGCTGGCCGGGGCGGGCACCAATAAAACCGTGGGTCAGTTGGGGAGCCAGGGCAACCATCTGTGCCACCATGGAACACAGCTTTTCCTTGTCGAATGTCTCAGTGGAGAAGGCAGTGAAATAGACCGTGTTGCGTGCGGAATACAAAAACCACTGGAACGCCGTAAACAAGGCCTGCGGGTTCTTGCGCACGGCTTCCATCGCATATTCCAGGACCTCCGGCTGATCCGAGGGGAAACTCGTAGCTGAAAAACTCTTCACTAAACTTACTCCCTGAGCTGCAAGACAGTTCTTTTTATATGAGGATTTTTCCCGATGCTAGCTGTTCAGAACAGGAGCGGCAAGTAGAGGAGTGTAAAATGGTTATTATGCGAGATTTTCAACCGAGAGAACTTCTTCATAATAACCATGTTTTTCAATGTGTTATACGGTCTTGTACTCCAAGGCCGGCAGAAAAACAGATTATTTGGAATTGCATTGATCTGAATCAACTCGCATGACCGTTTGAAAGACCGGGTGCTTTTGTTGCCGGAAAGCGCGAAAAATGGTCGCATCACCGATCACAAAGCGCGTATGCGTGTTGCATACGCGCCCAATTGGCCTAAACAGTTAAGGCCTATACCGGATCAGTTGGGGCGCCTCCGGCGTTTGCAGGTGTTTTTCATGGACTATACCGGGCTGTTTGAAGACGCCGTTGATGTGTTGCGGCGGGAAAAGCGTTATCGCGTATTTGCCGATCTTGAAAGGATTGCGGGAAGGTTCCCCCGCGCCACCTATCGCGATAGTGCCGCCAACACTAAAGAAATCACCATCTGGTGTTCAAACGATTATCTGGGCATGGGGCAGAATAAGAACGTTATTGCCGCCATGCGTGAGACCGCTTCCGAGATGGGTGTTGGAGCGGGGGGAACCCGCAATATATCAGGCACCAACCGGCCGCTGGTAGAGCTTGAGCGCACTCTTGCTGACCTGCATCGCAAGGAATCTGCTCTGGTATTTACCTCCGGTTTTGTCTCCAACGAGGCCGCAATTTCAACTATTGCCCGGCTGATCCCGAACTGTCTGATCCTTTCGGATCAACTCAACCACGCCTCCATGATCGCCGGCGTTCGCCTGTCGGGCATGCAAAAGCAGATTTTTCGCCACAATGACATGGAGCATCTGCGCGAGTTACTGGAAGCCGCAGGCAAAAAACGGCCAAAACTGATTGTATTTGAGTCCATCTACTCCATGGACGGTGATATTGCGCCCATAGCGGAAATTGCCGATCTGGCCGAAGAGTTTGGCGCGCTAACCTATATTGATGAGGTGCACGCAGTGGGACTTTACGGCCCCCGCGGCGGAGGCATTTGCGACCGTGATGGCCTGATGGAGCGCATGGACATTATCGAGGGTACCATGGCCAAGGGCTTTGGCACCATGGGCGGCTATATTGCTACCAGCAAGGCCATTGCCGATGCTATTCGTTCCTACGCGCCAGAGTTTATTTTCACTACTGCTCTTCCCCCGGCGATTTGCGCCGCAGCGCGCGCTTCAATCGAGCACCTCAAATCGTCCTCTGCGGAGCGCGAAGCCCATCAGCGCCAGGCGGCACGCACCAAGGAAATACTGGGCGAAGCCAACCTGCCGGTCATGCCGACAAAAACACATATTGTGCCCCTCATCGTGGGAGACGCGCGTCTTTGCAAGGCGGCAAGCGACATGCTTCTTGAGAAGCACAATATTTATATCCAGCCGATCAATTACCCCACCGTACCCAAGGGGACAGAGCGGTTGCGCATAACTCCCACGCCTCTGCATGATGAAAAAATGATCGTTGCACTGCGTGACGCACTGCTCAATGTCTGGCAGATTCTGGACCTGCCCAAGGGCGTTGATACTTCTGAATTGACGGCCAGAAAATTGAATTCGGGCGACCTGACCCTGCCCACCATCGGCGGCTGACATGGATTTTTGTCGCTGTGGAGGTTCCGGCGCGGGCTAGTTTCCGGGCCAGGTAACCACCGGCAGGCCTTCGGCGATCCAACCCGGGGCGTCTCTTGAGCCCGTGGTGCCGCCATAAACCGAGTAAATATCTTCAAAGCCGCGGCGGGCCAGTTCAGCCTGTACAATGCCTGAGCGACGACCCGAGGCACAGATAAAGGCAATCGTTTTGCCCGGGTTTGCGCTCTGGACTGCCGCCAGTTTGGCAAGAAATTCGGGATCCAGCATGGAAATGGGTGTCGCCCCCTTTGCTATTCCCGTCTGGCGCCATTCCTCTTCGGTTCTGACATCAACCAGAGCAAGGGAACCTTCATTCATTTTTTCAAAGGTCTGCTGAACGCTCAGGTCAATTTCAGGGTTGAACGCCAGGACGCTGACCGGCAGAAGCGCAAAAGCCAGCAAAGCGAACAGTGTGGCAGCAAACCGGGCGGGAATGGAACGGACTGGGGGCATGTTATCTCCGAAAGCATCAATTGTATATTAAGCTTCTCTAATATACTTGGTGACGCCTTGGCAAGAGCGAAGTCCTTTTTTGACGTTCACACCTGCGTGTAGAGGGAGCCAGATGCCTCTCCTTGCGGATTAAAACTGCCCTGGCCGGCTCAAACGCGGCGGTTCTGGATACTGA
>JALSII010000051.1 GCA_026981645.1 Hyphomicrobiales bacterium | reverse complement strand
CTGACCCTAGCTTGTCAATATTATGCGCATCAGATCGGCGGTGTTGCGCGCGCCCAGTTTTTCCATAACCCGGGCCCTGTGGACTTCAACGGTTCTGGGCGAGATGCCCAGATCACGCCCCGCCTCTTTGTTGGACTGACCGTTGGTGACCAATTGTAATACCTCACGTTCCCTGGGGGTAAGCTGGTTGAACCCGCGTATCTCCACCGGTCGCCGCCCTCCCTGTACAGCACCCACATGCACATCGCGGCGCAAGGCGTCGCGAACCGAACGTACAAATCGTTCGGTGTCAAAGGGCTTGGTGATAACGTCGGTCGCACCATGTTTCATTGCCTGGACTGCTCCCTCAACATCATCTTCACCTGTGGTCATGAACACCGGTGTGCCGGTGCGCATGGATTTCAGGCGCCGAAGCGCATCCAGCATGGATTGCCCATTGACCTTGAGACTGAGCACAATGACATCGGGCAGTCTTTTGTCCAGCGCATAGAAAAAATTTGCCGGGTCGAGAGAAAATTCCGTCTGAAAGCCCTCCAGACGAAACAGCACGCTCAGTGCCTCGCAGGTGGCAGCGTCATCATCAATGATGTGCACCAGCCGATCCCGGTTATGGTAGGAATGATAATAAACCTGTTCGTTCATTTTGCTAAATGCCCCAATATCTGGTTTCCCCAAAACTCAAAATACTGAACCCGGAAGCGGCGCAGCCCCCAAAGAATGAGAAGGCAAAACCAACCCTTCCCTTGAGCACCTGTAAAAAGTCCGGAACGCAACTGCGCGTCATCTGAGAATAAAACGCTGCCATCAGGTGAATCGCTACCGCAGTTTGGACTAGGTGTTGGTGCGTGGGCGACATGGTTTTCACCTAGGTCTAAATACCTATTTACGGCATATAATCTCTTGAATCTAATTTTGCAAGGTATTTATTCCTATTTTGAATGGTGCAACGCACGCCCTCGCACCAACCAAGGACAAAAGAAACGGCTCCCGGTGCTTAACCGGGAGCCGTTGTTTGTTATTGAAATAGACCTTGGGGCGAAAACCGCCCCATGGAAGACCCTTGTTATTTCTTTGAAAGCAGATCGCGAATTTCGCCCAGCAACACTTCCTGAGCAGGCGGGGTGGCAGGGGGTGCCGGCTTTTCCTCTTCCTGGCGTTTCATGGCATTTATTCCTTTGACCACCATGAACAACGCAAAAGCGATAATCAGAAATTTGACAATTGCATTGATGAACAAACCGATATTCAGGGTTGCAATGCCTGCCTCTTTGGCTGCTTCAATGGTGGGAATGCTCGCGCCACCCGCATCACCCAGAAGGATAAACCAGTTGGAAAAGTCCAGCCCGCCAATGAGCAGGCCGACAAGCGGCATAAACACATCGTCGACCAATGAAGCGATGATAGCGCCAAAAGCAGCACCGATCACAATACCGACCGCCATGTCAATCATGTTGCCTTTGATGGCAAATTCCTTGAATTCCTTAAACATTCTTGTCCCCGTTATAGTTGGCTGGATTTGAACGCGCTGCCGGCAGTTCCCAAGCAGCCCGAAGAAGTCATATAGAATTCTTGCTATAGAACTACAACACAACAAATACGCTGTGCCCACTTGTCTGCAGTGGCATATGAGTAACTTTTTGCCGGTTTTTTGCAAAATGGGGCCTCAGTTAACCCCCTGTTTACTATGTTTTTGCGAAAAGGGAGGCTGGACCCTCTTTAAGGATTGCGGGGGTCTCCCTTTTGGTTCCGGCAGCTTGGGACGTCCATGGCCTACGCACATCGCAAAGATTTTTCCCGGGACGATTATTCAGGAGAATACCGTGCTTCTGGAGAGAGGGGCGAACAATACCAAATCGAGCCCCATCAGGACGATTGGAATGCGCTTCGCAGTGAGCTGGAAACCCTGCTTGAACAGGTCAACGGACACCAGTTCACTCAAACTCAAGCTCCACCGCCGCCCCCCAACCCGCAATCATTTTCTCTTCGCCCTGCCGCCCCCCAAGCTTCCCGGCCCAGCCCGGCCCAGGGCCATGATCGACGCCAGGTAGCATTGAATTCCGTTCAAAGGGCTGTCGATCGTTTTAACGAGACAGGTGAGGTGACGCCCATGCCGGCACACTCAGCAAGCCAGCTCCAGGACGCGATCGAGCAAATTCGTGCCAGTCAGAACCACCCGCAGCCGCAACCGCGCGGTCGGGGTGTGCCCCGTAGCGCCGTGGACACCCGGCGTGCCCATTCCGGGCAACTCGAGGAGTTCAGCAATACCCTGGCCGAAATCAACACCCGTTTTGAGCGCGTTGAAAAAAACATGGGCTCCCAACAGAATTCCATGCGTGCTGTGGAAGAAATGGCCATTCAGATTGAGCAATTGTCCTCGGTGGTCGAATTGCTGGCAAACAGTGTGGGCGAACGCGGCCAGATTAAACGCATCGAAACGCAAATCGCAAAACTGGCCAAAGCCGTCACTTCCGGCTCGAACCTTGACTATAGCGCCATCCATGAACGCCTGGATGTTCTGGCCGAGGCTTTTGAGCAACTCACGCTGTTGCAGTCCCAAAATGCAGATCAGCCGGGAACTGGAATAAGGGCCGAACAGATTGACGCCATCGAAACCGGTGTCCGCAACCTTTATGAAAAATTTGACGCAATCGACTTGTCCTCCGTGGAAGACAGTATCCGCTCGGTTTATTCCCGGATAGATTCCATTGAACAGGGTCTGAATGAAACAAGTCCTGCCCTTGAACGCCTGAGTGCCGATATGGCAGAATTTACCAGGGCGTTGCAGGGCGAACCCGGTTCTGCCCTTTCTTCTTCCCTTGCCGCCAGACTGGATACTCTCAACCAGAGCATTGCCCAGGTCGGAGGGCAAGGCGCGCATGTGGGCGGACTTCAAGCAGATATGGCAGCGATAAAGGAAGCAGTTCTAAGCGCTACCGGACCCAAGTTTGATACAATTGAGGACCACATAGGTTCTTTGTCCAAGAGGTTTGAAAATCTTTCCAAAGGCACGGGTACGGGCGGCAGTGAAGGTCTTGACGTTGAACAGCTGGAACAGCAAATTCGTGCTCTGGCCGAAAAAATGGAGCGTACCGGGGAAGAACTGGGCAAACTCCATAAAACTATCCCCGGAGGCGCCTCTGTCGAGAGCTCGCCTGATTTCACAGCAATTGCTGACATGGTTGCAATGCGCACCGGTGAAGCAATGCGCGATGCCCTGGCGGATGAGGGTAGCACCCAAAACCAGCAGGCATTCGAGGAATTGGAGGCACGCCTTTCGGAACTTATCAAACAGCAGGGAACTGCTGAACCGGACCAGGGGTTTTCCAGTCTTCAAAACAGCATGGACATGGTCAATCAGAGACTTGGGCGGCTTGAAGCCACGCTAGGTCAGCAGGAGCTGGATTCCCCGCTTTCCGGCAGCACTTCTGTGCGCTCAGCCTCGGTTGCCACCAATCCCATGCTGGCGAATAACAGGATGGTTGCAGAAAATATCGGGGACGAAACGTCAGACGCAACTGAACCCGTATTCCTCGATGATGATATGGCCCAAGAGGCTCCTGTTCAGTCAAAACGCCCACACCACCCCGGCCTGAACGAAACGGACAATCATCTGCTCAGCGCGTTAAAAGACACCATGCCCCGCGCACCGGACGCCGAAGCGCCGTTGAATGCTCCCTCCTACCCCCCACCCGAGCCGGATGGCCGAAATGTACCGGTTCCAGAGCCTTTGCGCATTGATGAGTCCGAAACAATGGTTCTGGATAATGGAGCGAGCGATTTAAAAGCCCTTGCCCGCGAGCAGGAATGCGCACGAGGAAATGAACGCCCAGGCACGGATAGAATAAAACTGCCCCAGTTCAACACAAAAGACACATCCCCCCCCCCCGCACCGCGTTCGAGCTTTGCCTCGGATGATGCAACAAGTGCCGATGTCAGCCCCGAGAGTGGGCCGCGCGCGGCGTTTTCCACCCATGGGGACAGCAGCGCTCAGGACGCACTCGACAAAACTGAGAATGAAGACCGCCGGAAGGTCTCACGTTCCACTTTTATTGAAGCTGCCCGCCGCGCGGCGAAGTCCAACAATCCGGAAAATACCGATGCCGGTTCACAATCCCTGATCGGCAAGGCATTGGCCCGGTTCCAGAAAAAACTGAACCAGGAAAAAGAGCCTGGTGCCAAGAGACAGGAACCTGCGGAACAGAGCAAACAGCAATTGCCCGGGGACAGGCGTGAAACTCTTTTCGCAGATCGCTCCCCCCCCTCAGATCAGGAGCAGATGGATGTCGTTGAGGTGCAGGACAGCTTTCTGGTCCGCCACCGCCAACCCATCCTGCTGGTAGCCACAATGCTGGCGGTCAGTATGCTTGCCCTGAACCTGATCAACCAGCGGTTCAATCCTGCCGAGTTGAGTTCAGAGGCCGCCATAGCCGGCATAGCCGGCGAAAGCCCGGATTCTGCAACTGGTGGAATTTCGGGAGAACAGGAAAGCGGCGGAAACGTTCAAAAACCCGGTGACGGCGCATCGGGAAACGCAGATGTTGTCGGCTCAATTTCAATTGAAGGAACCCCGGCAGTGCGCATGATCGATCCGGCAACAACATCAGATATGCCCCCCTCGCTTGATCTTGCCAGTCTGTCACCCGATCAGTCGGAACTCACCCAACAAATTGTGCCGGCCCCTGGATTTGCGGATCTGCCCCCCGAGGCGCTGGGGCCTATTGAGTTGCGCCAGAGTGCGCGTGATGGCGATGCACGTGCCCAGTTCGAGGTTGCAGCAATTTTTGCCGAAGGCCGGGCTCTGGCGCAGGATCTCAGCGCAGCGGCAGCATGGTACGAGCGTGCTGCAATCCAGGGTTATGCCCCGGCAGCCTACAGGCTTGGCAACATGTATGAGAACGGTATTGGTGTTGATAAAGACCTTACCCTGGCCCGGGCGTGGTACCAGAAGGCAGCGGATGCGGGAAACCGCATGTCCATGCATAATCTCGCCTCGCTGCTGGCTGGAGGCGGACTTGGTGAGCAAAAGTTCTCAGAAGCTGCCATATGGTTTGAGCAGGCAGCGGCCCTTGGCCTCAGAGACAGCCAGTTCAATCTTGGCATGCTGTATGCCCGCGGACTGGGTGTTCCCCAGAATCTGGAAGAATCCTTCCGCTGGTTCTCGATCGCAGCGGCACAAGGAGACGAAGATGCGGTCCGGGCGCGCGACGATGTCCAGCGCTCACTTGATGCACAGACCGTTGCCCGTCTGCACGACGAGGTTAAAAACTGGAGGCAAGCCCCCATGGACATGCGCGCCAATTTTGCACCCATTGGCACATGGTCTGAGAATTTTAACCCCGGCCCCGCCATAAACAACAAAGACATTGTGCTCAGGGTTCAGGCCGCGCTAAACAAACTTGGCTTTGATGTGGGCACGCCCGACGGCCTGGTTGGTCCAAAAACTGTGGAAGCGATAAGCGCCTTTGAGGAGGCAACCGGGATGAGTAGAAGCGGAGAGATCAACCCGCGTCTGCTCAGCGTTCTTGGCAGCCAACCGGTTTAGGCCGGAAAATACGCTTGAAACTGCGATTTTACTACTGAAACCACCCCGCTGTTAACCGCATTTTGTCCGGGTTTGCAGAATCTGACAACATCACGTTGACAAGAGGATTGCCTCAGTCCTAAACAGCTACGATCTAATACGTGCCGTTTTTGTCATAAGTGCCGTGCGTTGCATGATCCAGGGCCTTGACCCCTGATAATAACAGCTCTGGAGTTTGGCACCGGCTTTCGTATTTTGTGGTTGACAGCCCGCCCGGATACATCGCCCGTTTTTGCGCCCGCCGCCGGAATTTCCGGCCTGATTTTTGGACCTGTTAGAGAGTGAACGTCTACCTCCCGATTGCTGAACTTTCGGTCAACCTGTTCTTTATGATCGGGATAGGCGGGGCTGTGGGATTTCTTTCCGGTCTTTTTGGTGTTGGCGGCGGTTTTTTGCTTACCCCCTTGTTGATTTTCACCGGCATTCCCGCACCGGTGGCGGTGGCTTCAGTTACTGGAACGGTGGTTGCTGCTTCGACTTCGGGCGCGCAATCCTATATTCGCAGGGGCGGCATTGACTTCCACCTTGCCACCTATCTGGTTCTTTCGGGTATTATTGGGGCATTTTTTGGTGTTGCCACATTCTCGGCTCTGAGGAATGCGGGCCAGCTCGACCTGGTTATTTCGGTGGGTTATCTGGTGTTTCTTGGCTCCATTGGCGGACTTCTGCTCTATGAGGCCATTGGTTCTCTGGTGCGGCGGGCCAAGGGTAATGAGCGCCCCCACAAGCTGCCTGGCCAGCACAATTGGGTGCATGGCTTGCCCATGCGGGTGCGCTTCAAGCGCTCCAACCTTTATGTCAGCGTGCTTCCAGTTCTGGCCATCGGTCTGGTTATCGGGTTTCTGGGTTCGCTGCTGGGTATTGGCGGGGGGTTCATTCTGGTGCCGGCGCTGGTCTATATCCTCAGGGTGCCGGGCAACATGGTCATCGGCACCTCGCTGATACAGGTGCTTTGCATCATGGCAGCAACCACGGTTCTGCACGCCGTCAATTCTCAGAGCGTTGATATTGTTCTTGCCTTTTCGCTTATGGTGGGCGGAGTTGTGGGCGCCCAGTTTGGGGCCTCTGCAGGCCAACGTTTGCGCGGGGATCAGTTGCGCGCTTTGCTGGGACTCATCGTTCTGGCGGTCGCCCTGCGCTTCGCCTACTCATTGTTTGTCACCCCTCTCGACCCGTTCTCAACCGCAATTCTTGGTTTGGGAGAGGCATGATGGGCCGTATTGCAACATTTTTCACCCTGCTTGTCGTGAGCGTTCTGGCTTTGACCTTGCCCGTCCAGTCACAGCGCCTGGTCTCCAAGCTTTCTGCAATCGAAATTTCCATCAACTCGACATTTTCCGGGGAAAGCCTGACCCTGTTTGGAAATGTGGAAGCGCCTATCGGCGCGAACGGGCGCTCAGTCTCGGGCCCGTTTGATATTATCATTGTCATTCAGGGGCCCTCCACCCGGCGGGTGGTACGTGAAAAGACCCCGCAACTTGGCGTCTGGCTGAACAGTGAAGAGGTAATATTTGCTGATGTTCCCGCCTATTATCATGTGCTGGCCACCAGTCCCCTGAACAAAATCACTGACGAGGACACGCTCCGGAAGGAGGGGATCGGACTTGTTTATCAGGCAAACCCCCCTCAATATGAGAACCAATCTGAAGAGGAGCGGGTCCGCAACAAGGGCTTTGCCGGGGAACTTGTGCGATTGATGAGGGAGGCGGAAATGTTTGGATTAAGTGAGCGGCGGATCTCTTTTCTTTCCGAGACTTTCTACAACGCCAATCTGACCCTGCCCGCAAATGTGCCCAATGGCACCTATCTGGCCAAAACCTATTTATTCAGCAACGGGCAAATACTTGACCAGAAAGCGGAAAGATTTGTGGTGCGCACCACAGGGGCGGAGCGCTTTATTGGCAATGCCGCCCGCGACTATCCCCTCGCCTATGGGCTTGCGAGTGTCCTGATCGCCCTGTTCACGGGCTGGCTGGGCGCTGTTGCATTCAGGCGATAGGGACATACAGGTGAGGAACAGCGATACGGAGCAAAGCAAAAAGTTGCTTTTGCTTTTTCTGGCATTGTGTTCGCCACTGTTTGCCGGACTGGCCGGCATGTTGTTCTCCGGTCTTGTACCTCTTGGAGAAGCTGTTCTGGAACGTGCAGTCGTCGGCTACAGCGCTTTGCTGCTCGGTTTTTTTTCAGGTGCCCGATTTGGCCGCTTTCTGTTGCCGGGCGAAGAGAGCAAACGGGGTCTGGGGCTGATTCTGGCCCTGTTGGCGCTCGGTCTGGCGGCAGTCCTTCTGCCCTTTACCATTGCCATTGCCCTGCTGATCGTAGGATTTGGCGGCCAGGGAGCCTGGGACAGCTGGTCAGGCTTCAAGGGAACGCTGCCGCGAGCCTATGCGGCGGCGCGGCGCATGATGACGTGGGCAGTCTGCCTGACGCTGATGGCCGTTCTGGTATTGCATGGTCTGGCCAATGCCTGATGCTTTCAAGGCTCAGCCGCCAACCAGTCGTTTGGCGCCAACCGGATAGAGCCGGTCCCTGCCCAGCATTGTCACCCGCAACTCCCTTCGCTCAAACAGACCGGCAAAGGGAGGGGAAAGGATATTCAGACTGCCGGTCGAAACCCCGTAGGCCGGCAGCATCATCAGGCGCTCATCATGCACAAAACAGGGTCGGCGCACCGAGCGGGCGTTGATATGCACTCGTGCTGCGGGATGCAGATGCCCGCACACCTGCCCAAAAAGGTCTTGGGTGGGCTTGTGGGTCAGCACGAGGTTTGCAATCTTTGTTTTGGGGCAGCAGGCGCCGCCCAGAGCGTGGGGGGCGGGGTCGTGATTGCCCGCTATCCACAGCCAGTCCCGATCCGCAATCAGTTCTTCCAGCCTGTTTTTGTCGTCCCCCAAAAGGGTGCTGGTGCCTTCGTCGCGGTGGAAACTGTCCCCCAGGCATATCACCCGGGTCGCCCCGGTTTCAGCCAGATCAGAGGCAAGACGTTGCAGCGTCGCTCCGGTATCGTGAGGGGGAAGCAGTTGGCCGGAGCGGGCAAAGGAGGACATTTTTTCAAGATGCAGGTCGGCAACCAGAAGTGTGTTCTCTGCCTGCCAGAACAATCCACCACTGAGCAGAGGCAAAAAGGCGTGGCCGCAAAAATGGATCAAAGGCGCCTCCGACTCTGCCACAGACATTTGGATTGCGTTTGCCAACTAGCTTCCTGTCGCTTCTCTGATCAACTCGTCTGCGGCTTCGGCCATGGCACTTTCGCGGCCCTCGCCAAATATGGGTTCCTTGCCGATCTCAAGCATCAAGGGTACCGCAAGGGGCGAGATTCGCAAAAGGGGTTTGTGAACAATATTCCGGCGTATCCGGCGCAGGCACTCACCCAGCCGTTCTATATCCAGTAGACCACGGGAGGCGTCGCGCCGGGTGGCTTCAATCAGAATGTGGTCTGGTTCATGGGCATAGAGCACATCGTAAATCAAATCCGAATTCATGGTGATCTGGCGACCGGTTTTTTCCTTGCCCGGATGGCGACGCTCAATGAGGCCCGCGATCATGGCGCAGTTGCGAAAGGTGCGCCGCATCAGCGAGGATTCGTCCAGCCACTCTTCCAGATCGTCGCCCAGCATTTCCTCGGAGAATAGTTCGTCCAGCGACAGCTGCCCGTTACGGATCATCATGCTCATGTCGCCCAGACCCCAGATGACAAGTGCATAATCCGAAGCGACAAAGCCCAGCGGGCGCGCGCGCAGGCGTTCGAGGCGACGTGTGAGCAGCATTCCCATGGTCTGGTGGGCCAGCCGACCCTCAAAAGGATAACAGACCAGATAGGATTTATCGGCCCGTGGGAAGGTCTCGACCAGCAGATTATCGCGCCCGGGCAGCAGCGAAACATGCCCCTGTAAAGAGAGCCATTCGCTCACCTGCTTTGGCAGTTTGTGCCATTCGTCAGGGGAGCCCAGAATGGCACGAACCCGCTCCGCCAGATAGGTGGAGAGGGGAAACTTCCCCCCCATATAGGAGGGGATTTTGGGGTCTTTGGCCTGGGTGCGCGCCACAAAGGCTTCGTTTTCGCGCATGCCCTGAAATGAAAGGGTTTCACCACCAAACAAAAACGTGTCTCCGACGCGCATCTGGGAAAAGAAATATTCCTCCATTTCCCCCAGCACACGCCCCCCCCGTGGCGTGGACGGCCGGCCGGGGCGCCTTTCCATGCTGCGCGTCAGCCTCACCCGGACCATGGGTTCGGCAATGATGGTGCCTGCATTGAGGCGATATTGCCGGGCAATTCCGGCGTTGGCGATGCGCCATTTTCCCTCCGGCGTGCGCCGCAGTTTGGCATAGCGTTCATAGGCTTTGAGGGCATAGCCACCGGTGGCGGCAAATTCGAGCACACGCTCAAATCGCGCTTGCGACAGGTTGCGGTAGGGCCAGGCGGTAATGATTTCGCCAAATAGCTCCTTTGTTTCAAACTCTGTGGCGCAGGCCATGCCCAGCACATGCTGGGCCAGAACATCCATACCCCCTTCAACCGGATCCTCACTATCCTGCACACCCCTGTGGACTGCTTCCAGCGCCGCTTCGCACTCCAGCACTTCAAAGCGGTTGGAGGGAACAAACAGCGCTTTTGAGGGGGTATCAAGAGTATGGTTGGCGCGCCCGATGCGCTGGAGCATGCGCGAGGCGCCCTTGGGTGCTCCGATCTGGATAACCAGATCCACATCGCCCCAGTCAATGCCCAGGTCAAGGGTTGAGGTGCAGACTACAGCCCTTAAATCGCCCCGGGTCATGGCGCTTTCCACCCGGCGGCGCTGGGCCACATCAAGGGAGCCGTGGTGCAGGGCAATGCTCAGATCGTCGTCATTGGCGGCCCAGAGTGCCTGAAACAACATTTCGGCCTGGGAGCGCGTGTTGACGAACAGTAGCGAAGTGCCGTGGTTTTTGATGATCTCATAAAGATCGGGCACCGCATAGCTTGCCGAATGTCCGGCCCAGGGCAGGCGGTCCTTGCTGGCCAGAATGGAAACCTCTGGTTGCGCGCCGCCGGCCATTTCCAGCAATTCGGTGGTTTGTGGAGCAACAGGGGCCGCAATCCAGTCGCGCAGTGTTTCCGGCCGGGCAATGGTGGCGCTGAGCGCCGTTATCTGCATTTGCGGTGCAAGACGGGCCAGCCGCGAGATGCCCAGCGAGAGCAGTTCGCCACGCTTGGACGTCACCAGCGCGTGCAATTCATCCAGTACCAGGCGTTTGAGGGAATCAAACATGCGGTGGGCATCAGGGTGGGAGATGAGCAGCGCCAGTTGCTCGGGGGTGGTCAACAGAATATCGGGGGGGTCATAACGCTGGCGCCGACGCCGGTTGGAAGGGGTGTCGCCGGTGCGGGTTTCAACGCGAATATCAAGGCCCATTTCTCCAATAGGATCGGTGAGGTTGCGCGCCACGTCCACCGCCAGCGCCTTTAGCGGCGAGATATAGAGCGTATGCAGGCCATCGTGTTTTTGCGTTGCATGATGGGCCAGAGTGGGTAAAAATCCGGCCAGGGTTTTGCCCGCGCCGGTGGGGGCAATAAGCAAAGCCGAGTGACCGGCGCTGCTTACCTCAAGCACCCGACGCTGATGGTCGCGCATCTGCCAGCCACGGTCTGAAAACCAGTCTTGAATTTTGTCGGGAAGTTCGCTCACATCGTCTCCGGCTTGCTCTGCAACTACAAACGATTCGCCACCGCTTGGCGAGTTCCCTGAAAAAAACACGCCAGGAACCCCACGAAATGCCCCAGTCCGTCATCTTCATCACCGGCGCAACTTCCGGCTTTGGCGCCGCTACCGCCCGACTGTTCGCCAAACAGGGCTGGAAGGTGGTGGCCACCGGACGTCGCCTGGAACGCCTTGAGGCTCTGAAAGACGAGTGCCCTGAAGGTTCCATCCTGCCTGTGCAAATGGATGTGACCGACCGCCAGAGCATTGTTGACACTGTCGCCAGCCTGACCCCGGAGTTCTCCCCCGTCAAATGTCTGTTCAACAATGCAGGTCTGGCGCTTGGTGCCAAACCCATGCCCGACATTCGTCTTGAGGACTGGCGGACCATGGTTGAAACCAACATTATGGGCCTTGTCCACACCACCCAAGAGATGATCCCCCAGCTTAAGAAGGCAGGGCGCGGCGCGTCGGTCATCAATGTGGGGTCGGTTGCGGGGCATTTTGCCTATCCGGGGGGCAATGTTTATGGGGCAAGCAAAGCTTTTGTGCATCACTTCTCCTATGAACTGCGCTGCGATTTTGCCGGAACCGATATTCGGGTGACAAGCTTTGTGCCCGGCATGGCCAAAACCGAGTTCACAGAGGTGCGCACCTATGGCGACAAACAGGCCAATGAGGATTTTTATAAGGGGCTGGAGCCCATACTGCCCGAAGATGTGGCCGATATCATCTGGTTCATCGCCAACACCCCGGCTCATCTGAATATCAATTCCCTTGAATTGATGCCCCTTATTCAGGTGCCGGCAATTCCCAAAATCGTGCGCGATTAGGCCAATAAGGTTGAGCACAACCACCAGCTATCCGTTCACGGTCAGCCACCGGGACATTTTCAGAGTTGCCCTGCCCGCCTCGCTGGCCTTCATCACCCAGCCGCTGGTGGGCATTGTCGATATCGCTGTTATCGGACGTCTGGGCGATGCGGGGCTTTTGGGAGGGCTGGAACTTGGCGCGCTGACCTTTGGGTCCGTGTTTGCCATGCTGTTCTTTTTGCGACTTGGCACCGCGGGCCTCACCGCCCAGTCGGTGGGCCGGCAAGACCCCAACCAGGGCCTTGTCCATCTGTTGCGCGCCGCAATGGTGGGGCTGGTGCTGGGGCTTTTGTTGCTGGCGCTGGTCAAACCCATTCAGAGCCTTGGCGTTCTTGCTTTCGCGCCGCCGGGGCCTGTGGTGACAAATGCGTTTCTGAACTATCTGGCGGTGCGCATGTTTGGGGCGCCGTTCGTGCTGCTCAACTTTGCTTTTCTGGGCTGGTTCTATGGGCGCGGTGCTGCCAAAACGGGCATGTTTTTACAGATCGGGGTCAATGTCATCAACATCGCTCTCTCCATCCTGTTCGTTCATTCCTACGGCTGGGGTGTTTCCGGCGTTGCCGCAGCTTCGGTTATCGCTGAGGCCGGTATCGCTATGGTTTCAATCGGAGTGGTCTGGTGGCAGGTGAGCGCCGGACGTGGATTAAAAACCACCATCAGCCTGAAGCAACTATTGGACAGCACCGCTCTGTGGAGGATGTTTGACCTGAGCCGGGACCTGATGATCCGCTCTGCAGCACTGATGGGCACATTTGCGTTCTTTTCGGCCCAGATGTCGCGTGCCGGGGAAGTCCCCCTGGCGGCAAGTGCGGTTCTGCTCAACTTTTCCATGGTCACCGCCTATTTTCTGGATGGGCAGGCTCAGGCGGCGGAGTTTTATTGCGGCAAGGCGGTGGGGGCAAATTATCGCCCGGCCTTTGAGCAGGCCTGGCATCTCTCGGCGCTGTGGGGACTGGTGATCGGCTTTGGTCTGTTTGTGGTCTGGCTGGCGGGCGGTCCGCTGCTCATTGACCTGTTGACCACAAACGCCGAAGTGCGGCTTGCGGCGCGCGAGCATTTGTTCGTCGCAGCCTTCATCGCCTTTAGCGGCGTCATTGCTTTTGTCATGGACGGGGTGATGACCGGGGCGACCCTGAACACCATCATCCGCAACGGCATGCTCGCCTCAACTGTTATTTATATCGGGGCGGCCTACTGGCTGCAAAACCAGTTTGGACTTGGCGGGCTCTGGATTGCCCTGCATGTATTTTTTGTCGCCCGGGGCGTGATATTCTGGATTGCAGTGCGCGCCCGGCTGACCAGCATATTCAGTTAGATCAGCTTCGAAGCCCATTCATCAACTCGCGAGCCCACCAGATCGGCAACGGTTTTTTGTTTCCTGGCGCGCACCGCTTCAATAAGACCGGCCTTGATTTCTTCCAGCAAATCCATCCCTTCAAAGACGAGAGCTGTGTAAAGCTGGATGGCGTTGGCCCCCGCTTCGAACTTGTCCAGAGCACTTTGAGCCGAATGCACTCCGCCAACCCCGATGATGGGCAGGTCGGGTCCGACCCGCTGGCGCATCTGGGCCAGACATCGGGTAGAGAGGTCAAACAAAGGTATTCCCGACAGTCCCCCCGCCTCGTCGGCTCCGGGAAATCCGGCTACGGTTTCACGGGCGAGCGTGGTGTTTGAGATAATCAGCCCATCCAGACCAGTGCCCGATATGCTGGCACAAATCTCATCCATCTGGCTCTGGTCGAGGTCGGGGGCAAGCTTTAGGAATACGGGCACCCGCACTTTCTGGCGGGCCCGCGCCGATAAAACGGAAGAGAGCAAACGATTAAGGAGTTCACCCGACTGCAGGTCGCGCAGTCCGGGAGTGTTGGGAGATGAAATATTGATGGTCAGGTAATCCGCAATATCGGAAAATCTCTCAACACCCAGTACATAGTCGGCAACAAAATCTTCTGTGTCCTTGTTGGCTCCGATATTTACCCCGACCATGGCGCGACTTCCCTGAAGGCGCAGGCGTTCGTAAGCTGGCGCATGGCCCTCATTGTTGAAGCCCATGCGGTTGATGACACCGCGCGCGCCCATCAGGCGGAACAGACGTGGCTTTTTATTGCCCCTCTGGGCGCGAGGGGTCAGGGTGCCCACCTCGGTGAGGCCAAAACCTATGGTGCCAAGCGCAGTATGGACCTCGGCATTTTTATCGAACCCCGCAGCCATGCCTATGGGGTTGGCCAATTCAAGTCCGGCCAGAATGGTTTTCAATTCGGGGGCATCTCGAAACTTCTGCGACGGAGCCAGCCCCAGCTTCAGAGCCATGATCGTGGCCTGGTGGGCGCGCTCGGGCTCCATGGCCAGCAGGCCGTCGCGGGTAAGATTGCGCAAAAAAGAGTTGCGCAAAAATGGAGAAAGCGAGGAGAGGTTCACCGAACACGCTCCGGCAGAGCGCATGTCCCGTCTGCAGCAACATCAATTTGCTCGTGCCAGACAATTGCATCAGTGGGCAGGTCTGCATAGAGATGGGGAAACAGGTCGCCACCACGAGAGGTTTCCCATTTCAAATCATCAATGAGCACTGCGACTTTCACGGCCAGAAGCACCAGGCTGTTTTTCCCGGCAAAGTGCAGGGAAAGGGTTTCGGGCAACTGTCGGGCAGTAGAGAAATGCATATAGCCATCGGCTTTATCAACCGGCATCGGAGGCACAATATTCTTTTCTTGTGCGCGTAGCCAGAGCCCGATGCTGACAATCTTATAGATCAGATCGGGTTGTTGCATGTTCAATGATCTTTGTCACTTCTGTTCCCGGCGAGCCCGTCCGGCGCAAACCTATGCAAGTGCGGCTTTTTCTTCAAGCTGCGAGTGAAAGCATTTCCGATGCTCTTTACAGGAAGTTCGACGGAATATATACCTTTGCTCTAAATAACAATGTGAATTTATTCACAGGGTGGAGTGCCTTTCCTTGCTCTCGCACAGAACAATCTGGGATGCCATTGACGCGTTGGCGGAAAGGCATAACCTGACAGCCTCCGGCCTTGCACGGCTGGCCGGGCTCGACCCCACCGCATTTAACCTCTCCAAGCGCAAGAGCAAGGACGGACGCGAACGCTGGCCCTCCACCGAAAGCATCTCCAAAATACTAGGGGCTACAGAAGAAACCTTTGACAGTTTCCTGTCGGGCGCCAACGGATTTACGCAAACTCCGCCCCCGCCCAAGGAGCCTTGCGTTCCCCTGTTGGGAATGGCCGAAGCGGGGGCAGGGGGCTATTTTGATTCCGGGGGCTTTCCTTCCGGCCAGGGGTGGGACGAGGTTTCATTTCCCGGCGCCAATGACGGCAACGCCTATGCGCTTGAGGTTTCAGGAGATTCAATGCTGCCCGCTTATCGGGATGGGGATGTGCTTATCGTTTCTCCCACAGAGCAGTTGCGCCGGGGGGACCGGGTTGTGGTGCGCACCCTTGAGGGAGAGGTTACAGCAAAAATTCTGCACCGGAAAACAGCCAGCAGTGTTGAACTGCATTCCCTGAATCCAAAGCATTTGCCGCGCAGTCTTAAACTGTCGGAAATCGACTGGATTGCGCGAATTTTGTGGGCGAGCCAGTAAGTTTTCCCGATTTAGAGCTGTGGATGGCGTCTGATTTGAAAGACACTTGTCCTTGACATAAATCAATTGCTTGACTTTTTTGTCCAATTCTTTTCCTCTGTCCTTGGTTTTGGGGGAAATATGGAGGGAGAGACAAATGAGCAGTTCCGAACAAACAGCCGACTATGTGGTGCCCAAGGCGCCAAAAGTTGTTGCTGTCGAGTGGAGCACCATCATGGAGGCGCTGGGCAAGGGGCTATCCGATTTTCGACGGGCCCCAAAGTATGGGCTGTTCTTCGGTGCCTTTTTTGCCACGGGCGGAATAGCAATACTGGCAATTCTCAATATTTTTGACGCCGTGTGGATGATATTGCCGATCATGATCGGTTTTCCCCTTGTCGGCCCGTTTGCCGCCACCGGAATTTATGAAGTCAGCCACCGGCTTGCCAACAATGAACCACTATCATGGAAGGCGGTTTTGCTGACAGTTTTTGCCCAGAGGGAGCGTCAAACCGCCTGGATTGCTTTTTCGGTGATGTTCATCTTCTGGGTATGGGTTTATCTGGTGCGGGTGCTGATTGCCATTTTCATGGGTTTTAATTCGCCCTCCAGCATCACCGGATTTATCGAGGTGGTCCTGACTACCCAGAGTGGCATGATGTTTCTGCTTGTGGGCACCTTGGTCGGTGCGGTGCTGGCATTATTTCTGTTCTCGGCAACAGTTATTGCCATGCCCTTGCTGCTCGATACTGAGCTTGATTTTGTAACCGCAATGATCACCAGCTTTCAGACGGTTGCAAAAAGCCCTGTTCCGATGCTGGGCTGGGGAGTAATTGTCACGTTGCTGGCAATGGTTGCCATGGTGCCCATGTTTCTGGGATTGATAATTGTCTTTCCCATATTGGGGCATGCCACCTGGCATCTTTACAAGGCTGCCACCGAACCGGTGCCTCAGGGCTGATGATTTCCGGGGGAGTTGCGCCCCCCGGGATTTTCAGTTTACCAATTCTCCTGCGAGGGCCTTTTCAATGAGCGCGCGGGTTTCCGCCACCCCGTAGAGAGCAACCAACGAACCGAAGCGCGGCCCCTGGTCCTGGCCGAGCAAAATCTGATAAAGCGCCTTGAACCAGTCACGAAGCGGCTCGAACTCAGCCTGCTTTCCTGCCTCATAAACCACGTTCTGGATTTGAGACGCATCAGTTGAGCCCTCCAGCGGTTCCAGCAGTTCCGACAGGTGCAACAGTGCTGTGCGCTCTTTGTTGTCCGCTTCACGAAACTTTTTGCCCGGCTTCACAAAATCATGGAAATAGCGCATGGCATATTCCACGAGCTTGCCCAACTCCGGATAGGTTTCAGGGGTCGCATCTGGCAGGTAACGTTTGAGAAACCCCCACAACACCCCTTCGTCCTCGGCATTGGCTGCAGAAACCAGATTGAGCAGCAGTGCAAAACTCAGCGGTGCCTCACCAACACCGGGCGCACCGCCGTGAATATGGAAAACCGGATTATTCAGGCGTTCCTCACTTGACTGGTTTTCATAGGCGGCGGCAAAGGCATAATATTCATCAACCGCCTTGGGGATAACGTCAAAATAGAGCCGCTTGGCGGTCATGGGCTTTTGATACATGAACAGGGAAATGCTCTCCGGCGAAGCATAGGTCAGCCATTGCTCGACTGGCAGACCGTTACCCTTGGTTTTTGAAATTTTCTGACCGGTTTCATCCAGAAACAATTCGTAGTTAAAACCTTCGGGAGGGCGTCCGCCAAGCGCTGTAATGATGCGCGAGGAGAGCTTCACACTGTCAATCAGGTCTTTGCCTGCCATTTCATAATCCACCCCCAAAGCGAACCAGCGCAGGGCCCAGTCGGCCTTCCACTGGCACTTGACGGCACCGCCGGTCACCGTGGTCTCAATCTGCTCGCCACTATCGGGGTCGATATAGGTGATGGTACCTTTTTCAGGGTTGGTTGCTATCATGGGTACCTGCAAAACCACCCCGGTTTTGGGAGATATGGGCAAAAAAGGCGCATAGGTCTTGCGCCGTTCCTCACCGATGGTGGGCAGGATAATCTCCATCACCTTGTCATAGACCTTGAGCATGGCCAGCAGGGCATCATCAAAAGCCCCTGAGGCATAATGCTCGGTTGAGCTGATAAACTCATATTCAAAACCGAACTGGTCGAGAAACTCCATCAGCCGGTGATTATTATGGTCGGCAAAACTTTTGTACTGGTCGGAAAACGGATCGGGCACCCGTGACAGCGGTTGACCCAGATATTGTGCCAACATCTCCTGATTGGGCAGATGGGGTGAAACTTTGCGCATGCCGTCCATATCATCGGAAAAACAGATCAGGCGCGTCGGGACCTCGTCCCGGGTCAGTAGTCGGAACGCATTGCGCACCATGGTGGTGCGCGCCACCTCGCCAAAGGTGCCGATGTGAGGCAGGCCGGAGGGGCCGTACCCGGTCTGGAATACCGCTTCTTTCTTGTCTGAACGTGCCAACCGTTTCACCAGTTTGCGCGCTTCGGCAAACGGCCAGGCTTTGGCGGTCTGCGCAGCGTCAAAAAAAACGGGGTCAAGGGGGGGGAGGTTTGAATTTGCCACGATGCCGGTTCCATAATATTTCTGCCTTCCCAAAAAGGGTGGGCAATCGGGCACCTAGTCGCACAAGGCGGGGTTGAGTGCAATCATTTTGGGGTCTCCGGCGGTTTGAACAGCTTTGAGGCGGGCTTGTCATTGCTCGCCGGACACCATACCTGTTACCGCTGAAACCAAATAAACAGCGAGGCCCACAAAAATGACTTTATCAACCCAGGACGCACTGGTTTATATCATGGTGGTCACCGCGGCCGCCGACCGGGCTTTGTCCAACCAGGAACTCAACCGCATGTCGGCACTGGTCAAACGGCTGCCGGTGTTTGAGGGGTACGATGTTTCCTCTTTGCCCCGGGTCAGTGAAGAATGTGCCGATATGCTGCAACGCCTCGGCGTGGAGGGTGTCCTCAGAGAAACCATCGACACGATTCCTGAACGTCTGCAGGATACCGCCTATGCGCTGGCGGTGGAAATTGCCGCCGTCGACCTGGAACTGGGGCAGGAGGAATTGCGCTGGCTTGAGATGGTCCGTGACAGTCTCAAAATTGACCGTCTGACGACAGCGGCAATTGAAGTTGCGGCACGGGCACGGTTGCGCCGGGCTTAGAAAGCTCCATATGTGAGCGAGCTCAAGACTCTGAAACCGGTGCTCACCCGGTTTTGATGAGCAGTTGTGTACAAAAGGCGCTATAGGGCCCTTTCATTTCTCAAAAGCAGGTCAGCAGCCCAACCGCAGGAAAATGAATATGGAATTTTTTGGTTTGAGCGAAACCGCATTCCGACTTGGTCTGTTTGCTTCGATTTTTCTCATCATGGCTATTCTTGAAACCTGGCTGCCGCGCCGGAAGAGACGCTTCACACGCGGCCAGCGCTGGACAACAAATATCGGCATTCTCGTGTCAGACTTTCTGGCAGTCAGCGCCGTGACCTTTGTCATTCCCCTCACCGCTGTTATCACAGCGTTCTGGGCGAGCGCCAATGGCTGGGGCCTGCTCAATATTCTGGATCTTCCTCTCTGGCTGGAGTGGCTGATTGCAATCATTGTTCTGGATTGGGTCATCTGGGCACAACACCTGATTACCCATAAAGTCCCCATATTGTGGCGACTGCACCGGGTGCATCATTCAGATGTGGAAATGGACGCAACAACTGCCGTGCGGTTCCACCCGCTGGAAATCATCTTTTCGATTTTTGTCAAATCCGCCGCCATCCTTGTGCTTGGTCCGGCTGCCGCAGCAGTGGTTGTGTTTGAAGCGCTGGTCAATGGATCCGCCATTTTTAATCACGCCAATTTCAATTTGCCCCGGCCGCTGGATATAATCGTGCGTGCGGTGTTCGTCACCCCTGACATGCATCGGGTGCACCATTCGGTGCATCGCCATGAAACAGACAGCAATTACGGATTTTTCCTTTCAATCTGGGACAGGATTTTTAACACCTACGTGCCCCAACCCCAGGACGGGCATGACGAAATGGAAATCGGGCTGGCAGAATGGCAGGACGATGCGCCCACACGGTTTACATGGGCCATCAGCTTTCCCTTTCGTAATCCGCCCCATACCCCTTCTGAACAAAGTAAAGCGGCAATGACCGAGCAGCCACAAAGCCAGGATCAGTAAAAACCCACAGGAAACCAGCGCAGATAGAGTTCGTCGAGCATTCCTTCGCGCTTGAGTTGAACGAGCGCTGCGTTCACGGTCCGGCGCACAAGATTCTGCCCGGCCGGAAAAGCAATGGCCAGCCCTTCACCGAACAGGTCTGAACGAAAATAGGTTTCGGGCGTGAAGGCGCAGCAATCCGGGTTCTCGTTGAGCCAGAATGAGGCGCGCATGGCATCGCCAAAATAGGCATAAACGCCTCCCTCTTCCAGCGCCTGCAGAGCTTCAAGTTCTGTCTCAAAACGGGCCAGTTGTGCCCCCTCCAGATAGCGGGTAGCAAACAGGTCATGCCCTGATCCGCCTCGGACGGATATAACCCGCCCCTCCAGCGCCCGGGGGTCGAACGCATTCCGGTCGGCATTCTGGACGACAAAGCGCCCCGGAAACATCATGTAAATCTGTGAAAAATCAAAACGCATTCCGGTTTCAGGCGTAATCGCCAGGCCCGCGATAAGCGCGTCTCCCTGATTGTCCAGAAGAGCATCTGGCGCCTGCTCCCAGGGCCATGCCTGAATAGTGCATGCTGCCTCTGCAATTTCACAAATCGCGCGGGCAAGATCAACATGAAAACCCACCAGTTCTCCGTTGGCTGCACGGTAGTTGAGGGGGGGGAAATCCGGTGTTGTCAAAAAGCGGATGGCTGGCACCTGTTCAACTTCGGCGATGCTGTCTCTGCTGGTGGGGTCAAAATGGTTGGGAAAGGACTGTGCCCAGGCGCTTGTGCCTGCACCAAGAGCAAGGATGGCAGCAAAAGCGGCACTGGCCACTCGCACTGCCTGTTTCCGATTGCCCGAATATTGCAATAATAGCCGCATGGCAGGGTCCGGACTGTTTGACAGTTGGGTTATGGCCTCGTGATTCTGGAAGAATATGCTAAGATTGGTGGGTGCCGCAATTTAATTCTTTTTTGCGTCGCCACCCTCGGGTATGAATGTAGGGGCTTCGTCAAAACCTCAACCAGCCGAGATTGTTTGCCTTCATGCGCCCTGCCATTGATCTCGTCAGATTTGTGCTGGGCAACACCTGCCGAAACGATAATCAGGCTTTGGACCTGCTGGAGCTGGCGCTGGTATCCGAGTCGGAACCCCTCACCTTTTTTGCCATTCACGCGCGAATTGACGAGGCAGAGGTTTATGCGCGCGCTGCGGAGTGGTGTGGGTTGGCTTTCTCCCCCGTTGTGCCCAGACAGGTGCCCACCAATCCCGAGATCATTCGTGCCGAAGCACTGGCTGACGTGAAGACCCTGAGGGCGAAAGTTTTCGACCGGGATGTCCTGTTCACCTGCGCCGGGTTCTCTGAATTGCTCAATATTCGCACCCAATTGATCAAACGACCTGAACTTGGCAATTCCATTTGCATCGTGCCGCCTCGTGCCCTGCGCAGCGGGCTAACCGACAGAAGCGCAAAACTTTTGCTGGATCAGGCCCGGACCCGGCTGGCTTCCCGCTGGCCATTTGCCAGTGCCCACCTGGACCTGACCATGAGGGTACGCTTGGTTTTTGCCATGGGGCTTGCTTTTCTCGTTTTGCTTGCAGCCCTGACACCGTTTGTCCTTCAGCCCGTTCTGGTTCCACTTATGGCATTTTTGCTGCTTGTCCCCTCCGGTCTGCGACTGGCCGCCGTCTATCAGGCCTCCCGCGGAGAGGAAGAACCGATCGTGCCGCCGGTTTCTCAGGATAACCTGCCCGTTTATACTGTACTGATACCCTTGCATGATGAGGCCAACATGGTGCCTCAACTGGCCAGCGCCATGGCTCGTCTCGACTATCCCCCCGAGAAGCTGGACATCAAGTTTGTCGTTGAATCACGCAGCCCCTCAACACTGGACGCTGTCATTGCTGTTCTTGGCGACCCGCGATTTGAATTGGTGATTGTTCCCGACCAAAGCCCCCATACCAAGCCCAAGGCGCTCAACTATGCCCTGCCGTTGGCGCGGGGAGAATTTGTTGTGGTTTATGATGCTGAGGATATTCCACAGAGCGACCAGTTACGCCGGGCGGTGAGTATATTCAGGGATCAGCCCGGGCTCGATTGCCTGCAGGCAGAACTTGTCATCGACAATGCCAATGAAAACTGGCTTTCAGCTCTGTTCAGCGGGGAATATGGCGGTCAGTTCGGCCTGCTGCTCCCGGCTCTGTCAAAATGGAAAATGCCTCTACCTCTTGGGGGAACCAGCAATCACTTCCGCCTGCAATCCTTGCGTGAGGCGGGGGGGTGGGATGCTTTTAACGTCACAGAAGACGCCGATCTCGGCATCCGTCTGACGCGCCTGCGCTATCGCACCGGCACTTTCACCTCACGCACCTATGAAGAGGCTCCCATTACTCTAAAAGCATGGCTGGCCCAGCGCACCCGCTGGATGAAGGGCTGGATGCAAACATTCATCGTGCACAACCGCTATCCTCTGACGTTCCTCAAGGATATCGGCTTGCGCAATTTCCTGATCTTTCAGGCCTATGTGGGTGGTATGATAATCAGCGCACCCCTGCACAGCGTTTTTCTGGGTGTACTGTTGTGGCGTATTACCAGTCAGGGGGGGGGTCTTATCCCGTACGATCCCTGGAGTGCCATCCAGCTTGGCATCTTGATTGCAGGCTACGGATCAGCTTTTGTTATTTCAACCCTGGGACTGACCCGGCTCGGGCTGGGACATCTCATTACCTATCAGTTCCTGCTGCCCGTTTACTGGATCATGAATTCTGTTGCAGCGGCGCTTGCGGTCTACGAACTGCTTACCCGTCCCTATTTCTGGGCCAAAACAAAGCACGGGGTGACCCGGCTGGCGCGCGGCGCCAATATGGACAGTGATTTCAGCCGCAATACAGAGTTCCGCCCGACAGAGTAAACTGGAGCGGGTGAAGGGAATCGAACCCTCGTATTCAGCTTGGGAAGCTGCTGCTCTACCATTGAGCTACACCCGCATTTTGTGTTCTGCACTCCTATCTGCTTCAATCCGGAAGGTGGGTCAATCCTGTTCGGTGCCTTTTAGGGGCACTCAAAAAAAGGCGCACCGGTGACATGGCACATGCAGGAGCCCTATTATTCCGGCAGCAAATGGCGATTCAGACGTTTGTTTACCATGCCAAAGACAACAATCAGGAGCAGGGTGAAGATCACGAAATAAAGACCGATAATGGGATAGGGAACAAACGGATTGAAGGTCTTGTCGGCAAAATAATTGGCATAATAAAGCGCGTCCCCCTCTTGGCGCCAGGCTGGAAAAGAGGAGAAAAACACCAATGCGGTAGCGTGGAACAGAAAAATTGCCTCATTGGTGTAGGAGGCCCAGGCCAGCCTCAGCATTGAAGGCCAGACGATGCGCCTGAACTTTTGGAAAGGAGACATTCCCAAGGCATCAGCCGCTTCGATATCCCCTTTTGGAACCGACATCAGCGCACCGTGAAAAATCTGAGCTGTATAGGCAGTAGTGTTCAGAAACAACACTATCAGTGCCCCGAGCCAGGCCCTGGTCAGCCAACGGGTTTCCACCGTAATTTCAATGAAACCAAAGTTCATATCAAACCCCAGTTTGGGAATGAGAACAAAAGCCTCATAGGCGATAAAAAACTGGATAAACAGGGGGGAACCGCGGATGATAAAGATGAATGCCTTGGCCGGAAACTGTAGAATAGGCCGCGAACTGGCCCGCGCCAGGGCGATCCCGGTGGCTGCAAAAAAGCCAAAAGCAAGGGCAAGTACCGCGAAATAAATGTTCCACATCATGCCCGAGCCGATAAGCACAAATTGCTCGCAAAGCGTTATATCGGCCTTGGGCAGCAGGCGTTCACCAAACCCGATGGCGCGCAGACCGTAAGCAATAATGGTTTCATTACAGCTCATAAAGTACCCCCAAGCGTATCCTGCCCCTTAGAGACAAAACGCGTCAGGCGTTCAAAAACCCGCTCGCTGACCCAGGTCAACGTCAGGTAGAAAACAAGCAACACAACAAAATAAGCCAGCCGCCAGTCGCCGTGCGGATAAGAATAAAGTCCAATTTTTGTGCCCCCGAGCTCACGGGCCCAGTAAACGATGTCCTCAACCCCCAGCAGGAACAAAAGCGGAGTGGCCTTAACCAGAATCATCCACAGGTTGGAGAGGCCAGGCAGCGCATATATCCACATTTGAGGCAGATGAATGCGCCGGAATATCTGGCGGGGTGACATGCCAAAAGCCACTCCGGTTTCCAGTTGACCATGGGGAACGGCCTGCAATGCGCCATACATGGTGTTGGCTGCAAAGGCCCCGAACACAACGGCAAAACCGGTCATGGCCAGAAAGAACCCGTAAAGTTCGTGTTGCCACTGGGGTGCGCTGCCCAGCGGCATTTTGGCTTCAGAACAAACGATGAAATCGCTGCCCTGCCGGATGGGCTCGCTCCAGTCCGGGCACAGGGTGATATGGCGCAGATATTCGATCCCCTGATCCAGCGCAATCAGAGCAAACAGGAAGAAAACAATATCGGGCACACCGCGCACGATTGAAGTATAGGCCAGTCCGAACACACGAAGAGGGAAAGCTTTTGAGCGCCGCGCCAGCGCACCCGCAAAACCGAGCAGCAATATGAAAGGTACCGTTGCAAACAGCAGCACCAGCACCGTGCCAAAGCTTTTGTAAAAGGCAAAATGCTTGGCAGTGGTCAAATAGCATGACCACCATTCAAGACCCTCAATCGCTGAGGGGTCCGCACAATATTCAAACATGGGGAGGGTAATCAGACATGGAGAATTCCATTGACCGGGCCAAAAACAGCCCGGTCAGGTTTTCATGGGGTCAGTAGGAGACCTCACGCCCATCAAACCATTTGGCAATCAGAGCGGAAAGAGTGCCGTCAGCTTTCATTGAATCAATGGCAGCATTGAGCTTGTCCTTCAGCTCACCGTCAGACTCTCGCACACCGATACCGACACCACCCCCGATTGAAACTGGATCACCGGTGAAGGCCAGTTCACCATTGGAAGCATCAACAATTTCAGCAAGAAAGGAGGCATCCGCCAGAACCGCGTCGGCTTCTCCCGAACGCACGGCAGCAATAGTTTCGTCCGCGGTTGCAAACTCCACCAGCGTGTATCCGGTACTTGCAAGATAGCCGGCCTGAATGGTTGCGGTCTGGGCTGCAACCACTGCGCCATCGCTCAATTCGGCGTCAGCCAGAACCATATAACGGGAGGGGTCGGGGGGGAAATATTCCTGGGTGAAGTCAATCACCTGATCCCGTTCTTCGGTAATCGACATGCCAGCAATAATGGTATCGTAATTACCCGAAGTCAGGTTGGGAATGATCGAATCCCATTCGTTGGTTACCCAGACACATTCCAGATTGGCGCGCGCGCACAATTCATCGCCCACTTCGCGTTCAAACCCGTCGATCTCTCCATTATCGTTGACAAAGTTGAACGGAGGGTAGGCACCCTCTGTTCCCATGCGCACGGTTTGCGCCGAAACGGCGGTTGCGCCCAGTGTTGCGGCAAGGGCCGCCGCCATTGCGATTTTTGTAAAAATATTCATGTTTTACTCCTCGTTGTTATCCATGGGTTCAGGGTCGGGACCCTGGTCACAGCGTGCTGGCCAGAAAGGCGCGGCAACGCTCTGATTTGGGATGTGTAAACACGTTGGTGGGGGGACCTTCCTCTTCCACCCGGCCTTCGTGAAGGAAAATGGTTTTTGAGCTGACTTCGCGGGCAAAGCCCATTTCATGAGTGACCACTATCATGGTGCGGCCGGCGTCGGCCAGCTTGCGAATTACGCGTAGAACCTCACCTACAAGTTCGGGGTCAAGGGCGGAGGTGGGTTCATCAAACAACAGCACTTTGGGGTGCATCGCCAAAGCGCGGGCAATAGCCACGCGTTGTTGCTGTCCGCCCGAAAGCTGAGCCGGATAGGCATCGGCCTTTTCAGCAATTCCAACCTGTTCAAGTGTCTGCATTGCTTCTTCCCGAGCCTCTGTTTTGTTACGGCCCAGCACCTGAACCGGCCCCTCCATGACATTTTGCAGAACGTTCATGTGCGACCACAGGTTGAAGTTCTGAAAGACAAACCCGAGCTGGCTGCGCAGCCGCTGGATTTGCCTGGCATCCGCACCCAGCAGCCGTCCGCGCCGGTCTTTGCGCACGATCACTTCCTCACCATCAAGCACGATGCGCCCCAGATCAGGGGTCTCCAGAAAATTGATACAGCGCAGAAACGTGCTCTTGCCGGACCCCGAGCTGCCGATGATCGAAATCACATCACCCTCATGGGCGGTCAATGACACCCCCTTGAGCACTTCAAGCCCGCCAAAACTCTTGTGGATATTGTCCGCGATAAGGGCAACCGGCTGGTCGTTCAAAAACGCTTCCTCTGTTATCTGTCTTTCAACTTGATAACCTGTGTCAGAATTCACCATTTCGCAAGTGCGAAATCGGTTGGCTTGGTGTTGCAGGCGACTTTACAGTGCAGCAGATCCAGGCTGCCGGGCGCACAAATTCACGCGGCATGGCCAGTCTGAGTTAGCCAAGAATAACCGTCGTGTTGCCTTTTGCGAGTTCGATATCATTCTGGTTCATCAGGCAAAAGGCAGTGGAAAGCCCATCGGCCCTGGCGGCGGAGTTGCATATAACAGAAACCCTTTGCCAACTGCCTCCCGGATATCCGGTTCGCGGATCAAGAATGTGCCCAACTGTTCCCTGTGCATCAAACACCGTGCCCAGAGGCGCCGATGTGGCGATGGCCCTGTTGCTCAGAGGCACGACTTCGCCCGCCTCCTCGTCTATGCTCACTGACCACTCCTGGCCATCCGGGGCCAGGCCAAGGCCCGTGATTTCACCAGTGTTCACCAACACACTGGTGACACCCCCGCGGCGGAAATAGGCGGCGACCTTGTCGGCAATATACCCTTGGGCAATACCGTTGAGGGAAAGCATGACTCCCCTTTTCTCAAATGAGATGCGCTGAGGAGAAATATTTACATACCTGAAGCCGGTAAGTTCCCGGGCCTCTTCAATCTCACCATCAGCGGGCGCATGCCCTCTGGCATAGCTGCGTGCATAAAGCGACCATAGGGCTTGAACGCTGGGATCAAACGCTCCGGCAGTGCTTGAGTTTATGCTGGCACAAATGGAAAGCAGTTCAACCATCTCAAACGAAGGGGCAGACAGAAAGCCCCCGCGATTGAGCCGGGACAGTTCACTGTCGCCAATATAGAGGGAGAAGATATTTTCCAGCCTGCGGATTTCAGTTACCGCCCCGGCGACAAGCCCTTCAGCATCGGGGTGATCAAGAATTATCCGCGCTTCAGCCCCCAGCGCCACCCCGCGCCAGCTATAAATATCGGGGGCCGCCCGTGCGCCCACAACGGGCATGGCGGCGACACCGGCCAGAATGCTCAGAACTCTTCTGCGTTTCATATTTCAGCCCCCTCCGGGAGACATGTCCATATCTGTTGCATCATTGTTTCCACTCATGGAAGGCATTGCCATATGGTCCTGCTCCACCGGAGCCAGAACCATCTCTGCCGTAATGTCGTCGAGACCAAGAATCTCTCCGCCCCGTTCATCCGCAAAGGCCTGCGCCTTTTCCTCATCACTGAAGGGCACGAATTCAGGGGCACCCATGCCCCCTTTGGCATCCGAGCCAACCACATAAAAGGCTGCTTCCGCATCAATCCAGTTGCCGGCACCCATATTTTCCCAGCTTTCAGCTACACCGATATCGTTGACGTAAATCGCCAGAATTTTTGCCGTCTGTTCAGGCGACCTGAGATAGACCAGACCGTCACGCACCGAAGAGAACCAAAGTGGTTCACTTGCTCCGGCAAGGTGCACCTGCGCCCGCGGTCCCACATGATTCATGACGATCATCTGATCAGAATGACCAATATCATCTTCGCCCAGAATTGCGGGCTGGGGTTTTTGTGCCGGAGCACCAATCTGGCAGCCAGCCAGGAAAGTGATGGCAAAAAAAGTCAAAACTGCCTTGATAATATTCATGGTTCTACTCTCCTAAAAGAAATCCAGGCCAGAAAAAGTGCAAGAACCGGCCAGCCAAGAAGCGAAATCAACAATCCCGTTTTGTCGGTTTCCGACCCCAGAGCATTAAGACCGCTGGCCAGTGCCACCACTGAAACATCAGGCATGTTGAGCAGCCTGAAAGCATCCGCCGGGTTGGCCAGCAGCAAAAAGGGAAAGATAGTGGTTGTGAAATAGCCACCATTGTCCGCAACCAGTGCGCCAAGCAGTCCAAGGTCATAAAGAACAACCAGAACCAGCCAGACTATGATGACCAGTCCCGAGGCAACACCGGGTTGACGGGCGAGCGAGGAAACCAGGTACCCGATCCCCAGAAAGGTCGCTCCCAGCGGCAGCGCTGTTACATAAAGGCGAAGTAAAGGTGCAAAGGAAATGTCGGCCAGTCCGTGTTGGCTGACAACAAGCAGGGCCGAAAGTGCAAGCCCCACAGCTATTGCAAAAGCCAGCACTACGAAGTGAGCCAGAAACTTCCCCAACAATATTTCACCTCTTGAGAGTGGATAAGCCAGACTCAAGGCCAGCGTTCCCCTCTCAATCTCACCGGCGATAGCGTCAAACGAAAGCAAAAGAGCAATCAGGGGGACCAGATAGACAGACAGGGTTGTGATCGAAGTCACCGCAACGCTTAGGGGGTCAACACCCAGATTTCCGGCGGTGGCTCCACCGGCAAAAGTCAACACCAGCGAAAACAGCGCCATCATGAAAACCGAGGTCGCGACCCACATATTGCGCCGGGCCACCAGAAACTCCAGTTGTGCAATTGCCAGAATTCCCATTAGCGCCCCCCCTGCTCAGAGCTTGAAAAGTGACGGTAGAGTTCTTCGAGACTGGCCGGGGTAACCTCCACATCGCGGATCAGGTCACCAAGACCGCTGACCCGGCCCAGGGTGGTAATTTTTTCATCCTGCAGACAGGTCAGTTCCACAATCTGCCCGTTCACCCGTCTGGCACCCAGCTCGTTTGCCACCTGCTCCACTTTTTGGGGCAAGGTAGTCACCCTGACCACGATGGGCATGGCCGCCGTCTTGCGCAAAGCTGTCAGATCATCATTGGCCACCAGACGGCCTTTCCTCAGAATTGCAATGCGGTCGGTACGGGTTTCCAACTCGGTCAAGGCGTGAGACGAGATCAGGACTGCAGTGCCCGCGTCAGCAAGATCCCTTACAATGTCGTAGAATTCGTGCCGGGAAACCGGATCCAGCCCGCTGGTTGGCTCATCCAGCAATACCAGTTTGGGCTTGCCCATTATGGCCTGGGCCAGCCCCACCCTTTGCCTCATGCCCTTGGAATAGGTGCGGATTTTTCTGTCAGCCGCATCCCCCAGCCCGACCTGCTCCAGCAGGTCATCGGCCTTGCCCATGGATACGGACTTCAGGCGGGCAAAATGCCGAAGTTGTTCGCGCCCGCTCAAGGCACCCTGAAAAGCCACAGCTTCAGGCAAGAAACCGATTGAAGAACGCGCAGTTCGCGCCCCCGGCGCAGTTCCCAGAACCTCAATTGATCCCGCACTCAGCGGGGTCAGACCCAGGATCATTCTGATAAGTGTGGTTTTTCCTGCACCATTGTGGCCGAGCAGGGCAATACGCTCTCCGGGATCAATTTTCAGGCTGACACTACAAACCACTTCATGAGTGCCGTATCGCTTTACTACATTGTTGATGTTCAGAGCACTCATTGAATTTCTTTCCAGGAAATAATTTCAGGGACAACCGGTTTCATGAGCGGTGCGCTATCCATAACTCCGCCGGGCAGCAGGGCGGGAAAGGTGCTTTGGGACCATCGGATCAGTTGTACGGCGGGAGAACCCAGAAGCAGTCTGGCCGCCGGTTGGCGCCAGAGCATCTGATCCATTGCGTCATTGGGCCGGTAGGGTGCGTCGGCAATGCCATCACCGTTCAAGTCAAAACCGGGGTGGTCGGACCAATAATTACCCCGCCCATTCTCGCTCCAGTCAACCCAGCGTGTCCCCGCGTACTGAACCTGCACCCGATTTGAGATAAAGCTGTTGCCCGCAAGCTGATTGCGCTCGGACCCGGCGGTAAAATGAACCCCGATGCCGCATCCGGAAAACAGGTTCCCCTCAAAGAGGTTTTTGTGTGCGTTATAAATAAACAGGCATTTTTCGCTGACCTGCTCAATCCGGTTGTTGATGATTTCGCTGTCATTGGTGTAGTTCATCATGATGCCGTGATCGCGGTCACCGCGCGAAACATTGCCCTCAACCCGGACATTGTTGGAATTCATGATGGCATAACCCAGATGATTGCCAAGCGAGACATTGTCCGAAACCACACTGTCGTGCACATACATGTAGTGAACGGCAAACCGGAGATCGCGGAAACGATTGCCCGAAAACTCGTTGCCACTTGAAACGTTGGCAAAAATGCCATCCCGTCCCCAGCGGATATCATTGCCGATAATTCTGGCCCCGGGGGAATCCCATAAATAAACGCCATTGCCCCGCGCATTCATGCGGTGGTCCTGTCGGCCTTCAATAATGTTGCCTTCCACCAGCGCGCCTTTTGCGCCCTGAAGGTTCACACCTATAAGATTGCCAATGAGCCTGTTGCCGATAACGAGCGCATTAGTGGCACTTTTCTCAAGTGCAATTCCGGCATCCTTGGTTTGACCCGCTGACCCCGATCCTGAGATTATGAGGCCTTCAAGGGTAACATCGGGGGCGCTGACGGTAATTACCGAGCCCTGCCCGTTGCCTTGAATGGCCGCCTTTCCACTGCCATCAATTGTCAGGCTCTTTTCAACGAAAATCGGACCGAAATGAACACCGGGCAACAGGCGGAGGACATCCCCCGCCTGTGCTTTTTGCAGAACTCTGGCCAGTTCATCACCCCCGGCTTTGACGCGCAACTCCTCCGCCCCCACAAATGATGCGGAGAACAACAGGATTAAGAGCGTCGGCAAGGTTCTGAGCAGCATGGCCAGACCTTTCCTTTACGCAGGCTCAACCAGCATGCGGCCACGCATTTCAAGATGGAGTGCGTGGCAGAACCACTGACAGTAGAACCAGTGCACACCGGGCCGGTCGGCAATGAAGGTGATCGATTGGGTTGCCTGGGGACCGATCTCCATGGCCACGCCGAAGTTCACCATGCAGAACCCGTGGGTCAGATCGTCCACATCATCAATATTGGTGATATAGACGGTGACCTCGTCACCCTGTTTGACGGTGAACTTCTCCAGGGAGAAAGTAGGAGCAACAGAGTACATATAGACCCGTACCTTGTTGCCGTCACGAATGACGTCAGCCGCGTTTTCCAGATCCACACCATCTGCTGCCGCCTGTGCAAGCGCATCGGCAAAGGTGGGGTCATCACGCTTGTAAATCTGGGATGGGTTCACTTTGGAGCGATGCACAATGATGCTGTCATGGGGTTCGGCAAAGGTTGCCCCGTCATGCACAACTTCAAAATTTCCCCCCGAGATATCAATGAGCTGTTCATTCTCGGGCTTGAGCGGCCCTGCGTTAAGGAACCGATCCTTGGAGAACTTGTTCATTGAAACCAGCCATTTGCCATCGGCCTCTTTGGTTTCGCCCATTGAGGTCGAGTTATGACCGGGCTGATAGGCCACATCGACCTTTGAGATGATGGGATCGACCTCTTCACCCGCATAAAGCCGGATGGCCTTGTCGATGTTCCATTTCACCACCTGGCTATCAAGAAACAGGGTGGTAAAGGCATTACCCTCTCCGTCAAAGGCGGTGTGCAGCGGGCCAAGTCCTAGTTCGGGTTCGGCAACAATGACCGAGCGCGGGTCTGCATCAGAGGAGAACAACGCGTCCACTTTGCTCACATCAATCACCGATACCGTGGGCGAAAGTTTGCCTGCGATCATGATATGCTTGCCGCTTGGAGCAGCGTTCACGCCATGGGGTGAGGTTGGGATAGGCACGTAGCGGGTGTATTTGGACCCTTTGCGTCCATCCAGCACCGGAACACCGTTGAGTTCCTGATAATCTCCAGCAGCGACACCCGCTTCAATGGCCTTGATATCAAAGATGACACAATGGTCCATTTCATTGGCCATCATTTCAGAAAGGTTCATGCCGTTTTCCGAGTTGTAGCTCGAAGCAAAGGCATATTTTCCCTGGTAATCGGCATCCACATTGTCCAGATTTCCGCTGACCTGCAACTGCCACTTGACTTCCATCGTGTCCCCGTCAATGGCAGTGAAGATGGAAACATAGGTGGAAATATCCTCCAGACTCCTGCCATCATTGATCAATGGTGCTTCATGCTCGCCATTGGCAAAGACATAGCCCGTGCGCGGGAACTTCTGCGGACGAAGTCCGTGAATGGCAAAAGCATTGGGGATTTCAATGATCTTGTCACATTTCATGATGTCGACACGAACACGGGCCACGCGGGTGTTGGCCTTGTCGTTCATGAACAGATAGCGGCCATCATAAGTGCCATCGGTGAACGACATGTGGGGGTGATGCAGATCTCCGTTGTCATAGGTCTTCTTGCCCTGTTTGGCCAACATGGCCTTGGTTTCGGGCAGCAGGCCTTCGGTGAGGATTTTCAGGGACTCATTGGTCTGCCCCCACCCGGTGGCCGAGCAGCGATTAAAAACCGGAACCCGCATCAATTCACGCATTGAAGGCACGCCCAGAATGCGCATTTCCCCGGTCTGTCCCGAGGACCAGAAGCCATAATATTCATCCAGCTCTCCGGGTTTGAGCTCATTTGCCGCCGCAGCCTTTGCCGGAGCGGTCGCCAGCACGGCACCGCCACCGGCAGCCGCAAGCGCACCTGCAAGCACAGCACCGCGACCGGTGCCGGTCAGCAGGGACCGCCTTGAGATGCCTTCTTTTTCTTTGATGTCATCAGACATTTGGACTCTCCTTTTTGGGGTTTGGTTGATTAATCATCCGGTCCAGAGCCGCGCCTGACCTGGCGGTACTCTGGGCCAGCCTGTCCCGTTTTTTTCGTTTCTGGATACGAACGGGGCATCTGAAATCGTCCTGATAAAGAACCTGGCAGTTCAGACAGGACAGACATTCGTTGGGGTTGATTTCGCCGGTGGGATGGATGGCCTGCACAAAACAATCATGGGCGCAGGTCTGGCAGGGATCGCCGCATTCCTTGTAGCGCTTGAGCCAGTCAAACATGCGCATGCGCGCCGGGATCGCCAGCGCCGCACCCAGCGGGCACAGATAACGGCAGTAAAAGCGCTCGATGAACAGGCCAAGCCCCAGCACTACCGTTGCGAACAGCACATAGGGCCAGGCACGGGCAAACTTGAGAATTATGGAGGTCTTGAAGGGCTCCACTTCTGCGAACTGCTCGGCCAGGGGCACGGATATCAGCGAAAGCGCCACCAGTCCGAGAAATATCATATACTTGATCGGCCACAGACGCTCATGCAGTCCCCAGGGCAGGCGCCATTGGGGCACCTTGAAGAAACGCGCAATCTGGTTCGAAAGCTCCTGCAAAGCGCCGAAGGGGCAAAGCCAGCCGCAAAATGCCCCCCGGCCCCAGAACAGAAGCGACACCGCCACCGAGACCCACAGGATAAATACCAGCGGATCAAGCAGGAACGTATCCCAGTTAAATCCGGTAATGAGCGAGGTGCCCAGCGCCATGAGATTGACGACCGAGAGCTGGGCATTCTGGCCCCAGCCAAGGAAAACCAGTGTCACCACCAGAAAACCCATGCGGAACCAGTAAAAGGCGCGGGCGTTTTTGGTGGCCTGCACCTGAAAGAAAAACACGCCGGTCAGAACCGTGAGCATTGCAACCAGAATGCCGACTTCGACCTTCTTGTCCCGCCAGATACGCTTCCACAACTCCGCCCGGGCGGCTGCGTCTTCTTCGGCCTGTGCCAAAGTGGGGCCAAGAGGAGCCGGTGCAAGCGGTGTCAGATATTTTTCGGGCAGCTTGTATCCCAGATCAAAGGTCAAAAAAATCTTCTCAATCGGTCCTACTGCCCGCTGGGCCAGCAACTGAACGCGCCAGGGCTTGCTTGGGTCAAACCCGGCATCAGCGGGAATTTTGAACAGGTCTGTTTCGCTGAATATCGGTGCACCTTCAGCGGCCAACTCTCCCAGCCGACGGTGCTGCTTGTCGCGAAAGCGAACCGAAATATCACCCTGAATGAGCTGGACGCGGTCGAATACGCCACCCCGTACGTAACCCGATCCCTTGAAGGAATAGCGCCCGCGCCCCATGATGAGGATTGCCTGTTCGCCCTCTTCTAGCCAGTCAGTCAGATTGTTATATTCGGCCTCTCCAAGCAGACTGAGACCGATTGCGGGAGCGGAAACCAGTGCCAGCTGCATATCAATATAGAGGTCCTGGGGCTCTCCGGTCTCCGGTCGGGCGGCGGCGCGCGGATCACCCATGGCTTCAAAAGCCTGATTGATCTGCCCCACATCAAGTGACAGGCGACGGACCGAGCCCTCGCCGGCAAGGGTCATCCAGTCGGAGACGCCGGTCTCTTCCATGTTCAGGGTGCGGAGCGGCCCGCTGCCTGCGGTTTCAACAGCAAGTCCGCCAAGGCCAAGCGCGCGCGCAACCTTGATACTGGAGCGCACAATGGAATCATCAATAATCATGATGGTCACTGTGGCGCCGGATATGATCTGCAAGTCGTGTCCAGAGCCGCCTGCCGCAGCCTCGGCGACGATATCAAGACCCTTATAGGTTTCAGTCAGCGCCCGGATTTTACTGTCAGGTATTCCGATCAGAACGATAGGTTCTGAGTGCTCCACCAGTTCGGCACGCAGAAGCTTTCCTTCCATCCCGATAGCCACAAGCACATGTATGGGCTTGCCGGAATATCCGGTGGTGCTGACAAAATCACTGGTTATATAGGCATATCCAAGTAATTCACTTCCCTTGAGTATCGGAACAACCGGGATTTGCTCATTAAGGGGGCCATAGGAGGTGGCCCCTTCCACCAGTTCACTGGCTGGAATCTGGGAAATAAACTTTGAAACAAGCGGGGGGACGCTCTGGGCCAGAGCCGAATTGACCGCAAGCAGGAAAACAAGCTGGATGAGGGCAAAAAGGCTTGAAATGAAAGGTCGGGAGGAAAAAAGATCTATCTTCATAACCAGAACCTTTCACGTTGGGGCTGGCTATGGAGTTGCTGGAATGCTGGAAACGGCATCGGGGTCAGTGTCACTGCCAAGGAGGCAGGCGGGCCCCGGCATGGGACGTTCCGATGCAATGTCCCTTCAATAGAAGAATGCAAATCTGGCTCATAACTGACAAAACAGAGACCATGGGGGGCCTGAGGGGCAGGGCCGGGTGATGCCAGCAGGAAGGTCGGGCAACACAAAGCTGTACTAGCAGGGCAGGTCGGGATAGACCCTGTGGTCTTGTCTTTGGCCATTTGGCCTGAGTGGGTAAATTCCAGCGAGCAACTGGTGTTTTGTACTCCCCAGGGAAAAGAATTGTTCGCTTCCACGGCCAAGGCAACAAAAGACGGCTGTGCAAGCAAAAGCATAGCGCACAGCAGCAGGAACAATCCCCCCTGCCTCCGGCCCTGAGGTCCGGAGCACCGGAAGAAAACTGGCAAAATACCTTTGAACATGAATAGGAAACTCAAAAAAGCGCCAAAAAGGGCCGACAAATTCCATCAGCCACAGCGCTTATATCGCTAAGAGCTGCGGCAAATTTGTTCCAGAACAAACAAAAGGCAGG
>JALSII010000050.1 GCA_026981645.1 Hyphomicrobiales bacterium | reverse complement strand
ACGATGACGATGACGACGATGACGACGACAATGACCACGATGACCACGATGACGACGACCGGACCACTACCCGCCCAATGGATCTTGCCGATTTCCTGGATTCTCTGCGCAATGGTTCCACCATCGTCAAAGCTGAGAGAGACCTCAACTCCATTGAGATCAAATATTCCGACGGCTGGAAGGAAGAGATCGAAAATGGTCGTTACGAGTTGAAAGACCCCAACGGCAACGAAATCATCTCTCGTGCAGTCACCGATGCGGACATCGCCCGCCTCAGTTCGGTCTTCTAAAAACCCCAAGCACTAGAAGACCTTAAAACGCACCTGATCTCACCCCAGATCAGGTGCGTTTTTCATTTTGGGCAATTCAAAAAACAAGAGCATTGTCAAAAAAAGTAAAAACCGGTTTTCGGTTCGGCAACGCGACCACAAAAATAGCCGGACTGTTGTTTTTATTCATAGCAAAACATGAAACAGTCTGGGTCACGGACCCTAAGACCAGAAATCCCGTGCCAGCACTGCCGCTTCCACACGGTTGCGTACCTTGAGCTTGCTCAGCACGCTGGTCATGTGGTGCTTTATGGTTTTTTCCTGCAGGTCCAACTCGATGGCGATTTCCTTGTTGCTCCTGCCCGCCGTGACCAGACGCAAAACCTGTTCCTCACGTTTGGTAAGGCTTTTTATTGCAGAGCCTGCTGTCCGGGTTTCCTTGTCCTGCACCGAAAGCAGAACCCGCGCCGCAAGGGAGGGGGCCACATAAGAACCGCCCGCCGCCACATCAGCAACAATCCCCGCCAGTTCACGCCCCCCCACACCTTTGAGCACATACCCTTGCGCGCCTGAATTCATGGCAGCAAGAACATCCGCATCATTCTCTGAAGCCGTCAGCATGATGACTTTGATGTCGGGGAATTTTTCGCGCATTTCGCTGAGCGCCGCCAAGCCACCACCAGGCATTGAAATATCCAGAAGCGCCACCTCCGGCATGTGGGCCCTGGCAAGCTTGAGCGCGCTTTGGCAATCAGCTCCCGCACCAATAACGTCAAACAGGCCGCTGTCCTGAAGCGTACGTACGACGCCGTCACGATAAAGCGGGTGATCATCAACAACAATAAGACGCGGTTTATCGTTCATTTTCAAGTCCTTGTCCCCACATCAACACGCATGGTCAGGCGAGCGCCTTTTTTCTTTGATTGGCTGAAACCAAAACTGCCCCCGAGCGCCTCGATACGTTCGCGCAAGCCCCTCAGACCAATTCCCGGGCCACTTTTTGAATGTTTCTCGGTTTTACTTTTTCCAACCTCGTTCAGAGAATTTTCAACGCTTGCGTTCAACATTTTCCTGTTACCGACATCAACCCGGATACGCACCTGCTGGCCTTTTGCATGGCGAAACGCATTGTTCAGTCCCTCCTGCAAAAACCGGTAGAGGCAGATTTTTACCGGCGGGGCCAATTCCAGATCCTCGCCTTCAAGGCACACCTGAATCCGTGTTCCCGTCCGCGCCTCATGGGAGGCCACCACCGATCTGATGATCTGCCCAAGACTCTGATGTTCAATTTCAGGAAGCGACAACCCGTTGCAGATATCCCTGATATCCTGCATGGCGTCGGCCAGAGCCTGGGAAATGACCGCGACTTCCTTTTGCGTGGCCATATCATCTCGAGCCAGCGACAGGCTGCCCATGCGCAACGCTGCCAGAGAGACCAGCTGCGCCGGCCCGTCATGCAGGTCAGCGCTGACCCGGCGCAATTGCTGCTCGGTCAATTCCGCTGAACGTCCGCTGGCCCGCTCCACCCGGCGCAAAAGCGCCTTGTTTTCCGTAAAGGCCTTTTCCAGAGATTGTCGTTGCCGCCTGATGAGTTCCGAACCCGCATCGACAATGGTCAGCAGCACCAGCACCATGGAGACGGTTACGCTGCCCACCACCAGCCAGCTATTGCGCCGCGCTTCAGAAAGCGTCTTTGCCAGCTCGGTGGCGTCTTCATAAATCTCGATTACAGCGATGACCTCTCCCGTCCACTGGGCGCGGATGGGGCTGTAAATTTCCAGCAGCGGGCGCCCCCCCTCGGGCCCCTCCACATTGTCAAGCAACCCCAAGAGATTGAACTCGGAAACAACTTCCCCCACGCTTGCCTGTTTCAGGCTTTCCGAAACCTCAAACTTTTGCCCCACCAGTGACAGGTCGTCGCTATAGGCCACGGTGCCATCGGGTTTCCACAGCCTCAGGCCGACCACCTTGTCGGCAAAACTGGAATTTTGCAGCAGATCATCAAGCGCCAGCACCGGTCCGATGGTCAGGGTATCCGTCTCCTTGAGTTCCTGGGCCAGCGGGGTGACAAAACTGTCCAGCAGCAGCGCCGTGCTCACCGCCGCATTGGCCGTCACGCCCTGCTTGATTTGTTCCTCGACCCAATTGCCCACTAAAAACATGCCCGCAAGCATGACAATGCCTGCAGTCAGCGCGAACTGCTGCGTCAGACTGAGATTTTTCCACAACCGGGCCAGAAACAGTCCCCCAAATCCCCAAGACAAAAGCGGATGTGAATACCAAGAGACTCACATCCCAAATCGCTTTTCACAACGAGCATATACCCCACCCGCCCGCCAAACAATCAGACCTGTGTCGGGTATTGTGTTGCCAACGGTCTGAATATCGGGTTTGGACCCGTGGCTTTCAAGCCGAAGCGCTGTAAACTGGTCTTTGTGCTATTCCTCAATTCACCCAGCCAACAAGAATTTTCCCATGCCGCAATTTGCCCAGCTTCAGAAAAAAATCGAACAGCTCGAATCCCGCATCGCCTTTCAGGACCGGACCATCGAAGAGCTGAATGAAACAATCACCTCCCAGTGGGCGGAGTTCGACCGGCTTCGCGCCGAAATCTCCCGCCTTGGCGAACAACTTTCAGATCTTTCTCCTGCCGACCAGAACACCGGGGAGCCCCCGCCGCATTATTAGGGTCAGGGCCTAACTCTCAATCTTTTCGCTTTTCAGCCCGATGGCTGCCAGTTGCTCAAAAAAGCTGGGGCACGTCTTGGAGACGCTGCCCGGCTCCAGAAGTTCGATGCCCACTCCCCCAATCCCCAACACCGCCAGCGCCATCACCATGCGATGGTCCTCATAGGTGTTGAGCACGCCGAACTCGGGTCTGCCGGGATAAACCGTCAGCCCGTCCTCATGCTCCTCGACTTTTATGCCCAACTGGCTCAGGGAGGTACACATGGCGCTGATCCGGTCGCATTCATGGTGGCGAATATGGGTCACCCCGTGCATATGCACCGGCCCATCCGCAAACGGAGCAATTGCTGCCAGAGTCAGGGTGGCATCCGACAGCGGGCGCATGTCAATGCTGAACCCACCCTTGAGCTGCCCGCTCATTTCAACGCTGGTCGCTGTTTCTCCGCGCATAACCGTGCAGCCCATGCGCTCAAGAATTTCAAGAAAACCGTAATCGGGCTGGCGCGTGTTTTGGCCCAGGTTGCTCATGGTGACTTTGCCACCCGTTACCGCTGCCAGCGCCGCAAAATAGGTCGCCGTGGACGCATCCGCCTCCACCGCCAGGTCCCGGGCCGTGTAACTCCCCGGCGCAACCCTGAATTTGGTAAAGTCCGCCACCGCATCAATTTCAGCCCCAAAATGGCCCATGATATCAAGGGTAATTTGCACATACTCGCTTTGTACAATGCCCCCCTCAACGCTGAGCTCAACACCCTCTTTGGCCTGCCCGCCTCCCATCAGCACCCCGGAAATGAACTGGCTCGACACCGCCCCGGACATGGAAATTTCTCCGCCGGCAAAACTGTCCCCGTACACAATCGCCGGGAAGCAGTTCTGTTCCCCCGGATGTTCGATTCTTGCGCCCCCGGCACGAAGAGCGTCAAACAGCGCCCCCACCGGGCGTTTGCTCATCTGTTTGGATGCGCTGATTTTCCATGTCCCCGGGTCCCCCGCTGTCAGCATCGGAGGCAGAAACCGCGCGATGGTTCCGGCCGAACCCACATGCAGCGGTCCCGATTTGGGCCGGGTCCGGCCAATGCCCGCAATGGTTGCGCTTGTGCCCTCGAACTCCACCCCCGCGCCCAGCCTTTTCAGGGCATCGGCGCACCACCAGGTATCGTCCGAGCGCAACAGGCCGGTGAGTTCGCTTGTTCCTGTCGCCATCGCCGCCAGTATCAGCGCCCGGTTGGAAACGCTCTTGGAGCCTGAAACCATCAACTCGGCCATCACGGGACCGGAAGCGGGTGCAACCTTGATGGATTTGACACCTTTAAGCGCCGTCCACGGGGTCTCGGAATCTGGCAGGTCTTCAATCTTCATCGACAAGGTTCTCTCTTTTCATTTTACAGCGCAGTCCGGCGTGGAGGACAATAACCTGCCATGCTCTCATAAATTCCCTCCGCCCTCTTGTCCCTCCCCGCCAGGGGGAGGGAGGCACTGACTGACAGTATTATTCTCTAACACCAACCAGCCCATTGCGGAACCATATGGCTCCATGAGGCAAAACCAGATTTCCCCCCGCACTGTCCCGGCCCCCGAGCCGGACCACCAGGCACCGGGCGGAACCCCGGAGCAAGTCCGGGGAAGCACGAGCCCGTATCGACCCTCCCCCTTTGCGGGGAGGGGTCGGGGGTGGGGGGACAGAACTCTTGCAACCCCTAAAACCGCAGCGACTTTGCCTGCACCACCCCTTCGAGCGCGGCAACCCTGGCCAGTTGTTCGTCCGACATCTGGCTGTCAATATTGAGCAGGGCGATGGCATCTTCCCCCGCCGACATGCGTCCCAGATTGAAGTTGGCGATATTGATATCAAGGTCTCCAAGCAGCGTGCCCAGCCGCCCGATGAAGCCGGGCTTGTCCGCATTGGTGATATAGAGCATGTCGGGGGAAAATTCCGCCTCCATGTTGATGCCCTTGACCTGAATGAGCCGCGGGTCGCCATTGCCGAATATGGTTCCGGCAATGGAGCGTTCCTGCCGCTCCGTCATGACTGTGAGGCGGATATAGTTCTCGTAAGCCCCCTGTTGTTCGCGGGTTATGGTCTCCACCTTCATGCCCCGCTCTTTGGCCAGGGCGGGGGCCGAAACCATGTTCACTTCCCCAAGCAAAGGCCGCAAGAGGCCCGTCAGCGCCGCCGCCGTCATCGGCCTGGTGTTCATTCCCCCCACATCGCCTTCATATTCGATGCGCAGGCCCGTAATCCCGCTTTCCGTCAACTGACCGGCGAACGAACCCAGCGCTTCGGCCAGCTTGACGAACGGGGTCAGGCGCGGCGCTTCTTCGGCCGAAATCGAGGGGAAGTTCAGCGCATTGGTAATCTCTCCGCTGTTCAGGAATGCCGAAATCTGCTCGGCCACCTGAATGGCCACATTTTCCTGCGCCTCCATTGTCGAGGCGCCCAGATGCGGGGTGCAGATGACATTCTCCGTCTCAAACAGCGGGTTGTCTTTTGCCGGTTCATTCAGAAAAACATCCAGCGCCGCCCCCTTCACCGTGCCGCTTTCAAGAGCGCCCTTGAGCGCTGCCTCATCAATCAATCCCCCGCGCGCGCAATTGATAATGCGCATGCCCGGCTTCATCTTGGCAAACGCCTCCGCATTCAGAATGTTGCGGGTCCCGTCTATCAGCGGAGTATGCAGCGAAATGAAATCGGCCCGGGCCAGCAAATCGTCCAGCTCGACCTTTTCAACTCCCAGTTCCACCGCCCGCTCCGGCGTCAGAAACGGGTCAAAGGCAATCACCTTCATCTTCAAACCCTGCGCCCGGTCGGCAACAATCGAGCCGATATTGCCGCACCCGACAAGCCCCAGCACCTTGTTGGTAACCTCAACGCCCATGAAGCGTGACTTCTCCCATTTCGAGGCCCGGGTCGAGGCGTCAGCCTCCGGGATTTGCCGGGCCAGTGCCAGCATCAGCGAGATGGCGTGCTCCGCCGTGGTGATGGAATTGCCGAACGGCGTATTCATCACGATGATGCCTTTTGCCGTTGCTGCGGCAATGTCCACATTATCCACCCCGATACCGGCCCGGCCCACCACTTTGAGATTATCCGCCGCCGCGATGATTTTCTGGGTGACCTTGGTCGCCGAGCGGATGGCCAGACCATCATATTGAGGAATTATCTCGAGCAGCTTTTGCTTGTCCTTGCCCACATCGGGCAGATAGTCGACATCGATATTATTGTCTTTGAAAACTTTTACAGCCGTGGGGCTGAGCTTGTCGGAAACGAGAACCTTGGGCATTTAAGCCTCCTTTTAGGGTTCAAAAATCAATTGTTCAGAGCTGATTTGTCTGCGTTTGCGTCAAAGTCCACCAAAATCCACCAAAATCCACCAAAGTCCACCAATGTGCACCGGATTTTGGTCGTCTAAAGGGAGGACTTTTCCTGCGCAAAAGCCCAAGTCAGCCATGGCGTCAGCGCTGCGAGGTCAGAGGTTTCCACCGTCGAGCCACACCATATCCTGAGGCCCGGAGGCGCATCGCGATAGGCCCCGATATCATAGGCGACACCTTCAGCATCCAGCCGGGACGCAAGCCGTTTGGCGAACGCTGCCTGCCCCTCTTCGGGAAGGTCCATCACCGCCGGGTCAACAATTCTCAGACAAACCGAAGTGTTGGAGCGCTGTTCTGGAACCCTGGCTAAAAACTCAACCCAGTCAGTGGTTTGCACCCAGTCAGAGATAGCTTTTGCATTGGCGTCAGCCCGGGCCTGCAAGCCCTTGAGACCACCCTCCGACATCCCCCACTCCATGGCATCAATCACGTCCTCTATCGCCAGCATGGAAATGGTGTTGATGGTCGCCCCCTCAAAAATTCCCGAAATGAGTTTGCCGTTTTTGGTCAGACGGAAAATCTTGGGAAGTGGCCGGCCTGGAGTAAAATTCTCAAGCCTTTCAACGGCTTGCGGGGAAAGAACCAGCATGCCGTGGGCCGCCTCCCCACCCAGAACCTTCTGCCAGGAAAAGGTCGTGACATCGAGTTTTGAAAAGTCCAGATTTTGCGCAAAAACTGCCGAGGTTGCATCGCATAGAGTCAAACCTTTGCGGTTTTCATCAATCCAGTTTCCGTCCGCAACCCGCACCCCCGAAGTGGTGCCGTTCCAGGTGAAAACCACGTCCCGCTCGAAGTTTACTTCGCCAAGGTCGGGCAATTCTCCATAGGCACTTTTCAGCACCCGCACATCATCCAGCCTGAGTTGCTTTTGAATATCGGTGACCCAACCGGAACCGAAACTCTCCCACGCCAGAACATCAACACCGCGCGCACCCAGCAGGCTCCACATGGCCATTTCCATGGCTCCGGTGTCCGAGGCCGGAACGATGCCCACCAGATAATCATCAGGTATTTCAAGCAGTTGCCGGGTCAATGCCAGCGCTTTTGCAATACGCGCCTTGGCCGGCTTTGACCTGTGGGAGCGGCCCACAAGCGCATTTTTCAGCACAGCTGGAGACCAGCCGGGACGCTTGGCGCAGGGTCCTGAGGAAAAATTGGGGTTTGCCGGACGCATGTCCGGTCTTGCGGCATTTGCCGCGTTCATATCTGTCATTTTGCTACCCTTTCAGATAGGCGCCCCTCGTTGGGGAGGGGTGGCCCGCTGACCGCACTACAGAGTGCCCACCAAAATTGCAAGCCCCAAAAAAAACGGCACCTCCCGACCGAAATCGGTCACACCTATCAATTTTTGCGCAGTGTTGGTAATATTGGCCAACAAGGACTTGGAAATCATCTTATGAGAACTTCCAAACGCCGTTTTTGTCTCTATCTGATCAAGCCCTCGCACTATGATGATGATGGTTATGTCATCCAGTGGTTCCGCTCGCCCATCCCCTCAAATTCGCTGGCCGCCGTCTACGGTCTGGCGCTTGACTGCGCAGACAGGAAGGCCCTTGGCCCGAGTTGGGAATTTGACATCCACGTCGTCGATGAAACCAATGCCTTCGTTGATACCGTTGAAATTACAGGGGAAATCACAAAGGCCGATGCGGGCATGGTGATGCTGGTCGGGGTTCAGTCCAATCAGTTCCCTCGCGCCCTTGATATCGCCCGCCCCCTGATTGAGAGCAATATTCAGGTGGCCATCGGTGGCTTCCATGCCTCCGGTGTCATTGCCATGCTGCAAGGCCGGGACAAGGGACTTGAAACTGCCAAATCCATGGGAATAAGCATATTTGCCGGGGAGGCCGAGGGGCGTCTGGACGATGTTTTGCGCGATGCCAGAGATGGTGCTCTAAAGCCTCTGTACAACCACATGGCAGACCTGCCCTCAATCGCTGAAACCCCGGTTCCCTTCATCCCCGCTGCCCATGTGGAGCGTACCGCCTACAATCTCTCCAGCTTTGATGCCGGGCGCGGCTGCCCCTATCAGTGCTCATTCTGCACCATCATCAATGTGCAGGGGCGGGTCTCCCGGCGGCGCTCGCCCGATGACATCGAAAAGATAATTCGCACAAATCTGACTCAGGGCGTCCACCGTTTTTTTATCACCGACGACAATTTCGCCCGCAACCGGGACTGGGAGGCAATTCTCGACCGCCTCATTGACATGCGCGAAAATGAGGGACTGAACTTTAACTTTATCATTCAAGTGGATACCCTTTGTCACCGCATCAAGAATTTTATTGAAAAATGTGCCCGCGCCAACGTCACCCGGGTGTTTATCGGTCTTGAAAATATCAACCCCGCCAATCTTATCGAGGCCAAAAAGCGCCAGAACAAAATCACTGAATACCGGCAGATGCTGCTGGCCTGGAAACGCCATCACATCATCACCTACGCCGGCTACATCATCGGATTTGGTGCCGACAGCTACGATTCTGTCATGCACGATATCGACGTTATCAAGAAAGAACTGCCGGTGGATATTCTTGAGTTCTTCTATCTCACCCCCCTTCCCGGCTCCGAAGACCATCAGCGCCTGTTCAACAACGGGGTGGCGATGGATGCCGACCTGAACCGCTATGACCTCAATCATGTGACCACCGCCCACGCAACCATGACCAGAACAGAATGGGAGCGCGCCTATCGCGATGCCTGGGCGCGCTATTATACGCCTGAACATGCCGAGGCTGTATTGCGCCGGGCAGCAGTTTCCAGAATATCAACCTCGACCCTGCTTTTGCTCATGGTCTGGTTTATGGGCGCGCTAAAAATTGAGGGTGTACACCCGCTGGAGTGCGGCTTGCTGCGGAAAAAACACCGACGGAGCCGCCGATACGGTTTGCCCCTTGAGCCGGCACTGCTATTTTATCCGAAATATTATGTTTCAAGCCTGACCAAAGTGGTCCGCTGGCTTTCACTTTATCTCAAATATGGCCTGATAATGCGCCGCGTCGACCGCGACCCGGAAAAACGCAGCTATTCGGACTTGGCCTTGAGTCCGGTTGACGAGAATGAAGAAAACCGCGAGCTTTTCCGCTCGGACAGCGCACAGGCCTTTGTCGAGCATCAGAAAAAACTCAGCAACATCAAAAAGAATACCAAGAACGAAATTTTGGACGCATAAGCAGAAAGCCCCCCGGAATGTGGAATGAGAGATATGCCGAACCCGGATTTTTGTTCGGGACAAAACCTGCGCAGTTTCTGCTGGAGCAGGAGAGCTGGCTCCGGCCCGGTCAGAAGGCTCTTGCCGTTGCCGACGGAGAGGGCCGCAACTCGGTTTACCTCGCCAAAAAGGGCCTGGATGTCACCGCGACAGATTTTTCTGAAGTCGCGTTGAAGAAAGCCCACGGGCTGGCCAAAACCAACAATGTTGAAGTGAATTACCTGCTTGCCGACCTGGAGAACTGGACCTGGGAAACTGAGACCTATGACCTGGTGGCCGCCATCTTCATTCAGTTCGCAGGGCCTGATTTCCGAAAGCGTATTTTTGCCGGACTGCAAAAAACGCTAAAACCCGGCGGAGTTCTTCTGCTGCACGGCTATACCCCAAAACAGATAGAATATGGTACCGGCGGCCCACCGTTCGTTGAAAACATGTACACCAAAAAAATGCTGCAATCCGATTTTTCCGACCTGGAAATTCTTCGTCTTCAAGCTTATGAGCGTGACGTTGACGAAGGCAGGGGACATTCCGGCATGTCAGCACTCATTGACCTGGTTGCACGTAAAAAGGCTTAGGGTCCTGACCCTAGCCCCTACAAAAAACGGCGCCCCGCTCAAGGGACGCCGTCTCATGTCAAAACCAAACGTGGTAGCGTTGGTTGTTCTGAGAACCAATCGCTAGTTGAAGCGATAGCGCACCGATGCCCGCGCCTCATGGATCAGATTGTTGTTGATGATGTAGGTGTTCGCCGGATTGGGCGGCTGGCTCATCACCTTGTTCATATAGATACCGCGATAACCGAGGTCAGCAACGATGTTGCCCATATCATAGGTTACACCGGCCATGACCGCCGCGGCACCTTCAACAGAGAGACCCCAGGCGACCTGGGTGGGTACATTGTCGTAGATCTCGGAATAGTTTTTGGCAAAGCCGATACCCGCACCCACATAGGCTCCAAAACCACCGCCCGCCAGGCCCGAATATCCGCCATCAAGGCTGAAATCATAATAGGCATTGGCCAGCACCAGGCCGGAACGAAGGTTAACGGTATGGCCTGTTGTTGTGGTCAGCCCGTTGATGGACAAATAGTCAACAGTCAAATCGCCACGCAGGCCATCACCCGTCTCATACCCCACGCCGATGCCGCCACTGAAGCCCAGCCCCGGGGAAACAAAAGTCGCAATACACCCGCAATAAGAACCATCCGAGGCCCACCAGCCATTGCCAGCTACACTGCCGCGCAAATAGAAGGAACCCTGAAGGCCATAATCCACCGGAGGCAGGTCGGGAATTTCATAAGTTGGAGGAGGCGGGTTCAAGTCGGCGGCCATCACCGAAGTTGAGACAAACAAGGGGGCGGCTGAAATGGCCCAGAAAGCCGCAACAATCACAGCCAAGAGCTTACGCATGGTACAATTCCTTTTTTTCTACCACGAAATGGTCGACGATAGTCACTATGAATCTATTTCCTTAAATACCAATTAACCTAAACACTTAACCCTAATATCCCATAAATTTACCATTTACCTTTGATTAGGGTTTGTATCTGGAGATTCTTATTGCCTCACCGTCCATCTATACTTGACTGGATATTGTTGTTCGTTCTGGTGATAACCTGGGGAGCAAGTTTTACTGCCATCAAAGTGGCCATCACCGATATCACCCCAGCCTGGCTGGCAGCCTTTCGCCTGATCATTGCCACAGTCCTGATGGCAGTTTTTGCCCGGGTTGCAGGCATCCGCCCTCCAAAGGGTTCTCACGAATGGATGATTGCCGCAATTCTGGGTGTTATCGGCACTGCCCTGCCCTTCATATTCATCAGTTGGGCTTCACTTTATGTGCCCTCCGGTATTGCCGGCCTGATGATGGCCACCAACCCCATGCTGGTTCTGTTACTGGCCATATTATTTCTTCCCGACGAACAACCCACACTCATGCGGGTCACCGGTCTGCTGGTTGGGTTTACCGGTGTGGCACTTGTTATTGTCGGTCGCCCCGGCGCTCTGGAACAGGGCGCTCTGGATATCGGCCCGGACTTTTCGCTGCTGGCTTTTGCGGCTCTGGTCCTGGCGGCGCTTGGATATGCCATTAACAACGTGGCGGGCCGCCGCGCCACCTCCATGCCCCACACAACCCGTGGTTACGGCGCGCTGTTGACCGCAGCACCCGCTGCGACGATACTGGCACTTTTCCTTGAACCGTTCCCCATCCAGGTCAGCCTGCAAAGCGCAGGCGCGACGCTCTATCTGGCTATTCTGCCCACATGGATTGCAACGCTTATTCTTTATCGCCTGATTGCCCAGACCAGCGCCGGTTTTGTCGCCCAATCCAACTATCTGGTGCCGGCAACCGCAATTCTTCTGGGCGCACTCATGCTGGGGGAAACCCTTGGCACCCTGCAATATGTTGGATTTGCTGCCATTTTGCTGGGGATTGCCATTGCTGAAAATGTCATTCAGCTCAAACGCGCAAAGCGCGGATAATACGGCGGGGCAGTGTGCCCGTCAGCTACGCTGCCTTACGGATAGCCTCTGAAATTTCGCGTACAATTCTGGCTACGAGTGCCTCGTCGTCACCCTGTCCCATGATGCGAATGAGCGGTTCCGTACCCGATTCCCGGATAAGCAAAGCGCCGTGCTCACCAAGCCTCTCCTCGCCTTCACGGATCAGCTGTTTGACCAGCTTGTCCTGCAAAGGTTTGCCCCCCTGGAACTTGATATTCTGCAGCAGTTGTGGAACCTTTTCAAAATTCAAACAGACCTCGGAAACCGGCTTTCCCTTGCTTCGAACCATTTGCAGCAATTGCAGGGCTGCAACCAGTCCGTCCCCGGTGGTCGTAAAGTCGGACAGGATGATATGCCCCGACTGCTCCCCCCCGACATTGAACCCGTTGGCCCGCATGCTTTCAAGCACATAACGATCACCCACCTTGGCCCTGTCCAGCTTCAGGTCCATGGAATTCAGATAGCGCTCAAGACCAAGGTTGGACATGACGGTCGCGGCAATGCCCCCTCCGCTAAGCTGGCCCCGCTCGTGCCACAATGTGGCAATTGCCGCCATCAACTGGTCCCCATCAACCTCTTCGCCCTTTTCGTTGACGATCAGAACCCGGTCCGCGTCCCCGTCAAGCGCAATGCCAATATCGGCACGCAACTCGCGTACCTTGTGCGTCAAAAGTTCGGGGGAAGTCGAGCCGCATTTATCATTGATGTTAAAGCCGTCCGGGTCAACGCCGATAGGGAAAACTTCAGCACCCAGTTCCCACAATGCTTCGGGCGCAACCTTGTAGGCAGCACCATTTGCGCAATCCAGCACCACCCTGAGACCGGTAAAGTCAGCATTGCGCGGTAGCGTGCGTTTTGCATATTCCACATAGCGGGTGCGCGCCTCTTCGATGCGCTTGGCCCGCCCGATTTCACGCCCCTGCGCCAGCCGCGGCAACAGATCACTGTCAATCAGCTGTTCGATATCTTCCTCAACCCGGTCGGAAAGTTTATAACCATCAGGCCGGAAAAGCTTGATGCCATTATCCTCAAAAGGATTGTGAGAGGCCGATATCATCACCCCCAGATCCGCCCGCATGGAACGGGTCAGCATCGCAACCGCCGGTGTCGGCATCGGACCGAGCAAAAACACATCCATGCCAACGGCTGTAAATCCGGCGGTCAACGCATTTTCAATCATATAGCCTGAACGACGCGTGTCCTTGCCGATAACAACCCGGTGGCGATGATCGCCGCGCCGGAATGTCAGGCCCGTGGCCATACCTACCTTGAGCGCCAGCTCCGGGGTAAGTTTGTACCCGTTCACCAGCCCTCGAATGCCATCTGTTCCAAAATATTTGCGTGCCATAGATTCACCCGTACCCAAGCGGAGTTTTTAGATTAAAGGCAATATAACCCGTCCATAACGGCGAAGCGAAGGCGAAGCGCCATCAGACTTAACGCACCCTTAGCGTCAAAAACCGGTAGGTGTTGACCCGTTTGAAGTTTTCCGGCGAGCGGTAATCAGCCTTGAAACGCTCCTGCAACCTGTCACGGGCATCCCTTGAGGTAAAAACATTGAAAGCACGCGCCAAAAACCAGTGCACGATGGGGCGGCTCTGGGCCAGGCCTTCGCTGATCTGTTTAACAACCGGGGCTAGAAACCCGCGATAAAACTGCTGGTCAATTTCCATGGTCGGCGCCACGCTTTCGGTCACGTCTTCATCCTCAACAATTACAAGATTGTTTTCTTCAACTGCCCTGAAAAAATCAGAGAACACATGTCCGCCACCGGGCACCAGTTCACCCTTCTTGAAAGTGTCATTGCGAAAGCAATCGGCAATGACAACGCGCCCGCCCTCATTCAGCAGACCGCCAAGACGGGGCAGGCTGTCGCTGAGCGGCACATATTGAAAGCTCTCTGAAAACAACACCACATCAAATTTTTCCTTGCCTGAAAACTCTTCAAACCGGCAGTGATGAACCCTTTCCTCTTCAAGTTTTTTGCGCGCCTCTGCAACCTGCACGCTGCTCGGCGTCAACATGTCGACCTCATAACCTTTGCTTTTGAGCAGGGCAGCCATTTCTCCGGTACCGCCACCCACATCAAGCACCTTCAGCGGCGCGGGCGGAAAAAGAGCCACAAGCCTGTCCACATAGCGCTCCTGCGCCCGACGGACATTGGGCACCACCACCCGCTCACCCGGCTCCCATATGCCATAATGCAGCCAGGGGCTGTCCGCAAAAACCTTGGCCATATAAACATAGGCATCAAGGCCCTCGGTTTTTGTGTCAAATTTCTTACCCACACTCGTACTCCCGCAAAAAGCCGCTTTCCCTTTAGGCCATTTGGCCAAACAAAAAAAGCCACTCCTCAAAAAGGAGTGGCTTTGTTTTTGTTTGCGCTGTCACCAGGTATCAGGCCTCAGGCTGCGGCTCCATGCCATCATTGCCCGAAGATGACTTTTTTGATTTTTTCTTGGCTGTTTTTCCGGCACTTGGAACCCCGGTACTCTTGGGCGCAGAATCATCATCGCTTTCACGAACAGGTTCCTTGCCTTCAAGAATGCCGCGAATTTCATCTCCTGACAGGGTTTCATATTCCAGCAACCCCTGGGCGATTGCGTGCAGGTCATCCATGTTTTCACGGATGACCTCCTGCGCCATACTGTAGCCTTCCTCAACGAAGCGCTTGACTTCACTATCTATCAACTGTTGTGTTTCATCGGAAAAAAGCGTGCCCGGCTGGCCCATGGAACGGCCCAGGAAAACTTCTTCCTGCCCGTCACCATAAAGCAGCGGGCCCAGCTTGTCGGACATGCCGAACTGTGTTGCCATGGCCCGGGCCAGATTGGTCGCCATCTTGATGTCGGCAGAGGCACCAGAAGTCACTTTTTCGTGCCCGAAAATCTCCTCTTCCGCTACCCGGCCCCCCATGGCTACTGCCATATCCGCCTTGCACTTCTGGCGTGTAAGAGAGACCTGGTCTTTTTCCGGCAACCGCATCACCATGCCAAGTGCTCGCCCGCGCGGAATAATGGTGGCCTTGTGAACAGGGTCGGAACCTTTCATTTTTAAGGCCAGAAGGGCATGCCCGGCTTCGTGATATGCCGTGAGTTTCTTGTCTTCTTCAGTCAAAGCCAGCGTGCGCCGCTCCGCACCCATCAACAATTTGTCCTTGGCATCTTCAAACTCTGCCATGGTGACAAAGCGTTTGTTGCGCCGTGCTGCCAGCAAAGCACATTCATTAACCAGGTTCATAAGATCAGCGCCGGAAAACCCCGGCGTGCCCCGTGCCACAACCTTCAAATCCACATCCGGTGCCAGCGGCACCTTGCGCACATGCACCTTGAGGATCTTCTCACGACCCATAACATCAGGATTGGAAACCACAACCTGCCGGTCAAAGCGACCGGGGCGTAACAATGCGGGGTCCAGAATATCTGGGCGGTTGGTTGCCGCGATCAGAATGATGCTTTCATTGGCTTCAAACCCGTCCATCTCCACCAGCAACTGATTAAGGGTCTGCTCGCGCTCATCATTACCCCCGCCAAGGCCCGCACCACGATGGCGTCCCACAGCGTCAATTTCGTCGATAAAGATAATGCAGGGCGCATTCTTTTTGGCCTGCTCGAACATGTCGCGCACCCGAGAGGCACCCACACCAACAAACATCTCCACAAAATCAGAACCCGAGATAGTAAAAAACGGCACTGCCGCTTCCCCGGCAACTGAGCGCGCCAGCAGGGTTTTACCGGTGCCCGGAGGACCCACCAGCAACACGCCGCGCGGAATGCGTCCGCCAAGGCGCTGGAACTTGCCCGGATCGCGCAGGAATTCAACAATCTCTTCAAGGTCCTGCTTGGCCTCGTCAACGCCCGCCACATCCTCAAAGGTTACCTTGATCTGCGACTCGGTCATCATCTTGGCCTTGGATTTACCAAATCCCATCGCTCCGCCACGTCCACCGCCCTGCATCTGACGAATGAAGAAGAACCAGACCCCGATGATAACGAGAAACGGCAGCCAGGAAGAAAGCAGAATTGACCAGAACGGGCTGGCCTCCTGATCCGCAGCGGTAATCACAACACTTTGCGCTTCAAGTCGGGGGACGATTTCAGTGCCCGGGGGAATAATGGTCTCAAACCGCGAACCATCGCGCAACATGCCCACAACCTTGTTGTCGACAATGGTGACCTGCGCCACCGTGCCCGCATCAACGCTGGAAATAAATTCGGAATAGGCCATTTCTGTTACCGACACCGAGCGGGTCGAAGACTGAAATACCTGAAACAGGCCCATCAGCATGAAAAGGATAACCAGCCAGATGGCGAAGTTGCGAAAGTTGGAATTCATCAATCAGTTCCCGGGACCTGTAAAGGGGAGCACACTACCCCCGATTTGTTGCATAAGAATGTAGGATGGCGTGCGCACCGATACAAGGGCCCTTGCCAGTTTGGGTAAATCAGCAAAAACCCCCGGTTTGCCCTCCACCAAGGCAAGAAAACAATACGGCTGGCTCACTCAAGTCCGCTTTCTTGTGCAGGTGTCTTGTTTCACAAATATGGCCGAACCCTGACACCGGCACCAAAAACCGCCTCGCCCAGTGCCAAGGGTTTTTCCTCGGCATCCACGACCAGCGGTGCCCCATGAATCGCGGACATCGGATAGGGAACTTCCCGCCCCAGCAGGCGCTCGGCCTCAAAGCGCGACAGGCCCGAAGAGCACAAAAGAAATATCTCATTTTTCCCAGTATTTTCAATCAGGAAGCGCCGATCCCAAAGTTTCTTTTCACCCGGTTTCAGGCGGATACGCCTCTCTTCAATTCGCCCGGTTTCCCGGAAAACAAGAAGCCTGTCTTCGTATAACTCAACACAGCATCCCGCCAGTGTTTGCCCCCTGAACCGATCAGTGCGCAATGCCCCACACAATGCCTCAACCTGAGCCAACTCGCCTGACCCCGCTTTTCCCGAAGCGCCATCGAGCATTAAAGAGAGGAGTCGAATACTGATCTCTTCAGGTTCCGCCATCAGGCTTGTATTGAGGATGCTGAATATTCCAAATCCCTCGTTGCTCACCACCTCGCTAAATTTTGATCGCGACATATGTTCAAGAGCACGATCTGCACGCGCCATGCGGCTAGAAAACCGATTAAGCCCTCTAAAATCCAGACCCAGCTCTCCAAGGTGCGGCATCACCTTGCGCCAGCGCACCCGTTCATAACGTTCATCGCAATTGGAGGGATCAATGACGGGGCGAATTTGCGCTTCTTCCACCACTCGGGCCAACTTCTCCCGGGAGATATCCAGCAGGGGGCGGAATATTTCAACCCCCTCAACGCTTGCGAACCGGCGCATGCCCGCAAGCCCGGATATGCCGCTGCCATGGGCAAGGCGCATCAAAACGGTTTCACCCTGATCATGTGCATGGTGCCCGGTCAGCAGAACTTCAGCTCTGTCCTCAGCCATGGCCTGGCAGATCACCTGATAGCGGCCCCGGCGGGCCATGGCCTGACTTGCCGGGGTCCTTGCTGCGCCCAGCACAAGGTTCCTGGCTTCAAATCCCAAATCCCTCGCCGTCGTCAAAACAAATTTGACCTCATCCTGTGCTTCATCCCGCAACCCGTGATCTACTGAATAGACATGGAATTGAGGGGGGCTGGAAAGTTGTTTTTTCCAGCGTGATACCAGCACCATCAGTGCCAGACTGTCTGCCCCTCCCGAAACAGCAAGGGCGATGGTTTTATTGTTCGCTACCGGGGAAAAAAGTTTATCTAAGTCGAGCGGGCCGCTATCCTTCATACGGCCTGTCAGCACTGGGCTTTCGCCATCTCTGAACTCACCCGGCCCGAAAATACATCGCCCATATTTGGAAACCTGCGCGAGACTTCGCCAAAGGTGCGGCAGGCGGTATCCAACTCGCCCGCACCGGCCAGCGCGATAGCCAGATTGAGCAAAAGGTCCGGGGCCCGGGTCGAGGTTTCATAAAGCTGAAAGCCTTCGAACAAAACCTGCGCCGCATCGTCATATTGTGCGCTGCGCAACAATGATTCGCCGAGCCAGTTCGTGGCGTCAGGTGCAAGCGGATGCTCGGGAAACAGGTCTACAAACTGGCGAAACTGATTCTGGGCAAACAGATAGTCGCCCTGCATCAACGCTTCAAATCCAGCTCTATACTGCGCATCGGCATCCTCGTCGCTGACAAGAGTGCCCGGATCAAAATTCAAATCCAGCGCCTGACCGCCCTGAGTAACGGTCGCCGTTGAACTGCTCAGCCCATCCCCATTGGCCCCGAATATGAATTCGGAACCCTCCTCAAAACCATTCTGGGCAGACCCGGGGGCTCTTTCCCCGAGATCAACCGGACTGGCGGGGTTTATTTCATGCGGAGTGTTGCTGACATCATTTGCAAGGCCGTTGTCCTGCGGCAACCCTCCAGACAGCATATCGCCGCCGGATTGGGTCGCCGCATCAGTTTTTCCCGACGCACCGCCTTCGAGTTGCTGGAAACGAAACTCGTTGTCTTCCTGCATACGCTCAATCAGCGTCTGGAACTGGGTCATCTGGAACTGCAGGCCTTCGACCTGGCCCACCATGATACGCATCTGCTCTTCAATCTGGGAAAGTCGAAGATTCAGCGCCGCCGTATCGCGCCGCTGCGCAACAACAAGCGTTGGCTCTTCACCAATATTTTCCGGTGGCAACAGCGATGGTGCCCCGGTGCCCCGGCCGTCAAACTCGGCGCCCAGCACCCTGAGCGACTGGCTAAGGGTTTGTGCCTGGAACTCAAGCAACTCAACGCGCGCAACAACATCGGAATTGCTCCCCGCATTCACGAACGCCGGGGAGAAGACCCCAAGCATAAGCGCAGCAACAAACAAGAGCTTTTTGCCCTGCCTGTCAGGTTTAGTGTTCTTCAATTTTCTGGCTCCTTCTCAGGATTGGAACGTACCCCTTTTGTGCCACCCCCCAACCAAATACAAGGGCACAGCACTCAACAACTGACTTCCCCCGGCAATACACGCAAATTTAGACAAAAAAAAGCACCGGGGTTGATACGCAAACCCCGGCGCTCTTCGCCTCCAGAATACTGGCGAATATAGGGTTTTAAGGCCCTAATTTAGTACGGTCACAGCCCGTCTGTTCTGTGACCAGCAAGAAATATCGTTGCAGATTGCAACCGGACGTTCCTTGCCGAATGACTTTGAGGACAGCCTGTTGGCGCTTACGCCCTTGCTGACCAAAAAGTTGATAACTGCTGCGGCGCGTCGTGCACCAAGGGCAATATTGTATTCGCGGGTGCCGCGCTCGTCGGCATGACCTTCAATGAACACGCTGTACTGCGAATAGCGCTTGAGCCATGCTGCCTGCTTCTCCAGCGTGGCCTGGGCAACGGACGTCAGAACAGACGAATCGGTTTCAAAGAAAACCCGATCGCCCACAGTGACCAGAAACTCCTGCTGGCTTCCCGGGGTTGCATCCCCTTCAGCCCCACCCGGTGTGCGGGCACAGGCTGCAACAGTAACCACTAAGGCCACCATCAAAAAAGTACGTGCATAACCCAATATCGGTGCGAAAGATCGCATTCCGTCAACTCCTGAAAAATCTGTAATCCCGCCTATACTTACGGTCGTTTAACTTAAGACCGCGTTCCCTGACAACGTTAATTCCTTCCTAATCGGGCCAAAATGGGGCCAGACAAAAAAACTCTCACTCACTGTGTCAATTTTGCCAGTTTTCCCCAAGGTAATATGGTCTGATATTGCTAACCGAGCAGAGGCGACCATGTCGGGTCCGAAGCGAAGGTTTCGGTGGCGATCTGCTGCTGGTTGCGTCCCCAGACATCCACGGAATAGAGCCGTGGGCCGTCGTTTCCACCCGGATCGGAGAAATACATAATCACTCTTCCGTTGGGCGCCCATGTCGGTCCCTCAGCATGAAAACTTGACGCCAGAATGCGCTCGCCCGAGCCATCCGGCTTCATGGTACCGATATGAAACTGCCCCCCTTGCGTACGGGTAAAAGCGATCAGATCACCCTTTGGTGACCAAACAGGAGTGGAATAGGACCCCTCCCCGTAACTGATTCGCTGCGCACCACCGCCCCCCGCACCCATGACATAGATTTGCTGGGCACCACCGCGGTCGCTCTCAAATGTGATTTTCGAGCCGTCGGGGGAAAATGAGGGTGCTGTATCAATAGCTGCTGAATTGGTCAGTTGCACCGGTCGCCGTCTACCCAGCTCCAGCAGATACAGATTTGTTGTTCCCCCCGATTCGACCGAAAACGCAATTTGTTTTCCATCCGGCGAAAATCTCGGCGAAAATGTCATCTGACCAAAGTTGCCAATGCGTTGCTGGCGGCCCGAGGACATATCGAGCAGATAGACCTGCGGCTGCCCGTCATCATAATTCATATAGGCAAGCATGTTCTGGTTCGACGAATAACGTGGGGTCAGCGCCAGCGAACGCCCCGATGTCAAATATTGCAGGTTTGCTCCATCCTGATCGATGACCGCAAGCCTTTTCACCCGGTTGGCCTTGGGTCCGCTCTCGGCCACATAAACCACGCGGGTATCAAAATAACCGCTTTCGCCAGTCAGCGCGGAATAGGCGGCATCGGAAACAATATGGGCAATACGTCGCCAGCTCTGCGCGTCGGTGGCATAGGACTGGCCGATAATCTGCGAACCCGCCCGTACGTCCCAGACCCGCACTGAAGACTGAATATTGGCTCCGCGCTCCACCTGCCCCATAATAAGTGCATCAACATTTGTCGCCTGCCAGACGGCAAAGTCCGGTGTAGTACCCGCATTACCCACACCGGCCGGCATGGAATTTACATCCAGCGGCGAAAAAAGTCCTGAGCGGCGCAGATTTGCGCGCACAATATCGGCCACTTCGCGCCCGAATGTAGGATCTGAAGAGGCAAAGTCGGGTACTGCAATCGGCAGGGGGGTAAACTCAGCCCCCGAAACCACAATCTGTAACTGGGCTAATGCTGAAGAGTTCATCGCCATTCCGGCAAGGCCTGCCAGAGCGGTTTTCAGCACGGCGCGACGCGTGGGCATAATAATCATTGTTGGAACCAGGCCCCTTTTGGTTTCTTGGTTTTGCTGAGAAGTTCTGCTCAAATAATCCTGACAGAAACTATCCACTTTGTATTCAATTCATCGTCAGTTCAATGACGCCTGTTTTGCAGCCGACTTTAGATGATAGGTGAGCGCCATGGCAATAAAGTGACGCAGTTCCGGCCCTGGCAGCGTTTCATTCGGGCCAAATATCAGCCCCCGGTTTTTCTCAAACCTGAAAACATGTGTATACAGTTCCCGGCATCGTTCTATCAGGGAAGTCTGGCAGGGCACGAACAGTCCGTAAGTCCCCGCATCAGGCTGCACCTCAAGACGCAAAGTCGTGCCGCTTTTGGGGTTTTCCGTAAGATAGGCGGGCACATTCCACTTCAAGGTCTCCACAAGAATGCCAACCCCCTGTGTTGTCGTGCTCACTTCAAAGATAAGCGCCCGCAGCTCCATCAGCCTGGCCTGGAACTCATCGGGAAAGCTGGCAAATACATTGGCAACTGCCGGGCTGTGAAACTGTTTGGATTTGGCCGATGGGTTCAACATTCAAGCTCTCTTATGACAGATCACTGGATTTGAAAGTCACATCAATCTGCTTCCATTCCGCATATTTTTCCACTGCCAGCCGATAGGGACCACACTGCAGAACCGCCCGCTGCGCCGCCCGGGCGATGGAGCCAAGAATGGGCGAGGTAATATTTGTGGTCACCCGTGGCGTGCCGATGACCGAGCCGTCCCGGTTCAACTCGACCAGAAGACGCACCGAAAGCCCGGAATCAATTTCGCCGGGCAATAGCCGCCAGCACTGACGCATCTGGGCGGCAAGCGCGTCCTGCTCAGAGCGGGTCAGGGTTGCCGCCTGTCCTGTCGGCTTGCCCAAAGTCGCCTGCCCGCCTTCGCCGGTGGTCGCCCCCCGGCTTTCTTCGGCGTTAATAATCTGGGACACCTGGTCGGCTTCACGCGCTTCGTCCTGCTGACGGCGTCTTGCATAATCATCACGCGCCCGGTCGATTGCAGCAGTGCGAATGACGGGTTGCGGTGTCGGGGCAACCGGTTCAACAGCGCTTTCTGTTTCTGTTGTAACTACAGGTGCCGCCTCCACCGGCTCGCTCACCGGATCAGCAGGAACCGGCACCGGCTCAGGGTCCGGCTCGGGGGTGGGCTCAACAACAGGCTCGGGGACAGGCACAGGCTCAGGTTCGGGCTCTGTGGTTTCCGGTTCAGGCACCGGATCGGGTTCAGGCACCGGCTCGGGCGCGCTCTGTTCAGTGGGAGCCGGAGTCACCTGCTCATTATCCTGGGGGGTGACCTGGTCTTCTTCTGTGTTGCCGGCCCGCTCGGCCAGTTGCGCAGGCTCAGGTGTCTCAACAACTGAGGGAGTTTGTGTGTCGAGAACTTCGCTCTCCAGTGTGCCGGTGCGAATATTGGAAAATTCCGTTATCGGAATGATATCCACGGCAATGGATTCAATAACCTGCGGTTCGATCGGATCGGCAAAATTCAGGCTGAAAATCCCCGCCACCACCAGGACGGAGTGGGAGAACAGCGAAACTGGCAAGCCGATGCGCATGGCCTCACTGCCCCTGTGATTCCTGGTCGGTGATTAAACCAATTTGCGAAAATCCCGCACCCGAAAGGGTGCCCATCACCCGCATGACCGCTCCATAATCAGCCTGTGCGTCGCCGCGCAGATAGATACGCTGTGCGCCCGGATCCTCGACCAGTCCGCCAAGGCGGGTAACCACATCTTCAAGAGATACTGCGTCCTCACCGATAAACACCGCTCCATCCGAGGTGACGGTCAGTGTTATGGGGTTTGAGGGCGCTTCAAGCGATTGCGCCTGCGTCTCGGGCAAATCAATAGGCACACCCACAGTGAGCAATGGTGCCGCCACCATGAAGACAATCAACAGCACCAGCATCACATCAACCATGGGTGTAACGTTGATTTCGCTCATTGGGGCATTGTCGCGTTTACGCCGTCCCCGGCGCCCACCACGCGTGCTCCCATTTCCTGCCATGGACATGGCCATCAGCGCGCCCCCCCTTGTGAATCAAGCTGGCGTGACAGAATAGTGGAGAACTCATCAGCAAAGCCCTCAAGCCGGCCTACCAGCTTGTTGGCATCGGCGGAAAACTTGTTGTAGGCGATAACCGCCGGGATAGCAGCCAGAAGCCCGAGCGCTGTTGCAAACAATGCCTCGGCAATGCCCGGTGCCACCACCGCCAGATTGGTGCTCTCAGACATGGCAATGGACTGAAAAGAGTTCATGATGCCCCATACCGTACCAAAAAGGCCAACAAAAGGCGAAGCCGAGCCAACGGTAGCCAGAAACCCGAGGCGTTTTTCCAGCGGCTCGGTTTCCCTTGTTATGGCTACATCCAGAACTTTATCCAGCCGCACCTGTACCCCGATATGGCTTGCCGCACCCTGTTCATGGCTGCGCTTCCATTCTTTCATGGCCGCAACAAACACCGCAGATAATCCCGATGTCGGCCGGTCAGAGAGAGCCTGGTACAGCTCTTCCAGAGACTGACCTGACCAGAATATTTTTTCGAACCGGTTCATTTCGCGGCGCGCCCGCGAAAAGGAAAACCATTTGTCCACAATAATAGCCCAAGACCAGACCGAGGCCCACAAAAGGCCGATCATAACCGATTTGATGACCCAATCGGCCATCATGAACAAAGAAAACAGCGAAAAATCCACTTCGCTGGCAGCCGCCCCCGTGGCTTGCAATGCTTCCATAAACTGTGTTCCTTTAGTGCAAGACCGGACTTGCTTCTGCCTTTGCCCAGAGCGGAATGCCCGCATGAGCGGCAATTTTGTCAAATTTTAGGAGAAAACATACCTGTTATTGCCAAAGCGCACCAACCTTTGCTTATTGGCCAAATTATGGTCAACAAGCAATTAACAAACAGCTCTGTTGAGAGCTAAATCAGTCGCGCAGCAATTGCAACACATCCCCGGGCAACCGGACAGGCCTGCCATTGGCTGAAACCACAACCACCAGCACCCGGGCCCGGACCAGAATTTCGCTTCCGCGCATCACGGTCTGGCCCAGTTCAAGACGCGCCCCGCGAATTGAATTAACACAGGTTTCAACAATCAGTTCATCGTCAATTCCCGCTGGTTTATCGTACCAGACATCCATGTGCCGGACTACAAACCCAAGGCCTCGTTTGGCCAGATCCTTATGGTATACCCCCCGCGCGCGCAACAGTTCGGTGCGGCCCCTTTCCATGAACTTCAGATAGGTGGCATGATAAACATTGCCGCTGAAATCGGTGTCCTCATAATAGATGCGGATGGGAAAGTGATAAGCTTTAGTCATTGCACTTCACCGCTCGTCCACTATCAAATGTTCTTCGTGCGCGGGCAGGTCACCAAACCGTACCCTCATCCATAAGGGCAGCAGGTTTACGCGCGAAAGCGCCTTTGCCTCTATCGGCACCCAGCTAAAAGTCAGCACATGCCCCTCATCGTGGGTGACAAGGCAAGGCCTGTCCGTTTCAAAGGGAAATTCGTCCGGCAGGCTCAACACATAATATTTTGCCACCTCATGGAACTGCTCGCCCTCCCGGTCAAAAAAATTCTCAACCGAAAATAAAAGCCGCCCCACCTCTCCGCTGCATTTCAGCTCTTCCGCCACCTCACGGCGCAAAGCGATATTGCTGGACTCGCCCAGTTCCACCCGCCCTCCGGGAAGCAGGACAAAATCCTGCTCGTCCTCCCGGCACACCAGCACATGATTGTTGCGGAGAGCGACCCCGGCCACACGATAGTTGAAGCGATGACTGCCGGTCAGAAAACTAAGGGTTGTTTGCCCGTTCATGCTTCGTCTTCTTCTCTGAACAGGCTGGCCTGATTGCCAACAAAGCCTTGTGGCACGCTCAGGCCCAGGTGAGAGAAGGCCCGTGGCGTGAGCAGGCGCCCGCGCGGGGTGCGCTGGATAAAACCCTGCTGCATCAGATAGGGCTCAACAATATCCTCGATGGCATCGCGCGGTTCGGACAGGGCGGCGGCAATGGTCTCGATGCCCACCGGCCCCCCCCCGTAAAGCTCACCAATGATATTTAGATAACGCCGGTCCAGCATATCCAGACCCCTGGCATCCACATCAAGTCGGAGCAGTGCCTTGTCGGCGACAGAAGCGCTGACCTCTTCTGCTCCCTCGACCAGAGCAAAATCAGTGACCCGGCGCAACAGGCGTCCGGCAATGCGCGGCGTGCCCCGCGAGCGGCGCGCCACCTCCATGGCCCCCTCACGGCTCATTTTGATCTTGAGCAGACGCGCCCCGCGATTGACGATTTGCACCAGTTCCTCAGGCGTATAAAAACTCAGCCGCACCGGAATACCGAAACGATCGCGCAACGGGGTTGTCAGCAGTCCGGCGCGGGTGGTCGCCCCGACAAGGGTGAATTTTGCCAGATCGATCCTGACCGAACGCGCCGCCGGGCCCTCCCCGATAATCAGGTCGAGCTGAAAATCCTCCATTGCCGGATAAAGGATTTCCTCGATCGCCGGGTTCAGCCGGTGGATTTCGTCGATGAACAACACATCGCCATCTTCCAAATTTGTCATCAGCGCCGCCAGATCGCCAGCCTTGGCAATCACCGGGCCGGAGGTGGCGCGAAAACTTGCCCCCAACTCGCGGGCGACAATTTGCGCCAGAGTGGTTTTGCCCAGGCCCGGCGGGCCGACAAACAACACATGGTCAAGCGCGGTTTTTCGCCTTTTCGCCGCCTCGATGAAAACTTCCAGATTGGCCCGCGCATCCGCCTGCCCGATAAATTCGGAAAAGCCCGTGGGGCGCAGGGAAATATCGGTCTCCCCGTCGCGCTCGGCCGAAGATGAGGTAAGATCACTCAACTACTCAACTCCCTGAGGCCCAGCCGGATGAGTTTTTCGGTTGACGCATCCTCGCCTTCACTAGCCACAATCCGCGCCAGCGCCGCCGAAGCTTCAGCGCTCGAATAACCCAGGTTTGAAAGCGCCGAAACCGCATCGGCCACGTTGCTGTTTGCAACACCCTCGCCCAGCGCGGTTTGCAGACCAAGCGCCTCGGCGTCAATGTCACCAAATTCGGGAATTTTGCCTTTCAGTTCAGTAACCAGCCGCTGGGCCAGCTTGGGGCCAACCCCCGATGCACGGCCCATCATCGCCTTGTCCTGCAAGGCGATGGCCGAAGAAATTTCGCTTGGCGACAGGGTGGAAAGAATAGCCAGCGCCACCCGCGCACCAACCCCCTGCACCCCGAGCAGAATGGAAAACCATGCCTTTTCGCCTTGCGTGGCAAAGCCGTGCAGACGGATCATATCCTCGCGCACCATCATCTCGGTGAAAACCGTGCATGGCTCACCCACTCCAGGCAACGCACCAAGGGTGCGCGACGAGCAGAACACCAGATAACAGACACCCGAGACATCGATCAGCACATGATCCTCACCATAACTTTCAACAATACCCTTGAGTTTGCCGATCATGTGCCGACCACCTCCATCGCGCGTTGGGTGCGGTGGTGAGCGTGGCAAATGGCAATGGCCAACGCATCCGCCGCATCGGCGCTTTTGAACTCAGCCCCCGGCAGAAGCAGTTTCACCATCATCTGAATTTGTTTTTTGTCCGCATGACCTGAGCCGACAATGGATTTTTTTATCAGATTGGCCGCATATTCGCCCACCGGCAGCCCCAGTGCCGCCGGGGTCATCAACACCACCCCGCGCGCCTGTCCCAGATGCAACGCCGAGCGCGCCCCGGCCGAAACAAAGGTTTCCTCGACCGCTGCCTCGTGGGGCGAAAAGCTGTTGATAACAGCGGAAAGCTCCTCGAACAGGGTCTTTAGCCGCTCCGCCAATGCCAGACTGGTTTTTGGAGAAATGGTGCCGCACGCAACAAAACTCAGCCGGTTGCCGCAAGTTTCGACAACGCCCCATCCGCAATGCCGCAAGCCGGGATCAATTCCAATGATTCGCACTTCGCCCGCCATGATTTGAGCCTAAACACATTGGCGCAACTTACCAAGCACAAAGTGAACAAAAGGGAAACATGTCAACCTGAGGCTATCGCCAGGGATCAAACTCGATAATCTGGCAATTATCAGGCTGGATGCCCGTCAACACCCGGATGAAATTCCCGTGGGTGACCACCGCTGTTGTTTTCATCGCAGTCTGCCGGGCAAACTTGATAAACTCCTCAGCCCGTTTTTCCAGCACGGCGAGAGGCTCCACTGCAAAACCAAGATGGTTTTTTTCTCCCACATGCCACCAGGGATCATCCAGATGATCAAAATCCAGATGCCCCCAATGCCGCGAAAGCTCCCCCGGAGGCGTTCCAACGTCTCCACTATGGGATAGTTGTTCGCGAACCAGCGGGTTGACCCGTGTTGGCAAAGCCCGTTGAAAAATCAGTTCTGCCGTTTCAAGAGTGCGCGTCAGCGGCGAAACCACGAGGTGTTCCACCTTCAGACCTTCCACTTCCCGGCGTACTTCAACTGCCTGGGTCCGGCCCAGTGCCGAAAGCGGCGCATCAAATATCATCGGGTCGGGCAACCCGGCCCGATAGGCGGCATTAAACTCTGACTGGGCGTGTCTGATCAAAAAGACGGACATGGGCGGGGTTTCTCATAATTAAAATGCTTCAATACCATATACGCGCAAAAACCGCGCAGCGACCCGCGCACCCTTTTTTTCCCGGAAATAAGAGCCGAAAAATCGCCAAAAGCAGACGCCGCACCCGGGCTGATACAAAAACCCAGTCCCCGATCAGCTCACTTGATCAGGTATTTAACCAGCGCCGCGATTGAGAGAATGACCAGAAGTCCAACTAGCACCATCCAGATGCCACCAAACCACATACCGCCACCCATCCATTCAGATCCATACATCACTTGTCTTCGCCTCCTGTGCGAGAGTTTTCAATTACCCGTGAAATGTAGGAAGTCGGTGACTAAATTCCAAATCAGCCCTCAGAAATTTTTGCTATGTCCTCGTCGCTCATCTTAACGTTGGTATAAACATTCTGCACATCATCATCGTCTTCCAGTGCTGCCAGCAGGCGCATCAGGGAAGCGCCTTTGTCAGCATTGACCGGAGTGTCTGAATTGGGTTTCCACAAGGGCTTGACCGAACTGGCCTCCCCCAGCACCGCTTCGAGCGCCTTGGAAACCTCTCCGATCTGCTCAAAGGCACAATATATGACGTGTTCCTCTTCCGAACTTTCCACATCATCGGCCCCCGCATCAATCGCCGCTTCCATGATGGTGTCGGCATCCCCCGCTTCCAACGGATAGGTGATCTCGCCCACCCGCTCGAACATGAAAGAGACCGAGCCGGTTTCTCCCAGAGTCCCGCCGCTTTTGCCAAAAATTGTACGCACGTTGGAAGCGGTGCGATTGCGGTTGTCGGTCAGCGCCTCAACGATGACCGCGACCCCGCCGGGACCATATCCCTCATAACGGATATCCTCGTAGTTTTCGCCGTCGGTTGTATTAGCCTTATTGATGGCGCGCTGAATATTGTCCTTGGGCATGGATTGAGAGCGGGCGTTGTTGACGGCAAGCCTCAGGCGCGGATTCATATCCGGATCGGGCATACCCATTTTTGCGGCAACCGTAATTTCCTTGGACAGTTTTGAAAACAATTTAGAGCGCACCGCATCCTGACGCCCTTTGCGATGCATGATATTTTTGAATTGTGAATGGCCGGCCATGGTTTCCCTGCTGCATCAAGTCGTGGATCTGCTGGTGCAGCTTATAAAAGACCTGAGCCCCGGGGTCAAAAACGTTTTTATACCGTGGCAAAAGTGACAAGCTCACCCCGCGTTGAGCGCAACTCGATTTCAAGCATCGTCGCTGAAGGTTTCCCTTCGCACGGCCACTCAACTTCAATCTCGCCTATCCGGTTGCCACCGACCGAGATAAGTTCGATGCCCTGTTCTGACATTTTGGCGATGGGCGAAACCCCGTCCGGCCATTCAATGAGATAGGGCAGCGCACCTCCGGCGATCAGTCCACCATCGGGAGGCAGGGAAAACAGCCAGCGCAACGTGCCACGCGTTACCTCAACCGGCGCGCCCGGATCAACGGGCATGGATTTTCGCGCCAACACAGCATCCTTCGTGCTGACAATAAAGGTCAGCAGTTTTGGCCCCCTCGCAAGACGCGCTTGTGTCAGCGGGTCATCCAGCCCGAACCAGCGCGGCCGGTCTAGCCGGGGGGCCTTGGGGTCGATGGCAATAACTTCAAGATAGGTGGGGAAACGCCCCTCCAGTCGCCAAAGGGCATTGTGGGTCCCAAACAGGGGGTGCTTGCCGCCACCAACGGGCGGAGCGCCCAAAATCCGGCTGACAAATGCAACGCCTTCGTCCAATTCTCTGGCACCTATGGCAAAATGATCGAGCCGCAAATTCACCTTCTTCTCCCCTTGCTGACCGTCTATATTCGTCTTTACCAGAAACAAGGATTTGTACCGATGAGAAAAGCCCTGAACCTGCCCGATTTTCCCCTGACCGGCAGTTGTCAGTGCGGCGCAGTGCGCTATTCTCTGGCCGCTGCCCCGCTGGTTCTCTATTTTTGTCACTGCACCGAGTGTCAAAAACAATCCTCTTCGGCCTTTGGTCAGTCCATGCGGGTGAACACAAAAGATCTCACAATTTCGGGGAAACTGAGCATTTTCTCCCGCCCTGGCGACACGGGCAATGAACTCATCTGCGAATTCTGCCCCACCTGCGGCACCCGCCTGTTTCACCGGCGCGCAAGCTACACCGATGCCCTCAATATCAAGGCCGGCACCCTTGGTGACGCCAGTTGGATAAAACCCGCAGGACATATCTGGACCAAAAGCAAACAGGGTTGGTTTCAAGTCCCTGCCGGTTGCCTGAGCTATGAAGGTCAGCCCGAGACCTACGGCCCGCTGATGGAGCGCTGGCAGCAGATGCTTGAGGTCTCAACTTAAAACCCGGGCAATGCCTCTTCCAGAACACCCCCGATACGCACCGGCCAAATGGAGGCACACAGCCCGGTTTTATCGTCGGTCTCTATGGCTACCCCGCTCAGGGTGGCCTCGTTGTCAGCGGGCACAAAACGCCCCCCCGCAATGCCGGTGACAAAACGGCTGAGCGGTTCATCCGGGTCCATACCGATAACCGAATTATAATCACCACACATGCCTGCGTCACTCATTATGCCGGTCCCCCCGGCCAGAATACGATGGTCGGATGTGGGGATATGGGTGTGAGTGCCCACCACAAGGCTCGCCTTGCCATCAACAAAATGCCCCATGGCGGCCATTTCGGATGTGGCTTCAGCGTGAAAATCTACGATTATCGCATCCGCAGCCTCCCGCAATGGGCAAAGAGAAATAGCTTTTTCAACCGCATGGAAGGGATCGTCCGCAGGCTTCATGAACACCCGACCCAGCGCATTGATCACAAGCACTTGTTGCCCGTTGCGAGCCGTCGCCAGCGTCACCCCCCGGCCTGGTGCCCCTGACGAGAAGTTCAGGGGGCGTAACAGAATTTGCTCCCGCTCGATGTAGCTTAGCGTATCGCGCTGATCAAAAGCATGATCACCCAAGGTCACCACGTCAGCTCCGGCCTCCACGAGTCCGTGGAAGTGGGTCTTGTTCAGGCCACGACCACTGCTGGCGTTTTCCCCATTTACAATGACAAAATCAAAACCATATTCTTCGATAAGGCCGGGCAGACATCGGGCAACGATTTCCCTGCCCGATCTCCCCATGACATCGCCCAAAAACAATATTTTCAACTGGCTTCGCCTTCTCCGTTAAATCTGCGTACGCCCTCTTCCGTGACCACCATGTGCAGCGGCACATCCAGCGGCGAAACGGGAATGTGCTCTATTTCCTGCGTGCTAAAAGCCAGCCCCGCCAATAATGGTTCTTTCTTCATTCCGGCAATAGTTCGGTCATAATATCCCTTGCCATAACCAAGCCTGTTGCCGTGGCTATCAAATGCCAGAAGGGGCAGGACAATGATATCAGGAACAAGCCCAGGCGCATCTTTGCCCGGCTCCCTCGTTCCAAACGGGCCGGGCACCAAATCCTGGCTCCCATCCCAGAGACGAAAAACCAGTGGCCGACCACGCCCGGCAATAACAGGCAGGCAGACATGAGTCCCCCGTCCCTGCAATGCCCGCACCAGACTTTTGCAATCAAGTTCGTCCCCGATGGGCCAATAGAGCGCTACAACGGCATCATCAGAGAACGCCACTTGCTTCAAAAACTGCTCAGATACTGTCCTCGAAGCCCGCGCCCTGAAGTTCCCGCTCAAACCGGCGCGTTTTTTTAAGGCATATTGACGCAGTTCGGCCTTGGCTTTTGTAACATCTGAAAAGACTTCTGGCATTTGGCTCAAGGTCGGGCGGGCTCTTTCAACCGTCGGAAAAACAGACGCCGCCACGGCCGTGGGATTTTCGATCCCGGGAACCTACAAAAGTAGGTGGGCACCGTATATCCGGGCCCACGAGCCCGGTCAGGGACAGCTCCCTCAGGAAACGTAAGGCCCCGGAAATAATAATCCTGCACGGGCCGGGCAGCACTTTTCATATAGGTGCACAAACAGGCAGACGCAAAGTGAAATTTTCCTTGCCCCCGAAACAGAGTTCATAAAGCCGCCTCATTTCCCTGCGCGGTTTCGTCAATAACGGTGGCCACCGCCTCTATTTTCCGCGCGGTCTCCGCCAGTTTTTTTGCAAACCGGGCTTCAAGCGCAACACTCTGGTCCGAGATGGCCTGACTGTCGGCGCGTACCTGTTCGATTTCAAGTTTGAGCTCTTCAATTTTGCGTTCCGCCTCCACCAGTTCGTCGAGCACGGCAATCCCCCCCATTACCGTGAGCCTGTTGTCCCCGATTTCCCCGAACGAGCCTTTGAACCTCTCCACATGGGTATTGAAGCGGTTGGCCAGCCCTTCCAGATGTTCTTCTTCGCCGTCTTCGCAGGCCATGCGGAATTTGCGACCGTTTATCTCGACACTGACTTCAGCCATTATTTCTGCTCCTCGTCCTCCATAACAGTTTTGACCGTCTCCATGGCATTGACCAGCCGTCGCGAAACGTCCGAGGCCGCATCGTCGAGCTTCTTGGCTTTGGAGTTGGCACGACTGAGCTCACTGGCCAACGCCACCCGGTCTTCCTCAAGACGTTTAACATCTGTTTCGATGCGCGCAATGGACCGTACGCGACCGTTCAGCCCTCTTAAACTGGCCTCAAGCCGGGCCAGTGCCCTCTCCACCCGCTCCGCTGCCAGATTGTATCCTTCGCTATTCTGACTATCACTCATGTCTGCGACCTCCTGAAGGAATAAACCCAAGCCCTGCCCCTTTCCGGGACGTTCGTTCTGTTCCAGTTACAGCGCAACCGATTCTCTAATCCACCTCACTTGATATTAAAGTCGGCACCAATGGCAAGCCGGTAAGGTTTTTTTGTCAGAAACGATAACAAGATGGGCACAAATGAGGCCGCCATTGAATTGACTAAAAATCAGCACCTGTTTATGTGTCCTGACCATCTCAAATTCGAAAAAAAGCCCGCGTCCCATAAGACGGGTCCGCTGTCACAGTTCCAAGAGGCGCCAGTTTGATGACCAATTCCGCCAAGCACACAGCCATGGCCAATGCCATTCGTATCCTCTCCCTTGATTCGGTCGAGCGCGCCAAGAGCGGGCACCTGGGCCTCCCCCTTGGTGCAGCTGACATAGCCACCGTGCTTTTTTCTAAATTTCTCAAATTTGATCCCAGAGACCCTGACTGGTTCGACCGCGATCGCTTCGTGCTGTCCGCCGGTCACGGCTCGATGCTGCTCTATTCGGCCCTGCACCTGCTGGGTTACGAAGAAGCCACTCTGGATGAATTGAAAAACTTCCGCCAGTTGGGCGCAAAAACCGCCGGACACCCTGAATATGGACACCTTGCCGGCGTTGAAACCACCACCGGCCCCCTGGGCCAGGGCATTGCCAATGCGGTGGGGATGGCCATTGCCGAAACAAAACTTGCCGCCGAATTTGGTGACAATCTGGTGAACCATTTTACCTATGCGCTTATTGGCGATGGCTGCCTGATGGAAGGTATTTCCCATGAGGCCGCTGCTCTGGCCGGGCATCTGGCCCTGAACAAGCTTATTGTGCTCTGGGACGACAATGACATCACCATTGACGGCTATGTCTCGCTTGCCGACAGCACCGACCAGATTGCCCGCTTCAAGGCTTATGGCTGGAACACGATTTCTATCGATGGCCACGATGCCAAGGCTATTAGCGAGGCACTTGAGCAGGCGCAGAAAAGCGACAGGCCAACTTTTGTCGCCTGTAAAACCACCGCCGGTTTTGGTGCCCCCAACCGCGCCGGAAAACCCAAGGCCCATGGCGGCCCCTATGGCGAAGATGAAGCCAAAGGCGTACGCGAAGCGCTGGGCTGGACCAATAAGCCCTATGATATCCCCGAAGATATTGTTGATGACTGGCGTCTTGCGGGCCTACGCTCAACCAAAAAACGCGTGACCTGGGAAAGCAGGGTCGAGGAACTCGACGCCGAAACCCAGGGCGAATTCAAACGCCGCATGCGTGGTGACTTGCCCACCGGGCTCGACAAAGCCATTAGCGAGCTCAAACAGGATTTTTTTGACGAGGAACCGGTCATCGCCACCCGCAAGGCCTCCCAATTATGTCTTGAGGGCATCAACAAAGTTCTGAGCGAAACCATTGGCGGCTCAGCCGACCTCAATGGCTCAAACCTGACCAAAACTTCCGACTTTGAGGATTTTACCGCAGAGAACCGCACTGGGCGCTTTATCAATTTTGGCGTCCGCGAACATGCAATGGCCGCCATTCTTAACGGTCTGGCCCTGCATGGAGGTGTTCTTCCCTATGCCGGCGGCTTTTTCATTTTCTCCGACTATGCCCGCCCAGCCATACGGCTTGCCGCCCTCATGGGCATCCGCGTTATTCACGTAATGACCCATGACTCCATCGGCGTTGGCGAAGACGGCCCCACCCACCAGCCGGTTGAACACCTCGCCTCGTTCCGCGCCATGCCCGGCATAACTGTTTATCGGCCCGCCGACCCGGTTGAGACCGCAGAATGCTGGCAACTGGCGCTTAAGGACAGCTCAGCCCCCTCGATTCTGGCCCTCACCCGTCAGGGAGTTAAGCCTGTTCGTTCCAACGGTGAGGATGAAAACCTGTGCACACGGGGAGCCTATGTATTACAGGGCGACGCTGAAGCCGACGCCACGATTTTTGCTACTGGCTCCGAGGTCGCTCTGGCGGTTGAAGCGGCCGAAACACTAAGAACACAAGGGGTCTCTGCCCGTGTTGTTTCGGTTCCATCTCTGGACATTTTCCTTGCCCAGGATACCCGTTACCGCGCCGAAATCATTGGCTCCTCAAAGGCCCGCGTTGTTGTTGAGGCGGGTATGCGCTGTGGCTGGGACCGGCTTCTGGGCGACAGTGGCGAGTTTGTCGGCATGAGCAGCTTTGGGGCCAGCGCCCCGGCGGGTGCGCTTTTCAAGCATTTCGGTATTACTGCTGAGGCAGTGGTTGAAGCCGTCACAAAACAATTGTAAGCCCAGTTCGGACACCTCATGATTTCAGCGGCCAGGGGAGATAACCCAAGGGTCGTTATCCAGATTTTCAAAGGAGCAGGCAAATGGCAGTTCGTGTCGCGATTAACGGATTTGGCCGCATTGGCCGCAATATATTGCGGGCCATCATCGAAAACGACCGCACTGATATTGAAGTGGTAGCCATCAACGATTTGGGATCGGTTGAAACCAACGCTCACCTGATGCGTTATGACAGTGTGCATGGTAAATTCGGCGGCACCGTCAAGGTCGATGGCGACACGATCAACGTTGGTCAGGGCCCGATAAAGGTCTATTCAGTGCGTGACCCCAAAGAGCTGCCCTGGGGCGAACTCGATATCGATATCGCCATGGAATGCACCGGTATTTTTACAGCCCGTGACAAGGCCCAATGGCATCTGGACGCAGGCGCCAGGCGCGTTTTGATTTCAGCCCCCGGTGCCAACGCCGATCTGACCGTGGTTTACGGCGTTAATCACCAGCTGATTTCCGCCGACCACAAAGTCATATCCAATGGCTCATGCACCACCAACTGCCTCGCACCGGTTGCCAAAATCCTCAACGACAGCGTGGGTATCGAAAAAGGCTTCATGACCACGATCCACGCCTACACAGGCGACCAGCCGACGCTCGACACCATGCACAAAGACCTCTACCGCGCGCGCGCCGCTGCTATGTCGATGATCCCCACCTCAACCGGCGCCGCCCGGGCGCTGGGGCTGGTAATGCCCGAGCTTGAAGGCGTTCTGGATGGCGCTTCGATACGCGTACCCACGCCCAATGTTTCTGTAGTTGACCTGACTTTTGTCGCCGGGCGAGATACAACGGTTGAAGAAATCAACCAGATTGCCAAAAACGCTGCCCAAAGCGCTCCCCTTGAGGGCGTACTGGCCTATGACCATGAGGCAAAAGTCTCTATTGATTTCAATCACGACCCCCATTCTTCCAGTTTTGCCTCCAACCAGACCAAGGTGATCGGTGGCAACTTTGTTCGCATAGTAAGCTGGTATGACAATGAGTGGGGATTTTCGTGCCGCATGGCCGACGTAGCAGCCCAAATCGCCAAAACTCTTTGAAGGCCAAGAACTGAACGTGATCGACCGGGCCAGGTTTGGCCCGGTTTTTATCATCTCTCTTTCCGGTTCATATTGAGCACAGAGCCGGGAAAGCGTAGCCTCTGGCTGACAACCGGCAAAACGGTCTGAGGAGTACCAAAGGCATGGCAAAATTCAAAACCATGGATGATTTGCAATTCGTCAACAAAAACGTGCTGGTCCGTGTTGACCTCAACATGCCGGTAAAGGGCAAGAAAGTAACCGACGCCACCCGTATGGAGCGCATCGTGCCCACTTTGCGCGATATCACCAAAGTGGATGGAAAGGCCATATTGCTCTCCCATTTCGGGCGCCCCCAGGGCAAGGTCGACCCCGATCTGTCGCTGGAAATGGTTATCCCGGCGCTCGAAGAGGTTTTCGGGCATCCGGTACAATTCGTAAAAACCGACTGGAATGACATCAGCGCGGCCAAAAAGCAGATCGCACAGGCAGCACCCGGCTCAGTTCTGGTAATGGAAAACACCCGCTTTCATCCCGGCGAGATAAAAAACGATGCAGAGCTTGCAGCCCGCATGGCCGAGCTTGGCGACATATATATAAACGATGCCTTCTCGGCCGCCCATCGGGCCCACGCTTCAACCGAAGCTCTGGCCCATCTGCTGCCCCATGCGGCCGGGCGTGCCATGTATCGAGAACTCACCGCCCTGACTCGCGGACTGGGCAACCCCAAGCGCCCCCTTATCGCTCTTATCGGAGGAGCCAAGGTTTCAACAAAAATTGACCTGCTGGAACACCTGATCAACAAGGTTGATGCACTGGTGATCGGGGGTGGCATGGCCAATACATTCCTGCATGCTGTCGGCATTGGTGTTGGCCGCTCCCTGTGCGAACGCGATCTGGCTGAAACTGCCCACCGGATCATGGAAAAGGCTGCCGATGCACGCTGCACCATCCTGTTACCCATCGATGCGGTTGTTGCCTGGAAGTTCGAGGCCAACGCCCCCAATCGCCTTTATGGCATTGACGCCATCGATCCTGATGGCATGATTTTAGATGTGGGCCCCACAACCATCGAGCGCATCAAAGGCGCTATTGATGACGCCAGCACACTCATCTGGAACGGACCGCTGGGCGCCTTTGAACTCAATCCCTTTGACAAGGGGACCGTTGAAATAGCCCGCTATGTGGCCGAGCGCACAAAGGCGGAAAAGCTGATTTCTATCGCCGGAGGCGGCGATACCGTAGCCGCTCTGGCCCATGCCGGGGTCAAGGACAAAATCACCTATGTTTCTACAGCGGGCGGTGCGTTTCTGGAATGGATGGAAGGCAAGAAGCTGCCCGGCGTCTCCGCACTGGAATTGCCCTGATTTTGCCGGAAAGCGATCCAACGAGCGCTACGCCCTTCACGTTTTGCCGGACGTTCCACTTTTTTTGAACAAATTTTGCCCCCATTGCTCCCCAAATTCAAAACTCCGATTACCCCACAGGATAGTCTTTCGTGAAGGTTTTTCTAATCACCCCGGCTGAACTGGAGGAAAGCACCTTTCGCTCGCACCTGGTGAGCGTTCTTGAAACCGGGCTGGTTTCGGCCCTACTCATAAAGCGCGCCGGGCTGGGCGAAGATGAATACAGGATACGGGTCAACGCCCTGCGCCCTGTTGCCCAGTCCCTGGATTGTGCGGTTCTGCTTGATGATTCTCCCGAGCTTGTAAAGAAACTTGGAGCGGACGGTGTGCATATGAGTTCGAACCAGAAAAAATTCTCTGAAGCTCTTGAAGCGCTCAAGCCAGAATTCATCGTTGGCGCCGGCGACATAGATTCAAGGCACGAAGCAATGCTGCGAGGCGAGGCCGGTGCCGATTACATTCTGTTTGGCAGTCTGGACCACGCACCTGATCAGGCTGCAGGCGAATTGGCACACTGGTGGGCCGAGTTGTTTGAAACCCCCAGCTTGCTCATGGACCCCGCAACTCCCGTCACGGAATTGGTGCCTGGAAGCGGCGAATTTATCGGTTTGGGCGAGAATATCTGGAGTGCTCCCCAGGGTCCTGCCGACGCTCTCAAGCTTTCCATAACTACCGGAGCCGAACAATGAAGCGCCTCGCTCGCAGCCTCTTGCTTGGTGTTTTCTGTGTAACGCTGGCGGTTTCGGCAAATGCACAGAACACGGCACCCGGTGACGCAGAGGCCATTTCCGAGGAAATTTTCGGCCCTCGCCGCAATGTTGATCTGGCCTTTGGGGCATTTCAACGCGGCCAGTATCTGACAGCGCTTGCGCTGGCCCTCCAGCGCGCTGAACAGAATGACGCTGCCGCTCAAACACTCATCGCAACCATTTATGCCAACGGCCTTGGGGTGGCCCAAAACCTTGCGCGCGCCTCAAGCTGGTACGCCATCGGCGCTAAAAACGGTGATGCTTCCGCAGCCTTCCAACTGGCACTGATGTATCAGCAGGGGCTCGGCGTTCCCAAAAACCCCAAACGTGCCGCTGAACTGTTCAAACAGGCGGCAGACACCGGACATCGTGAGGCGAAATACAATCTTGCCCTTCTCCATATCGAGGGCACCAGCGCCGAGCCAAGTTTTTCCCGTGCGGTTGAACTGATGCGCGAAGCCGCCGAGGCAGGCCTTCCCGAAGCCATGTATGACTATGGCATCATGCTGATGGAAGGAGCCGGCATTGTTCCCGATACCCGCGCCGGAGCCGCCCAAATCGGGCGTGCCGCACAATTGGGTCTGCCCGAAGCCCAGGTCGAATATGCAACATTGCTCTATCTGGGCAACGGCGTGAACAGAGACCGCGCCGCAGCCGCGCGCTGGTATATGCGGGCAGCCGAAGCGGGCAACCCGGTTGCCCAGAACCGGCTGGCAAAACTGCTCGCAGTGGGTGAAGGCATCGAACAGAACTTTGTCGAAGCCGCCAAGTGGCGCGCATTGGCCCGCCGTCAGGGACTGATAGACCCCGACCTTGAAAAGCTTCTGGCCCCGATTACCCCTGATGAATTATCTCTGGCTGAACAACGGGCACGCTTTTGGCCGGGCCTGCCCCCAACTGTTGCTGAGACTCCGGCTCTGTCCCCTCCCAACGAGAACGATGACATGCGCCGGGCTATGGACGAGTTGATTGATGCCCTCTCCCCTGCAAACTGAGCATTCTCTTTCCGTTACAAGCCTTGCATGCCACCTCAAACTGGGGCACAAGCCGTGCTTGAAATGCATGCACAGCGTTGGAAACCAGCCAGATGAAAATAAACGGCAACGAAATCCGCCCGGGCAACGTTATCCTGCATAAGGGTGAGTTGTGGGTGGCAGTCAAGGTCAACCATGTAAAACCCGGCAAGGGCGGCGCATTCGCTCAGGTTGAACTCAAGGGCATTGTCTCAAATACCAAACTTAATGAGCGTTTCCGCTCCGCCGAGACTGTCGAGAAAATCCGCCTCGAACAGAAGGATTACCAGTTTCTCTACAAACAGGACGATATGCTGGTGTTCATGGACAACGAGACCTACGAGCAACTCGAACTGATGGCCGACTTTGTCGGCGACCGGGCCCGGTTCCTGCAGGATGGCATGAACGTGCAGGTCGAAAGCCACGAAGGCACCCCACTTGGTGTCTCCCTGCCCCAATTTGTGACCTTGGAGGTCACAGAAACCGAACCCGTCGTCAAAGGCCAGACGGCAGCCAACTCGTTCAAACCGGCACTCCTGGAAAATGGCATTAAAGTCATGGTTCCACCCTTCATCTCTGAAGGCGAACGCATCGTTGTCGACACCGGCGAAATCACCTACTTCAAACGCGCCGACTAGGATTTGGGCCATGGCCGCTTCAGCACTGCTCAACATCATGATCAAGGCCGCCCACAAGGCAGGCCGCTCTCTGACCCGCGACTTCGGCGAAGTGGAAAACCTTCAGGTTTCGCGCAAAGGTCCCGCCGACTTCGTTTCCAACGCCGACCACAGGGCCGAGGAGATTGTGCGCGATGAGTTACTCAAAGCCCGGCCCACCTATTCATTTCTTATGGAGGAAGGTGGCGAAATAAAAGGCGAAGATGGCCAGCATCGCTGGATTATCGACCCTCTTGATGGCACCACGAATTTTTTACACTCCATCCCGTTATTTGCCACAGCAATTGCACTGGAACGCAATGGAGAGATTGTCGCTTCGGTGATTTATAACCCCATCATGGAAGAAACCTTCACCGCCGAAAAGGGACGTGGCGCCTGGCTCAACGAGCGCAAGCGCCTGCGGGTTGGCGGACGCAGGCATCTGGCCAACTGCGTAATGGCAACTGGAATCAAAATGACGGGCACCGACAATGACGCTCGCGAAATCCGCCAGGTGGCTGCAATGACTCCCGCGGTTGCCGGCATACGCCGAACCGGTTCGGCCTCCACCGACCTGGCCTGGGTGGCTGCCGGGCGCTTTGATGCCTACTGGGAGGCGCGTATTGCCCCCTGGGATATCGCACCGGGGTTGATTCTGGTTCGTGAAGCAGGCGGTTTTGTCACGGACTATTCCGGAAAATCTGACAATGTCTGGGGTGGCGAAGTGGTTGCGGGCAATGAAATAATCCACGGCGCACTGCTCAAAAGCCTTAAAGCAGTGGGCTGACAGCGGCCTATTCTTGTCGTGGACCCCGTTTTCGGCCGTTAGCGTTGAGTTTTGTCACAGGAGTTGGTGCGAATTTGGCTTAACGCCATTGTCAGGACATCATGGGCTGAATAGTCTTGATTTGAGGCAAATATCTGGAGACATAAATAAAAGGCCATGACCGAGCGCTACGACCCCTACCTGCTGGCGAGCCCCAATGTCTACCTGATCAAGATGATCATCTTCCTGATCCTTATCGCCATGCTCGGCGGTATCCTTGCTCCGCAGCTGCTGGTGGCATTCTGGGCCAACCCCTTTATCAACGGACTGATCCTGTTTGTGCTGGTGATAGGCATTCTGCTCTCCTTTCGCCAGGTCATCCGCCTCTACCCCGAAATACGCTGGGTTAATTCCCTCCAGAACGGGTCGATGGCAAACACCTCCCGGCCCGTACTGCTTGCCCCCGTTGCTTCAATACTCCAGGACAGGTTGGGCGAAGCGGTCATCACCCCCGCTTCCCTCCGCTCCATCCTTGATTCGGTAGGTTTTCGTTTGGATGAAGCCCGGGAAACTGCCCGGTATATGACCGGTCTTCTGGTGTTCCTGGGATTGTTGGGAACCTTTTACGGATTGCTGCAAACCGTCAATTCCGTCTCCGCGGTTATCCAGAGCCTGGATGTGGCGGCCGGGGACAGTGGCAACCTGTTCACCAACCTGACCGAGGGCCTTGAAGCACCACTCAGCGGCATGGGCACAGCTTTTGCCTCGTCCCTGTTCGGGCTGACCGGCTCCCTCGTTCTTGGGTTTCTCGACCTGCAGACCGGCCAGGCGCAGAACAGTTTTGCCACAGAACTTGAGGACTGGATGTCCTCAATGACCGAGCTTGATCATCCCGTGACCCAGATGCAGGCAACCGGGCTTGGTGTTTCGGGGGATGAAATGCAGTCCATGTTTGAGCAGCTTGGCTCCACCATGCAGCAATCCGACAGTTCCCAGAATGCTATCCGCGCCATGGCCGAACTTGCGCGCGGCATCGACGGGCTGGTCAAACATATCCGTGCCGAGCAGGAGGATTTGCGCCGCCACATCGTTCAACAGGGTGAAACCAACAAGAAGTTGCGGGACCTGATCGATGCAATGTTGCATGAGAGTGGCGACGATCCGGGCCAGACGCACTGAGCATGCCTCCCAAAGTGCACAGCGGTTTTGGAATAAAAGGCATGCGCAATCAAAAGGATAAAGCATTGCGCGTGAATATTATTGAACGCAACATGCCTTAGAGGCCTGTTTTGTTTTCATCAAAACAGGCCCAGGCTGATGAAGGCACCGCGTCAGCGGGCGCAGCACCGGAAAGGATAGAGTAAAAATGCGCACAGCCCGCCACAGAACAGACCGCATGAATTATTGGCCCGGTTTTGTTGATGCCATGGCGTCTTTGCTGCTCGTCATCATTTTCTTGCTCTCCCTGTTCATGTTGGCGCAGTTTTTCCTTTCCCAGGAAATTCTGGGCAAAGATAGCGCCCTTAGCCGCCTCAACACCCAGATTGCCGAACTTAGCGACCTGTTGCAACTCGAACAGGCCAACTCCGCCGACCTTGAAACAACGATTGCTTCTCTCTCTGCCACTCTTGCGGGCACGCAAGGGGAACGCGACAGTCTGCTTGCTCAGCTTTCCAGACTCGGGGACGATGATGACAAGGACGCCCAGATTTCCTCACTGAACTCCGAACTGCTTTCCGAACAACAACTCTCCTCTGAAGCCACAGCCCAGGTTGCTCTGCTCAATCAGCAGCTGGCAGCGCTCAGAACCCAGATCGGAGCGCTCGAGCAGGCCCTTGAGGCCTCGGAGTCAAGAGACACCGAATCAAGAACGCAAATCGCAGACCTGGGTCGGCGTTTGAATCTTGCTCTGGCCCAGCGGGTGCAGGACCTGTCCCGATACCGGTCAGATTTTTTCGGACGGCTTCGTGAAGTTCTTGCCAACCGCACCGACGTGCGCATTGTCGGCGACCGCTTTGTTTTCCAGTCTGAAGTGTTGTTCAGCGCCGGCCAGGCCAATATTTCAGCTCAGGGTGCTACAGAAATTTCGAAACTGGCGGAGGCGATTTTGCAGCTCGAAGCTGAAATCCCGCCCGAAATCAACTGGGTTCTTCGCATCGACGGGCACACGGACCGCCGCCCCATTTCTACAGTACAGTTTCCCTCAAATTGGGAACTTTCGGCCGCCCGCGCCATCTCGGTTGCAAAACTGCTGATCACGGAGGGTGTTGCACCCAACCGTCTGGTTGCCGCCGGGTTTGGTGAATTCTCCCCCATAGACCCCGCCGACACAGAAGAAGCCTATCGGCGCAATCGCCGCATAGAATTCAAACTGACAGAATAAAATGCTGCCACGGTTTTCCGCTTCGGCAACACCACCATCATAAAATCAGCGTTGCCAGGGAAAACAGCCCGCCGGTGCAAAATAGTTCAATCTTCCATTTGGAACTGTAGTTTTGCCAATTCGGCATAACGCCCGCTTTTCCCGATCAACTGGTCATGAGTACCCTCGTCAATAACCCGCCCCCCATCAAGCACGATGATACGGTCCGCATCGCGAATAGTCGCCAGCCGGTGGGCAATAACAATTGTTGTACGCCCCTGCATCAGACGCTCCAGCGCTGCCTGCACCAGATGTTCACTCTGGGCATCCAATGCACTTGTCGCTTCGTCAAGCAGAAGAATGGGCGCATCTTTGAGCAATGCACGGGCAATGGCCAGTCTCTGCTTCTGCCCCCCCGAAAGCATTACCCCACGCTCTCCGACGATGGACTGGTAGCCTTCAGCCAATCGTTCGACAAACTCATCCACCAGGGCGGCCTTGGCCGCTTCGCGTACTTCCTCATCACTGGCCTCAGGTTTGCCAAATCGGATATTGTCTGCAATTGTTCCCGCAAATATCGTGGATTCCTGCTCCACATAGGCAAATCTCTGACGCAAGTCAGCAGGGTCGCAATCGCGCACATCAACCCCGTCCACCAGAACACGGCCATTATTTGCATCGTAAAAACGCTGCAGAAGTGCAAACACGGTCGATTTTCCAGACCCCGAAGGGCCAACCAATGCCACGGTCTCCCCCGGTGTCACATCAAATGATACGTCTGAAAGAACGGCTTCCTTGTCCCGGGTGAGATAGGCGAAATGCACCCCCTTGAAACTGGCTTTGCCCAAGGGAGGAACCGGCAGCACGACAGGCTTGTCCGCAAGCTCCATAATCGACTTGGTCTGCAGAATTTCTACCAGCCGCTCCGTGGCACCGGCCACAGTCTGCAGCGATCCGAAAATTTCGGACATATTTGTCAGCGCCGCTGATGCCATGATTGCATAGATCAGGAACTGCCCCAACTGACCAGCGGTCACACTGCCCTCAAATACCGATTTGGCCCCAAACCAGATCAACAGGATGATCGCCCCTGTGCTCAGAAACATCACGATGGATATGAGCACTGCCCGCGCCCTGAGACGCGTAACCTCAGCGTTATAACTGTCTTCGGCATGCTCGGAGAAACTGTTGGATTGCGCTTCTTCCTGAACAAAAGCCTTGATGGTTTTGGTTGCACCCAGTGCTTCGGTGGCCATTGCCGAAAGGTCTGCCAGCGCATCCTGGGTGCGGCGCGACATTTTTCGCAAGCGCCGGGCAAAGAATATAATCGGCCCCACAAGCAGCGGCACCCCGATGACCACCGCAAGAGCCAGTTGTGCGCTGGTCAGAAACATCATTACCACCGCCCCGATGATGGTAACCAACGAGCGCAGGGCCAGCGAAGCACTGGAGCCGATAGCGCCGCGCACAGTTGCCACATCCCCATTGAGTCGCGAGGTCAGCTCCCCCACCCGGTGGGTGTCAAAATAAGTGGCATCAAGCCTGAGCAGGTGGGTGAAAACATCTGTGCGGATATCGGTCAAAACACGTTCGCCGATCAGAGAAATAAAATAGAATCGTGCACCGCCGGCCGCCGCCATGATTCCTGAAAATATCAGGATCAGCCAGCCATATTGCGCCACCTGCTCAAGATTTTGCTGGAGAAACCCCTGGTCAATCAGTCCGCCGGCAAAAAACGGAATAGCCAGTTGTGCCATCGCCGCAATCAGCAAAAACATGAGGGTCAGTGCCAGTCGCATCGGATAGCGCAGAATAAAAGGGATCAGCGCCCTGAGCGGCTTGAGGCTTTTTTTCTTCTCACCCTCGTTTTTGTCTCCATCCACCAAGCGGGTGGAAGCGGGCGACTGGGCCGTTTGATCGGTCATAAGTCCTACATTATCTTGAGGAACGAACTTTCTGGGGTCAGGACCCTAGGGTCAGGACCCATTAATTTCACCCATTCTGCGCCAGTTGATTTTGTTTCTGAGCAGGCGCTAACATGCAGGAAACCAGGCGGTTTTCAAGTGTTCGCAACGCATTCGGGGGCAAAATCAACAGCGCCCGAAGGGTTTGAAGTAAAGCGCCCATCTGATAGCAAATCGTTGCTCGAAAAAGTAAAAACCTTCCCTTGCGCACGATTTGCTTCATCTGAACACTTTCTTTCAAACA
>JALSII010000049.1 GCA_026981645.1 Hyphomicrobiales bacterium | reverse complement strand
AAAGTGCCGGTTCCCGACGACGCCCTACTGGCGCGTGGGATCGCTGGCGGTGTTTTTAGGTTTTTCTGAGGGCGCATCGGCACGTTTGGGGGCCGGCTTTCCTCTTTGCGCCCGACCGGGCCGCCCCTTGGCGCCGGGAGCACCCGTTGCCGCCGATTTCACCACCGGCGCGGGTTCAACGATGCTTTCTTCATCCCTGCGTCTTGTGGTCTGCGATGTCTTTGTCGTCACATCCGCGCAGCTGGAGCACTCATAGGTCTCCACCACGTCAAACTTTTCTTCTTTCCAGCGGTTGACCTTTGTCGAACCGTCCTCCTGCTTTTCGCGCTCTTCTTTCTCTTCGCTTGAAACCAGTGTTTCTTCCCGGTTGGTGCGTGAGATGGAAAATGCTGCTCCACATTTAGTGCATTTTGCCGATCTGGCCCGCGAGTTGAATATCCAGCGGAAAATGGCAAAACCGGCTCCCGCCCCCAGAACCACAGAGCCGCCCAGCCGCACGTTTGGTGTCTGGCTGCCCATAATCCAATAGGCAATCAGCCCTGCAATAACGCCCAGCACCAGCCCCCAGATGATCGCACTCTTTTGGATGGAGCGGCGAAGCTCCTCCTGATTTTCAGAAAGTTCAGACATGTTTCCCCCCTTGTCTTTCAGGTCAGCCTAAACCCGTTCACCCGAACCAACAACAGCTCTATCATTGTTGAACCAGACTTTTTCCCATCACCTCAATGCGGCTTGTCCACACATAGCCATCAAAATTCTCTGGCACCAGTGCCACATGTTCCTCCCGGTCAATGCCCGAACTGAACCCGCCCCCGCTATAGGGGCCCAGCACAATCACCATACTGCCCGCCTCTGCCATGCGCTGCGTAAATCTGTTCGGCCACCCCCACAAAGCCCAGCCCAGATTACCCGGAACAACAAGCAACTGATTTTCGCAGGCCCCCGGTACCATTCCCGTCCAGCCCATGCCCATATATTGCCCGAGACACGAAAATACGGAATTTTGGTCGTAACCCTTCAGGTCTCCAACAAGCTCAAGGGCTCTTCGGGTTGGCACTTCTCCACCATAAACCCCGAACACAAGATCACGCCATTCAGGGTTGGCGTTGAGCAGCACCGCCAACGCCTCCCCCTCCTCTGCCCTTCCGCTCTTGAAATTTATCAGGAAACGCCCCTCGGGAAACGTCTCAAAAACCTCCCTTAACGTCGGCATCAGGCCAATTCCGGTCCGGCGCAGGGGGTAGGTCTCCCCCTGGTCCGCCGTATAACCATAACCCACATCAAGGCTTTTGAGATAGGCCATGTCCAGCTCTTCGGTAACCCCGGTGCCATTTGTGCGGCAGTCCACCCGCCAGTCGTGATAAACGGCAAACTGCTTGTCCGCCGTCAGGTGCACATCCAGTTCCACCACATCGGCCCCGGCGGCAAAGGCCGCCCGCATCGAGGGGATGGTGTTCTCGATAAAACCATGGGTTACCGGATATATATGCTCTGCCGTGCAGGTATCGTTTTCCAGATTCTCCTGCGAGAAAGTCTGATGCACCCCGCGATGGGCCAGCAACCGGGTCTGATTGTTTTCAGTACTGGCAAAAAGCGAGCTGTTCCAGACCCAGACCAGCGCAAAAAACAACAAAAAACCGATAAGAATTTTTTTGCGCACGCGTGTTCCTCAATATTCTTCAAGTAATTTTTTCAAATTCTCCTTGGCCATAATCAGCAAATAGGGCGTGGTTTTGTTCTCTTCGTCAGGCACGATTGCAAAGCCCCCCTTAACGATCTCATTCGATATGCCCGTGCGCTTTCCTGGTGCCAGTTCAACACCATTCAAAGGATAAGCCAGCCCTTGCGATTTGGTAAACCGAATGGGAGCAACCGGGTGGATGGAGACCTTCCCGCTCTTTTTCACTGTAAGTGAAAAGTCGCCACGCACAGCTATGATCACATCCGTGCTGTCCAGCAGGATGATCTGCCGTTTGCCCCCGTAGCGCACAATCGCGCTAAGCGCGCTCAATGTATGATCCAGGCGCGCCCCCGTCATCCCCAGCCCCAGCACTATCGGAGAATCCGTTGAATAGAGGCATTTTTCAAAATCTGTCGTTTCCTGCTCCGGTATCTCGATCACCCGGGCTCTGGTTTCCCAGTCCTTGCGGTTCTTGAGCGAATCCATGTCCCCGATAATGGCTTCAGGCGCAATCCGGGCCCGGGCACACCACTGCGCTCCCCCATCAGCCGCAACAATGCAGAACCCCTGCCCATGCAATTGTTTCAGGACTTCAAGGTCCACAGGTCCGCCCCCGACAATAACCAGCATTCTATCCGACCTGAGCACCGGCCTCTCCTCGCCCTTCTTCGATCCCTGATTTACCACTTGCGCTTCCCCTGAGCCCTGACTAAAACTCATGTTATCTCGCTGGGGTGCTTTGCATGGCGAAGCTGAGAAAAACCCATTGAACCTGAACCAGATTATGCTGGCGGAGGAAGTTCGAGATGGCAAGGGTTGTATATGCCTCAGCAAAAGAGGGCAAACTCCCAAAACCATTTTCTCCTCTTTCGTTAGACCCGACAGGAGAAACAAATGCTCACCAGATTTGTTCTGACACTCGTCATGGCATTGGCGCCCGCCGCCGCGCCTGCGCAAGAAAGCCCGGCCCTCACCATCTATACCTATGATGCGTTTGCCGCTGATTGGGGACCCGGCCCGGCACTCAAGGCGGGGTTTGAAGAAACCTGCGCCTGTACGCTCAGATTTGTCGCCGCCGACAGCTCCATCGGTGCCCTGCGCCGGGTGCAGCTCGAGGGCAATAGCACTAAAGCCGACATTGTTCTGGGTCTTGACACCTCCATTGTCGGCGAAGCGCTGGCTACCGGGCTTTTCGCCAATCACAGCGTTGATACCGGCGCTCTCATAGTGCCCAAAAACTGGAGTTCACCCAGCTTCGTACCCTTCGACTACGGCTATTTTGCCATGGTTTACAACACCGAACTGATGCCAGAACCCCCGACATCTTTCGAGAAGCTGGCCGCCAACCCGGACATCAAAATCGTCATTCAGGACCCCCGCTCCTCCACCCCCGGCATGGGGCTGATGCTGTGGATCAAGGCCGCCTATGGCAACGACGCCGAGGAGGCCTGGCCTGAAATTGCACCCCGCGTGCTCACCCTCACCCGCTCCTGGTCCGAGGCCTATGCGCTGTTTCTGGCCGGGGAGGCCGACATGGTGCTTTCCTACACCACCTCCCCCGCCTATCACCTGATTGTCGAGAACGACCCCCGTTTTGCCGCCGCCCCCTTCCGCGAGGGTCATTACACCCAGATTGAGGTTGCAGGAATTCTTGCCTCTTCCCCCAACCAGCAACTGGCCAATGATTTCCTGGCCTATCTCATCTCCCCCGAAGCGCAAGGCATCATCCCTGCCACCAACTGGATGTATCCGGTTGCCGACATCGAGCTGCCAGAAGGTTTTGACACATTGTTCGTGCCCCAAAAAACCCTGTTGCTCGATGACATGACCGTTACAGAAAACGCCGCCGGCTGGATTGGCGAAATGCTGAATTCTTTTGAATAACGCACCTCCGCTTTTCCGCGCGTTTGATTTCCCCCGGCGGGCAATCGGGCTGACAATCGCCGCCAGCATCACCGCCCTGATGCTTGGGATTTTCCTTGCTGTTTCCCGGGTCGATATCCCCGTTTCCTCCAACTCCCTTCAGCCCGACATCACCCATCTGGTGCGCATGAGTCTCATTCAGGCGGCCCTGACCACATTTCTTTCGCTCAGCGTTGGCATTGCTCTGGCATGGGCTCTCAACCGGTTGCGGTTTTTTGGCCGCCCGCTGGTGGTCTCCCTGTTTGCCACCGCCATTGTTGCCCCCGCAATCGTTGTGGCGCTGGGCATGATTGCCGTCTGGGGCCGCGCCGGATGGATAAACCAGCTTCTCGCCATCTTTTCCCTTGGCTGGAACGGCTCCATCTTCGGCCTGCACGGCATTCTTTTTGCCCACACCATCCTCAACGGGGCATTTGCCGCCCATATTCTGCTGGCCCGGCTTCAGACTATCCCCGCACAAAAACTCAAAACCGGGCAAAGCCTTGCCCTCTCTCCGCTGCGTCGTTTTTTGGTGCTCGACTGGCCCGTCATTTCCGGCGCCCTGCCCTCACTGGGCGCAATCATCTTTCTGCTTGCTTTTACCAGCTTCCCCATCGTGCTTATTCTTGGCGGAGGCCCCGCCAACCAGACCCTTGAGGTCGCCATCTATTCCTATGTCCGCCTCAGCTTTGACCTGAGGGCTGCGCTCAGTCTGGCGCTGGTCCAGCTTGTTTTCTGCCTGATAATTGTCCTGCCCGCTTTGCTTGCCACCCCCTCCCTGGCCAGCTCAGGAACCACCCGCCAGTTCCATTGGCCCGACACCAAAGGCGCAACGATTGCCCAATGGGCCATTCTAACTCTGGCGCTTGCTGGTTTCGGTCTGCCACTGCTGGCGGTTCTGGTCAATGGGATCGGGCCGGGCCTGTTCCCCGTTCTAACTCAAAACCGCTTCTGGCAGGCAACCATCACCAGCCTTTCCATTGGCGCCATCAGCGCCTTTGTGACCCTTGTTCTGGCCCTTGGCCTGACTACCTCTCGCAACAGTTTTTCTTCCCCCCTCATGCGTGCAGCCCTGGCGCTGCCCGCCTTTGCCTACCTGGTCATCCCCGCCCTTGTGCTTTCCCTTGGCTTTTTCCTGAGCGTGCGCGCGCTTCAGATTGCGCCCTCCAATGCAGCGCCCTTGGTGCTGGTGCTGGCCAACGCCTTACTCGCCCTGCCCTTTGCCATCTCGGTACTGGCCCCCGCTCTTGATGCCATCAACAAGCGCTACGCCAAAACCGCCCGCAGCCTTGGCCTGAGCGGTTTTGCCCGCTGGCGGATGCTCGAATGGCCCCTGATGGGCCGGGAGGTCGGCATCGTGCTGGCCTTTGGTTTTTGCTTTTCCCTTGGCGACCTCGGGGTCATCGCCCTGTTTGGCACTTCCGAATTTTCCACCCTGCCCTGGTTGATGTTTCGCGCCCTTGGCGCCTATCGCACCAACGACGCCGCCGCCATCGCCTCGGTGCTGCTCCTGCTCACCCTTATTGTGTTCTGGGCCCTGCCCCCCCTCATGGAAAAACTCTCCCATGCTAAAAGTTGAACAGCTCACCTTTACCCAGCCCGGCCAGTCGCTTTCATACGTCTATGATTTGGAAGTCGCTCCCGGTGAAATCGTCGTCGTCACCGGTGTCAGCGGTGCCGGTAAATCCACCCTGCTCGATTTGATTGCCGGGTTTCTGTCCCCCACGGACGGAAGTCTGAGCCTGAACGAAACAGACCTTCTGCCCCTGCCCCCCGAAAAAAGGCCGCTCTCCATCCTGTTTCAGGAGGATAATCTGTTCGAACATCTCAGCGTTGCAAAAAACCTCGCCCTCGCCCTGACTGCAAACCAGGGGCAGGAAAACGAAAGAATTCTTGAAGCTCTGAACGAGGTGGGGCTTGGCGGATACGGGCCCCGTCGTGCCAGCAACCTTTCGGGGGGACAAAAGCAAAGGGTCGCGCTGGCCCGCACGCTGTTGCGTAACCGGCCCGTGTTATTGCTCGATGAGCCCTTTGCTTCACTGGACGAAAAAACCGCCAGGGATATGCGCGCGCTGGTGCGGTGCCTGACCGACACCAAACAGTGGCACACGCTGATTGTCAGCCATGCAAAGGAAGACGCCAGACAACTGGCCGACCGTCTCTACAGTCTCTGCGAAGGTCGTCTGAACCCGGAAGTGCTCCAGGTTCAGGACCCCAAGATCAACCGTTGGACCCCGATGCGTCCGCCTCGCGCCACACGGCAAGGACATCATTGAACATGGCTTCCGCCGCCGCGTCTTTCTCAAGCGTGATGATTGCCCGCCTGCCTGTGGCATAAACCAGGGCCAGGTCCATCCACTTGTTGCTTTCCAGCAGTGAAATATTGTTGCGCACGTCCTGCTCCGCCGCGCTCAGCGCAAACAGGAAGGAATTGCCCACAACCCGCGCCGAGGCGCCCACAAGAGCAGCCCCCTGCACCAGTTCTTCATTCTTGAGCAGGATCCCGGGCAGACCGGCAACAGCCCCTCCCGAGAAGGATTCGCTCACTTCGAAATCAATTTCCATCAGGTGACTTGCAGGAAGCGAGGGGTCGGCATTGCGTCGGATGAGGACTTTTACACCCAGATTGCGCGCCGGAATTTTTGCCGTCCCGATAAGGGTGGGCTGTCCCAGCTCATCAATGCCCCGACTCCACTCCACGGTACCGGAGAACGGCACCGCCCCGGTTGCCCCGTCTGCCGAAGCCTCCAGCAGTAATGACTGCGCCCCGCCTGGGGCGACTGCCGCCTCGTTCGTGTCGCCATTCTGTACCGTGAGTTCGGGTGCCTGATCAGTGCTCAAACGATCCTCAGTCTTGTCACCATTGGCCTCCGGCTGAGCAATTGTCGGATCGGCACCATCCGCAATGCCCGTGGTCAGCCGGTCCTCAATTTTATCTCCCCCTGGCCCCGCTTCGATTTGCGCCGCTGGAGTCCCCGCCTCCACATCGGTTGTGGTATTGCCAGGACCCGGATTTGTCGCATCCGCAGTTACATTTCGCACCGGGGGTGTGTCTGCCTGACCGCCCGGCGTTCCGGTATCTGCAAGCGTTGCACTATCACCGGCCGAAGGAGTATCACTTGAAGCAAAAAGCGCGTCCAGATCCACATATCCCTCGCGCCACGCCCAATAGCCGCCGCCACCAACAGCACTTAGCAACACAATTGCAAGAATGAGGAATATGGTGAGCGCATTGCCTCCCTTTTCCTCTTCTCCATTGGAGTTGAAACGGTCTTCTCCCGATGTCAGGGGGCGGTTGGCATCAATCGCATCAGCAAGGGAACCCTCACTGTCCTCAAGCGGGGCATGTTCTCCCCGCGCTTCCCGGTCCAGAACTTTAATAGCGCGATCAACTGCCTTTTGCGCCTCTTTTTCTTCCGGGTCGCTAAGCGGAGGAACCCGCGGGTCCATAGAAGCGGCCTTGTTGACACCTGGCGTGTGTCTGGCAGCCATCGCGCCACCGCCGGGCATGCCCGCAAAGGCTGGAGCCTCCACTTCCACTTCGCGCACCCGGGACATGGCCGCACCAACCGCCGCGTCTGAAGCAAGAGTTGCCCCGCCCCCAGGCGCAGAGATCTCAGCCCTCATCTCAACAGGTTTTGCCGCTTCTTCCTCTTCCTGCTCAATCTGTCTTTGTGCAGCCTGTCTTTGTGCAGCAAGCTCTGCGTCTTTGTCAGGGCTTTCTTTTGCACTTTTCTCCCGCGCCTGCTCCGCCCGGGCAATGATAGCATCAATGGAGGTGGGCTCTGCATTGGCCATGGGGTTGGCACGAGGTCTCTCGGATGGAACCTGCTGCGCCGGTTGTACCTGCGGCTCCTGCGGGTCCGGCACACTTTCCACCTGCGCCTCCGCTTCGACCGGCTTTTCAGCCAGCGTCACATCCGCGTCTGCACTCGGCGCTGTCGTTTCAGTATCCAGCCCGTTCACCTGGTTTTTGGTTTCCCCCGCAGGCTCTGTCCTGTTTTCAGGAACTTCTGGGAGTTCCGGAGCCGCCGGGGGTGCCGGAACCTCCTCATTCGCCAGTGGAATGCTCTCCTCTTCCAGCTCTTTCATGCCCCCGAGCAGGGCTTCTGTCGCTTCGTGCTCTACCTGCCGGATACAGTCTTCCAGTTCCAGCCGGTGCTGGGTGATTTCTCGTGGCGGCAGGGAAGGGGTGATTGAACGCAACTGCGCCACCAGCGCCTTGCGGGCTTTTTCATAAACCTCACGCCGCGCTGCACCATTATTTTCCGGCAATGCCCCCACGGCCTTGCTCAAAAGCTCTTGATAGTTCGCCATTCGCTACTCGATACCCGACATTTACGTCCAATTTTAGCCAATTATTCAATCATGGAAAGGGTCATGTACCAATATGGTATCCAACCGTTCCGGCGATGTTGAGAGCAATGCTACAGGAGAACCGATTAATTCTTCGATATAGCGCACATATTTAACCGCCTGGGCAGGCAATTGCGCCCAGCTTTTTGCCCCCGCAGTCGTATCTTTCCAGCCCTCAAGCGTTTCGTAAACCGGCTTCACCCGGGCCTGAGCGCCCATCGATGCTGGAAAAAAGTCAATTTTGTGACCATCCAGCTCATAGCCCACACAAACCCTGATTTCCTCCAGCCCGTCGAGCACATCAAGCTTGGTCAATGCGATGCCATTTATGCCCGAAGTGCGCACACTTTGCCGCACCAGAACCGCATCAAACCAGCCGCAACGGCGCTTGCGACCGGTCACCACTCCAAACTCGTTGCCCTTTTCGCCTAAAAATTGCCCGATTTCATTTTCCTGCTCGGTTGGAAACGGCCCCTCCCCAACCCGCGTGGTATAGGCCTTGGTGATGCCCAGCACATAATCAATGGCGCCCGGTCCTAGGCCCGAACCGGCCGAAGCCTGTCCTGCCACTGTGTTTGATGAGGTCACAAACGGATAGGTGCCGTGGTCATTATCAAGCAGCGCCCCTTGCGCGCCCTCAAACAATATGCGCTTGCCTTGCCTGCGGTAACCATCCAGCAATTTCCAGACCTGCCCCATGAACGGCAATATGGTTTTTGCAACACCTGTCAGTTCATCATGGACTTTCTGCGCATCAAGTTCTTTTATTCCCAAACCCCGTCTCAAGGCATTGTGATGCAGCAACAGACGTTCAATTTTCTCAAAAAGCGCATCAGGCTCTGCCAGATCCATCACCCTTATGGCACGCCGGCCCACCTTGTCCTCATAGGCCGGGCCAATTCCCCGTTTTGTGGTTCCAATGCGCAAACCTCCGTTCGCCCCCTCCCTGATGGCATCCAGCTCCTTGTGCAGGGAAAGGCTAAGTGGCGCATTTTCAGCGACCATCAAAACATCCGGGGTAATGCAAACTCCCTGGTCAAGCAGTTTTTTCAACTCTTCCGCAAAATGGACAGGATCAACAACAACACCATTACCGATAACCGATAGTTTTCCGCGCACCAGCCCGGACGGCAAAAGCGAGAGTTTGTAGACCTTCTTGTCGATCACCAGCGTGTGGCCTGCATTGTGTCCACCCTGATAGCGCACCACCACATCGGCCCGCTCGCTCAGCCAGTCGACAATCTTGCCTTTTCCCTCATCGCCCCATTGTGAGCCGACAACAACCACATTCGCCATTTTGTTTGTATTCCCCCGTTTGATCCTCGCCCCCGGGAATGCGCTCCGAAGGCAAACCGGACTGGGGTCAGGCCCCCAGCCCCCGCAATTGGTTGGTCAGCGCCAAGCACTGATTATCGCGGGTTTCAGTTCATGCCTGATGCTGATAAGTGTGGCAGGTTCAAAGCACAAGAGCAGATATGACAAACCTTGGGGGCTGAACCCATCAATTTCGCGTAAATCTATTTGAGAGAAAGTGTTCCAATGAAACAAGGCTGGTGCGAAGGACATGTATTTGCCTGTACGAGCGCCGAATTGTCCCAGATAGGCGGTTTGCCTGAAGCCCCTCGGGCATTTTTGATTTTACCTCTGAATGCGCTGCAGGCCCTTGAATGCCCTCGGCATGGGGTCACATATGCAGTTTCCTGCGGACCTGCGCCTGTTCAGGAGCAAAACAAACTGGCGCGGAACGGATGAAATTGATGGGTCCAGCCCCTGATGCTCCCGGCAGTTTCGCCCGTGGAATTTTTGCAAAAATCCTTGCCCGGCCCTATCTGCTTCTTGTTTTGGCAGCGATGTTCTGGGGTGGAAATGTCACCGCCGGCAAGCTCGCGGTGGGCCATGTCGATCCGGGTTTTCTGGTTATTGCCCGCTGGGCCGGTGCCCTCCTCATCCTGTTGCCCCTGTCCTGGCCCCATGTGCGGCGGGACTGGCCTGCAATCCGCCCCGCGCTTCCACTGTTGTTTTTATTCGGCGCTTTGGGTTTTACCGGCTTCAACCTGCTTCTTTATCATTCGGTCCGGTTCACTAGCGCTGTCAACGCCTCCATGGAACAGGCATTAATTCCCGTGCTTGTCCTCCTCGCCAATTTCCTCGTCTTTGCCGTCAGACCCGGAATACTGCAAATTGCCGGCCTTGTGCTCACGGTTCTGGGCGTTGTCTGGGTGGCAACCAATGGTGAGCCTGCCCGTGTGCTGGCTCTCAATATCAATGTCGGCGACCTGATGGTGCTGTTGGCCTGCGTCTTTTATACCGCCTATTCATTGGCCCTCAGGTTCAAGCCATCCATTAACTGGCTGAGTTTTCTGGCGGTTACCGCAACCTCGGCCCTCTTGACCGCACTTTTGTTTCAGGCCATCATCGGTGGCGGTTTGCTCCATGTTTTCACCCTTGTACCCGGCATAACCCTCAAGGGTTGGCTCATTATTCTCTACGTGATGATTTTCCCCTCCATCCTTGCCCAGCTTTTCTACGCGCGCGGAGTTGAGATTGTTGGCCCCAACAGGGCCTCCATATTCATCAACCTGCTGCCGGTGTTCGGGACAATCCTTTCAGTCATTATCATTGGCGAGCGCTTTGAAACCTATCACGCCATTGCCGCCATTCTCGTGGTCTGCGGCATTGCCATGGCCGAATTTGGTGCCCGCAAAACCTGATTCAAGCCTGGAGAACACACCCGTTGGTTAACAAATTCCTACCGGGAAATGCCTGAAATGCGGCGTTTTCTTCCCCTATCCGACGGAACTCCCGAACCAGACTAAGACTTTGGTCCTAACGGATGAAAAAACTGGTCCGATGACAGCCTGCATTGGTCTTGGGCGCCTGTTCAATGCTGAACAAACCCGTCTAGTTTTAGTCCATTACCAGCTCGGCAGAGCAAGCACTAAAAAAACAGACTTCACCCCCACTTAAAAAAGGCAGGAAAAAAGATGATTTCCCTCCCCGATTTCAAAACCCTTCTCACCGGTGTCGCCAGCGCCGCTGTTGTTGTCGGCCTGGCAATGACACCTGTTACCATAGACCTCGAAGACGGCCAGCTCGTCGTCAAGTCCTCCGCCGCTTTTGCCAAGAGCGATGATAATCGCGGCAAGGGCAATAATAACAAAGACGACGACGACGACGACGACGACGATGATGACGACGACGACGACG
>JALSII010000048.1 GCA_026981645.1 Hyphomicrobiales bacterium | reverse complement strand
AGCGCCCGCATTCCACCCATGGAATATTGACGCCCAATGAAGCTTATGAAAGAAAAACAGAACCCGTGAGATTGGCAGCCTGAATGAAACCATGATCCATCTTAAATTGGCTGCTGACTGGTCGAAAAAACAGGACCACCTCTCATAACTGTTCGCAGAACCCAGCTTTTAGCGCCGGTTGGGGTGACGTTCAAATATAGCCCCGACCCGTCCGAAGATCGCCCCGGATTCGAAATTGTCTCGATTTGCCGTTTGTTAGGGAATCTTTGAACAAATCCTTGATTTCCGTGCTATAATTCTGGCAGGAATTATAGGGGGTTTGGCATTGAAACAGCGGAGTTTTTCGTCGCTTGAGCAGGCGCACAAGAATAAGCGCACCAAGCGGGAGGTTTTTCTTGATGAGATGGAGGTCGTGGTGCCTTGGGCTCGGTTGGAAGCGCTGATTTCGCCCCATTACACCAAGCCACGCAAGGGGCGCCCGCAGATGCCGCTGGCCGTCATGCTCAGGATTTATTTTCTGCAGCAGTGGTATGGGCTGTCCGATCCGGGGGCTGAAGAGGCGCTCTATGACATGCACTCGATGCGCGATTTTGTCGGCCTGGATCTGGCGCAGGACGCCATACCGGATGAAACGACGATATTGAACTTCCGCCATCTTCTGGAGCAATATAATCTGACCGAGGCGCTATTTGATGCGGTCAAAACCTATCTTGAGGAGCGCGCACTTCTCTTGCGTGGCGGCACCATTATGGATGCCACCCTGATTGCGGCATCGCCCTCGACCAAGAACGAGGCGGGCAAGCGTGACCCCGATATGAGCCAGTCAAAGCAGGGTAATCAGTGGTATTTCGGCATGAAGGCACACATCGGCGTAGACGCCAAAAGCGGGCTGATCCACACGGTAAAAACCACCACAGGCAAGGTGCATGACGCAAAACTGACCGACGATCTGATCCGCCCGGACGACATAATCATATTTGGCGATAAAGGTTATGTCAGCGACAAGCGCAAGCGCGCGACCCGCGCGAGAGGGGCCACTTGGGCGGTAAAAGACAAGCGCAAACCCGGGCGGGTTTTGTCGGCCTCACAAAAGAAGCGCAACAAGAAATACGGCGCCGTGCGGGCCAAAGTGGAACATGTGTTTCGCGTCATCAAATGCCAGTTCGGCTATCGCAAAGTGCGCTATCGCGGGCTGGCAAAAAACGAGGCCCAGATGTTCAGTCTTATGGCGCTGGCCAGCCTCTACCTCGCGCGACGATGCTTAAGGGTGGAGTCTGCCTGAAATCAGGAAAATGACGGGCAAACGGACGCGAAAACGGTCCGAAACCGGCTGGTGACATGCATTCGAGCAGTCGTCAACAACCTGCCCGCCGCGAATATCCCGTTGTTCAGACTTTCCCTAAGCAAAGATGGAGCCTATGGATTAAGGGTTTGACATGGGGCGCAGCATGGTGGATAACGCGCACTTGTCACGCAGGAGAGATTCTGCGTGTCTCGTTGTTTTATTGCCCATAGGGCACGCAGTTTGACGGCGCGGAGGATCCGCAAAACACCCGCAAGGGGGCCACAGGACGCGGGAATTGAAAAGGA
>JALSII010000047.1 GCA_026981645.1 Hyphomicrobiales bacterium | reverse complement strand
GGTTCGACACTGCGACCACAAAAAATTCAGCGAAGGAAAAAGGATGAGCGACCGCCGCCCCAAGAAAACCGACCTGATGAGCGAATCCGAGCGCAACGCCTATCACGCACAGAAAATGGCGAAGAAAAAAGCCGCGCGTGACAAAATTCTGGCCACCAAGACCGAAGAGCGCGGACTGGTCATTGTCCATACCGGCAAGGGCAAGGGCAAATCCACCGCTGCTTTTGGCATGGTGTTCCGGGCCATCGGCCACGGTTTCAAAATCGGCATCGTGCAGTTCGTCAAGGGTAAATGGGGCACCGGCGAGCGCGATGTGCTCGAAAAATTCCCCGACCAGGTGACCATAAAGGCCATGGGCGAGGGGTTCACCTGGGATACTCAGGACCGGGCCCGCGACATCGCCGCAGCAAAAGCCGCATGGGAAACGGCCAAAGCCATGATCGCCGACACCGCCTACAACATGGTGCTGCTTGATGAGCTCAATATCTGCCTGCGCTACGACTATCTGGACATCGCCGAAGTGGTTGAGGTTCTCAAGAACAAGCCCCGTGACACCCACGTGATTGTCACCGGGCGCAACGCCAAGGACGAGTTGATCGAAATCGCCGACCTGGTCACTGAAATGACGCAGATAAAACACCCGTTTCGCCAAGGCGTAAAAGCCCAGGCGGGAATTGAGTTTTGAGCGTGATTAAAAGCGCTGCCGAACTTGTGGCGGAAGCCAGAGCGGAAATTGAGACCCTCAGCATTGAAAAGGCCGGTGGCCTGCACGGACAAAGTGATGTCTTGTTTGTGGATATCCGCGATGTGCGCGAGCTGGAGAAAGAGGGCACTATTCCCGGAGCGCTGCACGCTCCGCGCGGCCTGCTCGAATTCTGGGTCGACCCCAAAAGCACCTATCATCGCACGGAACTTTCCTCCGGCAAAAAGCTGGTTTTGTTTTGCGCCGCCGGATGGCGCTCGGCGCTGGCTGCCAAGGCATTGCAGGACATGGGCCTGAACAATGTCTGCGACATGGAAGGGGGCTTTGAAGCCTGGAAAAAGGCCGGGCATGCCACGGGGAACCACGGGAGAAAACCCGGACCCGATAGCCGCGCTTCAGATATTGTTCAGACCCTTTCAGAACTGGGTCACAAGGGCCGCCTGGCCGAACAGATTGCCTTTGTTCTGGAAATCGACAAGCTCAAGCAAGTGCTTCGCCAGACCCCGCTCATTGACTATTCGCGCAAGGAGAACGACGCCGAGCATTCCTGGCAACTGGCCATGATGGCGCTGGTGTTGAGTGAATATGCCCCGGCTCGAACTGACCTCATGCGGGCGCTCAAAATGGTGCTCATTCACGATATTGTTGAAATCGACGCCGGGGACAGCCCCGCCTATTCCGGGGTCACAAAAGCCGACCAGTTTGCCCGCGAATCTATCGCCGCTGACCGGCTGTTTGGCCTGCTCCCCGAACCTTTGGCCCGCGATTTCCGTGCCCTGTGGGAGGAATTTGAGGAGCAGGAAACGCCCGATTCCCTTTTCGCCCGCGCCATGGACCGGCTGCAACCGTTTTTGCACAATTATTTCACCAGCGGCAAAATGTGGATTGAGCACAAAATCCATGCCGGGCAGGTGCGCCAGCGCATGGCCATCATTGGCAAAAGCACACCGCAATTGCTTGAGCTGGTCGAGGACCTGATAACGGACGCGGTGGCGAAGGGCTTCCTGCGGCCCTGAAACCGGGATGCTTATTGACCCCACGCCCCGCCGCCCATAGAACATGATGATTAGCAGCGTTCCATTTTCAAGGAACTGAAAGACACTCCGGTGCGGTTGACCCAAACAGGGAACCAAGGCCGGAGCTGCCAGACAGTTTGGGCACCTCAGCTTGAAGTGCTCCAAAACCGGGACTCTGCCTCTTTGAATTTTCAAAACCGAGGTAGAAATGAAATTCCTTCTTTTTGCGTTTTTTGCGCTTCTCCCCACCGCCACCCTTGCCCATCCCGGCCATCTGGCCCGGGTAAACGGGCACACCCATTCCCTTTTTGAACTGGCGGGCGTCAGCACAGCCATTGCACTGGTTCTTCTGGCCTATGTGCTTTTCCTGCGCGTGAAATCCCGTGGTTGAACTCCCCGTTCTTCCAGAAGGAACCGGCGTCATGCTGTGCGGCCATGGTTCGCGCAACCAGCTTGCGGTTGGTGAATTCGCCGCCCTTGCCGACCGCCTGCGCGCCCGACTTCCCGGTGTGCCGGTGGAATATGGCTATCTCGAATTTGCCGACCCGGTTATCCATCACGGGCTTGACCGGCTGCGCCAACAGGGGGTCAAAAGCGTGCTTGCCGTGCCCGGAATGCTGTTTGCCGCCGGTCATGCCAAGAATGATATTCCTTCGGTACTCAACACCTATGCGGCAATGCACGAGGGGTTTTCCATAACCTATGGCCGCGAGCTTGGTGTCGATACCAGAATGGTGCGCGCCGCCGCGCGGCGCATTGAGGAAGCAGAGATGGGAGCGCCCTCAGACATAAGCCGCCATGACACTTTGCTGATGATGGTGGGGCGCGGCGCCTCCGACCCCGACGCCAACTCCAACGTGGCCAAAGTCATGCGCCTGCTCTGGGAGGGCATGGGCTTTGGCTGGGGGGAAGCCGCCTATTCCGGGGTAACTTTTCCCCTGGTGACCCCGGCGCTGGAAAGGGCGGTGAAACTTGGTTTCAAACGCATCATCGTCTTTCCCTATTTTCTGTTCACCGGCATTCTGGTCAAGCGGATTTATGCCTCTGCCGACGAAGCCGCGCAAAAATACGCAAGGGTGGAAATTCTCAAGGCTCCCTATCTGAGTGACCACGAACTGGTCATTGAAACCTTTATGGAGCGTTTGGAGGAAATGCAGAACGGGCAGAACCTGATGAACTGTTCTTTGTGCAAGTTTCGTGAGCAGGTGCTGGGCTTTGAAGCAGAGGTCGGCGCGGCGCAGGAAAGCCACCACCATCATGTGGAGGGCATTGGCGGAGGCATGGAGAACTGCCCCTGCAACGGGGATTGCGATGCCTCCTGCCGCGATGAGGATTTTTGCAGGGAGCACAATCTGCCTTTTACGCCCGTGCACGCCCACAATCACGACCATGACCACGACCATGGGCATGACCACGACCATCATCATTATCCCTACCCCCACGCCAAGCATCCGCTGGGGCCGGTGACCTTGCCGGAAGTGCAGGGCATTCGCGCACAAGCTCTCAGGAAAGACAAAGGGAGCTGACGTGGATTATCTGCGCAACCCTGCCGCTATCTACGCGCAAAGCTTTGCCACCATCCGGGCTGAAGCGGACCTGTCCCGTTTTGATGAGGGTGAAGCCGCGCTGGCCATCCGGCTCATCCATGCCTGCGGCATGGTGGATATTGTTGAGGACTTGGTGATTTCTTCCGGGGCGATGGCTGCCGGGCGAGCCGCCCTTGAGGCCGCAAAGCCGATAATTGCGGATGTGAACATGGTGAGCCACGGCATCATCCGGCGTAACCTTCCCGCAGACAACCCGGTCCTGTGCGGGCTTGATGAAGAGGCCGCCAGAACCTTTGCCAAAAGCCACGCCAATACCCGCTCTGCCGGTGGGATGGAGGCGCTGGCCGAAAAAATACCCGGTTCCATTGTCGCCATCGGCAATGCGCCCACCGCCCTGTTTCACCTGCTCGAAATGCTCGACGAAGGCCTTGGAAAACCTGCCATTATCCTTGGTTTTCCGGTCGGCTTTGTCGGTGCGCTCGAATCAAAGTGCGAACTGGTCGCCAACCCCCGGGGCGTTCCCTTTATTGCCCTCAAAGGGCGTCGCGGGGGCAGTGCTTTGGCCGCCGCCGCGGTTAATGCGATAGTTGCAGGGCTTGGCACATGAGCAACTGGCTTGATATTGTCGGGGTCACAGAGGCGGGCGTCGAAGCGCTTCCGGCACGGGTCAAAAATCTTGTCGATGAAGCGGAAATTATTCTCGCCCCCGGGCGCTTTCTGGGGCAACTCGCTTCTATCGGGGAGCGGGAACTTGTCGGATGGAACTCTCCGCTGTCCGCCATGATTGAACAGGTCACAAAAAACCGCGGCAGGCCAACGGTGATACTGGCCACCGGCGACCCCAACTGGTTCGGTATCGGCGCCACCCTTTCCCGCCACCTGGAGCGGGATGAGTTCGAACTGCATCCGGCTCTTTCTGCCTTTCAACTGGCAGCGGCCAAAATGCGCTGGCCCCTGCAAGATGTGGTGACGCTTTCCCTGCACGGGCGCGCCGTTGAAAACCTGCATCCCCATATTCTTCCGGCAAATCGCATTCTGGCATTGACCTCGAACGGCGAAACCCTTGTTGGGGTGGCGCAGACGCTGATTGCGCGCAACTATGAAAATTCAGCCCTGGCAGTTCTGGAAAACCTTGGCGGAACCGGTGAGCACATCCGCTCTTTCACCGCCGGCAACGCCGCCGGACAGTCAATCGGTGACTTTTATACAATTGCCATCGAATGCGTGGCTGGTCCTGATGCTGCGCTTCTTCCTCCCATTCCCGGCCTGCCCGATGCGGTGTTTTCCCATGACGGGCAACTGACCAAACGCCAGGTGCGCGCCGCAACTTTAGCCGCGCTGGCTCCTTTCCCCGGTGCCCTGCTCTGGGATGTGGGCGCGGGAAGCGGCTCGATTGGCATTGAGTGGATGCGTTCGGCAGGCAAGGCAAAGGCCATCTGTTTTGAAAGCAACAAGGGCCGCGCCCAGACCATCGCCTTGAATGCAAAAAAGCTCGGGGTGCCGGAATTGAAGGTCATTGCCGGGTCGGCCCCTGCATCCCTTGAAGGACAGCCCGCCCCCGATGCGGTATTCATTGGCGGCGCGGTTGCCGACAAAGCGGTGTTTCAGGCCTGCTGGAAGGCCCTTAAACCCGGCGGGCTTCTGGTTGCCAATGCGGTGACACTGGAGGGTCAGGCGGCATTGTTTTCCCGACATGAAGAGCTTGGCGGCGAAATGTGTTCAATCGCCGTATCGAACCTTTCTGCAATCGGCAAACAATCTATTTTCAAACCGCGCCTGCCTGTCACCCAGTGGGCAGTAAGGAAACCAGTAATATGACCGGCACGCTTTATCTTGTCGGTGTCGGGCCGGGTGACCCCGAACTCTTGACCCTCAAGGCCGCGCGCATTCTTGGCACGGTGCCGGTAATCTCCTTTCCCAACAAGCCGCGCTTGAACTCAACCAGCTTTGCAATTGCCAAAAGCCACATCAATCCCGGGGCCGAACTCCTGCCTGCCGATATCCCCATGAAGGCGGACCCCGCCCCGGCACAGGCCGCCTATGACGCACTGGCAGCAAAACTTGATAAATTGCTGAGCGCGGGCAAAAACATTGCCTATCTGTGCGAGGGCGACCCCCTGTTCTACGGCTCGGCCATCCACCTTATTGGTTGCCTTGCATCTGGGCACAATATTGAAATTGTACCCGGCATTACCTCGCTCAGCGCCAGCGCCGCCACCATTTGCCGCCCCCTTGCTTCCCGCAGCGAAGTGTTCAAGGTTCTGCCCGCAACCCTGGGCGACAAAAAACTGGCAATCGAGCTGACAGGCGCCGATACCGTTGCCATCATCAAGGCCGGACGGCATTTGCCCCGGGTGCGGGTAGCGCTCGAGCGGTCCGGTCTGATGCAGAGCGCAGTTATTGTCGAACATGCCAGCACGCTAAACGAAAAGATTATTCCGCTCAGCAAATATCAGCCAGACGCGGCACCCTATTTTTCAACCATTCTTTGCCATAGGAGCGCTGGCAGGTGGAAATAGAACCGGCAATCATAAGTTTCACCTCGCAAGGGTACGACCTTGCAAATCGCCTCGCCAAGGCCCTTGGTGGGAAGGCTTATGGCTGCGGCGCAACAGAAAAATACAGTGGACAGGCGCAAGGGCTTCTGGGCGAACTGTTTGCCGCCCGAACCCCGGTTATCGGAATTTGCGCTACTGCAATTCTGGTGCGTCTGCTGGCGCCCGTGCTTGCTGACAAACAGTCCGAGCCTCCGGTGATTGCAGTTTCGGGGGACGGCAAACATGTGGTGCCGGTACTGGGTGGTCACCATGGTGCCAACGCCCTTGCAAAACAAATCGCTTCCATCACCGGGGGTGTTGCCGCCATCACCACCGCCTCGGACGCAAGATTTTTGCGGGCGCTTGACGAACCCCCTTCAGGCTATGCGCTGGCCAATCCCGGGACCGCAAAGCCCGCCATGGCTGCAATTCTGAACGGGGCATCCATCCGGCTTGATGGTCATGCCCCCTGGCTGGCTGAGGCTGGCTATCCGCTGGCTGAGGGTGGGGAGGTTTCCGTTGCGGTCAGCGAAAATATCGCCAGCCCCGGCATGCTGACCTATCATCCCAAAACCCTTGTCGCCGGTATCGGTTGCGCCCGCGGTACGCCCGCTGAAGAAGTCATTGCATTGCTTGAAAAAACGCTTGCACAAGCCGGGCTGACCCCCCAAAGTCTGGCCGCCATCGCCACCATCGACATCAAATCCGATGAACCAGCATTGCACGCTGTTGCTGAACATTTCACTGTTCCCCTGCGCCTGTTTTCCGCCACCGAGCTGGCTGAGGAACGAGAACGAGTTCCCAATCCCTCAACGATTGTTGAAGCAGAAACCGGCACCCCTTCGGTGGCCGAAGCCGCCGCTCTGAAATGCGGGCAGTTGCTGGTTGAAAAGCAAAAAATCAAAAACGCCACCTGCGCCATCGGCAGGGCCCAAGCGCCCCTTGATGTTTCAGGTTTTGGGGCGGGCCCCGGTCAGCTCCACATCGTTGGCATCGGGCCGGGTGAGGCAAGCCAGCGCACCCTTTCGGCAACCAAAGCTCTTGGGGCCTCCAGCGATTGGGTGGGCTATGGGCTTTACCTGGACCTGATTGCCGATTTGCATGCAGAACAAAAACAGCATCACTTTGATTTGGGCGATGAAGAAATCCGCGTGCGCCACGCGCTCGAACTGGCGGCCACGGGCAAAAATGTTGCCCTTGTTTGTTCGGGAGACGGACAGATTTACGCCATGGCAGCGCTGGTTTTTGAACTTCTGAATGCTCAAGGTTCCCGCGCCCTCAGCGCTGCCGCCCGGCGGGTTTTGGTTGAAAGTCACCCCGGAATTTCCGCCCTGCAAATGGCTTCGGCCCGTGCCGGAGCGCTTCTGGGGCACGATTTTTGCGCCATTTCCCTTTCCGACCTGCTCACCCCCCGCCATAAGATTGAAGCCCGGCTGGAAGCTGCCGCAAAAGGGGATTTTGTTGTGGCGTTTTATAATCCGCGCTCCAGACGCCGCACCGATTTGCTGGACCGGGCTAAAGCGCTTTTCCTTGAGCACCGCCCCCCTGAGACCCCGGTGATTGTCGCTTCCAGTCTGGGGCGTGGGGATGAGAAAGTGCGCGTGGTCGAGTTAGGGCACTTCAACCCCGAGGAGGTGGACATGCTCACCATTGTGCTTTTTGGCTCCAGCCAGTCGCGGTCCTTTTTGCGGGGGAACGGAAAAACAGTTGCCTTCACTCCGCGCGGGTACGCGAACAAGGTTGATGCGGCGCGCGAGGTAAAATGATGGCCTTTCGTATCAAAACTGTAATGGGTAATGCCGGACGAGGTCACCTTTGTGACCGAGGACCCCGGCCAACTTTTTGGCCGCCCCGCCGGAGCGCCAGCAATCCGCATAGCGACCAGCGTCATGCGGATTGTGTTACGGCGCGCGAGGCACATAAATGACCGTCTATTTTATCGGCGCGGGCCCCGGCGCACCCGACCTGATTACCGTGCGTGGATTAAAGCTCATTGAGCGATGCCAGACCTGCCTTTATGCGGGCTCGCTGGTTCCTGCTGAAATCGTTGAAGCGGCCCCCCAAGGCGCCCGGGTTGTTGACACCGCACCGCTGCATCTTGATGAAATCATTACAGAAATAAAATCCTCCCATGAAAGGGGCGAGGATGTGGCCCGGGTGCATTCGGGCGACCCTTCAATCTATGGGGCGACGGCCGAACAGATGCGCCGCCTTGATGCTCTGCAAATCCCTTATGAAACCGTGCCCGGTGTGCCCGCTTTTGCCGGAGCCGCCGCGCGTTTGAACACCGAACTGACCCTGCCCGAAATCGCCCAGACCATCATCCTTACCCGCACCGCAGGCAAGGCCTCTTCCATGCCCGAAGGGGAGCAGCTTGAAGTACTGGGGCGGTCCGGCGCGACGCTGGCCATTCACCTTTCCGTGCGCAATCTGGCTTATGTGGAAAAGGCCCTCACTCCGTTTTATGGGGCCGATTGCCCGGTGGTGATAGCTTACCGCGCCACCTGGCCCGACGAGAAATTCATCTTCGCCACCCTTGCTGAGATGCGCGCCGAAGCGCGAAAAGAAAAAATCACCCGCACTGCTCTGGTGTTTGTGGGGCAGGTTTTTGGGCAGAACAAATTCCGTGACAGCGCGCTTTATAAAGAGGGCTTTGCCCACGTGCTGCGCAATCAGGGAAAGAAGAAAAACCGGCGTTTGGGAGGAGGAAGTTGAGCAAAAATTTCCAAAACCTCCGCAACGGAACCCACTTCGCTGCAGGGTTCCAATTCCGGTCGCTCAATCATAATTACCTGAATTCTCAGCATAAAAGCGGCTTCAAGTTTTTCCTGCGTCTGGGCGCTGCCCGAATCCTTGGCCACAAGATGGGTAATGCCCTCGCGCTTCATCAAGCCAATTTCATCTCCGCGCGAGAAAGGCGGGCGGGCCTGAATGGCCTTGAAATTCTCTGGCAGTTCAATGTCGGGGGTCTCGATGGAACGCACCAGAAAACGAACATCGGTGCGGTGGGTGAAGGCGCCAAGCGTTTGCCGGCCAAGGGTGAGAAACGCCGTGGCGCCGTTGGGGAGGCGCTGCGCCGCCTCGTCAGCGTCCTTGACGCGCCACCAGTTCGCGCCCTCTGGTTCTGCGAAAACCGGACCGACAAGACGGGTCAGAGGCACATCGCTTTTTTTAGCGGCAGCGACCGCATTGGCCGACATTTCAACGGCAAAGGGATGGGTCGCATCAATCAGATAGTCGATTTTTTTTGCCCTGAGATAGTCCGCCAGCCCGTCGGCGCCGCCAAAGCCCCCGCTTATGAGTTTTCCTTTTGGGCGGGCCGGGTTTTTGGTGCGCCCGGCCAGAGCGGTGATGACAGAATGGCCCTTGCTAGCCAGCGCGTTGGCCAGAATAACAGCCTCGCCGGTACCGCCCAGAACAAGTATTTTCACCTAAACATCCTTTCCGCTTTGCCCGACGATGTTGCCGCTCCGGTCCACCACCAGAATATCCACCTCAATTCTGGTGGATTTTGTTACATTTTGCGCGACATTGGTACATTTTCGGGCAATTTCTCCGGCAAGGTCGATTTTGTCTGCCTGCGCCAGTTGCAAAACCTCACTTGCGCTGTTGGCTTCACGGCATTTTTTGGCAAGTTTTTCGTCGCCGCCGAGTTGCACAACAAGAGCGCTGAGGAAAGCAAAATCCACTTCGGAGCGCCCCGAGTGCAAATCCATCGCCCCTTGCGCCATCTTGCTCAATTTGGCGAAGCCTCCAGCAATTGTAACCCGGCTTACCGGATGGGTGCGCAAATATTTCAACATGCCGCCAACAAAGTCGCCCATGTCGATATAGGCTTCGTCCGGGAGGTTGAGATGGGTTCGCGCCGCTTTTTCCGAAATGTCGCCGGTTGCCCCCACAACATGGGTAAGCCCGGCGGCGCAGGCCACATCAATGCCCGAGCGTATGGAATGAATCCAGGCCGAACACGAATAGGGAATGACAATTCCCGTGGTGCCCAGAATGGAGATGCCTCCAAGAATGCCAAGGCGCGGGTTCCAGGTTTTTTGGGCGATATTTTCACCATCGGGCACCGAGATGGTGACGATAAAATCGGGCGCGCACCTGTGAAGGGCACAAAGCGCGCCGATGACTTCGCTCATCATCTTTCGCGGCACCGGGTTGATGGCGGCTTCGCCCACGGGAACGGGCAGGCCCGGTTTGGTTATGGTGCCAACGCCGGGTCCGGCACAAAAAACAACGCCCGTTCCCGGCTCACCCGGCTCGATGCGCGCAATGATTGTGGCACCATGGGTGACGTCCGGGTCGTCTCCTGCATCCTTGACAACGCCCGCTTCGGCAAAACCGTCTCCGCAGCGCTCAAAGCTCAGGGCAAAGGACGGGGTTTGCCCGCCAGGCAGTTCGATTCGGACAGGGTCGATAAAACCCGCACCCAGAAGCGCGCTCAGCGCCGCCTTGGTCGCCGCCGTGGCGCAGGCACCGGTCGTCCAGCCGCGCCGCAACGGGGTTCCTTCACGGGGAGATTTCTGCTGCGTCCGGTCCATAAGTCTCTATACATTGCGCCCCGGCAGGGTCAAAACTCCAAAACGTATTTCGGGGTGAACGCATGAATGGCAAAAAACAGCATTTCGCCGCTTTGGATAGTGCGGATTTCCCTCCCTTTGAGCCGGGGGAAGTCTGGCTGGTGGGCGCGGGGCCGGGCGCACCGGGGCTGATGTCCCTTCTGGGCTATTTTGCGCTTGGGGAGGCCGATGTCATCATCCACGATGCGCTGGTCAGTGAAGAACTGCTGAACATGGCCGGACCCGGTGCCAGAATTGTATTTGCCGGCAAGCGCGGGGGGAGACCGTCCGCTGACCAGAACGACATCACCCTGCATCTGATTGAAGAGGCCAAGGCGGAAAAGCGGGTGCTGCGTCTCAAAGGCGGGGACCCGTTCATGTTCGGACGCGGGGGGGAAGAATGTCTGGCGCTGGCAAAGGCAGGCATAAAATTTCGCATTGTGCCCGGCATAACTGCAGGCATTGGCGGGCTGGCCTATGCGGGCGTTCCGGTGACCCACCGGGACACCAATCACGCGGTGATATTCCTTACCGGCCATGATGAAAACGGCGTGGTGCCCCAGTCCGTTGACTGGTATGCCATTGCCACCGCCGCCCCGGTGATTGTCATGTATATGGCGGTGAAACATCTGGCCTCCATTTGCCAAAAACTGCTGGCGGCCGGGCGCGCACCCGGCGACCGGCTGGCCATTGTTTCCAACGCCACCCTGCCCGAACAAAGCGTGATTGAAACCACTCTGGCCAAGGCTGAAGCGTTGGTGCGGGAGCATGATATTGCCACCCCTTCTGTCGTCGTGCTCGGCCCGGTCAGTCAGTATAGAGATGTGCTGGACTGGTATGGACCCGGCATGAGGGGCAATTCCCTTGGCTGACAATAAACCCGCCTCAGGATTTATCATTGCCGCCCCCGGTTCCGGCTCGGGCAAAACCACCATTGCCCTGGGGCTGGCAGCGGCGCTGAAGCAAAGAGGCGTGCAAATTGCGCCCGCCAAGACCGGACCCGACTATATCGACACCGCTTTTTTGAGCGCAGCGGCTGAATTTCAGGCCATCAATCTGGATCCCTGGGCCATGGCGCCGAACCAGCTTCACGCCCGCGCCGCTTATCAGTCCGCAAGCGCTGACCTGCTGCTGGTGGAGG
>JALSII010000046.1 GCA_026981645.1 Hyphomicrobiales bacterium | reverse complement strand
TAAGTGATAAAGTCATGCGCGCCCTCGTAACCCAGTTCATGGGTGACATCGGTGGTCAGTGCAGGGCCGGTTGCCCCTTTGCGCAGCACACCGTGACAACCCGCACAACGCTGAAAGAAAATGGCCTTGCCCTGTTCGAACTCTTCCGCGCTCAAAATGGGGTCGTCCGGGTTCATTCCCTCGACTTCGACGCCGAGTTTGGCAAGCGTGTTTGCCTCGGGGTTATAGTCCTCTGCCATCGCGCCGGAATACGGCACGGCAACAAAAAAAGCAGCGCTTGCCAGCAACGCCGCTTTCCAGTGCCTTGTCTGGGTGTTCATTATCTAGTCCTCCATTGAGTGAGTCCGAAAAATCCGCTGGTGAGGCACTTTTGAAGCTAGCCGATTCTCGGCTGACCCTCCTTGACTTTTGTCAAGGACAGGTTTTTCAAACTCACTCACATTACCGTTACCCTCAACGACTCCGCAAAGGAGGACGCAATGCGTGAAGTCATGACCAAAAGCATGGCCCGGAACATATTTTATGGCGGGTCCCTGTTTTTCCTAGTTATCTTTTTGCTGCTTACCTATCAAAGCCGCAGATACATCGTAACCGAATCAACCAATGCCGAGACGCTGACCGCCAGCGTAGCGGCGGGCAAACGGGTGTGGGAGCGTAAAGCCTGCATTGATTGCCACACAATTCTGGGCGAAGGCGCCTATTACGCACCCGAGCTGGGCAATGTAATGACCCGCTGGGGTGTTCAGGATGATCCAGAAGATGCCTTTGATACCCTCAAGGGCTGGATGGAATCCCAACCCTCGGGCGTCGAAGGTCGCCGCCAGATGCCACAATTCAATCTGACCGATGAAGAGATCCGCAACCTGAGCGATTTCCTGCTGTGGACCAACACCATCGACACGCAGGGCTGGCCGCCCACGGACGCAGGTTGAGGAAAGGATGAACCGATGAAATATCAAACTCAAAAAATCGCTCTGGCCTATTTCCTCGTCGCGATGGCCCTGTTTTTCGTACAGGTCTCGATGGGGTTATGGGCGGGCTGGATCTATGTTTCGCCAAACACGCTGTCGGAACTGATGCCATTCAACATCGTCCGGATGCTGCATACCAATTCACTGGTGGTGTGGTTGCTGACCGGCTTTTTCGGCGCGGCCTACTTTATCATTCCGGAAGAAAGCGAAAATGAAATCTATTCGCCAAAATTGGCCTATTTGCAGCTGTTAATTCTGGTGCTGGGCACAACCGGTGTTGTGCTGACCTATACTTTCAATCTGTTTGAAGGCAACTGGCTGCTGGGCAAAGAGGGGCGCGAGTTCCTTGAGCAACCGGTCTGGGTCAAAGTCGGCATCGTGGTTGCTGCGCTGATCTTCCTGTTCAATGTCACCATGACAGTGCTGAAGGGCAAAAAGACCGCAATCAGCAACATCCTGCTGCTGGGCCTCTGGGCGCTGGCACTGTTGTTCCTGTTCGCCTTCTACAACCCTGAAAACCTGGCGCTCGACAAGGAATACTGGTGGTATGTGATCCACCTGTGGGTCGAAGGTGTGTGGGAACTGATCATGGCCTCGATTCTGGCCTTTCTGATGCTGAAACTGACCGGTGTTGACCGCGAAGTGGTCGAAAAGTGGCTGTATATCATCGTGGCTACTGCGCTGTTCTCGGGCCTGCTGGGCACGGGTCACCACTATTACTGGATCGGTACACCGGCCTATTGGCAGTGGATCGGCTCGATCTTCTCGTCGCTGGAAATCATCCCGTTCTTTGC
>JALSII010000045.1 GCA_026981645.1 Hyphomicrobiales bacterium | reverse complement strand
ACAATCCTGATGGAGTGCTCAAAGCCTGGGAACATCAAGCCATGCCACCGCCCGCAACCACCAGCCCAACCAATCCATTTCCGGGAATGGCAGAGCCAGCCGCAGAATTTGACTTCACCGACGCAGGCGAGCGCCGTGTCGAAACCACCCAAAGAATTGGCCAGGGTTTCTTCCGCAAAATCATCCTGACCTCATACCGCGAGCGCTGCGCCCTGACCGGCATAGAAGACACCCGCCTCTTAAACGCCAGCCACATCGTTGCCTGGAAAGACGACCCGCAAAACCGCATCAACCCCGCAAACGGCATCTGCCTAAACGCCCTCCACGACCGCGCCTTCGACCGGCATTTAATCACCTTCGATGAAGATTACAAAATGAAAATCGCTGATCATGTGCCAGCGGTGGCAAGGCGGGAGTTGGAAAGGGTGGAAACCGGAAGGCTGGAAATGCCAAGCAGGTTTTTGCCGGATCAGGTGTTTTTGGAGAAGCATAGAAGAGTGTTTTATGAGGCATAGATATCTTGAACTCCTGAACAAGCATTAATGAAGAGCTGACTTAAATCATAAAAATTTACATCAATCTCGTTGACGCAGTATTTTTGGTTGACTTTTGAGAGGGTGCTCACTATATTTGCCTCATGGACATTGATGCAATTAAATATGAAAACCTTTCGGCTGTTGCTGCAATATCTGCTGGCTTTCCATTGAGGGGTGCTGTCGATGCACTGGAGGATGGTGATGCCGCTGTCGTGCAAATGCGTAATGTTGATGCAAGCACAGGCGTGAACTGGAGAACAACCAGCAAAGTCACTTTACCCACAAAGCGCAATCCTGACTGGCTTCAAAATGGAGATGTTATTTTTTCCGCACGCGGCGTAAATAACTATGCCGTTGTACTGGATGATGTGCCGCCTACCGCAGTTTGTTCCCCTCACTTCTTTGTTCTTAGAATAAAAAATGGGTGCAACCCTGCATTCCTTGCCTGGCAGATAAATCAAAAGCCGGCACAAGAATATTTTAAGCGCTCGGCAACTGGCTCGCACATTTTAAATATCCGTCGGGAAGTTATTGAGAATTTGAAGGTTGCCCTTCCTTCCCTCGATCAACAAAGAATGATCGTTCAGCATTTTCAGGCCGCAACAGCAGAACGCCACGCGCTCGAAGAACTTATTGAAAACAGAAATCATGAAATTGAGGCCATTGCTCTTGGCCTCTTTCAAAACAAATTGAAAGGTTGATGAAATGAATGATCAAGTAACACAAGACGAAATAAACAAAACCGTTTGGGCGGCATGCGACACGTTTCGCGGTACTGTCGCCGCCGAGATTTACAAGGACTATGTCCTCACCCTGCTGTTTCTAAAATATATCAGTGATGTCTGGCAGGATCATTACGACACTTACCAAAAAGAATATGGTGATGAACCGGCGCTCATCAATGAAATGATGAAAAATGAGCGGTTTGTTTTGCCTGAAAAAGCAAGTTTCTATGAGCTTTATAATCGCCGTCATGAGGCAGGAAATGGTGAGCGCATTGATAAGGCATTACACGCCATTGAAGAAGCGAATATCGCCAAGCTTCGCGATGTTTTTCAGGATATCAGCTTCAATTCAAACAAGCTGGGCGAAGAGGCGCAAAAAAATGAACTGCTTCGTCATTTGCTTGAAGACTTTGCTAAGGATGAATTGAATCTGCGTCCTTCGCGCATAGACAAACTGGATGTCATCGGCAATGCATATGAGTTTTTAATCAAAAATTTCGCGGCAAATGCTGGTCGAAAAGCTGGGGAATTTTACACACCACCGGAAGTTTCGGAATTGATGGCGGAAATTATGGCACCACAAGAAGGTGAGGAAATTTGTGATCCAACCTGTGGCTCTGGTTCATTACTGATGAAATGCGGCAAGCGTATTCAGATCGAAAATAATGGCTCAAAAAAATATGCCCTTTTCGGTCAGGAAGCGATTGGCAGCACCTGGGCGCTGGCCAAAATGAATATGTTCCTGCATGGCGAAGACAACCACCGCATTGAATGGGGTGACACCATCCGTAACCCCAAATTGCTTGATGGCGACGATCGTCTGAAACACTTTGATATCGTGGTCGCCAATCCGCCTTTCAGCCTTGATAAATGGGGATATGCCACCGCTGAAGATGACAAGTTTGGCCGCTTCCGCCGTGGTCTGCCACCCAAAACCAAGGGCGACTACGCTTTTATTCTGCACATGGTTGAAACCATGAAGCCGAAAACTGGCCGCATGGCGGTTGTTGCCCCGCATGGCGTTTTGTTTCGCGGCGCTGCCGAGGGGCGCATCCGCCAAAAACTGGTGGAGGAAAACCTGCTTGATACGGTGATCGGCCTGCCGGAAAAATTGTTTTATGGCACGGGCATCCCTGCCGCCATTTTGATTTTGAAGAAGAACAAGTCTGATGACAAAGTTCTATTTATTGATGCCAGCCGCGAATTTACCTCTGGCAAAAACCAAAACCAGCTTTCAGCGGAAAATATTGCCAAAATCATAAAGACCTACAAAGCGCGACAGACGGTCGATAAATACGCCTGGCTTGCCACGCCTGAAGAGCTGGCAGAAAACGACTATAATCTCAATATCCCCCGCTATGTTGATACCTTTGAGGAAGAAGAAGAAATCGACCTGATGGCCGTGCGGGCCGAGCGCATGAAATTGAAAGAAGAACTGGCCACGCTTGAAATCAAGATGGATGGTTACCTCAAGGAACTGGGGTACACCGCATGAGCAACGGCGAACTCATTTTATACCAGACCGAGGACGGATTGGCCGAGGTGTCTCTGCAGGCGATTGACGGCACGGTTTGGCTGACCCAGGCTGATTTGGCGGAATTGTTTGCCTCCTCGCCGCAGAACATAACCCTGCACATTAAAAGCATTTATGAAGATGGGGAACTGAGTGCCGAGGCAACTTGTAAGGATTTCTTACAAGTTCGAATGGAAGGCAAACGAGAGGTCGAGCGCACTCTTAAACACTACAATCTGGATATGATTCTGGCCGTTGGCTACCGTGTCCGCTCACCAAGGGGTGTGCAGTTTCGCAAATGGGCCAACACTGTTTTGAAGGAATATCTGGTCAAGGGTTTCGCCATGGATGACGCCCGCCTGAAACAGGCGGAAAAATGGGATTATTTTGACGAATGGCTGGCGCGTATTCGCGACATCCGCGCCTCGGAAAAACGCTTCTATCAGAAAATCAAAGACATTTATGCCACCGCCATTGACTACGACAAAAGCTCCGATGCCGCGCAATTGTTTTTCAAAAAAGTGCAGAACAAAATGCTCTGGGCCGCAACGGGCAAAACCGCCGCTGAACTGATCAGGGATCGCTCAAACCCCGATATCGTCAATATGGGTGTCATGGCATTCAAAGGCTCAATCGTGCGCAAGGGTGATGTGGGGATTGCCAAAAACTATTTGAAAAAAGAAGAAGTCGAAGACCTCAACCGTATCGTCACCATGTATCTCGATTATGCCGAAGATCAGGCCGAGCGGCGCAAAACCGTAAATATGGCCGAATGGGCCGACAAGCTCGACGCCTTTCTGGAATTTAACGAGCGCGATTTGCTCACCCATGCGGGCAAGGTGCAAATGAAGGTCGCCCAAAAACTTGCCGCCCGGCGCTATGAAGAATTTGACGCCAAGCGCAAGCAGGCCGAAGCGCTTAAAGCAGATGAAGAGGACATTGAAGTGCTTGAGGCTCTCGCTAAAGAATTGGAGAAGAACGGCGGGGGTGTCGGGGAAACGAGCAAAGCGAGTGACGGCGACAAGAATAGACATGGCGGGGGTGAAAATGGAGGTTCCTGAGGGGTGGAGTTTACCACAGGCAGTGGAAATATGTGAACGCATAAGTGTTGGTATAGTGGTGAAGCCAAAGGACTATTATGTGCCAGAAGGCGAAGGCACTCGCGCATTTAGATCAGCTAATGTTCGCGAAGGCTACGTTGAAGATGAAAATTGGGTTTATATTTCAGATGAGGGCAACCAAAAAAATAAAAAATCTATCCTGAAAGCTGATGACATACTTGTGGTTCGGACTGGCTACCCCGGCACGGCCTGTGTTGTACCACCTAAATATGCGGGATCAAATTGTATTGACGTAATATTCGCACGGCCCGATCAATCGAAGGTTACCTCGAAGTATCTTTGTGCCTTTACGAATTCAGAACATGGTCGCCGTCAGGTCCTCGACGGGCAAGGAGGACTTGCTCAACAACATTTCAATGTGGGGTCATACAAGAGGCTTCTGTTGCCACTCCCCCCACTCCCCGAACAGAAAAAAATTGCCAAAATCCTGTCCACATGGGATCGGGCGATTGAGGTGGTGGAGGGGCTGATCGAAAACAGCCAGGCCCAGAAAAAAGCCCTCATGCAACAACTCCTAACCGCCAAAAAACGCCTGCCAGGGTTTGATGGGGAGTGGGAAGTTTCTAGTATTAAATCAATGGGCAACACTTCATCTGGGGGAACCCCATCTTCAGATAACGAGGAGTATTGGGATGGTGAAATTCTTTGGGCTACTCCAACAGACATAACAGCGCTTACCGGAAAATATATTAAAACGACGAAGCGAACAATAACTAGCAAAGGCCTTTCAAGCTGCTCCGCAAGGCTTCTTCCCGTGGGGAGTCTGCTAATATGCACTCGTGCCACAATTGGTTATTCTGCAATAGCCCACAAACCGATTTGCACCAATCAAGGTTTCAAGAACCTGACACCAAATTCGTCATTTGCAGTTGAATATCTCTATTATCTGTTTCAGCACTTTAAACATGAATTTATTAGATATGCCTGCGGATCAACTTTTCTGGAATTATCCAAGGGCGATTTTGAAAAGCGACAGTTTTTAATTCCAAAGAAAAATGAACAAACCGCTATCGCCACCATCCTTTCTGATGCTGACCGCGAGACTGAACTTCTAACCCAACAACTCATCCACCTAAAATCCGAAAAATCCGCCCTGATGCAGCAACTCCTCACCGGCAAGCGCCGCGTCAAAATCGATAAGGAGGCTGTGAAATGACCACCCCAAACACAGCCGAGCTTTACAGCGCTCACATTCCCGCGCTTGCGACCCTGATCTCATTGGGCTGGAACTACCTGCCGTCCGATGCCTGCCTCAAAATGCGTGGGGGCAATGCCAATGTTGTTCTCAAAGGTGTGCTGGTCGATGAGTTGAAAAAGCGCACGTTTAATTTCAAAGGACAAAGCTATCCACTTTCCCCTAACGCCATTGACCAGATCGTTCGCGATCTTGCCTCGCCGCCCATGCATGAGGGCCTCTTAAGCGCTAACGAAAAGCTATATAACGCCATGACGTTGGGCATTACGGTTACTGAATTTGTTGATGGCAAAAGGCATTCCGTGACAGTGCCAATCATCGACTGGCAGGAACCTGATAATAACTCCTTTATCGTCACCGACGAATTTGAAGTCCTTACCACAGACGGAACCCGCACCCGCCGCCCTGATAATATCTGTTATGTGAACGGGCTGCCTCTTGTGGTTATTGAGGCCAAGCGGCCTGATTCTGGCAATCCGAATAAGTCCATGGTTGAAGAAGGAATTTCCCAAAACATTCGCAACCAGAAGCAAGATGAGATCCCGCATTTGTTTGCCTGGTCACAATTGCTTTTTTCCGTTAGCGGAACTGATGGGCGTTATGCCACGACAAAAACGCCAAAGAAATTCTGGGCAAACTGGCGCGAGGAAATTTTAAGCGAAGAGCATTTCAGAAAAATCAAAAACCAGCCTTTGGAGGCAGATGAAAAAAAGGCGCTTTTATCTGACAAGTCTGAAAATGTTCGCAATCATTTTGAAGCTCTCTGGGCTGGCGAACAATTGGTTACAGATCAGGACAGGCTTCTGATCAGCCTGCTATCCAAAGATCGGTTGATTGAATTTATCCGCTATTTTATTCTGTTTGATAAAAAAATAGGCAAGGTCGCCGCACGATATCAGCAGGCTTTCGGCATTAAAGCTCTCATTGAACGAATTTCCAAACTTCGCCCGGACGGTGGACGCCAGGGTGGTGTGATCTGGCATACAACCGGCTCTGGCAAGAGTTTCACGATGGTGTTTTTATGCAAGGCGTTGTTGCTGCACGAAAACCTGAAGGACTGCCGTGTGGTTGTTGTTACCGACCGTATTGATCTTGAAAAGCAGCTTGCAAAAACGTTTCTGTCAGGTGGCGCTTTTGGTGCAAATGTTGCTGTAAATAAAACTGGTGAAAAAGCTAAAGTTTCATCTGGTCGTGACCTGGCCAAACGAATAGGCAAAGGCACCGAGCGCATAATTTTTACGATCATCAACAAGTTTTCAACGGCTGCAAAATTACCTGAATGCAAAAATCCAAGCGCCAACCTGATTGTCCTGATTGACGAAGGACACCGTTCGCAAAGCGGTGAAACTCATGAGCGCATGAGGAACGCATTGCCTAATGCTTCTTATGTGGCTTTCACTGGCACGCCCCTACTCAAAGACGACAAGACCACCAACAAGTTTGGTCCGATTGTTCACGCATACACCATGCAAAGAGCGGTTGAAGATGGAACTGTAACACCGCTTTTATATGAAGAACGCAAACCGGTGCTGGATATCAATGAAAAGGCAATCGATAACTGGTTTGAAAAAATCACCACGGGTTTATCTGACAAACAAAAAAGCGACCTCAAAGACAAATACGGAAAAAAGGGTCCAGTATATGGCTCTGCCAATCGGGTTGAACTTATTGCCTGGGACATTGCTGTCCACTTCAGTGAAAACTTTAAGGCTTTGAATAACGGTCTGAAAGGCCAATTGGCAACGGACAGCAAACTATCAGCAATTCGCTACAAAAAAGCGCTGGATGCAACGGGATTGGTTACCAGTGCGGTCATTATCTCACCACCAGATACGCGCGAAGGCCATGAAGATGTTGATGAAGCTGAAGTGCCTGAAGTTCAGCAATGGTGGAAAGATAATATCAAGGGCATGCCTGAAGATTATGAACGAGACACTATTGAAGCGTTTTCTACCGAAGGAAAGCCAGATATTTTAATTGTGGTCGATAAATTACTGACGGGATTTGATGAACCCAGAAATGCCGTTCTATATATAGACAAGCCCCTAAAGCAGCACAGTCTGATTCAAGCGATCGCCCGTGTAAACCGATTGCATGAAGAAAAGAAATTTGGCCTGTTGATCGATTATCGCGGAATATTAAAAGAGCTTGATACTGCAATTTCAGAATATCAGGATTTAGCAGAGCGGACTCAAGGTGATTTTGATATTGACGATATTGAAGGGCTTTATTCAGAAGTCAGCACCGAATATAAAAGGCTCCCTTCTCTTCACGACACGCTCTGGAGCGTTTTCTCTGATATCAAAAATCGCTCGGACCTGGAGCAATACCGGCAAATTCTTGTACCCCAACTTGAAACTGATAATGACGGAAACCCCACTGATATCAGGCAGAAGGTTCGAGAGGATTTCTATGAGGCCTTAACTGAATTCGGTCTTTGCCTCAAAACTGCTTTGGCATCCCGATCATTTTTTGAGGATGCTTCCATTGGAGAAAAACAAATTGAAATATACAAGAAAGATTTGAAATTTTTTACAAACTTGCGGAAAATCGCCAAACAAGATGCTCAGGAAACTGTTGATTTTAGTACCTACGAAGACCAAATCAGAAAACTTGTTGATCGATATGTGATTGGTGAGGAAATTCAAGATGCGGATGGTGTTTTCATGGTCAACGAGCTTGGGGTTGATAATGACCCAGACTCTTGGTCACCTGAAAAAACCCGGAACGAAACAGATATTATCAAAAGCCGCCTGAAGAAAACAATTGAGCAGGAATTGTCTGATGATCCTTATGCCCAACTTCATTTTTCTGAACTTCTTCGTCAGGCGATAGAATCCGCAAACGCCTTGTTTGAACATCCCTTCAAACAGTTTGCTCTGTTCAAGGATTTTGAAGAAAAGGTGCAAAAAAGGGATATTGAAGGGACACCCTCAGAGTTAGATGGAAACAAACACGCCAGCGCCTATTTCGGCATACTTCGTCTAACGATTGGAGAGGACAAGGTGCAGGGACCAGAAAGAAATAAGTTTATTAATGTAGCACGTTTGATTGACACTACCGTTCAAAATGCGGTGTCAGAAAACTCTCTCAGCCCGCAGAATATTGAAGCGGAAATTCGCAAAAATCTGTTGCCATCATTGTTCAAGCTCGTGGGATTGGACAAAGCAAAAAAAATCACCGAACAGGTGTTATCTATCACCCGTATTGGGCTGTCTCGTGGAGAAATTTGACCGTGAACAGCGGCACCCTAAATTATGGTGATCAGACCATCGATTATTCGATAATGAAATCAAAAAATCTGGACAAAAAAATACTTATCCACGTGTACCCCAATGGTCAGGTGGATGTTGAAATCCCGCGAACAAGTACAGAGTCAGAAGTGCGCCAAGCCGTCAAAAAGCGGGCAAGATGGATTATGAAGCAATTAAAAGTGGGAGTTGATGCACGCGCACATGTTTTGCCCCGAGAATACGTTAGTGGGGAAACACATTTTTATTTGGGGCGTCGATATCAGTTAAAAATTCACGAAACCAATGCGGAACCATCTTCTGTTAAATTGGTTGGTGGCCATATCTTGATTACACTTAGGGTAAGAGATCGTGCTGCTGTCAAAAACCGCCTGCAAAAATGGTACAAAGAACGAGCGATGGATTATTTGTCACGAAGGCTTGCTTTGATAGCAGGTGAATTATTATGGCTTAATGATGTGCCACCCCTCAAGCTTGTTCGCATGCAAAAGCAATGGGGAAGTTGCTCGCCTACGGGTGCGATCAATCTAAGTCCTGATTTAATAAAAGCACCCCGTGATTGTGTTGACTATGTTATTGCACATGAGCTTTGTCATCTGAGAGAGCACAATCACAGTAAAAAATATTACGCATTGCTTGATGCCTGTTATCCGAATTGGCGGGTTACAAAATCTAAGCTTGATGCAATGGCAGAGCTCATTCTAGCTGGCTAATTTTAATATGGCATCCAAACTTGATGGGATTATCAAGGGAGAACAAAGTCTCCCTGATGCGGGATTAAACCCCAAGAGGTTTATCTCAATGGAATTGCCCCTGTGGAACAGTCTTGGGGTTTTCAGGGGTAGCAGGAACGCTCCCCTGAATGGTGGTGCAACGGCCAAACGTTGTGGTGGGGATGGGAAGGCTTTTGGCCTAGAACCGTTCCCACGGGAATGACCGGGAAATGATTGCAAAAATTGCAAAACGACGATGTATATGGTACTTTGATAGAGTAATCCACAGACAGAAATACAGGGCCACATTGATCATACGGACCAAACTGTGAATGCCGCAACACATTGAAAATAAAGCGTTATTTTTCATAATTTTAGGGTTCTGACGGTATCAAACACGGTATGCGCATATTGCCGCACCCATGAAGCCAGTAATTTCAAAGGCTTATGCAAATAGGAAATAATCGAGTGGGAGTGAGAGCCCGGTTACAGCAAAGCTGAAAATCGGCGATTGATAATAATCACCGATAGGGTTCGAACGCGCTGACCCAATGGTCACCCCTGATATTGCCCCTGAGAATTGCCCGGTAAACTAGTGATGAACGGCCACTTATTGCCCCGTTTGCCCGCCCGGGTTTAAAATTTTGTCTGGCACCCTATCTAAAGGGCAAGGCAATTGGAGCAGACCGAGGGTATTGTCGTGTCGTATCTGAGTGCGAACAGTGACGTCTCTGACCTGGGTGACCGATGGGTTGCCGGTGTTCTGGTGGAGAACCGGCGCCGGTTTTCGGGTTTTTCCACGCCCCGGCCGAACGGCGAAACCGTTGTTAAAGACGTGTTACAGGATTTTTGCCTCCAAAATTTGCACAAGGCCCGTCTGAAGGGGTGCGCTGCTTTTTCCCCCTTTCCCCGCGAGCGGGGTTCATGGGAGGGCAGGCTGCATTAAATTGTCCTGAAATCGAGGAGGTACAATAATAGCACCGGCGTTACAATTGTTTGAACACTGATCTTGAACAAAGGAGGGTCCAAATGTTGTTATCTTACTTTCTGAATACCATCGTTCGAGTTGGCACTCTTGAAGTCATCGACGCCACTGGCAGGCGGCACAGGTTTTCGGGTACGCCATCCCCGCGCGTGACCATTTGTCTGCATGATCGCAGCTTGCCCGCAAAGCTTTACCTGAACCCCGATCTGGCGGTAGGCGAAGCCTATATGGATGGCAGCCTGACCATCGAACAGGGCACACTGTCTGAATTTGTGGAAATAATGGCGCGCAATATGGACAATGGACCATCCGATCCGCTTTTTGCGCTCAGGAACAAAATCTGGCTGCTAATTCGTGGCTGGCAGCAGAATAACCCGATAAGGCGCTCCCAAAAAAACGTCGCCCACCATTACGACCTGCCGGACCGGCTCTATGACCTGTTTCTGGACGAGGACAAGCAATATTCCTGCGCCTATTTCATGAACCGGAACGACAGCCTGGAAACCGCCCAGACCGCCAAAAAACGCCATCTTGCAGCAAAACTGCTGCTCAAACCGGGGCAGAAGGTGCTCGATATCGGCTCCGGCTGGGGCGGGCTGGCGCTCTATCTGGCACAGGAGGGTGGTGTTAAGGTAACGGGGCTCACGCTTTCACAATCTCAGCTCGAAGTCGCAAGGAAGCGGGCCGCCGAGGCCAGGCTGAACAAGAAAGTGCAATTTCACCTCCGTGACTACCGCCAGCAGGAGGGCAGTTTCGACCGCATCGTTTCGGTCGGCATGTTCGAGCATGTGGGCGTCAAACACTATGGTGAATTCTTTTCGACCATAGACAACCTGCTCAAGGATGACGGTGTTTGCCTGTTGCACTCCATCGGGCGCATGGCCGGCCCCGGAAGCACGGGTCCCTGGATGCGCAAATACATTTTCCCCGGTGGTTATTCTCCCTCGCTTTCTGAGACCCTGGCCGCCATCGAAAAAAGCGGCCTCTGGGTAGCCGATATTGAAATTCTGCGTCTGCACTATGCAGATACCATCAGACACTGGCGTGAGCGGTTTGAAAGAAACCGCGCTGAAATAGCCGGTCTGCTTGATGAGCGTTTTTGCCGGATGTGGGAATATTACCTGGCTCTCAGCGAAGCTGCCTTTCTTTACTGTGACCATTTTGTCTTTCAGATACAGATTGCCAAACAACGCGACGCCGTACCCCTGACCCGTGACTACATAAACGACTGGGAACGCAAACACATGGGGCAGGAAGAGGCTCGACATCCCCGGGAGGTAGCTTGAGTTGAGTGCAAAAAAAATCGTCGGAAAAGCAGGCGACAGGTCAATTGTTGTGATGGATTCGATTACCATGACAACAAAGGAAGACGCAGGCAGAATTGTTGTATCCGCCTCCCACGGTGGTGTGAGCACCGCAAAATATGCTCTTGAGTTCCCCCTTGCCGGCGTCTTTTTCAATGATGCCGGAGTGGGCAGGGATGCTGCTGGGATTGCCGCTCTCCCGATGCTGGACGCCAAAAATGTGCCCGCCGGGGCCATCAGTCATAACAGCGCCCGCATTGGCGATGTTGCGGATATGTGGGAAAACGGCATCATTTCACACGTGAACGCAGCAGCTGGCGCCCGCGGATTGAAGCCGGGTGACACACTCAGCGAAGCGGTGCTTCTTCTGGGTTCGTGACCCATAAGGCGAACTGTTCGCCTTTGGCCTCACGCCACCGCTGTTGCTTTTGAAAGCGCACTCTCCGCCCGGTGCGGGTGGGCGGCATAAATCAGCGCCGCTGCCGCCCATGCCTGTGGCCGGCAGGACTCTACATAGGACAGGGGCGGGGTGCCGCCATCGCGCTGATAGCCGCTGATGAGTTCGGGCAGGCGCAGGTCGTGCTGCGCGCGGGCAAGGTCAGCAAGGGCATTGGCCACTTTTTCAAAATCTTTCTTGCGGCCATAGCGAAAGAGCCCGGCCCCGAACAGGGCCGTGTCGTGGGGCCAGACAGAGCCGTTGTGATAGGAAAGGGGATTGTATCGTTCCTCTTTTGCCCCCAGGGTGCGCAGCCCCCAACCTGACCATAAATCCGGAGAAAACATGCGTTTGACCAGCCCATCAACCCGCTCTTCCGGGACTGCCCCGGACCACAACAGGTGGCCGGGGTCCGAGGAGGCCACATTCAGTTGCTTTCCCCCTTCATCCAGCCCGAGTGCGTAAATTTGCTTCTCTGGCAGCCAGAAGTGGCGCTCGATGGCGGCGCTGGTCACCTCGCTCAGAGAAAGAAAACGGGCGCTTTCAGTTTCCAGGCCGCCCACAATTTTGTTGAGCGACGCCCCGGACTGAAAAGCAGAAAACGCATAGCCCTGCACCTCGACCACCGCCAGCGAGCCCGTCGGCAGGCTGCCATCACCAAAGCTCATGGAATCATCGGAATCCTTCCAGCTTTTGTTGACCAGACCCTTGCCGTCTGTCGCTCCCCTGTACCGGAGCAGACCCGCATCGTCTCGTTCGCGTTCAATCCATGCAAGCGCGGCGCGCCAGTTCGGCTCCAGTTCAAACGCCAGACTGTCATCTCCGGTATGGTTCACATGGTCGGCCAGCAGCCGCACAAATAGCGCTGTTGCGTCCACGCTGCCATAATAGGCGGCAAACGGCAGTTCATTGAGGCGCGAGAGTTCCCCCTCCCGGTATTCATGCAGAATTTTACCGGGCTGCTCGTCACGAAACGGATCAAACTTGCGTCCCTGATGGTGCGCCAGAAATCTAAGAACTCCTTGTGAAAGCTCGGGGGCCTGTTCCAGCAGAAACCACGCTGTAATCAGGGAATCGCGCCCGAACATGGCGACGAAATTTGGCACGCCGGCTGCAATGCAGGTGCCGCTTTTTGTCGAAAGTGCCAGCGCCTCAATGTCCTCATAAGCGACCGCCAATCCGGGCCACTCAACTCTGCGCTTTTGTTGTACAGCGCGCCGCGATGACCATCCGATTTGCGCCGGTCTTTTGGCGGGCAACGCAATGGAGGACGAAAATCGGGCGCTTACGCAGAGTTCGCGGCTGCCCCGGGGAGGGACCAGAAGCTCAGCGCCAACAGGGTCACCGGAAAAAGCAATATGTGTTGAAAGCTTCGCTCCGTCCTGCGCCTGATACTGAAATACCCGCCCGGTTTTTTCGGCAAGGCGCTCAACTGGATTTTGCGGAGCGGCCCGGGTTCTCCCCCGCGCTTCAAACAGGTCGGCAAAATCTGCACCCAGTGTGAGCACCGGTGTAAAATATTGTTCGCGTCGTCCGCTGTTTTCAATCACCAGCCGGTCTTCAAAACCCTCGGGCAGAAGCGTGATTGTGCGGCGGACAAGAATTTGCTGTTCGTGGTCGGCAAAGCGCGACCAGTACTGGGACAGGACCCTTGGCGTTTCATCGTGATGGATAAGGTCCAGGCCGCTCATGTCCCAGGCATATTTCGACAAATGGCGTGTGTCGTGAAAAAAAAAGCCCACAACACCCGTATGTCTGGCTGTCGCCATACCGTCGGCATCAAGCACCGCAAAACAATGGTCATTTTTCAGCGGATGCATGTTTGATTTCATTTGATACCTTCAGAAACCTGATTGTTTACGATGTAATTCTGGAACAGGACGAACATGATGAGAACTGGAACAATCGAGATGAAAGCGCCGGCGAGCACCAGGCTCCAGTCGCCCTGTCCTCCGCCATAGGATTCGCGCAGGCTGAGCAGGCCGACCGGCATCGCCAGCGCGGAGGGCGGGTTGGTTACCAGCACAAACGGCCAGAAGAAATCATTCCACGCACCCTGAAATGCCATGATGGCATTGATGATGAGGGCGGGCTTGGCATTGGGCAGAACGATATGCAGGAATATCTGGAACCGATTGGCTCCCCCAACCATCGCCGCTTCTTCAATCTCACGGGGGAAACTCTCGAAATACTGCTTCATCAGCAACACATGCACCGAAGCAATCATCACCATGATGACACTCCAGTTGCTGTTCAGCAGCCCCAAATCTCTCACCACCAGATAATTGGATATGAAGGTAACCTGCACCGGCACCGTCATCGAGAATATGACCAGTACAAAAACCAGCCGCACCCCCCTGAAACGCAGCCGGGCCAGCGCATATCCGGCAAGGCTGGACAGCACTATCATCAGAACGACCCGGCCGACGGCGATCTGGAAGCTGTTGCCCATCCATTTGAAAATCAGGCGGTCACCGGTGGAAAGGTCCACCGTTTCGTTGATGACGCGCCTGTAGCTGTTCAGGATCAGCCCAAGCGCGCCCGGTGCGATGTTGTTCCAGCTCGCCACTCTTCCGCGCCGCTCCATCCGGGTTACCGGCAGGGTGGCCTCAAGCAATGTTTGTGTTCTGGGGGCAAGCGCTGTGAAGGGCAGGCGTTCGACCCGCACCCCTTTGTCATCCTGCGCCTCATAGGAAATTTTATAGTCAAACGTTCTGGCCAGCCACCTGGTTTCCTGTCCGGTTTCCATGTCGGCATTCACAAAAAACCGGTCACTGGTCCCTGTCAGTTCCACAAGTGCATAGTCCGAGGCAAAGGTGGTGGTGATCGCCGCCGCCAGTCCACTGCCCGGTTTCCGGCGTGGAACTTCCACCTCTGGCGTCACAAGGTCCACGCCTGCGGGCGCCGCATAGGTCAGTGAAAACACCAGCTCTCCGCCCGGCGCAAAGCCGCCCCACCAGGGGTCAGCGGCCCCCTGGCGTCCCAGGTCCGCCGCAGTAATCCATACCGAAGGGGTGATCTGGGGAAAAATGAAACGGAACGGATTTTCAAGCGGGTTGTCCTTCAGACTGGCAGCAAAAGCGATGGCAAAAGTGCCCAGAATGACCGTGGCCAGTCCGATGAAGACAAAATACACCCAGGCCAGCACCGCCAGTTGGCGGCGACGCAAAACGTTCAGAGGGCGAAGAGGGCGCTCCGTGGTGTCCAAGCTCAGCCAATCCTTTCTTTGATGCCAAACTGGCGTTGCAGAAAGACAATGACGAGAGTGAGCAGCCCCAGGGTGAGCGCCGCTGCGCTCGCCATACCGATATTGGGCGATCCGCCGGGGGGGAAAGTGTTATAATAGGTGTAATAGGCAAGCGTAATTCGGCTTTCCAGAGGCGCGGCGGCTCCAAGAATAGCCACTTGATCAAACATCTGCAGTGTGCCGATCAATCCAAGCGTCACCACTGCAAAGGTAACCGGGGTAAGAGAGGGAAGCGTAACGCTGAAAAAGCTTTGTATGGATGTGGCTCCGTCCATCTTGGCCGCGTCATAGAGCGAGCTGGGAATTGATTGAAGGCCGGCAAGGAACAACAGCATGAGTGTGGGCACGGTGGTAAAAATGTTCATCAGTGCCACCGACCACAAGGTGCGCGGCATGAACAGAAAAACCTCCTTGGTGTTGAGCCAGCTGATGAGGAATTGTTCTTCATAGACCGGCAGCCAGCCGTTGATACGAATAAAAACAGCGCCGGCAGCACCAACACCTGCGGAGAGAATGAGAAAAAACGGGTCAAACAGGCTGACTTCGGCATATTTGCGTCGCGCCAGCGTCACCTGAACAACCTGCACCACGGCCACCAGAGCAAAAAAGCTCAGGATAATCCACCTCAGGTTGGCAACATTGCCTGCAATACTCGTCATCAGGCCCTGCCGCTGAAACAGCCACAAGAAAATCAGCGTCATGGCGGCGCTGGACATGATGGAGGGAAAATAGAACACCGTGCGCACCAGCCCCTTGGCCCGCGCCGCACTGTTTACAAGCACAGCCAGAAGCAGCGCCAGCACTGTCTGTATGGCGGTTACGATGGTGGCAAAGCTGATGCTGTTGCGTAAGGCAGTCAGGAACAAATCGTCCGAAACAAGCCGGGCATAGTTTTCCAGCCCGATAAAATTTGGTGTCCTGAACAGGTCGTAATCTGTCAGGCTGAACCAGGCCGTACGCATAATGGCCCAGAGAAAAAACACGCTGAGCGACACCAGAAACGGGGCCAGAAAAAGCCAGCCGGTCAGGGTGTCATGATTTATGCCTGCTTTTTTCATGGTTCCCCCCGGAAGATTAGGGTTGCGGCGTAATATGCACCGCAACCCTTCTTACTTATGGGATAACAGGCGCTCTAAGGCTAGTTCGCCTGCAACGCATCATACTGGGCTTGAGCTTCGCTCAGCGCAGTCTCCACGTCGCTTTCACCGAGCAAAACTGCATTGAGTGCGCTGTTCACGGGCTCAAGCCAGGCTCCTCCGAGGTCTCCGAAGAAATAGGGCTCGACATGGCCCTCAGAGGCACCGCGGAACACCATGCGGTTGGCAATCTGCTCCTTGCTGTCGCCCATGAGAAAGGCGTTGTCAGCCAGAGCGGAGCGACTGGGCAGCGCCAGCCCCTGTTCAAGCACCCACTGCTGGGCTTTTTCGCTGGTCAGAAGGTCAACCAGCTTGGCCGCCGCATCCTTGACATCGGAATTGGCGTTCACTGTCCAGCCAACTGTGAAGATGAGATTCCCCCGGTTCCCGGTCTCCGGGTCGGATGGAATAAGCGTGGTTCCATATTCCATGCTGGGCGCGGCGTCCTTCAGGTAGCCGATAATCCAGGCTCCCTCCATGGCCACGGCGGCTTTGCCTGAACCAAGACAACCCCCGGTCCAGCCTTCGCCAATATCTGCCGCAAGAACGCCCGCTCCGGCGTCAATCAGGCCGGTATAGAACGAAAAAGCTCTCTTGAAGTCGTCATCCAGAACAGTCTTGCCCTCATCGTTGAAAGGCTTCCAGCCGGTAGCCAGTGCAAACGCTGCAAAGCGGGCATAGTCGGGTACCACGCAGACCCCGTACACATCTTCAAGGCTGCCCTGAACGGAGGCCAGTTTTTCCTGAAAACTGTCCCAGGTGTCGTTTTCGTCGAGATAGTCCACCCCGGCATCATCAAAGGCGTCCTTGTCGAAGTGAACCGCAAGCGTATTGAAATCCTTGGCAACTGAATAGAGTTGCCCCTCATAGGTGAACGCATCCACCAGAGAGGGTAACAGGGCGGCAGCAAGTTCGGGATTGTCCACCGGCGCAGCCTGACCAGGCGTAAAAATTGACCGGCTCCAGAAAATATCAGTGTAAAATAGGTCCGGAGCCGTGTCAGCCGAAAGTGCATTCAGAATAAACTGGGAATAGTCGCCATCGGTGGGTGCGTACTCGACCTCAATGCCAAGTGCCGCGATTTCATCGGCCAGCACATCATTCAACAAACCATTGACCACTGCGGGGTCGGACCCGCCAAATCCGGAAACCCGGACCGTCTGTGCCTGGGCAAGAGAGGCAGCGCCGAGCGCAAAAGCGCTCGCGAGCAGAAGTCTTCCCTGAATTGATTTCAACATGTTTTCCTCCTGGTGTTACGAGTTCAGAACCGGTGCCTGCAACCCGGCTTCAACACTGCGCGCCTGGGTCAGCATCGTAATTTTTGTAGATAAATATTCAGCACGCGCTAACAAATGTAAGCGCTTACATTTTTAATGTCCAGACATTTTTTGAACAAGCTTTGCCCCCCATCTACCCGAGCCAGAGGTGGAGTTCCGTTTTTCCCGGTCCAAAATCCTGCACGGCAGACTGGGTGGGAAGGCGGCCCTGTGTGGGGTGGGGGGGCACGCTTTGGCGTTGACATTCCCCTGACATTACCATGACATTACACCCGTGTTTCCAAGGGGCGGAGAGAGAATTGTCACCAACACTGGCCGACATCGCAGCGGCTTCGGGCTATTCAACTGCCACGGTTTCGCGTGCTTTGCGCGGGGATGCTGCTGTAAAACCAGAAACGCGCGCCGCAGTTCTCAAGATTTGCACAAAACTCGGCTACAAGCCCTCGGTGGGCGGCCGGATTCTGGTACAGGGCGCCTCTGCTTTTGTCGGCCTTAGCCTTGGCAGAACCGACCACTCGACCGCGCGCTATGTCTCCCTTCTGCATCAGGCGCTTTCACAGCAGTTGACTGAGACCGGCTGGGCGCTGCGGCTGGTCAATTCAGAGGACTTCACCTCCTCGCTTTCCAGCGTCGGGGCCATGATAATCATCGGAACCATGAACGATGACCCCAGAATTCAGCTCTGCCGGGAACAGGGCCTGCCCAACGTTTCCATCGGCCACGATAATTCCAACACCGGGTTTTCCGTGGTTCCTGATGACGAGGGAGGCGCGCGTCTCGTCGCCCGTCATTTTGCCAGCAGTGGCCGAAAAAAAATGGCAATTATGCCCTCATGGCACTCACAGGATGACGGTGTCGTACGCGTTCGTGCCGCTGCCTGTCTGGATGAGGGGAAAAAACTGGGCTTGCATCCGGAGCTTCTGGGGCCGGTCAATTCCCTGACCTCAACCCTGGATGGTTATCGCTCCATCAATTCGGCTTTGAACAAAATTGCCGGTTTTGACTGTCTGTTTTGCGAGACCGACGAACATGCAATAGGCGCTCGCGCCGCTCTTGTTGATTCCGGGTTTCAGGTTCCCCGGGACATCGCGGTCGCCGGTTTTGATGATTTGCCGGACCTGTCAGCCGACCTGACCACCGTGCGTCAGGATATTCCCCTGCTGGCAACCACAGCCCTTGAACTGGTCGCCAGAGCGCGTCGACGCGAACCGCCCGAGCAGGTGGTTCTTCCCGTGGAACTGGTAGTGCGCAAAAGTGGATAATGCCGGCGCTTCAGGACTGTCCTGAGAGCACCCGCGACCCCGCCACCGGCGAGGCCTTGTTATTCGTCAACAGGTCCCAGAAAATGTTCAGATGACCGTTGCTTCAAATCCCGCTTTTTCAACCGCCGCCAGCAGCGCTGACTGCTCAAGACTGCTCTCAACCCTGACAGTCTTGTTTTCCAGATCCACGTCGATTTTGGAGTTGGCATCAGCGGCGGAAATGGCCTTTTCGATGGAAGTTTTGCAGGAGCCACAGCTCATTTCCGGAATGCTCAGACTGGTCATTTTTGTTTCCTAAAAAGTTGATATCCCAAGATGTTTTTCCTCATAAACTCTTCCAGCGCTGGAAGGTCAAGGAGCAGTTTCTGCAATTCACTGCGCAACTAAGCTATTGTCAGTAATTAAATTCAATCAGAGGGTTGCCGCAGTTTGATGATTCTCTGTGACAGTTCAGAAAAACCATTTCCCGCACGCGCTCGCGTCACCCATTCCGGCGGGGTTTCCAGCTTGAAGTCCTTGACATTGGCAACACCGACACTGTTCTTAAAAAACGCAAACATCGGCTGGTCATTGGGGCTGTCTCCCACAAACATCACAGCATTGTTTTGGGCATCAATATCAAATCCGAAGCGGGTCCCAAGGCATGTCCGGGTCATGGAAAGTTTGTCATAATCTCCAAACCATCCATTGACATGGATGGAGGAGACCTTGGCCACGGCTCCCGCCTCTTCAAAGATCTGCACAATCTTGTCAATGGCACTTTGCGGTAGCGCCGGCACATCCTCGCAAAAATCAATAGCCAGATCCGCAATGCGGCAAAACTGGTCTGAAGCGACACCTGCGCCGGGCACCTGTTTCAGAATATGCGTCTTCAAGGCGTCAAGTTTTTTTGCATCTTCGGCCCGCTCCTCCTCATCCTTGGCGAACCCGCTGAGCATGGTTTTTGCCTGCCGGTCATAGGAAAACCACAGCGCACCATTTTCTCCCACTACCGCATCAACCGGCCACATGCGCGCAATATGATCGCACCAGCCCGCAGGCCGCCCCGTAATCGGTATCAGTTTCAGCCCGCTTGCCACGAGCTGTTGCATCGCCAGCAGCGAACTGGCGGGCAACATGCCATCCAGCGTAACCGTGTCATCGATATCGAACAGAAAATATTCCAGCGCCTGCGCGCTTGCAAAAGGAAGCTCAAGGATAGGGCGCATCGGGATCCCGGTTTTTCTTGATTTGTGAAATTTCGGCGCACACTATTCCGGCCCCGGTTGAGTTGCAACCGCATCACAACTGCATAACTGGCTTTTCCCACGACACATTCCCACCTATATTGCGGTCGAAAATAGCTGAATCACTCTCGCGGAAAGCTGACTTAAATGCTTGTATTTATTTTGGGTTTGCTGTTGTTTTTCATTCCCCATTTCACACCTGTCCTGTTGCCGGGCGTCAAAAGTGGCGTTGTTGCATCCATCGGAGCTGGCCGCTGGAAGGGAGCCTACGCCTTGATTTCACTGGCCGGTCTTATACTGATTGTGTTTGGTTGGATACAATATCGGCCCATTGCTCCTCAGGTCTATGATCCCCCCTCATGGGGACGGCACGCCACCGCCCTTCTGGTCTGGATTTCTTTTGTTCTGCTTTCGTTGCCACGCTCAAAACCGGGGCGCATTCTGGTTATTGTCAAGCACCCAATGCTCATCGGTGTGTTCTATTGGTCCGCGGGGCATTTGCTGGCCAACGGCGATCTGGCCTCCATATTATTGTTCGGCGCTTTTCTGGTTTTTACCATCACCAGCCGTATTTCTGAACGCCTCAAGGGCGACCCAAATCACCAGTTTGTTTCCTATCGCAGTGATATAATTGCGCTGGGGGCGGGAACCTTGCTTTATGCAGTGTTTGTGCTGTGGGCCCATACTTGGCTATTTGGTGTATCACCGCTAGGACTTTAGCCAGAACGGCCTGCGCATGATACGCAAAGGTGGGCCGCCGGGTCGATTTCAAGTCGCCTCCGCTGGCGCAGAATGGATGAATTTAACGGGTTCCGGCCCCAGGCAGAAACCAAAATCACCGCTTTCTATGCGCGCCAGCGCCATGGCCTGTTGCTGCATGGCCTCGACCCGGCTGACCGGCCAACAGACTGCTGACCGAGCAAGACCGGCGAGCGGCTATCGGAACTGGCATCACACAAATTGGCCGGTTCTGTTGCTTTTGCCAGAAGCGTTGTGTGGAGATTATCCAGTTCTTGCTTATGCGTCTGCATTTACTCTTTTCTGCATTACGGTTCGTATAATTCATGGCACCCTTCAAATGCTCAATTGCATTCCGTCTGGCCTGTCCTTATTGTGCGCGCAGTTTTCCAAGCCAAACAAGTTGTAAAACACCATGTCCGAAGATAGAATTTTTTCCGAAATCGATGAAGAGCTGCGCTCAGAGCGCATGCAGGCCCTGTGGCGTCAATTTGGCCCCTGGGTCATCGGTGCGGCTGTTCTTGTTGTTATTCTGGTTGGTGCCAATGAGGGATGGCGCTGGTACAAGAACGACATTGCCTCGCGCTCTTCGGATCAGTTTTATGCAGCATTCGAGTTGCTTGATGAGGGAGACATTGAGGGCGCACAGGCAGCGCTCAACGAAACCATCGCGACCGGTAGTGGGCAGTACCCGCTTCTGGCCCAATTCTCTCAGGCAGCATTGCTTGCCGAGGAGGGGAAAATGGAGGAGGCAACAGCCGCCTATGATGCTCTGGCCAATTCCCAAACCCACCCGCGTGTACGCGAAGTTGCACTCTACCTTGCCGCTTCTTTGCGGGTTGAAGAGGGGGACGTTGCCGGAGTTCAGGCCAGGATCGGAGGTTTGATCGAACCTGGTAACCCCATGCGCAACATTGCCCGCGAAATTTTGGGTCTTGCTCAATATGTGGCTGGTGAACGAGACGCCGCCTTGCAAAACTTCACCGATATTCTGTCCGACCCGCTGGCCTCTGTGGGCCTTCAGCGTCGTGCCCAGCTTTATGAGGCGCAGCTTCGCGCCGAGGGGGCGCAGCTTCCAGGGCCAACTGCCAGTGAAGCTATTGCACCGGCCAATGAATAAGTCGCCTTGCGGGGTGTGAAATTATGAAACTTAACAGTAGCCATTGAGTATTTTCAGCAAAAGTGTTTTTGCAGTTTTGCGGTTCGAGAATGCGAGCCTCACATAAAAACAATGGCGTATGGGCCTTTTGGATATTAGGAAATGAAGCTGACAGTAGCCATTGTCGGCCGACCCAATGTCGGCAAATCCACGCTTTTCAACCGACTGGTTGGCAAACGGCTGGCGCTGGTTGACGATACCCCCGGCGTTACCCGCGATCGGCGCGAAGGCGAGGGGCGCATCGGCGAGCTTGAGTTTCGGCTGATTGATACGGCAGGTTATGAGGATGTAACCGACACCAGTCTTGAGGCGCGCATGCGTCAGCAGACCGAGGCGGCCATCGCTGAGGCTGATGTCATTTTATTCATGGTTGATGCGCGCGCCGGTATCACCCCCATGGACGCCCATTTTGGGTCCCTGCTGCGCAAGTCGGGCGCTCAGGTTCATCTGGTGGCCAACAAGGCTGAGGGGCGCGCTGCCGAACCCGGATTGCTTGAAGCCTATTCGCTGGGACTTGGCGAACCTGTACCGCTTTCGGCCGAGCATGGCACCGGCATTGGCGACCTTTACGACATTATCGGCCGAGCCATCGAAGCGCGTGAGCAGAGCGAAGCCCTTGAGACACCGCTCGATACTAACGCACTGCCTCCTACCGATGTTGATATCGACCCGGACCTGGAAGAAACTCCGCGCTGGAACCCCAACCGTTTTCTCAACGTTGCAATCGTGGGGCGACCCAACGCGGGCAAGTCCACGCTGGTCAATCGCCTTGTGGGCGAAGAGCGGGTGCTGACCGGCCCCGAAGCCGGAATTACTCGCGATTCTATTCTGGTTCCCTGGGAGTGGGAGGGGCGCACCATAAATCTGGTTGATACCGCAGGTATCCGCCGCCGCGCCAAGGTGCAAAAAAAGCTGGAAAAGCTCGCGGTCGCCGATGCCCTGCGCTCAATCCAATATGCTGAAATCGTGGTGTTGATGCTCGACGCCACCAAGCCATTTGAAAAACAGGACCTCCAGCTAGCCGACCTGGTCGAGCGCGAGGGCCGCGCGCTGGTCATCGCTGTGAACAAGTGGGACTTGGTCAGGGATAAAAACGAAACTCTGGTGAAATTGCGTGAAGCTTGCGAACGGCTTTTGCCGCAGTTGCGCGGTGTGCCGCTCGTCACCCTTTCCGGCCTTACCGGGCGCAACATCCCTGAATTGATGCGTGAAATATTCAAAATCGAAAAAATCTGGAACATTCGCATCCCGACCGCAAAAGTGAACCAGTTCCTCCAGACAATGGTTCAGTCCCATCCGCCCCCGGCGGTGTCCGGTCGCCGCCTGAAAATCCGCTACATGACCCAGGCCAAGTCGCGCCCACCGACATTCATCCTGTTCTGCTCGCGTCCCGATGCGCTGCCTGCGGCCTATTTGCGCTATCTCACCAACGGCCTGCGCGAACGTTTTGATATGGGGGGAACCCCGCTTCGCCTCTGGGTGCGGGCCGGGGAAAACCCCTATCACGACGGCAAACAAAAGCGCAAAATCAGCTAGTTATCGTGATTTGCAGATTCAACTTGGCAATGCCTTGTCCTGAGCCTGTCACTACCCCTCATCCTCGCGGAGGCTAAAGGCCGTCTTAAGGGACGAGGAGGCGAAAGAGCGTTCCAAAAGACGCAAACCCTGCCTCTCCCCGAGGGGAGGGGCAGGACCGGCAAGGTCCGGGTGAGGGTGGAACTTACGGTCCCTAAATGTCCCGGAACCCGCCCGCGCGCAGGTCATAAATTTGCCCGCGCTCAGCAAAATCCGGGCTGAGCATATCCACCAGTTTTGGTGCAATCTCATCCGCTGTGGGCAGGGTCTTGGGGTCTTCTCCGGGCACGGCCTTGGCCCGCATTGCTGTACGCACCGCGCCGGGGTAAAATATGTTCACCCCCATATTCGTCTGCTGCAGTTCATTGGACCATGCCTTTGCCATGGCATTGAGCGCCGCCTTGCTGGCCGCATAAAGTCCCCAATAGGCCTTGCAACTTTCAGCCGAACTCGATGACACAAACACAACCCGGCCCGCTTTCGCCTGACGCAAAGGCAAATCGAGCGAACGCACCAGTCGAAAAGGGGCGGTGACATTGATATCCAGCACCTTGTTGAATTCCTTGGGCGAAATGTGGGGCAGGGGGGAAATCACTCCCAGCACCGCCGCATTGACAACCATCCCGTCCAGATGCCCCCAACGCTCGAATATGGATTTGCCCAGCCGGTCGATCCCATCTCCGTCCGTCAGGTCCAGCGGAACCAGTGTTGCAGAGCCCCCCGAAGCCTGGATTTCATCGTCCAGCTCTTCAAGGCCGCCAACCGTTCTGGCAACAGCAACAATATGTGCGCCGCGTCGCGCTGCCTCTTTGCTCACCGCATAGCCGATGCCCCGTGAGGCACCGGTAACCAGCACCACCTTTCCTTCAAGCTCTGTGGACATTTTCTAGACAGCCTCGCATAGCATGGCGACCTGTTTGGGCGAGATGCCCGCGTCATCAAGGTCTGTGAGAGAAGTGGGATAATCGCCGGTAAAACAATGATCGGTAAACTGGGGCTGGCGTTTATTGCGGGGCACGCCCCCCACCGCTTCATAAAGCCCGTTGATGGACAGGAATTCCAGAGAATCTGCCCCTATATAGCGGCGCATTTCTTCGGGGTTCGGGTACTGGCTGGCCAGAAGCTTGTCCTTGTCCGGTGTGTCGATACCGTAAAAATCCGGGTGAGTGATTTTGGGGCTGGCCACCCGCAAATGCACCTCGCGCGCGCCCGCGTCGCGCATCATTTTGACAATTTTTATCGAGGTCGTGCCCCGCACAATGGAATCATCAACCAGAATGACCCGTTTTCCGTCCACCTGGTCGCGATTGGCCGAGTGCTTGAGCTTGACCCCCAGCGCCCGGATACGCTGGCTTGGCTCGATGAAAGTGCGCCCCACATAATGGTTACGGATAATGCCATATTCAAACGGAATGCCCGAAGCTTGAGCATATCCAAGCGCCGCGGGCACGCCGCCATCGGGCACCGGAACCACCACATCTCCCTCAACAGGCGCTTCTGCGCAAAGGTTCGCTCCCATGCGCTTGCGCGCCGAATAAACGCTGCGCCCGCCCACGATTGAATCGGGGCGCGAGAAATAGACATATTCAAACAGGCACAGTCGTTCCGGTCCCGAATTGGGCAGTTTTTCAGAACGTTCTGAAATCGAGCCGTCCAGCAGACGCTGGAAAACAAGAACTTCACCCGGCTCCACATCGCGGATGAATTCCGCCCCGATAATGTCCAGCGCGCAGGTTTCCGATGCAAAAATCGGGCTTCCTTCGAACATGCCCAGCACCAGCGGTCGGATACCGTTGCGGTCGCGGGCGCCAATAAGTTTTGTGCGCGTCATCGCCACCATGGAATAGGCGCCCTCGACCTGGGCGATGGCCTCGACAAAGCGCGCTGCGCTGTCCTTTTGCTTGGCCTTTGCAATCAGGTGCAAAACAACTTCGCTGTCCGAAGTGGATTGGCAGATTGCACCCTGTTCAATCACTTGCCGCCGCAAGGCCATGCCATTGGTCAGATTTCCATTATGGGCAATGGCGATGCCCCCCGCATTCAGCTCGGCAAACAGTGGCTGCACATTGCGCAAAATGGTGTCACCGGTTGTCGAATAGCGCACATGGCCAAGGGCCGAATTGCCGGGCAGTTTGTCCATCACCGAAGCATCGGTGAAATGGTCGCCCACCAGTCCAAGCCGCCTTTCCGAATAGAACTGGCTGCCATCAAAAGAAACAATACCCGCTGCTTCCTGGCCCCGGTGCTGCAGGGCATGCAGACCCAGTGCGGTTAGTGCGGCACTGTCGGCATGGCCAAGGATGCCAAACACGCCGCACTCTTCGCGTAATGTGTCGCCGTCTGGGTCAAACCAGTCGGCCTGTGGTGAGGAATTTGAATCCATATCTGGTATGCTCACGAGGTGGAATAGCCTCCCTTTGGAGCCTTTCGGGCTCAGGCCGCGGTGTTGCTGATGGCGGGGGCCTCCGCTGGTGGTTCGGTTCCCAGCGGAACTTCCTCTGAATCCGTGCCCTCGTCCAGCTCTTCAGGGGGCAGGTTGATGCCCTCTTCTCCACCGCGCTGCAATATCTCGCCAACCTGTTGCTCAAGGTCATCGGGCAAAGCGGTCACCAGACTGTCCCCGAGGGAGGAGAGCACCGGCAGTGACCGGGAATCAAGGGCCCAGGACGGTAGGCTGGAACCCAAAAGCCACTGGCCGAATATTACCATGACAACACCGATGAGAACCCCCCGCGCTGCGCCGAAAACAAAACCGAGTGTCCGGTCCAGAGGCCCGATTTTGGAATCAACCACAAAGTCAGCAATGCGGATGGTAATCAGATGCAACACAATCAGTGTCACAATAAAGCTGACCATGACGGTTGCGATGTCGGCGACAATTTCCTCGCGGATATAGTCGCGCGCGATGTCAGGGTGCACCTGCCACATCCAGACCGCAACCAGCGCCGACCCGGCCCATGTTGCCAGCGACAACACTTCGCGGGTCAGCCCGCGCGCAGTTGCCAATATGGCCGAGATGAATACCAGCAGCCCTATACCTACATCAAATGCCGTCAGCATGTTTGTTCCGCCCGCAATCAGTCCCGAATGCTAAGTCGTTTAGCTGGAAAAATTGCAAATTCCAAGCACTCCGGAACACCCTATTGCCTCTGGCCACCGGTTTTTTGTTTTTCTGTGACTATTGGGTTGTTGTTTCATGAAAACTTTGTCCCCGAGTCAGGCGGATTTAGGTCTGCTCGCCGCAATTCGTCCCGCCAGTTCGGCCAAAGAGGAAAATTCCAGCAGTTCCAGCCCTGCCAAAACTCCGTCCTTGCTGCCCTGTCCGGTAAAGGCCGAAGCAAAACCAAGTTTTGCCGCTTCGCGCAACCGCAAAGGCGTATGCACCACCGGCCTGATACCGCCGGAGAGCGATATTTCGCCAAAATATACGGCATCAGCGGGCAGGGGAGCGCCGCTCAGCGAGGAAATAAGCGCTGCCGCCACCGCCAGGTCGGCGGCAGGTTCGGAAATTTTTAGTCCCCCCGCCACATTGAGATAAATGTCGTTGGCCCCGATACGCACCCCGCATCTGGTTTCAAGAACCGCCAGCACCATGGACAGGCGCGCACTGTCCCAGCCCACCACCGCCCGGCGCGGTGTGCCAAGAGGCGAGGGCGCAACCAGCGTCTGAATTTCAATCAGCACCGGCCTTGTGCCCTCCATGCCGGCAAACACCGCCGATCCGGCAGCTCCCTTGTCGCGCTGGTCCAGAAAAAGCGCGCTGGGATTGCTGACTTCTTTCAAGCCCAGTTGTGTCATCTCGAACACACCAATTTCATCGGTCGGCCCGTAGCGGTTCTTGACGCCGCGCAATATCCTGAATGTGTGACTGGCGTCTCCCTCGAAATAGAGCACCGCATCCACCATATGCTCGACCACCCGCGGACCGGCAATCTGGCCGTCCTTGGTCACATGGCCCACCAGCACCACCGCTGCCCCGGTTTTTTTGGCAAACCGGGTCATGGCCTGAGCCGAGGTGCGCACCTGCGTCACTGTGCCCGGGGCACTTTCCACCCTGTCGGTCCACAGGGTCTGGATTGAATCAACAACTACGAAATCGGGGCGTTCGGTCTGTTCCAAAGTTGCAAGAATGGTTTCCACATTGGTTTCGCTGGCCAGACTGACATCGGCCTCGTCAATCCCAAGTCGCCTGGCCCGCAGGCGTACCTGCGCTATCGCTTCTTCACCCGAGACATAAATCACCCGGTTTCCCCGCTGCGCCAGATTGGCTGCGGCCTGCAACAAAAGCGTTGATTTGCCAATTCCGGGGTCCCCCCCCACAAGGATTGCCGAGCCCTGAACGAAGCCGCCCCCGGTCACCCGGTCAAGTTCGGCGATACCTGTTATAATCCGCGCAGCGTCTTCGCTTTCTCCCGACAGGGGCACAAGCTGGGTTGGTACTCCCGCAGCCCTTGCCGATTTTGGCCCAGCCCCCACCCCGCTATTGATATTTTCCTCAACAATGGTGTTCCATTCACCGCAAGATTCGCATCGCCCCGCCCACTGGGTGGAAGTGGCCGCGCACGACTGGCAGACAAAACTGGATTTTCGCTTGGCCATGGTGTTTTCCCGCGCCGGTTCTCATAAAATAGACGTGAGGCGAGGCTCACTCCTGAAAGATTTTGCCCGTTTCGTCTTTATAGAAGCGGTCAAAGCGCCCGTTGAGCGAGGTCAGGATTTCATAGCCTATGGTGTCGGCGCTGTCCGCCAGATCATCAATGGAAATATTGGGTCCGATTATCTCGGCAAAAGAGCCCGGGGTGGGCAGGTCGGTTTCAATGTCGGTGATATCAGCGGCAAAACTGTCCATCGACACCCGCCCCACGATGGGCACCACATGGCCCCGAATAGCAACATGAGCGCCCGGTCGGCCATTGGATGAAGAAAGCGCCCGCAAAAACCCGTCCGCATAACCATGAGCGACAATAGCAAGCCGGCTGTCCCTGTTCAGGGTTTGTGTTGCCCCATATCCCACACTTTCCCCCGTCCTTGCCTCACGAATCTGGATGATGGGCATTTCAAGGCTGACCACCGGGGCCATCGGGTTGGGCCGCCCCTGAATGGCGCGCCCGCCATATAGCGAAATACCGGGCCTCACCATCTGGAAATGGCTTTCTCTCCCCCCCAGCGTACCGGCGGAATTGGCCAGTGATGCCGGAATGCCTTCAAATTGCGCCAGCAATGATTGAAACAGCGCCCGCTGGGTGCCGTTTTTTTCGTGCCCGGGCGTATCTGCACAGGCCAGATGGCTTATGATGACCTGAGGTTTGTAGCCTGAATTCGCCATACGGGCCTTGACGGTGGAGGCTTCCTGAAGCCTGAAGCCGAGGCGGTTCATGCCCGTATCAAACTGAAAGCCGGCGGGTATCGCTTCGCCCTTCTGGGTACACAGGTTCAGCCATTCATCCAGCATCGCCATCGAGTTTATAATCGGCATGATGCGTTTTTCCGCATAAAGCGCACCCGCACCGGGATAGAGCCCGTTGAGCACAAATATATGCGCATCAGGAAGCAGGTCCCTGAGGTCCAGCGCTTCATCCGGTGTGGCGACAAAGAAAAACTGCGCGCCTGCGCGTGCCAGCGTTTGGGCAACGGGCACCATCCCGCATCCATAGGCATTGGCCTTAACCACCGCAGCGGTCAGTGCGGTGTTGGAGATTTTATCCAACCCCAGCCAGTTGCGTGCAATGGCGCCGAGGTCAATGACCAGGCGACCGCTGAATTGCGAGGATGCTGAGGTCACAAGCCTACCTGTCGCGCCGTTCGGGTGAATATTCATTTCGTGCCAGATTTGAGAAGCGGGTTAAGTGATCAGTAAATGCCAGTTTTACAGTGCCGGTTGGTCCGTGCCTTTGTTTGCCGATGATGACTTCGGCCATGCCGTGCACCTGTTCCATTTTAGCCATCCATTCGGTATGTTCGCTTGTGCCGGACTGAGGCTCTTTGCCTTTGAGATAATATTCCTCACGATAAATGAACATCACCACATCCGCATCCTGCTCGATGGAGCCGGATTCACGCAAGTCTGAGAGTTGCGGGCGCTTGTCATCGCGGTTTTCCACCTGCCGTGAGAGCTGGGACAGCGCAATAATGGGTACCTCCAGCTCTTTTGCCAGCGCCTTGAGAGATGTGGTGATTTCGGTAAGTTCCTGCACCCGGCTTTCATTGGCCTTTTTGGAAGATCCTGAAAGCAATTGCAGATAATCCACGATCAACAGGTCCAGCCCTTTTTGACGTTTCAGGCGCCGTGCCCGCGCCGCCAGTTGCGAGACTGAAATGCCGCCCGTATCATCAATAAACAGCGGGGCCTGTGACAGAGCGCTGGAGGTGTCCACCAGTGTTGAAAACTGGCTTTCGTGAATGTTTCCCCGCCTGATGTCAGATGAGGAGATGCCCGACTGTTCGGCCAGAATACGTGTTGCCAACTGCTCAGAACTCATTTCGAGCGAGAAAAACCCTACAATGCCGCCATTTTCGGCCTTGATCCGTCCGTCCGGGAGTGTGCTTGAACGATAGGACCGCGCCACTTCAAAGGCAATATTGGTGGCCAGCGCTGTTTTTCCCATGGCCGGACGCGCCGCCAGAATAATAAGGTCAGAACTCTGTAGCCCCCCCATCAGCCGGTCCAGTTCCGTCAACCCCGTGGCAATTCCTGAAAGTCCACCATCACGCTTATAGGCTTCCCCCGCCATGCTGATGGCGTCGCGCAAGGCGTTGTTAAACCCCTGAAAGCCTCCATCATAACGGCCCTTTTCCGCCAGATCGAACAATTGGCGCTCCGCGGATTCAATCTGCTTGGCCGGTGTTGCCTCAACATCGCGCCCATAGGCAGTCTCGACCATTTCCTCCCCGATCTGGATGAGCGCCCGCTCCAGCGCCAGATCATAAATTGTCTGGCCATAGTCGATGGCATTTAGAACCGTGGTTGCTTCCGCCGCCAGCCGGGCCAGATACTGGGCCATGGTCATGTCTTCGAGCAATTCATCGGGCAGGAAGGTTTTGGCCGTCACCGGTGTCGCTGTTTTTCCGGCTCTGATTATCTTGTCGAGCACCTCATAGATGTCTTTATGCACAGCTTCATAGAAGTGCTCCGGCTCCAGAAAGTCCGAAACCCGGTAAAAAGCTTCATTATTGACCAGAACAGCACCGAGCAGCGCCTGCTCCGCATCAATATTGTGCGGTGCAAGCCGATAGGGACGCTCGTTATTTTCAGGATGGAGCCGCTGCACCGATTCCATTCACCAATCCCCCAAACCAAAGGCTTAAAACCAATGCCACTTTTTAACCACATTTGATTGAGTCGAGATAGCCGGTCTGTATATATTCAACCGCATCTGTCACTTATCTGATTCTTGGTGTGATCAGTGGGGATAAGTTTTCAGAAGCGGAACTATTGCTCGCCAGCCTGCCGTCTCCTGTCCCCGAATAGTTACCCCAAATTTACCGCAAAAAAAAGGCCGGTGGAGAACCGGCCTTTGAAATTTTTAATTTATTCAAAAGCGAGCTTGAAAAACTACTTTTCCTCAGCTTTGTCTTTGTCACTCTCTTGTGAGGCTTCTGTTCCCTCGTCCACAGAGCTTTCGTCCAGTGTTTCTTGCGCTTCTTCGCTTTCATCCTCAGAAGCTTCAGATTCAGCTTCCTCGGGTGCTCTCGTATTGTCTTCGTCATCAAAGCTGAACACGGTCATGTCTTCACCCTGCTCCTGACGTTCCGCCTCCGATTCAGAGCGGGCAACATTGACATTGATGCTGACCGAAACTTCTGCATGGAGATTGAGCGCAACCTCATGGATGCCCACGGTTTTGATGGGCAGCGGCAGGTCCACATGCGACTTGAGCACGGAAAAACCCGCTTCGTTCAAGCCATCAGCAATGTCGCGCGAAGAGACGGAGCCATAAAGCGTACCCGCTTCGGAGGCCTGACGGATCATAACCACCGAAGCACCATTGAGGCCCTCTGCAATTCCTGCGGCGGATTCGCGGCGCTCGTTGTTGCGTTTTTCGATTGCATCGCGTTCTTTTTCAAAACGTTCCCGGTTTGCCGGGGTCGAGCGGATTGCTTTACCCTGAGGCAGAAGATAGTTGCGAGCGTAGCCGTTTTTAACTGTAACTTCGTCGCCCAGTGAACCAAGGCGGCCCACGCGTTCAAGAAGAATTACTTTCATCTGTTTTACTCCTGATGCTGTCCCGCCACCGGAGCGGCCGTGCCAAACCCCTGAGGACAGCGCAGCTCAATTCCTGCATGGACGGTTAGAGGTGCAGGACCATCCCGCCCCCCAGCGATTTCAATTCAGCCTATTTCACAAGGAAGGGCAAAAGACCAAGGAAACGCGCGCGCTTGATGGCTTTTGCCAGCTCACGCTGCTTTTTGGCCGATACTGCGGTGATACGACTGGGCACAATCTTGCCACGTTCCGAAATATAGCGCTGCAACAGCCGGATATCGAGATAGTTGATTGAGGGTGCGTTGGCACCGGTGAAGGGGCAGGTTTTACGCCGGCGTTGAAATGGGCGGCGGGCCTGGACTGTGGTAAGATTTTTAATCGCCATATTCCTGTACTCCCTTTATCTAGCGCCGCGGACGACGATCGGAACGATCATCCCGGTCGCGTTTTTGCATCATCACCGAAGGGCCATCTTCAAGTGCGTCGACCCTGAGGGTCATGAAGCGCAAAATGTCTTCATTGATGCGCATCTGGCGTTCCATTTCGGCCACAGCCTCATGGGGGGCGTCAATATTGAGCAGCGAGAAATGCGCCTTGCGGTTTTTGCGAATACGATAGGCAAGAGTCTTGAGACCCCAGTATTCCTTCTTGGCAACCTTGCCACCATTGTCTTCAAGAAGCTGGGTGAGGGCGGAAGTCAATTCCTCCACCTGCTGCGCTGACACGTCCTGCCGCGCAAGATAGATATGTTCGTAAAAAGCCATAAACGCCTTTTCCTTTTTGAGGTTCAGTGGTTACTTCAAAGCACCCGACTGGCGCAAAGCCTCTTTGACACGATCCAAAAGGCGTTCAAAGAATTCTTCAAAAGAGCGGGAACACGGGAGGCAAAAGACCAAAGAAACCGGTCTTTATCGCAACTTGCGACCCTCCGTTCAGCCCCCGGCCAAACAAATGCTTGGGCGTCAATAAAAGCAACTCGGGCCAAACGCAAGTTTTTTATCTCCAAAACCGGATAACCTGGGGTCCTGACTCTAGACGCTTGCATGGGCGCGCTGTGCCGCTTACTTTATCAGCGACAAATTCTTGCGGCAACTTTTAGCGGGGCCACCCATGACCATTCGCGCATTCACCTTTCCCGGGCAGGGCAGCCAAAGCGTTGGCATGGGTATGGAGCGCTGTCAGAAAAAGTGCGTTTGCGGTTTTTCGTTTCGACAGCGCGACCACTAAGGAAGACACGATGAAGAAGAGAGCATTTACCTTTCCCGGACAGGGCAGCCAAAGTGTTGGCATGGGCAAAGAACTGGCAGATACTTTCCCCGAAGCCCGGGCCGTATTCGCCGAGGTTGATGACGCGCTGGGTGAAAGCCTTTCAAGCACCATGTTTGAAGGCCCCGAGGAGACGCTGCGCCTTACTCAAAATGCCCAGCCGGCCCTGATGGCAGTTTCAATTGCCACTCTAAGGGTGCTCGAAGCAAGGGGCGTAAATCTTTCAACCGATTCAAACTTTGTCGCCGGTCACTCTCTTGGGGAGTACTCGGCCCTTTGCGCGGCCGGTACCTTCACCCTTTCCGACACGGCGCGCCTGTTGCGCACCAGAGGGGAGGCCATGCAGCGCGCCGTGCCGGTTGGAACCGGTGCCATGGCTGCCATTCTGGGCCTTGGTCTTGACGAGGTGCGCGAGGTTGCCGAACAGGCTTCGCTTGGCGATGTTTGCGAGGTCGCCAACGACAACGCGCCCGGGCAGGTTGTTGTTTCAGGCGATAGCGCTGCCATTGACCGGGCCGTTGAATTGGCAAAAGCTGCCGGTGCCAAACGGGCACTGTTGCTGCCTGTGAGCGCACCCTTCCATTGCTCGCTGATGCAACCGGCCGCCGAAGCCATGGAGCAGGCCCTGGCCCTTGTTGATATGCAGGCCCCTGTGGTGCCCCTGGTCGCAAATGTTCTGGCTGCGCCGATCTCTGACCCCAATGAAATCCGCAACAGGTTGGTTGAGCAGGTCACCGGCATGGTGCGCTGGCGCGAAAGCATTTCCTGGTTGGCCGATGAGGGAGAGGTGAACCAATTGCTTGAAATCGGCACCGGAAAAGTGCTCTCGGGGCTGGCCCGGCGCATTGACCGCAACCTTGATGCCACCCCGGTGGGCCTGCCAACGGAAATTGAGAGCCTTGTGCGGGAACTGTCAGATGCAACAGAAAGGGGCTGAACAGGTGTTCATTATACTTCTCAGATTTTCAGACAACAAAGGCAATGCGGGCGAGTTTATGCAAGGCCATAACGAATGGATCAAACGTGGAATGGACGAGGGTGTATTTCTTCTGGTTGGCAGCCTGCAACCCGCTCAGGGCGGTGCGATTATTGCGCACAATACGACAAGGGCAGACCTTGAGGCGCGGGTGAATTCCGACCCCTTCGTGCTTGAGAACGTGGTGAAAGCTGAAATACTTGAAATTACACCCTCAAAAGCCGACCCCCGGCTGGGTTTTTTGCTTGATTGAATATAATTGGAGTTTTTGTAAATGTTTGACCTGAGCGGAAAACGCGCCCTCATTACTGGTGCCAGTGGCGGCGGAGCGTTGCCAGCAAAAGTGGGAACCGGTTTTGCGTTTCGGCAACGCGACCACGAAAACAACAATGCCGCACTTTTCGGAGTTTGCTTTTATGTTTGACCTGAGCGGAAAACGCGCCCTCATTACTGGTGCCAGTGGCGGCATTGGCTGGGAGATTGCCAAAATGCTCTCCGCCAATGGTGCCGAGGTGTCCCTGAGCGGCACCAGAACCGAGGCCCTTGAGATGTTGGCGGGCGAAATCGCAGGCACCTCCCATGTGCTGCCCTGCAACCTCTCGGACATGGAGGCTGTTGACCGTCTGGTGCCAGAGGCCGTTCAGGCCATGGGCGGCATTGATATTCTGGTCAATAATGCGGGTATGACCCGCGACAATATTTTCATGCGTATGAAGGACGAGGAGTGGGACAAGGTCATAGCTGTCAATCTCACCGCCGCCTTTCACCTTTCCCGGGCGGTGCTTCGCCCCATGATGAAACAGAGGTTTGGCCGCATCATTGGCATTTCTTCGGTGGTAGGGGTGTCCGGCAATGCGGGTCAGGGCAATTACGCGGCCTCAAAAGCCGGGCTTATCGGCATGTCCAAGGCGTTGGCTCAGGAGGTTGCCTCAAGAAACATTACCGTCAATACTATTGCCCCCGGCTTTATCGCCTCGGCCATGACCGACCAGCTCAATGACAAGCAACGCGAGGCGATTCTTGCCCAAATTCCGGCCAACCGGCTGGGAACTCCTGAGGAGGTGGCAGCCTCTACCCTCTATCTTGCCTCTGACGAGGCCGCCTACATTACCGGACAGACCCTCAACATAAATGGCGGCATGGTGATGATTTGAGCCAGGACCCAAGTGGGAGCAAATTTTCTTTTTGGGTTCCCGGTTTCCTTTATTCCCAGGCCGCTTGAAACAAAATTTTAGGAGAATTGGCTTCGAGGAGGATATAGTCAAAGCTAAAAAAGTATGATAGGGGCGCGCACGCTGTGCCGCAGAGCTACATCTTCCAGACGCGCGCGACTGGGAAATGGGATATGCGTGTTGGCGTGAAAAAGCGGATTGCGATGTAGAATTTCGTGATCTGGACAGCTAAAATGACTAACAACGGATTTGTTGAGAAGGAAAAAAATATGAGCGATATCGCAGACCGCGTTCGCAAGATTGTTGTGGAACACCTGAACGTTGAAGCAGATAAAGTCACCGATAAGGCGAGTTTCATCGACGATCTGGGCGCAGATTCGCTCGATCAGGTTGAGCTGGTGATGGCATTTGAAGAAGAATTCTCAGTTGAGATTCCTGACGATGCGGCTGAGACCATTCAGACATTTGGCAACGCCGTTGAATTTCTGACCAAGGCCACATCCTGAAGACCTGAACTGGCTACTGCCTGAGCAACTCAGTGGCCATGACTGACCACTAGCCAGCGGGATTTCCTGTACATGAGTTTGCGTCGCGTTGTTGTCACGGGCATGGGTATTGTCAGCCCCTTGGGTGTGGGAATTGATGCTACATGGGCAAACATCCTCGCCGGAAAGAGCGGTGCTCAGCGCATTGACGACTTTCAGGTAGACGATCTGGCTTGCCGGATTGCCTGCCGCATTCCAATGGGCGATATCAGCGAGGGGAAATTCAACCCTGATGACTGGATGGAACCCAAGGAACAGCGCAAGGTCGACCCATTCATTGTGTTTGGCATGGCGGCTGCCGCTCAGGCGTTGGAAGATTCCGGCTTTGAAGCCAGAACCCCGCTGGAACAGGAACGCACGGGCGTACTCATTGGTTCCGGCATCGGCGGTATCGGCGGCATTGCCGAGGCGGCGGTTACCCTCAACGAGCGCGGCCCCCGGCGTATCAGCCCGTTTTTTATTCCCGGCCGCCTGATAAATCTCATTTCCGGCTATGTTTCAATTCGCTATGGCCTCAAGGGTCCCAACCACTCAGTTGTCACTGCCTGTTCAACCGGTGCCCACGCCATAGGTGATGCTGCCCGGTTGATTGCATTTGATGATGCTGATGTCATGGTCGCCGGGGGCGCTGAATCCCCTGTCAACCGGCTCTCCATAGCCGGATTTGGAGCCAGTCGTGCCTTGTCCACTGGTTTCAACGATACCCCGCAAAAAGCCTCGCGCCCCTATGATAAAGACCGGGACGGATTCGTTATGGGCGAGGGCGCCGGAATTGTCATTCTGGAGGAGTTTGAACACGCCAAAGCCCGCGGCGCAAAAATTTACGGCGAGGTCGCAGGCTACGGATTGAGCGGAGACGCTCACCATATCACCGCTCCATCACCTGATGGTGACGGCGGCTTTCGCTCCATGCGTGCCGCAGTGAAACGAGCCGGAATCTCCCCTTCCGAAATCGACTATATCAATGCCCACGGCACCTCCACGCCCCTTGGCGACGAGATTGAACTTGGCGCAGTCACACGTTTGCTCGGCGACGCGGTGCCAGGAACAATAATGTCCTCGACCAAATCAGCCGTTGGCCATCTGCTCGGCGCCGCTGGCGCGGTCGAAGCGATTTTTGCGCTTTTGGCCATGCGCGACAACATTGCTCCACCCACCATCAACCTGGACAACCCGTCAGTTGAAACCGAGCTTGACCTGGCCGCCAATGCGCCGGTTAAAAGCGAGATTAACACCGTTCTGTCCAATTCTTTTGGTTTTGGCGGCACCAATGCCAGCGTGATTTTCCGCAAGCAGGCGTAACAGGCTCCACAATACGGCCCCGGCCACTTGATTTTGCCCAATTTCCTCTGTCAATTGCCGTCTGAAGTCGGGCTGAAACTGCTTTCGCCCGCCGCGGCAGAATATCCAGAACAAGCAAGAGAATACCCAAAAAATGAATGAAGCCAAAAGAAAAAATCGAAACCGCTCTCGCCGCCGCAACGGGCTGCTCGATGTGATCAATGCGTTTCTCACGCTTGTTGTGCTCGGTCTCATTGTTGTCGCTGGTGTTGTCCTGCTGGGTTCTCAGCGTTTCTATTCCAAAGGTCCCGTGGTTGAGGATAGGGTTTTCCTCGTTCAGCGCGGTGCCAGCCTGTCCACGATTGCCCAGCGCCTTGAGGCTGAAGGTCTGGTTGCCGATCGCTGGACCTTCCAGTTTGGTGCCATGGCCCAGCGCAAGCAGGCTGCCATCAGGGCAGGCGAGTATAATATCACCGCAAATTCCTCCATGGCCGATATTCTTAAAGAGATAACCGAAGGCCGTCCCATCTCTTATGCGGTGACGATTCCTGAAGGTTACACGTCATGGCAGGTGGTCGAACGTATCAATGCTGCGCCCAACCTCGTGGGAGAAATCACCGAAATTCCTCCCGAAGGCTCTCTGCTGCCTGATACCTATAGTTTTGAAAGAGGGGCCAACCGCCAGGATATTATTGAGCAGATGACAGGTGCCCTTGAAAAACAATTGGCGGAAATCTGGGATAACCGTGCAGATGATCTGCCCATATCGACCCCCGAGGAATTACTTATTCTTGCCTCAATTGTCGAAAAAGAGACTGGCTTGGCCGCTGAGAGGCCAAAAGTTGCCGGTGTTTTTATCAATCGCCTCAATCGTGGCATGCGTTTGCAATCCGATCCAACAATAATTTATGGAATTACAAACGGTGAAGGAACGCTGGGCCGTGGCCTGCGCCGGTCCGAGATTGATGCCTCAACTCCTTATAATACTTATCAGATTGACGGACTGCCCATTGGGCCAATCGCCAACCCGGGGGTCGAGTCACTTCGTGCAGTGGCTAACCCTGAGGTGACGGATGCCCTCTATTTTGTTGCCGATGGCACGGGTGGCCATGCTTTCGCCAATACTTATGCAGAACATCAGGCCAATGTCGCACGCTGGCGACAAATCGAACGAGAACAGGCTCAGGCCGCAGCGGAAGCTGAGGATGAAGCGGATGCCGAAGCGGCAAGGGATGAACTTGAAGCCCAACAGGCACCTGCTACTCAGTAAGTTGTCCGTCTCACCGTGTCTCGTTTGACTTGACGCCGCTGCGCAATGAGGGCGGTGAACAGAGTAACGTGCCGCCCCCAAAAGGGTAAAATGCGGATTGGATTTGATCCGGTTCGGAAACAGTTTTGCATGTTTTTGAGATAGTGCAGAGTAAAAGGGCGGGAAACAGGGATATGAGATCAATGAGTCAGCAGCTGGCCAGCATGACGGGCTATGCGCGCAATACCAACGCAATCGAAGGCTTCAACTTTCAATGTGAAATTAAATCAGTGAACGCGCGCGGGCTCGATATTCGTGTGCGCCTGGCACCTGGTCTGGACGCGCTGGAGCCGCACATTCGCCGGCTGATTGCCGAGCATTTTACCCGCGGCTCCATCTCCTGCAGTATATCCATGCAGCGCGACAGTGGTATGGGCGAAATGGCTATCAACCAGCAGGCGCTTGGGGCAGTGCTTGATGCCCTTGATGCCCTTTCAGGGCGGATCGAGGCCGACCGGCCCCGGCTTGATGGCATTCTTGGAATCAAGGGAGTGCTTGAATTCAAGGAAGCAGCACTGAACAGCGAATTGGAGGAACAACTGCATCTGGCCATTTATGAGTCGGTGAGTTGTGCGATAGATGATCTGGTCAGCGGGCGGCGCCAGGAAGGCGCCCACCTCGCCGAAATCATCATTCAGCGAATTGACGAAATCGAAGTGTTGACCCAGCGCGCAGAGGCGCACCCCTCGCGTCACAGAGAGGTGTTTGTTGAGCGTATTCGCCAGCAAATTGCAGAACTCAATGAAACCGGGTCTGGTCTTTCCGAAGAGCGTCTGTATCAGGAAGCTCTGGTCTTGGCGACCAAGGCTGACATTCAAGAAGAACTTGACCGGCTTTTTGCCCACATTCAGGCAGCCCGGCAGTTGCTGCTGACCGCCGGGCCAGTGGGCCGCAAACTCGATTTTCTGGCTCAGGAGTTCAATCGGGAGGCCAACACCCTTTGTTCCAAAAGCCACGCGGTGGAACTCACATCAATTGGTCTTGACCTGAAGGCGGCAATCGATCAACTACGAGAGCAGGTTCAAAATATAGAATAAACCGGTCCGCGTGCCATGGCTCCGGTTTGGTGTTTGGGGGAAACCATGGAGTTCAACCGCCGCGGCGTCATGTTGGTTATCGCCTCACCTTCCGGCGCTGGGAAATCATCCATAACTCGCCGTCTGCTGACCGGCGACGATAATCTCACCATGTCGGTTTCCGTGACTACCAGGGCCATGCGCGAGGGGGAGGTTGATGGCAGGGACTATCACTTCGTCTCCCTGGATAAATATAAGGCCATGCGTGATCAGGGGAAACTTCTCGAATGGGCCAAGGTCCACGGCAATTTTTATGGTACCCCCGCCGCTCAGGTTGATGATCTGATAGTTTCTGGGCGCGATGTTGTGTTTGATATTGACTATCAGGGCACCCAACAGCTTTACGCAAAACGCGGCTCCGATATGGTCAGCGTGTTCTTGCTTCCCCCCTCCATTCCTGAACTTCAGGAACGTCTGCGTGCGCGGGCGCTGGACAGTGAAGAGACTATTTCGCGACGTCTGCAAAACGCCCGCATCGAAATCGAGCACTGGGGGGAATATGATTATGTGCTGGTTAATGATGACCTGGACAAGACTTCTCAGTCGGTTGCGCAGATTCTGGCGACAGGCAGGCTTGCCCGGTCGCGCCAGACCGATTTAAGCGGCTTTATCAAGGACCTGCAGGCCCAGATTGATTCTCTTTAACAATCTCGTCCAATGTTTCCGCCATATCCAGAAACCGTTCTACCGCCAGCGTTTCGGCCCGCTCAGTACCTTCAAGTCCTGCCGCTTCAAGCAGCGCTTCCACCGGCACTCCGAGCGACTTGAGGCTCTGGCGCACCATCTTGCGGCGCTGGCCGAATGCCGCCCGCGTTACCGCTTCAAGCGCCTGCACTGGAATTTTCCGGATTTTGCTTCTTGGTGTCAGATGAACCACCGACGAGGTGATTTTTGGCGGTGGCGTAAAAGCGCTGGCCTGCACATCAAACATGATGTGCGCCTCGGTCCGCCACCCCACCAGAACCCCCAGCCGCCCGAAATGTTTTTCACCCGGTTGGGCGCAAATACGCTGGGCCACCTCTTTTTGAAACATCAGCGTGAGGCTTCCAAAAAACGGTGGCCAATTATTGCCCGTCAGCCAGCCGGTCAAAAGCGGTGTCGCGATATTATAGGGCAGGTTGGCAACAATGTGCGTCGGGCCATGAACCAGTGCTGGATAGTCAATTTCCAGCGCATCACCGGATATGATCTCCAGCCGCCCGGGGCAGGCGGCGCTGATCTGCTCCAATACCGGTAGCGCCCGTTCGTCGCGTTCAATGGCAATGACTTTTGCAGCTCCCTCCACCAGCAACGCCCTTGTCAGTCCGCCGGGTCCGGGACCCACTTCGATTACGGTCTTGCCGGCAACAGCGCCCCCGGCCAGCGCGATGCGCCGGGTCAGGTTCATGTCCAGCAGAAAGTTTTGCCCCAATTCCTTGCGGGCCGCCAGTCCGTGGCTGGCGATGACCTCACGCAAAGGAGGCAGGTCGTCAATCTGGCTCAACTGACCGAGGCCGCCATCTGGTCGGCCAGATTGATGGCTGCCAGCATACTGTTTGGGTTGGCCTTGCCGCTTCCTGCAAGGTCAAAAGCTGTGCCGTGATCCGGCGAGGTGCGCAATATTGGCAGACCAAGCGTCACATTCACTGCCTCATCAAACGCCAGCGTTTTTATGGGGATGAGGGCTTGATCGTGATACATGGCCAGCACGACATCATAGTTCTGCCAGCTCTCGGCATAAAAAAGCGTGTCGGCGGGCAGGGGGCCGCTCACCTCAATGCCTTCGCGGCGCAAAAGGGCGACTGCCGGGGCAATTTCATCCCTGTCTTCAAGTCCCATCGTTCCCTCTTCCCCCGCGTGAGGGTTCAGGCCGGTCACCGCGATGCGCGGTTTGGCAATCCCGAAACACTTGCGCAGGCCTTCGGCTACAATGCGCCCTTTGCGCACCACCAGCTGGGTGGTGATCAACTCGGGCACTTCGGAAATCGGTACATGGATGGTCAGCGGCACAACCCGCAAATTGTCGTGGGCCAACATCATCACCGGCGTGGGCGCATCGCCGCCACCTGCGCACAGGTCTGCAAGATATTCCGTGTGCCCGGGGTGGTGAAAGCCCACCTTTTTCAGAGCGGCCTTGTTTATTGGTCCAGTAACTAATGCCCGGCAGGCTCGTGTCAGACAGTCCCCTGTTGCCCGGGCAATGGCTTCGAGCACAACCTCACCCCCAACCGGGCTGGTCTGTCCTGGTGTGTCCGGGATTTCAGCCTCGATATCAGCAACAGGCAAGGCCTTGGCAAAGCGGCTAGAGGCATCTGAAGGGGTGGCCAAAACCATCTCAACCGGCAAGCTCAATCTCAGGGCGCGTTGTCTGAGAAAGGTCAGGTTCCCATAGACAATAAAGGGCGGAATTCTCAGCTCCCTGCGTCGAGCATAGAGCGTCAAAATGAGGTCTGGGCCTATCCCGGCGGGCTCGCCCATACTGATGGCCAGCGGACTTCGGGTTGCGGACCGGGGTGCCATTATTTCAGGTCGTATCTGGAATTAGCGGTTAACAATGCTGGCCTTTTCGCGAAGTTCAGCCAGATATTTTTCAGCTTCTTCGCCCAGTTTCTCGGTGCCTACTTCCTGACGGATTTCGTTGGTTACGAAAGATACGTCGCGGGCCACTGTTTTTGAACAGACGGCCAGCATGGAAACCCCGTTTGCCACAACCCTTGGAGCGGTCAGTTGGCCAACGTTTAGCTGCGCAAGCTCATCAGCAATTGCGTCAGGCAACTGGGTTGCATGCCTGCGTCCCATGTCGAGCACCGCCGCATCGGTGTACGAGAGTGACAGTTCAACAGCGCTGTCACATCCCTGAAAACTCTGGCGATACTGACGGGCCTGTGCCGTGCGCCGTGCTGATGAAATATTTGATCCTTGTGGAATGATAAAAAGAATTTCCTTCAGGATATAGTCGATATTATCTGTTTCAGTGAGTTGCTCCACCGCCCGCTGCTCAAGGTCAACCTCGGAAAATTCGATGCGGGAAGAAACCACGCTACGAACGATTTGTCCCCAGGTGATGTTTGCGCGCAGACGAGAACGCAAAGTGGAAGGGTTAACACCATTCTGTGTAAGAATGCGGTTCAGATTATCCGAGCTGATGCGCATATTGCGCGCAACATTCAACAAGGCATCATCCACATCGCGCTCGGTAATGTTCAGCCCGAGCCGCTCGCCCTCCTGAAATTTCAGCGCTTCGTCAATCAGTTCTTCCCGGGCCATGTTCAGTCGGGCGCTTGCCGAGGAGCCGCGTCTTTCCAGTTGTAAAAGTTTGGCGCGCTGGGAAATCTGCGTATCGGTGATGGGCGTTTCATTGACCGTGATCTTTATGGCGTCCGCATTTGCACTCAGCGGCATAAGCACGACCAGCATCAACCCGATGGCCAGCGCCTGCAGAGATTTCATAATCTGGTTCATTTGAATATTACCCTAAATGCCTGCCGAAGCGGCCCAAACCTTGCGAACTGTGTTGTGTCTGGGATGCAATTGCGGCCAAAATCAGAAAAATCAGGTAGCTCTCTCAAAGTTTACACAAGCCGAAGTGGGGCGTAATGGGGTTGAAACCTTAGTCTTGCGCAGGGCCCCTGAGCTCAAGGTTTATCGAAAAGATATGCTCGATGTCAAAGCTGCCCAGATTCTGTTTGGCGGTATATCCGGCCCCATAGGCCAAAAATTCATCATCATACCCGACCCCAGCGCTGAACTGGCTCCAGTTGTTGGCCGTCAGGTTCCAGTTGAGACCGCTGGTCACGCTCCAATATTCGGCGATGGGAATACCAACCTCTCCCCCGATGGAGTGCTTGGCGGTCAGTTCACCACGCGCCGGTCGTGCGGCCCGGTAGTAATAGTCAGCGTCAAGTGTAAAGCGCATGATATCGACCTCAAGCGCCACCGCTCCACGGGCGATTGAGGCGGTTGTCGGGTCGACCTCTACCTTGGTGCCAATTTCGACGCCCGGACCCAATGAAGCCGCCGCGCCGGCCACAATATAGGATGCAGCTCCATCAAGGCCGCTCATGTTGCCCACCTGAGCTGGGTCGATAATGGAATAGGCGTTTACTCCGGCCAGTTGATAGGACTGTCCGCCAATCAGGCGCAGCCAGCTTCCATCAGCAAAATTTGCCAGAAACTGCCCACCCACATTGGCCCTGAGGCCTGTTTCCTGCCGGTCGCTTCCTGAAAATCGGTTGAAGCTGAACAGATTGGAATCTTCAAAAACAAAGCCTTGCGCATTGTCATTGGTGATACCAACAAGACTTGTTGAGCTGGCGCGATAGACAAGCTGCACAATGGGTTCAAACAGATAAGAACTCACACCATCGCTTGCCATAACCGGAAAGCGCACATCAAGCGCCGCAATCGGCGTGGCTGAGAACAGGCTTGATGCAACCGGCATCAGTGCCGAGGTGCCATCATAACCGGCCCCGTCCGCTCTCAGCCCCAGATAAGGCGTGGCAACAATGCCCCCCGGAGCTATCCACTGTTTTGACCAGCTCGCCTCAAGAGTGGCGTGCAGTTTTGTGCCGGAAAATCCGTAGACATAGGGAACGCCGTTTTTTGTGGCGGTATCATCCAGTGTGCGGCTTATACCGATGAAATCGCCACTGAGTGTAACCTGACCAAGGTCATTGTCCAGTTCAAAAACCTTGTCGAGCCGGGCCACCGGAATTGTGGTGCCTTGCTCGTTCTGGTCAGCAAGGGTTTTGTTTCCAAGCTGATTGAACCGCTGCACGCGTACATCAAAGAAGGTCGTGTCCTCAAAGTGCTGCACATAGATATCGTCAATGTCGTCAAACCCGGACATTTTGTAGTCCGGGATAAAGCCGGGGTCCGTGAATGCCAGATACGACCACCCTGCCTGCCACTGGCTGATCGGTTTGAATTTGCCGGAGCTCTGGATGGCGCCGCGCCATGAACGATCACCCGTTTCACCAAGGAAGGGGCTGTTGTCCAGCTGATAAAGTCCGGCAGCGCGTAACTCGGTTTCACCCCTGCCAAACCGGTAAGTCAGCTCGGCATCAAGCAAAAACCCCTGTCGTGACATCAGCATAGGGTTGATCCACAGGTCAACATCTTCCCCCAGAGCCTGGAAATAGGGCAGGGTCAGCCGATAACCAAAGTCCCGTGAATAGTCGATTTTGGGGAACCTGAACCCCGAAGAGCGCGGGTCGGTAGGGTCGGGAAGCCACAAAAACGGAAGGCTGGCAATTTGCGTGCCCACAAGCTCCAGTCTGGGTTGCTCCAGATAGAGAGTTTTTTCTTCCCGATTCAGAATGACTTTTGCCGCCCGCACCCGCCAGCCGATTTCATTGCCGTTTGCATCAACACACAAACCACACGGCGCATAAGAGCCGTTTTGCAGAGTGGCGATCATCTGGTCACGATACTCAGATTCGTCAGCCGTCACGATCGCCCCGTCCGGAGTCTGCATGACCAGCGCCTCAAGAAACGCACGTTTGAAGTCCCCGGTGACTTCAATCCTCTCGCCGGTATAAATGACTTTTGCTGGATCGCGCACAACGGCATTGCCAATCAATGTCAGGTCACCGGTTTTGCGGTCATAAACCGCGCGGTCTGCCGAGGCCAGATAGTTCTGGTAGCTTAGTTGTACATTTCCCCGCGCAATAACTTTGTTCGCGTCGGCATCATAGATAAGGTTGTCCGCTTCAACAGCGATATTCTCTGCAGCGGTTGTGGGAAAACTGTCGAAAAAATTCTCCGGCAGCAATTGGGGCGCCGCGACGCTTGCAACCTCGTCTTCGTCAATACCAAAAAATGGTCCCAGCGCCTGCGCGTAGGTAACGCCTGTGAAGCACAGCGCCAACCCTGCGCTGGCGAATGCCAGTCGCAAAATCTGCCCACTGCTCTTCCCTAGGCGTTGACGCATTACACTCGCCCGTCTTCCTTTCGCAGCAGCACACTTGTTCCGATCAGGATCGCAACCACTGCTGGTCCCCACGTTGCCAGTTCCGGTGCCAGAACACCCGATGATCCTGCCCGATCGGCCATCTCGGTAATCACAAACACCACAAAGCCCATCACGATACCATAAAGTATGGCGGTTCCATAGGCATTGTCCCTTCGATAACCGGCTGTAAATGCAAAAGCAATTAACAAAGAGCCAACAAGCAATAAAGGTAGCGAAGTGAGCTTAAAAAGTCGCGTTTTTGCCGCAGCTTCGACCACAGGGTCGTTTAAGTTCTTGCTCAGCACCTCCAGCAGTTCCACATAGGTGAAATCTTCCGTCGAACCAACTGTCAGTCTCAGGTCGGCGGAATTGCTGTTGGTCTTGAGGCGATAGCTGTCCTGTTCCGTTATTGTGCCGTCCATGCTGGTGAGCATAACATTGCGAAATTGCCACCGTTTGTTCGAAAACTCGGCGCGGGTGGCTTCAATGCGGCGAACCGTGCCATCCCCCATAGGGAAAACAGTGACATTGCGCAGCACGGTTCCGCGTTTTCTTGAACTCTCTGCAACAATGAAATAGGTTCCGTCATCGCCGGTTTGCTTGAACCAGATATCGCTGGTGGAGCGGGCGACTCCGCCCCCAAGCCCGGGAGGGGTCGGGTTGATTTCGCGGTTTATTCGGGTGGAAATACCATCAAATACAAATGCGACCAGCACTCCCAGCAGGGCAACGAACAAGATTGGTCCGACCATGATTCGCCAGATCGATATGCCGCTGGCTTTCATCACCACAAATTCGCGGTGCGACTGAAATTCAAGCAGTGCGATTATTGCGCCAATGAGCACCGTCACCGAGAGCGATTTTATTGCCCAGCGTACCGCACTGGTCACTATCGCGAGCCATGCAGCTCCCACCCCGTTGATCGCACTAATATGTTCGAAACGGATTGTGTCCAGAGTTTCGCTTAACAAAATCAAACAGAAAAATAAAAATACTACCGTCAGAATTCGTGTCGCCATGCGCCGGGCAATCAGAAGGTCAAGACGCTGGATCATGGCGCAGCCTTTATTTCATGCGAACTACCCTTGGGCATCATGCGCCACATCAATAAAATTACCGCCGCCACCAGCATTGCCACCGGACCGGTATAGTAGCCCCAGTTGCCCGAGAGGCCTGCAAAGTTGGAGGTTGCGCGTTCTGCAAAGGCCATGGCAAGCACCAGCAGTTCGAGTGGAAGAATTTCGCGTTTCCGGCGGGCGTGGGGGAAGGCTGTCAATGCGGCGACCAGTAGGCTGATACCGATGACCCGGAGCCCCTCTGCCATGCGCTTGTGCAACTCGCGCCTGACATTGGGAGGGAACTTCTGTGTTTCCATGGCACGCAGGACGATAGCTGCGCTATCTCTTTGTTTTAATGGGTTTTTCAACTCGACGGGTTCAGTCAGACTTGCTATCGCCAGATCATAGCGGGCAAACGCAACTTCGGAATATCTGTCATCATCGGGCTGAACCTGAAGGCGACCGTCCCGCAAACTGATTTGAAATCCGTCTTCACCCGAGATGATTATGGCGCTGTCAGCCATATAGGTTCGCCTGACATCGTCAGCGCGGGTGTCATCGGCGAAGAATTCAATGATCGTGCCATCGGGTCTGCGCCCCCCGATGTGAAGCACCAGACCTTCGGAAAATTCGGTGAAGCGCCCCGGCGTCAGTGTACGCCCCAGAAGATCTGCCGCGATTTCAGCGCTCCACCGGGCGGCGGCTTTTCGTGATGCGGGCTCCGCCCAGTTTGAAATGAACAGGGCTAGCAGAGCCCCGCCGAGGGAAAAAACAAACAGGGCTGACCAGATTGCACGCATCCGTCGGCTGATATGAATGGTGTGCAATTCGCGCGATTGTTGAAGACTGCGAAAGGCGCGGGCCAGCCCGATTCCCATGCAGATGTAAATGATCTCCCGGGCGAGGGGAGGGGTGGTCAGGAATGCCTGCCCGGCCAGGGTGAACAAATCCTGGCCTTTGGCTGTGACAATATCGAACAGCCGGAGCATTTGTGTCAGCCAGACCAGAAACGCGGCCACCAGATAAAGCGCCAGCGAATCGCGGGTAAACTGGATGACAAGATATTGCGTCAGCCTGCTCATAAGCCTAAACAATCATTCCGGTTGCCGGTATCAACGTCTTGTTTTTCCTCGCTTGCATTTCACATCTGGTCGTTCAACGCGCCTTGGTGCACATATCTTCGCGCTTGCGGGATTGACCCAGCCTGCAAAGCCATTAAGTCTTTCAATTCCACCTGTCACCAGATGGTTTCCTGCCTGTCATTCTCGCCGCGGGAACTGTCTAAAGCAACAAAGCGATATTATGTCCTCACTGTTAGATATCAAAACATCAAAACTCCCAACAAAAAAAACCGGAATCATTGCCATTTATGCGGGGCAGGATGGTGCCCTTTCCGGGCAGGCTGCTGAACTTTGGGAGCAAACCGGGCTGAACTGGAAGAAGACCGCAACTGCAGCGGATTTTGAAGGCAAGAAGGGGCAGGTGTTTTCATTGGTTTCTCCGCCCAATCTGCCCTGTGACCGGCTGCTGATTTTGGCAGATGAAGCACCCGAAGATGACAAGACTGAGGTCTCAGGGCTGACAAAGTGGACAGCAAAAGGCGGAGCGCTACTGGCGCGGCTGGAAGCCTTACGGTGCCAAAAAGCCGCTGTAATTCTGGATGTTTCGGAAACCGGCCCTGAACAAATCGCTGAATTTGCTGCCGGACTGCGCCTGCGTCACTATACCTTCGATAAATACAAGACAGCCAAAAAAGACGACAGGAAACCAAAACCTCCAGAGAAGCTCACGATTGTTTTGCATGTGGCCGACAAACCCGCCACTGACAGGGCCCTCAAAAGACGCATGGCGTCAGTTGAGGGCACATTGCTTGCCCGTGATCTGGTCAATGAGCCCCCCAATGTGCTGGGTCCGCGTGAGTTTGCCGATGTTGCCCTGTCCCTGAAAGAGATTGGGGTCGAGGTGGAAATCCTCTCGGCAAAGGACATGGAAAAACTGGGCATGGGATCACTGCTTTGCGTGGCCCGCGGCTCTGAAAAGCCGGCCCTGATGGCCATCATGCAGTGGAAGGGCGGCAAAAAGGGGCAAAAACCCTTCGCCTTTGTCGGCAAGGGCGTTTGTTTTGACACCGGGGGCATATCCATCAAGCCTGCCGGTTCCATGGAGGAGATGAAAGGCGATATGGGCGGGGCCGCCGCCGTTGTCGGGCTCATGAAGTCTCTGGCCTTGCGCAAATGTCCTCTCAATGTTGTCGGGGTCATCGGGTTGGTCGAAAACATGCCGGACGGCAAGGCGACCCGCCCCGGGGACATCGTCACAGCCATGTCCGGCACGACCATTGAAATCATCAACACCGATGCCGAGGGGCGTCTGGTGCTTGCCGATGCCCTCTGGTACACGCAGGACCGTTTCAAGCCGGAGTTCATGATAAATCTGGCAACTCTGACAGGTGCAATTCTTATTGCCCTGGGCCGCGACCACGCCGGGCTTTTTTCCAACGATGATGATTTGGCCAAAAGGCTCTATCAGGCGGGTATCACCTCAGGCGAGAAAGTCTGGCGCATGCCGCTTGGCCCCGCCTATGACAAGCTCATAAAAAGCCGCTTCGCTGACATCAAGAACACCGGGGGGCGGCTGGCCGGATCCATCACGGCGGCCCAGTTCCTTCAGCATTTTGTCAATGATGTGCCTTGGGCACATCTGGATATTGCCGCGACAGGATTTGGGGTCCCCGCATCCGACATCAACAAAAGCTGGGCATCAGGATTTGGTGTGGCCTTGCTCGACCAATTGTTGCGCGACAATTACGAGTCCTGAATAAAAACCACAAAAACCGGAGCTTGAGCTTTGAAATCAAAATCAATCCTTCCCCTTGCAATTCTTGGTGCGATGGCTTCGTTCACCTTGCCCGCACAGGCACAGCAGAATGCCCTCTTTCCGCAAGGCTCCTGCACTCAGGCACTTGAAGAAAATGCCCGCAGCGCGACCCTTTGGGCTTCGGGCTATCTCTCACACATGGATGGTGTGCCCCGTCCGGTTGATGAGGGTGCCCTGAGCGCGTTTGAGGCGCGCCTTCTCTCCGATTGCAAGGCTGCTCCGCAAATCAGTTTCATGGCGCTGGTTGAGCAACAGAGTAAGGGCGTTTCAGCCCCCGGCAACGCGCCCGAAGTTGCCGCTTCCCTGCTCGAAAAGTTTGCCGGTTCCTCCCCGGACCTGGTGGAAATCCTGTTGTCGGTGAAGCCAACCCCTGACGAAGTGCGCACCATGTTTCCCGAGCCAATGGCCTCGCGCCTGATTGAAACCTATGACGATATGTTCGGGCCAAGGCTGGTCAACGAGGAGTTCCCTCCGGGCCGCATAGAGATCACATCAGGCTTTACAACGACCTTTGAGCTTAGGCAGGCCCCGTTTCTGGACGAGCTTCCCGGCGGGTTTGAGCGCGTGCTCGACCAGTATCAGCTTGATGTGCCCTTTGCTTATGTCGAAGTGCAGTTTGTTGAGGTGCAGGACAATATGAACCTCTCCGGCTTTGTCTATCTCAACGGGCGCTGGGTGCTCATGCTGCGTCCCTGGCGCGGGCTGGAATGAGGATGGCGCCAATTCCCTTGCACGGTTGCTGGTCCTGACCCTAATCCACTTTGCGCAAAAAATAGCGGGTCCTCACCGGACTGGTAGAAACCGTCCAGATTTCAAGGTCCATGAAGGCATTTGGCGTATCGGTAAAGTCGTCGCGGTCGATAATATAGGAATATGCAACAAATGGTCCGGCCTCACCAGTGCCGCTGGGCGGCGCCATGCCTATTGCCGGGGTCACCATGTTGCCCAGAACCTCGCTTGAACCGGCGCAGCGCACTTGCGGTCGGGTTGATGCGTCTGGAAAGATGCTGACCCGCAGTTGCGGCGTATCGAGCGTCCCCCCAAACCCTTCCCAGTAGGCTCCAAGGTGTCCGATTATTTCACCGCTCGCCTCTATTTTACAGGTGGAGACGGGGGAGCGGGTGACCGTTGTGACAAAATCACCAGCGGCAATATCGATGGGGCGGGGCCCGTTGCTTTCGCTTGAATAGTCTTGCTTGAAGCTGCCGCTATCAAGAATGGTGAGTGTTGCTCCGCTGCTGGGGAACACTATGGCTTGTCCGCTCTGTTCAATTTGCACCTGCAAGATTGTCCAGGTGCCGATCAGGATCGGATCCATATCATTTTCGAGCATCGTTCCGTGCGGCGTGGAGCCATCATCATACACTGAAACAGAATCAGTTCCCCCCATTGCCGGGGTGCCGGTCAGAACCGCTGCACCCACCAGTGCAGCCGCAATAATCCTTGTTTTTTGGGCTGCGCAACCAGACATAGGCATCTTTCCCTCCTGAACCACCTGTTTGTGAGCATGTTCGCCCACCAGCTTGAAGAACCTGTATCAGAATTGAAAAAAATTTGATTTAATACCTATACATGCCGCTCCCCCTGCCATGCGATTGGATGTCAATGACTGAAATTCTGTTTTATCACCTCGAACAGCGTTCACTTGAGCAGGTCCTGCCCGTGTTGCTGGAAAAAACGCTGGAGAAAAACTGGCGGGCAGTTGTTGAACTGGGGAGCGCTGAGCGCATTGAGGCGCTGGATACGGCCCTGTGGACCTATAGCGACGACAGTTTTCTGCCCCATTGCATCGCCGATGGACAAGCCAGCCCGCTACAGCCCATAATTTTGTGCGCCGATGATACAAATCCCAACAATGCGCAGGTGAGGTTTTTTGTCGACCGGGCGCTGCCACGCACCGGGGAGGGTTACGAACGGCTGGTGTTCATGTTCGATGGCCATGACCCCGACGCGGTGAGTGAGGCGCGCACGGCATGGAAAGAGCTTTCGGGCGAGCATCAGACCACCTACTGGCAACAGGAGCAAAACGGTCGCTGGACCAAAAAGGGCTGAATTCCTTCAATGCCGGAATAGTTCATCGGGCACCCAGCCGTTTTCTGCCAGTTCAAGTTGCTCGAATTCGAAGCCGGGGGTGCAAATGCAGCTGGATAAAGTCCATTCCCCCATACATATGAACTGTCTCCAGCAGTTTCCAGGTATCAGAACGAGGGGCTGGTGCACTGATCCAACCATGTTTCCCAGAATCTGAGTTTTGGCAACTCCATCATCGCAATATAGCGAAAGCATGAGCGGGTCACCGTCCAGAAAACTCCATATGGTCGTAGCACCGATGCGGTGCCATGGGGTCGCTGATCCATGTTCAACCAAACGCAGAATGGTGGTCGAGTTGGCCTGCTTGCAGCTATTGGGGCAGTTGTTGTGCTGCGCGGGCACATCATGATGGATGAGTTTAAACCAGCCCCCGTTTTCAGGCACCTTCTCCAATTCAAGGTAGTCAATAATTTCTTTTGATTTTTCAGGTGCTTCAAACATCTTTAGTGACCCTGGTATTGGAGTGGCTGTTTATATGCTAAAAATACGAGAGTAAAAATAGCCTGTAAAGACAGGAATAGTGGTTATTACCATGCTTATCTGCCATACAAGCTGCTGTTTTTTATGAATAATTTCTTATTTAAAAGTATAGCCGTACCAGAGAAATTCAACGGCTGAAAATGGATTTGAAATGCAATTTCATCGCGGCAACCCGCATGCGGGGTGAGACAGTTAACCTGTCTGAGTCGGGAGAAATTCGGAAAGCTTGCCTCCACTCTCTTTTTTGTGAAGTTAGCCCTTTTGCTGCCCCATGGCGGGTTTAGGTCTCCAATTCAGATCAGGGCGATGTTCGTAACTGAGAGTTTTTGTGCCTTGCCTTTGTGCGCGCAGAGCAATAACAACGCCCCACTCTATACTGTCCGCATGGCAGATTTTTGGTTCAATCAAGGAAGAAAAAAGATGAAAAACTGGATATGGATTATCCTTGCCGTAGTCGTTCTGGGTGGCGGTTATTATTATTATACCGATCAGCAGGCAAAACAGGCCGCAATTGTTGCCGCTGAAGAGGCCGCCGCCGCAGAAGCCGCTGCCGCTGAAGAGGCCGCCGCCGCTGAAGCCGCC
>JALSII010000044.1 GCA_026981645.1 Hyphomicrobiales bacterium | reverse complement strand
ACACGCCCAGCTTTTCAGGGGTTCTTGGAGAAAGTCATACTATAATGTACTGAGATTTGGTGCCCTGGAGAAGACTCGAACTTCCACTTCCATACAGAAACTAGCACCTGAAGCTAGCGCGTCTACCAATTCCGCCACCAGGGCATCAGGGGGCAGGTCAGGGCCAGATCACTAGGCCGGAGACCCGCTTTTGTCAATTGTGTTTTCGGACAAAACAAAATCACTCAAAAGACCAAAGCCAGGGGGCGTCATTGGCGGCGATTTTCCCCGTTATTATATCCCTCTGACTGACGCTCTCGACAAGGCCCGATGATGGGGCTATCTGTCTTGATGAGAGTCATAGCCATTTGGAGTTCGCTCAGAAAATGAACGCACCGGACAAGCAGCTTGTAACCATGATCGGCGGCTCGGGATTTGTCGGCACCCAACTGGTGCAACAGCTGGCGCGCCAAGGGTTTCGTATCCGTGTCGGTGTCCGGCGCCCCGACCTTGCAGGACATGTGCGCCCCCTTGGAGCGGTTGGTCAAATCCAGCCGGTTCAGGTCAATGTGCGCAATTTTGATTCTGTCGCGCGGTCGGTCGAAGGCGCCGATATTGTTGTCAACCTGGCCGGGATTGCTCACGAAAGCGGGCGCCAGCGCTTTGAGGCGGTACACACCGCGGGCGCGGCCAACGTGGCGCGAGCGGCAGCAGAGGCCGGGGCGGCCCGCCTCATTCATTTGTCGGCGCTGGGGGCAGATGCCAACTCAAAAAGCGGCTTTTACGTCTCCAAGGCACAGGGTGACGAACAGGTCCTGAACATCTTTCCCAAAGCCATCATCATGCGGCCTTCAATTGTTTTTGGCTCCGATGACAGGTTTTTCAACCTGTTTGGAACGCTGGCGCGCCTGTTTCCGTTTTTGCCGGTTATCAGCGCTGAAAGCCGGTTTCAGCCGGTATTTGTGGGCGATGTGGCAGCAGCGCTGGCAAAGGCTGCTCAAGGCGAAGTGCGCTCAGGAAAAATCTACGAAATCGGCGGACCCGATGTTGAAACCATGCACGAATTGATGGAGCGCGTGTTGCGGGTGAGCAATCGCAACAACATTCTGGTCAACGTGCCAACCCGCCTGGCAAAATTCAAGGCCTGGTTCATGCAGATACTGCCCAATCCCTGGTTTACCGTCGACCGGATTGAGCAATATGGCCAGGATAGCGTGGTCAGCGAGGCGGCAAAAAGCGAAAAGCGTACGCTCGAGGGTATCGGTGTTTCTCCGCAGTCCATGGACGCCATATTGCCCACCTATATGTGGCGGTTCCGCAAGAGCGGGCAGTTCGAGCAGGTTCAGAGCCATTAAGTCATGAATTGCTCGGCATGTGCAGGGTGAATTCAGAAAAACCAAAATCCCTGCCGTTTATGCGCAGTGAGAGCGCCTGTTCCCCGTCATAATAGCGCCGGGTCGTAATGGGCCGTATTGCGTGAGTGCGGGTCAGTTCAACGGTTTCGCCGGCGCCAAGCTTCATGGTTTTCCATTTGAACACTTTGGGGGCCAGTGTGCCGTTGGCTTTTTTGAAATGCACGACATAATCAAGCACCAAATCCTGAGGGGTGGTTTTTGTTGAGGTAAGGCTCGTGGAAAACTCCAGCTTTCCCCCAAAATCAACCGGACTGTTGTGGATGGAAAGATGGTTCAGTTCCAGGCGCGGCGGCTCAATGCCAAAAGCTCTGAGGGCTTTGGTGTGACCCTGTTTTATCAGGGTCCGGCAGGCATGGCGCAAAAGGCGTTTGCGGTTTGTGTCCGCCCCCCTTATCCACTCTGCCGCAATCTTTGCCACCAGGTCGGGATGGTCCTTTGCAATATCGTTGAGGTGGTTGGCAACAGAACGGCGCACATATCCTTCGGTATCATCGCGTAACGCCTTCATCAGCGTGAGGGTTGGTGCGGGGTCGGCGACAAGTGCCTTCAGCTGCATGGCCCAGGGCAGGCGCGGGCGGGTGCCCTCGGAAACCAGACGCCGCACATGCCGGTTGGGGTCGTTGACCCAGCCCGAGATGATGTTCAGGGCCCGGCTCTGGTCAGCAATCAGAAAATAGCGAATATCAAATTCAGCGGTTCCGCGCTTGGTCATTTCCTTGAGCAGCGCCATTGACTCGTCAAAATCTTTCAGTCCGTGCTGACCCACCACCATGGTCAGCGGGTAAATGCCCCAGCCGCACAGCCCTTCATTGTCGCTTTTTTCCCCGGCGTGGTTATGCTCGTCCGGGTGGAGCATGGCCAGAATAACCCTGTTCCGTTCGGAGATATTTTCAGGCAGTGCGGCATGCACATGCTGGGCAATCAGTTGCGCCCGCTGTTTCAGTTCTAGCTCCGGCAATTGGGCGAGAATGGAGTTCTGGAATGCCTGCCCATCAAAGCCTGAGACATGCCGCCTGAGATGTTCAGCCGTGCACTTGACCAGCTCCGGCGACATCAGATTTTTGAAGGGTTCCATTAGTACCTGCCCGGGTTAGTGCATGAAAAAAGGGGAGCCCATTGAGCTCCCCCTCAGCATGGTTTGTGCCAGTCTCAAACCTTTTCCAGCGCCTGCTCGATGTCGGCGATGATGTCGTCCACATGTTCGATGCCCACCGAAATGCGTACCAGTTCAACAGGGACACCGGCAGCTTTGAGCTCTTCCTCGTTGAGTTGGCGGTGGGTAGTGGAGGCGGGGTGGCAGGCCAGAGACTTGGCGTCCCCGATATTGACCAGCCTTAAAATCATCTCCAGAGCGTCGATGAATTTTCCGCCGGCCTCAAGACCCCCCTCAATGCCAAAGCTGATAATGCCCGAAGCCTTGCCGCCGGTGATTTTTTCAGCTGTTGCCCTATAGGGACTGTCGGGGAGTGTGGCGTAATTCACCCAGTTTACTTTGTCATGGGTCTGCAGCCATGTAGCGACCTTTTCGGCGTTCTGGCAATGACGCTCCATGCGCAAGCCCAGCGTTTCCAGGCCCTGAAGAGCCAGAAAAGCGTTGAATGGGGAAAGCGCCGCCCCGGTATTGCGTAAAGGCACCACGCGGGCGCGTCCGATATAGGCGGCTTCCCCCAGGGCCTCGGTATAGACAACCCCGTGATAGGAGGGGTCCGGGGTGTTGAGCATTGTGAACCTGTCCTTGTTGGCCACCCAGTCAAACTTGCCGCTGTCGATGATGATGCCACCGATGGAGTTGCCGTGGCCCCCGATATATTTGGTCAGCGAGTGCACGATGATGTCGGCGCCAAACTCGAAGGGGCGGCACAGATAGGGTGTGGCCACAGTATTATCGACAATAACCGGCACTCCATGCCGATGGGCAATTTCCGCCAGTCTTTTGATATCGACAACATTGCCTGCCGGGTTTCCGATGGTTTCGCAGAACAGGGCCCTGGTTTTGTCATCTATCAGCTTTTCGATAGCCTCGAAATCGTCATGCTGGGCCATGCGCACGTCAATTCCCTGACGGGGGAAGGTGTGCTGAAAAAGGTTGTAGGTGCCCCCGTACAGCTGGGCGATGGAGACGATATTGTCTCCGGCCTCGGCAATGGTCTGGATGGCATAGGTGATGGCGGACATGCCCGAGGCGACCCCCAGCCCGCCAATGCCGCCCTCCATTTCAGCCAGGCGCTGTTCAAGCACGGCGGTGGTGGGATTCATGATGCGGGTATAGATGTTGCCTGCGACCTTGAGGTCAAACAGGTCGGCGCCGTGCTGGGTGTCATCAAACGTATAACTCGTTGTCTGATAGATGGGCACGGCGGCGGCCTTGGTGGTCGCTTCTGATTCATAACCGTGATGCAAAGCCAGTGATTCCAGTTTCATTGATATCCATCCCTTTGAAAAACTCGGCACACTCTTAGCAGTTCAGGGGCAGGTTCCGCTATGGGAGCGAGCAAAAAACCTTTGCGCTAAACTGCCTGCGGGCAGCAGGAGATTTCTTTTCCAATCAGAGGCACAAAAAATTGTTTTTCAACCCAGCATCCAGATGCCAGCAAGGCCGAGAGAGCCAACGCCGATGCGCCACCAGGCAAAGGGCGCAAAACCGTAAGTGGAAACAAAGTTCAAAAGATAGCGAACAACAATTGCCCCAACGACAAAAGCAGCGGCAAAGCCGACAGCAATATCCAGCCCCATCTCGGCGGTAATCAGGTCGCGGGATTTATAAAGGTCAAAGGCAAAAGCGCCGGTCATTATCGGAAGCGCAATAAAGAATGTGAACTCGGCGGCGGAGCGTTTGTCGGTGCCAAACAGCAGGGCACCAACCACCGTGGCCCCGGAACGCGAAACACCGGGTACCAGCGCCAGCATCTGAAACAGGCCGATAATCAGGCTTAGGTGCCAGGGGTAGGAATAAATGTCTGTGTATTTCACTTCCAGTTTCATGCGATCAACCAGCAGTAGAATGACACCTCCGATTATCAGCATGGTGCAGATAACGAGGGGAGATTCATAAAGCACCCCCTGAATGACATCGCGCAGCATCACACCGGCAAAGGCAGCAGGCAGCGAGGCCAGAACCACATTGAGAGCAAATGCCCACGCCCCTTTTTCGCCCCTGAGCGCCCGGCGGAAAAGGTCAAAAAGCCGGGTGAAATATATGGTGACGATGGCCAGAATGGCCCCGAGCTGGATAAGCACAACAAAAGTTGCCGGCTGGCGCAGGGCAAAAAAATAGTCAACCAGCAGCAGGTGCGCAGTGGAGGAGACAGGTAAAAATTCGGTCAGCCCTTCGATGATACCCAGAACCAGGGGCGCAAAAAGACCTTGATCCATATTTACATCATCCCTTATCTCTTCCGGTGTCCTGCCTTTGCGAGAAGGACAGCGCCACGTCTTAGACGGTTTTTGACGCCGGGCCAACACGCCTTTTTACTTCGCTCAGAGGGAGCTGTATTGTGACCATACTTTTGCATCACCAACTCGACCCGTCCTCACGCATGATTCGCCTGATGTGCGCGGAATACGGGGTTGGACTGGAGTTGGACGAGATAAGCCCCTGGAAGCGCACGCCCCAGTTCACAGCTCTGTCGCCGGCAGCCACCCTGCCGGTGCTGATGGAAGAAGATGCAGCGGCGATTGTTGGGCCCCTTGCCTGCATTCACTATATTGAACAGCGTCATGCACCCGCCTCGGTTTTGGGGCTGATACCCCCCGACCCGGAAGCAAACGCGGAAATGTGGCGTTTGCTTGAATGGATATTGTTCAAGCTCAACGAAGAAGTCACACGCTATGTGCTCGAAGAAAAACTGGGGAAACGGGAGAGGGGTGAAGGCACCCCCGATGTTTCGGCGCTGCGGGCTGCCATGACAAACCTTGGGGAGCACCTGCTCTATTTTGACTGGATACTTTCTTCGCGCACCTGGGTTGCGGGGGAGGAGATGAGCCTTGCTGACTTTGCCCTTGCCGCCCACCTGTCCAGTCTCGACTATCTGGGGGACGTGGACTGGGCCGGTTCCGGGGAAGCGCGCGACTGGTACGCACGCATGAAATCACGCCCCACATTTCGGCCCCTTCTGGCCGACCGGCTGGTGGGCATGCCTGCCTCCCCGTCCTACGCGGACCTGGACTTTTGAGTCGACCTGACGGCAAAAAACTCAAAAAACTCCTGAAACAGCGGGCGGAAAAACTTGGCTTTGACGCATTTGGTGTCACACGGGCCGATGCGCGCCCCGACCTGAAAGAAAAGCTGGCCCAGTCCCTTGATAAAGGCTGGCATGCATCCATGGGCTGGATGCAGAATACCGCTGAGCGTCGGGCCAGCCCCGCAGCCCTGTGGGCGGAGGCAAAATCTGTTCTCATGCTGGGGCTGGCTTACACGCCGGACACCGACCCGATGGCGGATCTTGAAAAAACCAGCGCCGGAAACATTTCGATTTATGCGCGCAACCGCGACTATCATGATATTATCAAAGGTCGTCTGAAGGAGTTGGCTTCACTTCTGGTCCGGCATGCAGGGGCTCAGGTCAAGGTTTTTGTCGACACCGCGCCGGTGATGGAAAAACCTCTGGCCCAGAGCGCAGGGCTTGGCTGGCAGGGCAAGCACAGCGTTCTGGTTTCGCGTGAGCATGGGTCATGGTTGTTTCTGGGTGTAATTTTTACCAATGCGAAGCTGCCGGCCGATGAGGCACAAAACGACAAGTGCGGCACCTGCACAAGATGCCTCGATATCTGCCCCACCAATGCATTTCCCGCACCCTATCAACTGGATGCCCGCAAATGCCTGGCCTATTACAACAATGAGCATCACGGCCCTATCCCCGAACAATACCGGGCGGCAATGGGCAATCGCATATTTGGATGTGATGACTGCCTTGCAGTGTGCCCGTGGAACAAATTTGCGGAAACAAGCCGCGAGACAAAACTGCGCGCGCGTCAGGATCTCATACTGCCTCCTCTTGGTGAGTTGGTGCAAATGGATGAGGGGGAGTTCCGCAGGCTGTTTTCCGGCTCGCCTGTCAAGCGCCTTGGTCATGCCAGATTCCTCCGCAATGTGCTCATTGCCTTGGGCAATAGCGGGGATGACAGATTGCTCCGGTACGCCATAGACCGATTATCAGACAATGATGAGATGATTCGTTCCACTGCGGTTTGGGCAGTGCGACAATTAGCGGGTTCAAAAGAGTTTTTGGACTTGCGTGACGAACATGGTGTGGGCGAAAAGAGTGCTGATGTTGCTATGGAATGGCAGGGGGGGCCAGAGCGAGCAGACGTAAAAACTTGAATTTAAACAGCACAGAACTGCTGACGCGAATAACCGGGGCAAAAAGATCATGGGCATATTTTTCTTTGGGATGGGCTATTCCTCTCAGGCCACAGCCAGATCAATAAAACAGCTGGTCGATGCCGAGGCTGAAATCATTGGTACGACCCGTTCGCGCCCCAAGGCCGAGGAGCTTATCCGCGCCGGTATGCGTGCCCATGCTTTTGATGGTCGCGCGCCGGGCCTGATGCTTGCTTCTGATCTGACAAAATCCACCCATCTGGTGGTCTCCATCCCCCCCGGAACCGGGGCGGACCCGGTTCTTGCCCACCACCGGTCTGATCTGGACAAGGCGGAGGGACTTGAGTGGTTGTGTTATTTTTCCACCGTCGGTGTCTATGCAAATTCTGATGGGGGCTGGATCGATGAGAATGCTCCGTGTGAACAGAAGGTTGAGCGCGCGCGCGTGCGTCTTGAGGCCGAGGAACAATGGCGCGATTATGCACGCCGGCGTGATCTTCCTCTGGCTATTTTCCGGCTGGCAGGAATTTATGGACCGGGACGCTCAAGCATCGACAAACTGGCAGCGGGCACGGCTCACCGCATAAAAAAACCGGGACAGGTGTTCAACCGGGTACATGTGGAGGATATCGGGCGCATTACCGCCCTTGGCATGCGCGCGGGTCTGAACGGCACTTTCAATCTGACGGATGATGAGCCGGCTCCCCCCCAGGATCTGGTGACCTATGCTGCAGAGCTCATGGAAGTTGATCCTCCCCCGGAGGTCGCCTTTGAAAAAGCTGACCTTAGCGAGATGGCACGTTCGTTTTTTGCTGACAACAAGCGGGTTTCCAACGCGGCGATAAAAAAAGAGCTGGGCATTGAATTGCTCTATCCCAGTTATCGTGAGGGCCTCAAGGCGATTTTTGACGCAGGCTGACAGGGAAGCGCCTTCAGCGTCTCTTGCCAATCAATTTTCATCCTCCACAGCCTGAGCAATTGTGCGCTCAAGCAGTGCAATATCCTGCTCCCGGCTCAGAGAGTGATCACCGTCAGGTACAATCGTCAGCATCACCGGATCGAACAGCAAATGGCTGACCAGTTTCATGGTGTGGGAGACTGGTACAGCCTCGTCTTTACCGCCCTGAAGAATGTGTACGGGGCATCCGGTTTTGATCGGCTCGGTGAAAAGCAGGTGCTTTCGGCCATCTTCGATGAGTTTTCGGGTGATAATATAGGGCTCACCATAATCTGAGGGCTGCTCAACTCTTCCCTTGCTTTCAAGCATCTCCAGCTCTTCTGGCGTGAAGCCTGCACGCATCAAATCCTCTGTCATATCAAGTGCCGGAGCAATGAGGATAAGGGCTTTAATTCGGCTCGCATTCATATGGATGAGGTGCCGGTTGAGCAAGAAGGCCAGCCAGCCGCCCATGGACGAACCAATGATAATTTGCGCTCCGGTGGTTTCCTCAAAGACAGCGACTGCTTCTTCAAGCCAGTCGGAAATCGTGCCCTCAAGAAAATTCCCCCCGGATTTTCCGTGACCGGAATAGTCAAACCGGGTGATGCCGACTCCGAGCTTTTTGCCGATCCCGTCCAGCGCACTGGCTTTTGAACCGGCCATATCCGATTTGAAGCCGCCAAGCCAAAACAGGCTGGGTATGCCGCCCTTGCGCTGTTCAATGGCAATCTGGCGGACATTCGATCCGCTGCCAACCGATAAAAACCGCATACACAAACCTTCCGGCCCGACCATAGCCCGAGCCACAAAAAGTGTCTCTTGGGGGCAGGAACTGTCATAATCAGGTCATCAATAGGACGCAAGCTTTGCAGGGAAATGGATTTGGCGGTTGACTTTGGAGCCAACAATCATGATTTTAGCCGCGAAATTCGTTTCGATGTGTAAACAACCTGAAGGATCACACAGATTCGCCGACCAATGAGACCAGTGGCGCCGCAACGCAAAGGGCCACCCGCAAACAAAGATATCACAGCAACAGAAGTGCAGCTTATTGATGCTGACGGCAATCATCTGGGGGAAGTGCCCACACCCCGTGCCATGGAGATGGCAGAAGAAGTGGGGCTGGATCTGGTTGCCATTTCCCCCAATGCCAAACCGCCGGTTTGTAAAATCCTTGATCTGGGCAAGTACAAATATCAGGCCCAGAAAAAAGCGGCGGACGCCCGCAAAAAGCAAAAAGTCATTGACGTCAAGGAAATCAAGCTCCGACCCAATATCGACACCCATGACTATGATGTGAAGATGCGTTCGGTCGAGAAATTCCTTTCCGAGGGCGACAAGGTCAAGGTAACCATGCGTTTCCGGGGCCGGGAAATGGCCCATCAGGAGCTGGGGCTGCAACTGCTGCACAAGGTGCGCGATCAGATGGAAGATATTGCCAAGGTTGAGGCAGTGCCCAAAACCGAGGGCCGGCAGATGGTCATGGTGATCGCACCGATTAAATAGTACCAAAGCCTTATCGCTGAAAAAAGCTCAGGCGTCCCTGTCAGGGGCGCCTTTTTTGTTTTGCTCCGGGGAAACAGGTCAAAAAATGAACACCGCCTGAACGCTGTCTTCAGTTGCAGTTCAAGCCCGCTCTCCTATCAGGGGAAATCGAAATTTGATCCCCAGGCTCAATCCCAGTGAGGAAACCCGATGACCAACACAATCAAGACCATTGCTGCAACCCTGCTTGCTCTCTCCGTCTCTGCCGCCAACGCCAATCCGCTTGATTTTCAGGCCGGGGGACAGCCAAAGCCCCGTGTTACCGCCATTCAGCTTGGCATTCAGTCAAACGATAATGGTGTCTGTCCATCTCCTGCAAGCCTGAACGTCTGGGTGTTTTCCAACAAGCCCGGCACGTTCCCCATTCTGGTGGTGTCTGATTCCGGTGTGGTTCTCGGCCCCTATCAGGTGGAAACCGTCAAGGGCGCTGGTACTGTCACCATGGGAAGTTGGAGCCAGGACTTCATCGTCGCCTCCTCCGTCAGCACCAAATATCATGTGGTAACACCCAATTCGGATGTTATGAGCATGCGGGTACCGCTTGAGGTGACGTGCTGAATTCCAGCCGGGCAATTTTGACTGACTGAAACGCGCCTCCCCCGTGGAAGGCGCGTTTCTTTTTGGGTGCCCCAATAAGCACTTGTTTTATCGCTTGCAGGGGGTAAAGATTTGGCTCCTGTTGGTGTTGGAAGGCCCTTTCTCCATGACTGTTACCCTCTATTTTCATGGTGCGGCGGGCACCGTCACCGGCTCGTGTTATCGCGTTGTGCACCCTGGCGGCCAGTTTCTGGTTGATAACGGCCTGTTTCAGGGCAACAAAAGCGTGCGCGAACTCAATCGCAAAGAGCAGCCCTTTGTAGCAAAGCACATTGATTTTTTGTTGCTCACCCATGCCCATATCGACCATGCGGGGCTTATTCCGCGGCTGTACCGGGAAGGGTTTGAAGGCCCCATACACTCCACCGTACCCACGGCGGGGCTGATTGAATATCTGCTGGCCGATGGCGCCGGTATTCAGGAAAGCGAGACTGAGCGCACAAACCGCTATCGCGCCCGGCGTGGAGAGGCCCCCCTTAAGCCTCTTTATACACGAGAAGACGCGACAGAGGCGCTGGCCCACAGGGTCGGGCACCCCTATCAGGAGTGGATTGAACCGGGGCCCGGCATCCGGGTGCGCTACTGGAATGCCGGGCATATTCTTGGTTCGGCCTCCATTGAAGTTGAAGTGCAGGATCGGGATGACAAGACGATTCGTCTTTTGTTTTCCGGGGATATCGGCCCGGATGAAAAAGTGTTCTATAAAGAACCCGACGCGCCGGCCGGATTTGACTACATCCTTTGCGAAAGCACCTATGGTGGGCGCAACCGCGATGATTATACGCTTGAGCAGCGCCGCGAGGCCTTGCGCATTGAAATCGCCGCGGCCCTTGAACGCGGTGGCAATCTGGTTATCCCCGCTTTTGCGGTGGAGCGTTCCCAGGAGTTGCTGCACGATATCGGTACCCTGATCAAGTCCGGCGAAATCAACCCCACGCGGGTGTTTCTGGACTCTCCGCTGGCCAGCCGGGTAACCAGGGTTTACAAGGAAAACGCCGCCATGTTCGAGGACGTGCAGCTTTCCGCCGATGAATTATTCAATGACAAGCGTTTTCGCATTGTGGAATCGGTGCAGGAGTCCAAGGACATCAACAACATAAGGGGCGGCGCTATCATCATGTCGGCCTCGGGCATGGCGGACGCGGGGCGCATCAAGCATCATTTGCGCAACAATATCGTACGGCCCGATGCCACCGTGCTTTTTGTCGGCTATCAGGCACCGGGCACCCTTGGCCAGATTATCCAGTCTGGCAAAAAAGAAGTGCGCATCCACGGGGGGAAATATCCGGTCCGGGCGCAAATCCGCACCATTGGCAATTATTCGGCCCATGCCGACCATAACGAGCTCATCGAATGGGTTGCCGAGCGCCTGCCCGCCCATGGTGCTTTGTTTCTGACCCATGGGGAAGACAAGTCGCGTCAGGCCATGCGCAGCGACCTGATGAAGCTCAATCTGAGTTCAGACCAAATCATTGCTCCCATGCTGGACGATGCGTTTGAGCTGCTTTCAAGCGGCATCGGCGCACGTTCGCAGCCAAAAACCCCGCGTATCGACCCCGCCCAGCTTTGCAACGACTGGAACAATGAATATGCGGACTTTTCCATAAAGCTGGGCCAGAGGCTTGCGGGTGCAAAAAGTGATGCGCAGCGCCTGAAGATCATGCGTGAATTGCAAAAAACGCTTGCTGACCTGGGGTCAGTATCCTGAAAGCTCCATTTTGAAATGATGCGGGAAAGGGTTTTCTAGAGCGGCCCCGGGTCCATCAGCGCGTGAATGCGGTCGGCTCCCATTCGGGCCAGCCTGAGCATAATGGCCTTGCGCCGGGCAGCAGCCAGGGGCTGGTTACTGGCAGCGCGCAAAATTTCTGCTCCGTGGCTATCGGCAACTATCAAGCCTTCTGTGTCGGGGAAAATACCGGCATCAAGCTCGGGGGGCTTGGCAAACAGGAAGCGGTCGCAAAAGTCCTTGTACTCCGGCCACTTATTGTCAACGCGGAAATCCTCAAGGCTGGACTTGATTTCGACAATCCAGATTTCGCCGCGCCGCCCGACCCCCAGCACATCGCAGCGCCTGCCACTGGCCAGCGATACTTCGGCGTAACAGCATAAGTCAAACTGCTGGCGCAGCATGCGCATCACCCCGCGCTGGGTCTGTAACGCGGTCTCTGACTGGCGTCCGTCACTAACCATGGGTGCTGGATCACTCATCGGGCGCCCTCTCATATTGGCTAAAGGGTATCCACTTTGGCTTTTTGCGGGGCAATCGTAAAGAGCAGGAACCAGCTCAAGACAACCATGGGCAGCCCCAGTCCGAATGAAACACGAATGCCGAAATTCTCCGCCACCAGCCCCAGAATAGGCGGTGCAACCAGAAAAGTGATAAACGAGAGCTGGGCCAATGCGGCAACATTTGTTGCGGCGGGGCGGTCCTTCATTTGCGCGGCAGCCGATATGGCCAGTGGAAACATGACGCTTCCTCCCGCGCCGATGAAAGCAAAGCCAATAATTGCCAGAACCGGGTTGGGTGCAAATGTGACCAGGAGGGCTCCTGCACCAAGCACCAGCACCAGCAGACGCGCAACAGCGCTAGCTCCATGGCGGTCGATAAAACCATCGGCAAAAAACCGCGTCAGCGCCATGGACAGGGCACCAACCGCAAAAGCCATGCCGTTGATAAAAGGTGCCGTGCCAAAAACATCGCGCATATAAATCACCGACCAGTCAATGCTGGCCCCTTCAAGGAGCATGGCGGAAAGCGTAAAACCAACGATGGCAAGAATAGATAGGGTTGGACGCACAAACCGGGGTGCCGGAGCGCTGGTTTCAGGGCGCGGGGGGGCCTGACGGTAGTCAGAAAACACTGTAATCACAAGAACGGATACCAGAATTGCCATAACCGCAAGGTGTATAAAGGCACCGATCCCGGCCTGTTTGACGACGGCGCCAACCATGCCAGCGGCAAAAAAACCAAGACTCCAGAAGGCATGGGCGCGGTTCATGATGCGCCGTCCCAGCAGGTGTTCCGTTCGGTCCGCCTCTAGGTTTATCACCAACTCCAAGGCCCCCACTGCCAGCCCGGCAATAGCCAAAAGCAGGAACAGCACCACCGGAGAGGGAGAGAGCGTGGCAAAAGTCTCAACCAGCGCCAGAAACGGAATGCAGACCAGAAGAACTGCACGGTGTCCGAACCGTAACAGTACCGGCCCCACGAATATAAACGCAATTTGTGTTCCAAGGGCCATGCCGATAAGCGCCGCTCCCAGCGCCGCTTCACCAATTCCCATGCTCAGTTGCAAATCACCCAGCCGGGGAAAAATCCCGCCAAGGGCGAGCGAATAAAGAAAAAACATCACAAAGACGCGTTTCTGGGGCGCGCTGAAAATAGCGCTGCCAAGAGTGCCAGCGCGTGTTTTACCCGTCTGCATGAGGGTCACTTTCGAAAAATAAGCAGGGCGGTTTCAGACATTTTCCAGAATCAGAAGCCAGTGTCTCCAACTGTTGGTTTGGGTCCGGCAGCAAGTCAATGGCTGACTTGTGTTCACCAGGCTTCGCTGACAAAACTTTGCCTCTCAGGCGGACGCGGCGGCTCTGGAAAAGAATGCGGAACCATCACGTTCAGCGGCCCGAAGGCTTGGGGTTCGGCGAAAATCCTCACGCAAAATGGAGATTCCTTCCCCTGTTTTGCGGACAAAATCAATTTGGCGATATTCGTTTCCTTTTTCCAGGGCAGAGGAGGGCGGTGTTTTTCGTCCTGCCCGCTTGCGCCTGTCCGGTCCGATATAGTCAGGTGTTTCATAAAAGGTCATGGGCTGCTCGAGCATGGCTTTAAGACGTTCGCCAACCCGCTTGACAGAAAATGGCGGGATGAGAATGTCATCAAATCCGGCCTGGATGCACAAAGCTACCAGTTGTTTGCCCGGGCTTTCGGCAAAGCAGACCATTGGCGCATAACGCACCTGTCGGTTGCGGCTGAAACGAATGGCTTTGGAGACGGAACCCAGTTTTTCGGTACCGACGTCTGCGGTGAAAACAAAAAAACACACCGGCGTTTTTGCCACCTGTTGTTCGGCCTCTTCAATTTGGGAAAACCGCCTGACACTTTCAAACCCGATCCCCAGGCACAGGTCCATCAAGCCTGTGCCACTTCCATCACGTGGCCCGATGATAAAGGCAGTTGCCCGCATGCGCATGGCTCCCTGAAAAACCCCGCAGGAGGAGTCCCCGGAACTATATTCGAGTCATGAACATTGTCTTACTCCAAAAGTCGGCTGTTCTTCTGAGTTTCCTGTTACGGCATCTGCAAAATAATTTTTGACCAATTGATAAAATTTTTGTCCTGCGCTAGCCTGCCATGTGTAATCCATCATGGTGGAGTTGAGAAAATGGGTGAAAATATTCTCAAGGAAGGGATAAGTTCAGGGCGATTGCCGCCCTCGCAGCTGGAAAAAAACTTTGCTGACCTGCATCCCCCCCTTGATAGGCACGAGGCGCTTGTGGAGGCTGAGCGTTGCTATTTCTGCCATGATGCGCCCTGTCAGGAAGCCTGCCCGACTGAAATTGATATTCCCTTGTTTATCCGTGAAATTTCCACTGGAAACGTGTTGGGTGCGGCAAAAACCATTTTCAACCAGAATATTCTGGGGGGCATGTGCGCCCGCGTCTGCCCGACGGAGACTCTTTGCGAGGAGGTGTGCGTGCGCGAGGAGGCCGAGGGAAAACCCGTAAAAATCGGCCATCTGCAACGCTATGCGACCGATATGGCCATGGAGAGAAACGCGCAGTTTTTCACGCGCGCAACTGACACCGGCAAGAGAATTGCCGTTGTTGGCGCCGGGCCCGCAGGCATCGCCTGTGCCCATCGTCTCTCCACGCACGGCCATGACGTGACCATCTTTGATGCGCGGGACAAGGCGGGCGGGCTGAATGAATATGGCATTGCTTCCTACAAGACGGTTGACGGCTTTGCGCAGGCCGAACTTGAATATGTCACTGCCATCGGCGGCATAAAAATTGAACTGGGGCAGGCATTGGGGCGGGACTTTTCCCTTGATGACCTCAAGAAAAAATATGACGCGGTTTTTGTCGGCGTTGGCATGGGAGGCGTAAACGCCCTGCGCGCCGAAGGGGAAGATGCACAAGGGGTCGCGGACGCGGTGGATTTCATTGCCGATTTGCGCCAGACCGACGACCTTTCCAAAATCGAAATCGGCCGCCGGATCATAGTCATTGGGGGGGGTATGACCGCCATTGATGCTGCCGTTCAGGCCAAGCTTCTGGGGGCCGAAGAGGTCACCATCTGCTACCGGCGCGGGCATGAGGAAATGAACGCATCGGAATTTGAGCAAAACCTGGCGACTACAAAGGGTGTAGTGGTGCGCCACTGGCTGCAACCAAAAAAGGTTTTGACGGCGGAGGGCAAAGTTACCGGGTTGGAACTTGAATATACCGAGATGGTTGATGGCAGGCTCAAGGGCATGGGCCACACCGCAACCCTTCCGGCCGACCAGATTTTCAAGGCCATTGGCCAGAAACTGGACACCCATCATGCTCAGGGGCTGGAACTTGTGGGGGGGCGCATTGAAGTGGATGAAAATGGCAAAACCTCGCGCCAAGGGATCTGGGCCGGGGGCGATTGTGTTGCCGGGGGTGACGATTTGACCGTAACCGCAGTGGCGCAGGGGCGCGATGCAGCGGAGAGCATCCACGGGGCGCTTATGGGGGAGACAAGATAATGGCTGATCTTACAAACAATTTTGTTGGCATCAAATCACCCAACCCATTCTGGCTGGCATCCGCCCCCCCCACCGACAAGGCCTATAATGTCACGCGAGCCTTCAAGGCTGGCTGGGGCGGGGTTATGTGGAAAACCCTTGGCGAGGATGGCCCCCCGGTGGTCAATGTAAACGGCCCCCGTTATGGGGCCATCTGGGGCGGCGACCGGCGCCTGCTTGGCATGAACAATATCGAGTTGATTACCGATCGCGAGTTGCAGGTGAACCTGCGTGAAATCAAGCAGATCAAGAAAGACTGGCCCGACCGGGCTGTCGTCGTCTCGCTGATGGTGCCGTGTGAGGAAGACGCATGGAAAGCCATTCTTCCCGTGGTCGAAGAAACCGGTGCCGATGGCATAGAACTCAATTTCGGCTGCCCCCACGGCATGAGCGAGCGCGGCATGGGTTCGGCGGTCGGTCAGGTGCCCGAATATATCGAAATGGTCACGCGCTGGTGCAAGGCCAATACGTCCATGCCGGTCATCGTCAAACTGACCCCCAATATCACCGACATCCGCTATCCGGCCCGTGCCGCCCACAAGGGAGGCGCCGATGCGGTGTCTCTCATCAATACAATCAACTCCATTGTCTCGGTGGACCTTGAAAGTTTTTCCCCAAACCCCTCCATCGACGGCAAGGGCAGCCACGGGGGTTATTGCGGCCCGGCGGTAAAACCCATTGCCCTCAATATGGTGGCTGAAATCGCCCGCGACCCTGAAACCGCCGGCCTGCCCATTTCGGGCATTGGCGGGATCACCACCTGGCGCGACGCTGCCGAATTCATGGCTCTTGGTTCTGGCAACGTGCAGGTGTGTACAGCAGTCATGACCTATGGCTTCAAAATAGTCGAAGAAATGATTTCTGGCCTCTCCAACTGGATGGACGAGGAGGGATATACGTCAATCGACCAGTTTGTGGGCAAGGCGGTGCCAAAGGTTTCCGACTGGCAGTATCTGAACCTCAATCATATCACCAAGGCAAAAATCAATCAGGACCTGTGCATCAAATGCGGGCGCTGTCACATTGCCTGCGAGGACACTTCCCATCAGGCCATCATGGCTCAAAAAGACGGGAAACGGCACTTTGAAGTGATGAATGATGAGTGCGTGGGCTGCAATCTCTGTGTGCTGGTGTGTCCCATTGAGGATTGTATCGTGATGGAGGCTCTGGAACCGGGTGTTATCGACGAACGCACCGGCAAAGTGGTGGAAAAGGATTACGCCAACTGGACCACGCATCCCAACAATCCAGCAGCGGCAAAAGAACCGGCTGAGTAGGTTCGGGGTCTGTTGCTGGGGGTCGCTCGCGATGACGGGGAACTAGTCGCCTGGCTTCAGCCCGTGCACAAAGAGCTGGTCAAGAAACTTGGCCGCATCCTCAAACCGGTCCTCGCCGTCTTTGTCAGGCCCCAGCATGGCGCGCACCTGCACATCAAAATCGGCGTAATGCTGGGTGGTGGCCCAGATGGAAAACAAAAGATGATAGGGGTCAACTTCCACAAGTTTTCCCTCGTCCATCCAACCCCTTATAATTGCGGCTTTTTCGTCAACAAGGCTTTTCAACTCGCCCTCAATCATGGAGATAATACGCGGTGCACCCTGTAAAATCTCGTTGGCGAACAGGCGGCTTTCACGCGGCATATCACGGCTCATCTCCAGTTTGCGTCTGATATAGGAGCAAATCTCGGTAATGGGGTCGCCGCTGGCATTCATATGGCGCAAGGGTGCCAGCCAGACATCGAGCAGGTGCTCAATAAGCTTTTTGTGAACATCTTCCTTGGAGGAAAAATAATATAGCAGATTGGGTTTGCTCATGCCCGCGGCCTCGGCAATCTGGTCGATGGTCGAGCCACGAAAGCCGTTTGAGGCAAATACTTCGAGCGCCGCCTCCAGAATTGCGTCCTGCTTTTCGCGCTGAATGCGTGTTTCGGTCCGGCCTGTATGTGTAGAAGTGTCCATGGATGGCACTATGCCCGGTTTTGACTGGTTTCGATAGCGCCGGGTTACACATTTTGCTTGATCGGTCTACGGGTAGGTGTAAGATTTTATCAATTGGTCAAAAATCCTGCGCCAGTTGCACCAATCCCGCTTTAGGTGGCAAGGTATAAACGACATCGGTTTGGAACAAGATCAACAAATTTACGGGCGAACCATCGGTGAGCCGGCCTGCCTGAAAATGGCACCTGATATGGTTCTTGAGGAGGAAGCATGACCAACCCCACAAGCGTTACCCCCAACGATCTGAGCGCGTTCTGGATGCCGTTTTCGGCCAACCGGCAATTCAAGAAAAACCCGCGCATGTTCGTTGCGGCAAAGGACATGCATTTCACCACCTCGGATGGTCGCCAGGTGCTTGATGCAACCTCGGGTCTGTGGTGCGTCAACGCGGGGCATTGCCGTCCAAGAATTACCGAAGCCATTCAGAAACAGGCTGCAGAACTTGATTATGCCCCCGCCTTCCAGATCGGGCACCCCAAGGTTTTTGAGCTGGCCAACCGGCTGGTCGATATCGCCCCTGAGGGCATGGACCATGTGTTTTTCACCAATTCGGGTTCGGAAAGCGTTGAAACCGCGCTCAAGATTGCGCTGGCCTACCACCGGGTGAAAGGCGAGGGGTCGCGCTTCCGGCTCATCGGGCGCGAACGGGGCTATCACGGGGTGAATTTTGGCGGCATTTCGGTGGGGGGTATCGTGCCCAACCGCAAAATGTTCGGCACCCTGCTGACCGGAGTCGATCATCTGCCCCACACCCACCTGATTGACAAAAACGCCTTTACCCGGGGTGAGCCCGAGCACGGGGCCGAGTTGGCGAACGAGCTGGAGCGCATTGTGGGGCTGCATGACGCCTCAACCATTGCTGCGGTTATTGTGGAGCCGGTTGCAGGCTCAACCGGAGTGCTCATTCCGCCAAAGGGTTATCTGCAAAAGCTGCGCGACATCTGTACAAAATACGGCATTCTGCTGATATTTGACGAGGTTATCACCGGTTATGGCCGTCTGGGCACGCCCTTTGCCTCGGACTATTACGGCATAATTCCTGACATCATGGTCACCGCCAAGGGGCTTACCAACGGGGTTATTCCCATGGGCGCGGTGTTCGTGAAAAGTGAAATTCATGACGCTTTCATGACCGGGCCCGAGCATCTTATAGAGTTCATGCACGGCTATACCTATTCGGGCAACCCGATGGCGGCGGCGGCGGCGCTGGGCACGCTTGAAACCTACAAAGAGGACGGGCTTTTGACCCGGGCTGCCGAGATGGCGCCCTATTGGGAGGATGCCCTGCATTCCCTGTCCGGTGCGCGCCACGTCATCGACGTGCGCAATATCGGTCTTATCGGGGCCATTGAGCTTGATCCCATTGCCGGGGAGCCGACAAAACGCGCGTTCTCAGCCTTTGTAAAGGCCTTTGAAGCCGGCCTGCTCATCCGCACCACCGGGGACATTATCGCCCTCTCCCCGCCATTGATTGTGTCCAGAGGGGACATTGACGAAATTGTTGCAACCATCGGAGATGTTCTGAATTCGCTTGAGTGATATAGAATAATTATTCTATATAGGAAGATAATGGTATAAATATTCTGCATCCGGCGAAACCGCACCCCAAGGAAATTTCATATGTATCGCATTCAAAACGCCATAAACGGCAAACTGGTCTCCTCCAGCTCGGACAGGGAAACCGGGGTTTTCAACCCCGCTACCGGTGAGCAGATCGGCCAGCTGCCGCTTTCAACCGACGCTGAAATCAACGAGGCAGTGGCCAGCGCCAAACAGGCGCAAGTGGCCTGGGGCGATGCGCCTCCGGCCAAGCGGGCGCGGGTGATGCACAGGTTCCTGACACTTCTCAACGAGAATATCGAGGATCTGGCCCGCGAAATCTCCCGAGAGCAGGGCAAAACCCATGAGGACGCCATCGGGGAATGGACGCGGGGCATTGAGGTGGTGGAGTTTGCCTGCTCCATTCCCCAGATGCTCAAGGGCGAATATTCGCGCAATGTGGGCCCGGCCATTGACACCTATTCGGCGCGCCACCCGCTGGGTGTTGTGGCGGGCATTACCCCGTTCAACTTCCCCGGAATGGTGCCCATGTGGATGTATCCCATGGCCATTGCGTGCGGGAACGCCTTTGTCCTCAAGCCCTCCGAGCGTGACCCCTCGGCCTCGATGATGGCCTGGGAGCTGTTAAGGCAGGCCGGGCTGCCCGATGGAATTCTCAACATCGTACACGGTGACAAGAGTGCGGTGGATTGCCTCCTGGACCACCCGGACGTCAAGGCGGTGAGTTTTGTCGGCTCCACCCCCATTGCCCAATATGTCTATGAGCGCGGCACCAAAGCGGGCAAGCGTGTGCAGGCTCTTGGCGGTGCAAAAAACCACATGATCATCATGCCTGATGCCGATATGGAGCAGGCCGCCAACGCCCTGATGGGAGCCGGATATGGCGCCGCTGGCGAACGCTGCATGGCCATATCCGTTGCCGTGCCCGTCGGCGAGGAAACCGCTGACAGGCTGGTGGCGGCGCTCAAACCCAAAGTTGAAGCGCTCAAGATTGGCCCCTCTACCGATAGTGCGGCTGAAATGGGCCCGGTGATTACCAAGGCCCATCAGGAAAAAGTGCTGGACTATATCAATGAGGGCGAAAAGGCCGGGGCAAATCTGGTGGTCGACGGGCGCGGATTTTCCCTTCAAGGGTATGAAAACGGCTATTTTGTCGGCGGCACCCTGTTCGACAATGTGACCGAGGACATGTCCATCTATCGCGACGAGATTTTCGGGCCCGTTCTCTCCGTGGTGCGCAAAAACACCTTTGCCGAAGCGGTTGATCTGATTCACGGTCATGAATACGCCAACGGCACGGCCATTTTCACCCGCGACGGTGATGCCGCCCGCGACTTTGCCGACCGGATTGAGGTGGGCATGGTGGGCATCAACGTGCCCATTCCGGTGCCCGTCGCCTATCACTCGTTCGGGGGCTGGAAGCGCAGCGCCTTTGGCGCCCACGGCATTTACGGCCCCGAGGCTGTTCATTTCTACACCAGACTGAAAACCGTCACCGCCCGCTGGCCCACCGGGGTCAAGGAAGGTTCGGTTTTTGCGTTTCCAAGCTAGGAAAAAGAAATGGGCCTAAAGGAAACACTTGAGCATCAGCAGAAGGTTCTAGAGCTTCAACTCGCCGTGGCGCGGGAGCGTTTTAATCATCACGGTCTAAGGGGTGGCGCGGTCGAGTCTGCCTTAAGGTCGTTTATTGAGTCCAACTTGCCAAGAGCGCTCTCAGTAGGAACTGGTGAAGTAATAGCTACGTTGGGTGATGATAGCGGGAGGACATCGCGTCAGCTGGATGTAGTAATTTCAAATGAAATGCAGCCATTTGCCGCCAAAAGGGACGAAGCAACAGTTCTGTTGATTGAAGGTATCAACGCAGCTGGAGAAGTAAAGTCAACGCTTTCTGGTGGTTCTAAATTTGCCGCTGAACTGGAAAAAGGGCGAATTTTCAAATCACTACGGTCAAGAAATCTCTCTCGTCTTGTAGATGTTCCCAGTCCAGATGAATGGAACTCGTACTACATTCACTATCGTCCGTATTTTATTTTTACCTTTGAATCTTCAGGAGACTGGAGGAGGCTACTGTTAAGTACCTGTGAATACATATTGTTACACAAGAAAATTCCATATGACGCCTTGTTTATCATGGACAAGGGAATTGTAGTAGTAATTTCACCCTTCATAAAATTTCCTTTTTCAAAAAAGACAGGAATACCATTTTTACATGAAATACCAGACCGTGGGAAAACAAATGGCTGTATCCACGTTTATAAAACCTCTGCGTTCCTAGCGTTTTTCCTCATGTGGTTATCTTCGTTTCGCAGCTCCTTTTTTAGTAACCATAGCGCGCTACCTCATTATCTTGAAGTTTTGGTCAACGATTCCATGAACGACATTGTGCTTGCCCAAAACAAACACGAATCACAGGAAGACTTCATCTCAGGAATGAAAACGGAAGTTGAATCAGGTCTACTAAAATTTTTCGCTGACTACCTCAGACGTGATTTAGATGGAGACCAGAAAAAATGACAGCCCCCGGACAGAACCTGAAAATCAACGGCGATCGCCTTTGGGATTCCCTGATGGAGATGGCTAAAATCGGCCCCGGTGTTGCCGGGGGCAACAACCGCCAGACGGTTACGGACGAGGATGGCGAAGGCCGCAAGCTGTTCCAGCGATGGTGCGAGGAAGCGGGCCTGACCATGGGCCTTGACCAGATGGGCAACATGTTCATGCGCCGCGAGGGCACCGACCCCGATGCACTCCCCGTCTATGTGGGCAGCCACCTAGATACCCAGCCCACGGGGGGGAAATATGATGGGGTGCTGGGGGTTCTGGCCGGGCTTGAACTGGTACGCACCCTCAATGACCTCAATATCAAGACAAAACACCCCATAGTCATTACCAACTGGACCAATGAGGAGGGCACGCGCTTTGCCCCCGCCATGCTGGCCTCGGGGGTTTTTGCCGGCGTGCATACGCAAGACTGGGCCTACGAGCGGGAGGACGCGGAAGGCAAAAAGTTCGGCGATGAGCTGGAGCGTATCGGCTGGCGCGGCGAAGAGGAAGTGGGCGCGCGCAAAATGGCGGCTATGTTCGAGCTGCATATCGAACAGGGGCCAATTCTTGAAGCCGAGGGTAAGGATATCGGCGTTGTCACCCATGGGCAGGGCCTGAGCTGGACGCAAATAACCGTCACGGGAAAAGAAAGTCATACCGGCTCGACCCCGATGCCCATGCGCAAAAACGCCGGGCTGGGGATGGCAAAGATTTTGCAACTGGTTGATGACATCGCCTGGGCCCACAAGCCCGACGCAGTGGGGGCCGCCGGGCATATCGACGTTTACCCCAATTCGCGCAACGTCATTCCGGGCAAAGTGGTGTTTACGGTGGATTTCCGCTCCCCCGACCTGGCGACCATTGAAGAGATGGAAAAGCAGCTCAAGGAGGGTGCGCAGAAAATCTGTAACGATATGGGCCTGAATGTCGAATTTGAAAAAGTCGGCGGCTTTGACCCGGTGACCTTTGACGAAAAATGCGTCTCAGCGGTCAGGAATGCCGCCGAGCGGCTGGGCTATTCCCACCGCAACCTGATTTCTGGCGCCGGGCACGATGCCTGCTGGGTCAACCGCGTTGCGCCAACAGCAATGATCATGTGCCCCTGCGTCGATGGCCTTTCCCACAACGAGGCCGAGGACATTTCAAAAGAATGGGCCACCGCCGGCGCAGAGGTCCTGATGCACGCGGTGGTGGAAACGGCGGAGATTGTGGAGTGAGGAGTTTAGGTTTTGCTCCCTCACCCGACCTGCGCTTTGCTCCGGCCACCCTCTCCCCGGAAGGGGCGGGGGGAAGAGGCGCAACACTCAAGTTAACGGGAGAAAAGAAATGACCAGCAAAATCATCAAGGGCGGCACCATCGTCACCGCCGACCGCACTTACAGGGGCGACATAAAAATCGAAGGCGGGAAAATCGTTGAAATCGGCGATAATCTCTCCGGCGCCGAAACCCTGGATGCCAGCGGCTGTTTTGTCATGCCCGGGGGAATTGACCCGCACACGCATCTGGAAATGCCTTTCATGGGCACCTATTCCTCGGACGACTTTGAAAGCGGCACGCGGGCGGCGCTCGCCGGGGGCACCACCATGGTGGTGGATTTTGCCCTGCCCGGCCCCGACCAGTCGCTGCTTGAGGCGCTCACCATGTGGGACAATAAATCCACCCGCGCCAATTGCGATTATTCCTTCCACATGGCGATTACCTGGTGGGGCGAGCAGGTGTTTGATGACATGCAGCAAATCGTCCAGCAAAAGGGCATCAACACCTTCAAGCATTTCATGGCCTACAAGGGCGCGCTGATGGTCGATGATGACGAGATGTATTCCTCGTTCAAGCGCTGCGCCGAACTTGGTGCTTTGCCCCTGGTGCATGCTGAAAACGGCGATGTGGTGGCCCAGTTGCAGGCCAAACTGCTGGCCGAGGGTAATAACGGGCCCGAGGCCCACGCCTATTCGCGCCCCCCCGAGGTCGAGGGCGAAGCCACCAATCGCGCCATCATGATTGCCGACATGGCCGGGGTGCCGGTCTATATCGTGCACACTTCTTCAGAGCAGGCCCACGAGGCCATCCGGCGGGCCCGACAGAACGGCATAAGGGCCTATGGCGAGCCGCTCATTCAGCATTTAACGCTCGATGACAGCGAATATAAAAATCCCGATTGGGACCATGCGGCCCGGCGCGTCATGAGCCCGCCTTTCCGCGATAAAAAACATCAGGACAGCCTGTGGGCCGGTTTGCAGGCCGGTTCATTGCAGGTGGTGGCCACCGACCATTGCGCTTTTACCAGTGAGCAGAAGCGCGCCGGGCTCAATGACTTCACCCTCATCCCCAACGGAACCGGCGGGCTTGAGGACCGCATGCCCATGCTGTGGACCAACGGGGTGAATACCGGACGCCTGACCAGAGAAGAGTTCGTGGCAGTGACTTCCACCAATATTGCAAAAATCCTCAACATGTATCCCAAGAAAGGTGCAATCCTTGTGGGTGCTGACGCCGACATTGTCGTCTGGGACCCGAAACGGGAAAAAACCATTTCCGCCGACACCCAGCAAAGCGCCATCGACTACAATGTATTTGAGGGCAAGCATGTCAAAGGTCTGCCCCGCTTTACCCTGACCCGCGGTCAGGTGGCAGTTCAAGAGGGAGCTATGAAAACCCAGGAAGGCCACGGTGAGTTTGTGCCCCGCGAGCCGTTTCAGGCGGTGAGCAAGGCGCTCTCGTCCTGGAAAGAAGTCACCGCCCCGCGCAAGGTCCAGCGTACCGGCATTCCGGCAAGCGGGGTATAGAAAAGGAATGACTTTTCCAGAGTGCTATATTTTCATTGAAAATAAACAGCTATGGGCCTATATTATGCCTGTTCGCCCCTTGGCCGTACGTCGTTTCCCTAGAGATCATGGAGATGGCCGATCCCTTGGGGCTTTTCGTTTGTTGGGTTGCGCATGAAAGTCGCAATTCTGATAGACGGTGGGTTTTTCCTAAAACGGTTGCCAACTGTACGCAAAGATGTTGACTACGCTGATCCTGTATCTGTGGATCGCTCCATTGGTCAATTGATCAACAACCACCTTGAAGCCGTACACCTGCTGCATGACGGTAAATCGAAGTGGACCCACTTGTATCGATGCTTCTATTATGATGCTTCCCCTTACACCAATAAGGGGCATTTGCCGATTTCCAAAAAAGCGATTGACTATTCAAAGACAAGAGAGGCAGAATTTCGGCTTTCACTATTTAAGTTATTGAGAAAAAGACCAAATATGGCGCTTCGTCTAGGGCATGTTGAGCGGGAAAGATCGTGGCTTCTAAAAGAACAACCTCAAAAAGATTTAATAGCTGGCACCAAGTTGCCGAAAGAACTCGCTGATGAAGATTTTGTTGCCGGATTTCGCCAAAAAGCTGTTGATATGCGATTAGGGTTGGATGTCGCTTCGATAACTCTAAAAAAACAAGCCGATACCTTGATATTAATAACTGGAGATGCAGATTTTGTTCCCGCAGCGAAATTGGCGCGACGAGAAGGTGTTACGGTTATCCTTGATCCACTTTGGCAATCAGTAAAACCGGAGTTGTTTGAACATATTGACGGGTTGAGGGGCGGCTTCACGAGGCCCAATGTTCATAAGAAGGTAGACCCATGAGCACCGTCATTTCCGCCAATAAACTTTCCCTGACCTTTGAAACCAATGATGGGCCGGTGCATGCGCTGGCCGACGTTGATCTGGAAATCAATGCTGGCGAGTTCGTATCGTTCATCGGGCCTTCGGGCTGCGGAAAGACCACATTCCTGCGCGTGGTGGCCGATCTGGAACAGCCCACCGGCGGCACCATTTCGGTCAACGGCATGAGTCCCGACGAGGCGCGCCTGAAACGGGCCTATGGTTATGTATTTCAGGCTCCGGCGCTTTTGCCCTGGCGCACGGTGGAGAAGAACGCTGCCCTGCCACTGGAAATCATGGGTAAGGATCGCGCCGAGATTGCCGAACATGTCAAACGTACCCTTGAGATGGTCAATTTGGCTGGGTTTGAAAAGAAATTTCCCTGGCAGCTGTCCGGGGGCATGCAGCAAAGGGCTTCCATCGCCCGGGCGCTGGCCTTTGATGCCGACCTGTTATTGATGGACGAGCCGTTCGGGGCGCTGGATGAAATCGTGCGCGATCATCTCAACGAGCAATTGCTCAAACTGTGGGCCGATACCAGAAAAACCATCTGTTTTGTCACCCACTCCATTCCCGAAGCGGTTTATCTTTCGACAAAAATCGTCGTCATGTCGCCGCGCCCCGGCAGGGTTATTGACGTGATACAAAGCAGCCTGCCCGCCGAACGGCCGCTGGATATCCGCGAAACACCTGAATTTCTTGAAATCGCCCACCGGGTGCGTGAGGGCCTCAAAGCGGGGCATTCCTATGAGGAATAGGGGAGTGCTGACCAGAATGTATCAGGGCAAAACCCTGCCCGTTCTTACGGTGCTCGGGGTCATTCTGGCCGCCTGGTATGTGTTTGCGGTTGTTCTGAATACTCCTTGGCAATTGGGGGTTTATGAGCGCTCCGGGGTTACCGAATGGAGCAATGCCCAGTTTATTTCCGATACCCTTAACCAGAAGCGCCCGGTTCTGCCCTCGGCCCATCAGGTGGCGGTTGAAATCTGGAATACAACTGTCCTGAAAGCGCCAACCTCGCGCCGCTCACTGGTTTTCCACGCATGGATTACCCTGTCCGCCACGCTTCTGGGTTTCACCATAGGCACGGTGCTGGGCATCATGCTGGCGGTAGGCATTGTGCATTCGCGGGCCATGGACAAGTCGCTGATGCCCTGGATTGTCGCCTCCCAGACCATCCCCATTCTGGCCATTGCTCCGATGATAATCGTGGTGCTCAACGCTGTTGGAATTTCGGGAGTTCTGCCCAAGGCGCTGATTTCCACCTACCTGTCGTTTTTTCCGGTCGCTGTGGGCATGGTCAAGGGGTTCCGGGCACCCGAGCAAATCCAGCTTGACCTGATGCACACCTATGCCGCGAGCAAAGCCCAGCTTTTCTGGAAGCTGCGCTGGCCCACTTCTCTGCCCTATCTGTTTACCTCGATGAAGATTGCCATCGCCATTTCCCTTGTTGGCGCCATCGTTGGCGAACTGCCCACCGGGGCGGTCGCGGGTCTGGGCGCGCGACTGCTCTCTGGCTCCTATTACGGACAGACGGTGCAAATCTGGAGCGCCCTGTTTATGGCCGCCGCCTTGGCTGCCATTCTGGTTTCCCTTGTCGGGCTGGCCCAGCGCATAACCGAAAAACGCATGGGGGGAGCGCCCGCATGAACCCCTCCCTGCTTTTTGGCGCGCTGGCCTTCTGGGTTGTTGCCTGGGGTGTCAATGAATATCTCGTTCGCCTCACCCCAAAAAGCCAGACCATGGCGCGCACCATTTCCATTGCCGTGCCCGTGCTGTTTGGCATTACCCTGTTGGTCATCTGGGAAGGGGTGACGCGGGGACTGAATGTGTCCCCAATCCTGTTGCCGCCCCCTTCAATGATATGGGCACGGATCACCGGGTCGGTACCCATATTGTGGGCCGATTTTCAGCAGACTTTCATGAAGGCGGTGCTGATCGGTTATGTCATGGGCTGCGGGGCCGGTTTTGCGGTAGCCATTGCTGTTGACCGCTCGCCGTTTCTGCAACGCGGACTGTTGCCCATCGGAAATTTTGTTTCCGCCCTGCCCATTATCGGGGTGGCCCCGATAATGGTCATGTGGTTCGGCTTTGACTGGCCCTCCAAGGCGGCGGTTGTTGTTGTGATGACCTTTTTCCCGATGCTGGTGAACACGGTCTCGGGGCTGGCGGCCGCCTCTTCAATGGAAAAGGACCTGATGCGCACCTATGCGGCCGGATACTGGCAGACATTGTTCAAGCTGCGCCTGCCCGCCGCTGCGCCCTTTATTTTCAACGCCCTGAAAATCAACTCCACATTGGCGCTGATCGGCGCCATTGTGGCCGAGTTTTTCGGCACCCCCATTGTTGGCATGGGCTTTCGAATTTCGACGGAAGTGGGTAGGATGAATGTTGATCTGGTCTGGGCTGAAATTGCCGTTGCGGCGGTGGCGGGTACGACTTTTTACGGGTTGATCGCCTTGCTTGAAAGGGCGGTCACCTTCTGGCATCCCTCGGTCAGGTCAGGATAAAACCTCGGGGGAAATTGGCGAATGCCGGGTTTGATGATCCGGCAGCGTGACAAAAAACCATCGGGGACCTAGTATGTTCCCATGAACCAAAAAGACAATAAAAGGGAGTCTTGTCTAAAATGAAGAAACTGCTTTCAACTCTAGTACTGGGTGCAATGGCAATTGCGGCAACATCGCCAGCCAGCGCTCAGGAGATCACCCTGCAACTGAAATGGGTCACACAGGCCCAGTTCGCAGGTTATTATGTGGCAAAGGATCGGGGCTTTTACGAGGAAGAAGGACTGGATGTCACCATCAAGGCCGGTGGTCCCGACATTGCCCCGGTTCAGGTGCTTGTGGGTGGTGGTGCTGATGTGGTTATCGACTGGATGCCCTCAGCTCTTGCTGCGCGCGAAAAGGGCGTGCCTCTGGTCAATATCGCCCAGCCGTTCAAATCCTCGGGCATGATGCTGACCTGTCGCGCCGACAGCGGCATAACCTCTCCGGCGGATTTCCCCGGCAAAACCCTGGGGGTCTGGTTCTTTGGCAATGAATATCCGTTCCTTTCATGGATGAGCCAGCTGGGTATTTCCACAGATGGCGGGGAAAATGGCGTCGAGGTCCTCAAGCAGGGCTTTAATGTTGATCCCATTCTTCAGGGTCAGGCCGCCTGCGTTTCGACCATGACCTACAATGAATACTGGCAGATCATTGACGCAGGGCTGAGCCCGGATGACCTGGTGACCTTCAAGTATGAAGACGAAGGTGTGGCAACGCTTGAAGACGGTCTTTATGTGCTTGAAGACCGGCTTGCCGACCCTGAGTTCCAGGACGAAATGGTGCGTTTCGTGCGCGCTTCGATGAAGGGCTGGAAGTGGGCCGAGGAAAACCCCGATGCCGCCGCTGAAATTGTTCTGGAAAACGATGAAACCGGCGCTCAGACCATCGAGCATCAGCGTCGTATGATGGGTGAAATCGCCAAGCTGACCGCAGGCTCAAACGGCGCCCTGGACGAAGCTGATTACCAGCGCACCGTTGACACATTGCTGGGTGGCGGATCAGACCCCGTTATCACCAAACAGCCCGAAGGTGCCTGGACGTCCATGATTACGGACAAGGCCCTGGGCATGTAGTCCGCAAAACTCAAGATAATCAGACAAAGGCGGGGCCAAAAAGCTCCGCCTTTTTTTATAACCTTGCGAGGGGTTCGGGCTTGTCGGCCTTTTCATTGCCATGAGGGTGTGCCATCAACATTTTCATGTGATTTGGGCCTCCGGTCCGAAGAAATACAAAGCTACGGATTCTTTTATGAGCATACGACAACATACGGGCGATTTGCCCAATCTGGACAATTATGGCCGTGAGGTGGCAATTGATACCGAAACCATGGGGCTGCAGACCGCAAGAGACCGGTTGTGCGTCGTCCAGCTTTCCCCCGGAGATGGTAGCGCCGACGTGGTGCAGATCCCTCAGAACCTTGACGATGCTCCCAATCTGAAAGCTCTCCTGGCCAACCCTGATGTTACCAAGATATTTCATTATGCCCGGTTTGACATGGCAGTACTCGAACACCGGTTCGGGGTTGAGGTCGGGCCGGTTTTCTGTACAAAAATTGCCTCAAAGCTGGTGCGCACCTATACGGACCGTCACGGTCTGAAGGACCTCAGTCGCGAACTGCTTGGCGTTGACATGTCCAAGCAACAACAGAGTTCAGACTGGGGGGCGGACAGTTTGAGCAAAGCACAACTCACCTATGCGGCCTCTGATGTTTTGCACCTGCACGACCTCAAGCGGCACCTGACCCTGATGCTGATGCGCGAGGGGCGCGACAAACTGGCCCAGGCCTGTTTTGATTTTCTTCCCACTCGGGTCAAGCTCGATCTTGCCGGCTGGCCGGATACCGACATTTTTGCCCATAGCTGATGAGTGAACAAGGCAACATTTCTGATCCCCGCGCCCATCTGTATGCGCGTTTGAACCGGCGCAACCTGTTCGTTGCCATTTTGCGCATAGCTGTACCTGCAGCCGGCGTCGCTCTTGCGGGCTTGCTGATCTTTCAGATTATCCTGTCCAATCTGGCCGATAATTTCGGTATTGGCGGCATAAGGCTGGACCGGGACCAGTTGGTGCTCGACACGCCCAGCTATTCGGGCATCATGCCCGATGGAACCACTTATGAAGTGATGGCTGAAACCGCCCGCGCCGGTATCGAAGCCACCGATATAATCAACCTGGATACAGCAACAATCGTGACTGAGCAGACTGATGGTTATACAATGACCGCGAACGCGGACTTTGCCCGCCTCTTTCTGACTGAACAACAGGTGATTGTTGAGGGGCTGATGGTGACAAGGGACAGTAATGGCGTTAACGGCCGCCTTCTTGATTCTGTTATCGACTGGCCTACGCAAAAACTCACCTCCAATGGCGATGTCCGGTTTGAATTTAAGGACGGTGCCGCAATCGAGGCGGAATCTCTGGTCTACAATGCGAAACGACAGGTCTGGGATTTTAAGGGGGTTCGCTATACTGTGCCGGGGGATGGAGGGTTGCAAAGTGAATGAACTGACCTCTTTTGTAAGACGTGCAGTTGCACTGGCTCTGGCTTTTGCGATTATCGGCACACCAGCGTTTGCCCAGACCACCCAGCCGGTAGAGATCACCGCTGACCGTTTTGTCATAAAAGAACAACAGAACCAGGCCGAGTTCTCGGGCAATGTGGTTGTAACCCAACCAGACCTCAAAGTCTGGGCCGATCGGGTGATCGTTCACTATGGCAGCGGAGGCACCTCCGACATCGAAAGCTTTGAGGCTCTTGCCAACGTCAAAATCCAGAATTCAGATCAGACCGCAACCGGGGACCGCGCGGTTTATGATCCCCAAACCCGCATTTTACGCCTGACTGGCAATGTGATTGTGGTCAATGACAGCGGGGTCGTAAGAGCGCCGGAGCTTATCGTCAATCTGAAAACCTCTGTTTCAGAATTTTCCACCAGCGGGAGCGGGCGCGTAACCGGTGTGTTCACGCCGGATAACTAGCTAATGCCTGAAGCGTTAGACCAGAGCGGATGGCTGGTGGCCCATGGCCTTGGCAAGGCGTTCGGCAAACGTGTGGTGGTGCGTGATGTGTCGCTTGCGGTGCGCCGCGGGGAGGCCGTGGGCCTTCTCGGGCCCAACGGTGCCGGCAAAACCACGGTTTTCACCATGATTATGGGACTGGTAAAACCTGATCGGGGAAGAATTCTTCTTGATGGCCGCCCCATAACGCACTTGCCCCTGTTCCAACGCGGTCGGCTGGGTATTGGCTACTTGCCCCAGGAGCCCTCCATTTTTCGCGGAATGAGCGTCGAAGGCAATATTCTGGCTATTCTTGAGGGGCATGTGCGTTCGCGCATTGAACGAAAGAGGCGTCTTGCCGGGCTTCTTGAGGAGTTTTCCATCACCCATCTGGCCCGGGCTGATGCACTCTCGCTCTCCGGGGGGGAACGGCGCCGGGTGGAAATTGCCCGGGCGCTGGCCGCAGACCCTGATTTCATGCTCCTTGATGAACCCTTTGCCGGGGTCGATCCCATTGCGGTTGCTGAAATTCAGGGGCTGGTGCGCCAGCTTACCGAGCGGGGCATCGGTGTACTGATTACCGATCATTCGGTGCGCGAAACCCTTGGCCTGGTTGATCGGGCCTACCTTATCCATGAGGGCACGGTAATGATACAGGGTACGCCCGAAACCATCTCCAATGATCCAGAAGCGCGCCGGGTCTATCTGGGTGAGAGTTTTTCCATCTAGGGCAGTTTCAGGCTGGACCAGGCAAACTGGCATAAAACTTGTATGCAGGCGCTTGAACGCGCCCCCCAAATCATGCTCATTATCGGCGTATGTGAAGTGCTCAAGAGGCGACGATGGCCCTAACGCCCCGACTGGAAATCAGACAGTCCCAAAGCCTGACATTGACCCCGCAGTTGATGCAGTCGATCAAACTGTTGCAGCTCTCACATCTGGAGCTGGGCCATTTCGTTGAAGAGGAATTGCTGCGTAATCCGTTGCTCGAACGCGATGATACCGGCGAAGGCACTTCTTTTGCGGACAGTCCTCATGAGGATATTCAGACCCCGGAAGTCCCTCAACCTGAAACCCGCAGCGAGTTGGGTGAGGCGGGCGAAGAGCTGCAAAGCGCGACCCGCATTGCCGAGGCCATGGATACCGAAGCGGCCAATCTGTTTCCCGAACAGGTTGGGCAGGATTCGTTTAGCGCCTCCACACAGTTGCCCACGGAACGCCAGCGCCAGAGCGCCGGGGAGGTCGCAGATATTGAACAGTTCATCCCGGCCCGTATCACGCTGGCCGACCACCTTGCAGAGCAAATCGGGCTTCTGGTTTCCGATCCCCGTGAGCGCCTGATTGCGCGCAACCTCATCGACAATCTCAACGAGACCGGATATCTGGCCACCAGTTGCAAGACAATAGCTGAACAGTTGGGAGCCAGCGAAGGCGACATCGAAAATGTTCTTTTGCGCCTGCAGGCCTGCGATCCCGCAGGAGTTTTTGCCCGTGATGTGCGCGAGTGCCTGGCCCTGCAATTGGCCGAGAAAGATCGGCTTGATCCGCTGATGGCGGCATTGCTCGATAATCTTGAGCTTGTAGCCTCTCATGATTTTGACGCCATCCGAAATGCCATCGGAGCTTCAGAAGATGACTTGAGAGATATGCTGGAAGAATTGCGTGCGCTTGATCCCAGACCGGGCCGGGCCTTTGATGGCGCTCCCATTCAGGCTATTGTTGCCGATGTATTCGTGCGCGAGGACGCCAGCGGTGGTTGGGCAGTGGAGTTGAACACGGACATATTGCCAAAGGTCCTGGTCAACCGCACCTATTATGCCAATGTGAGCAAACTGACGCGTGACAAGGGAGAAAAAACCTTTCTTGTTGATTGCCTGCAATCGGCCACCTGGCTGACCAAAAGTCTGGACCAGCGCGCCCAGACCATTCTCAAGACCGCAACGGAAATCGTGCGTATGCAGGATGAGTTTCTTGTGCACGGTATTTCTCACCTCAAGCCCATGACCCTCAAGATGGTCGCTGACGCTATTGAAATGCACGAATCCACCGTCAGTCGCGTTACCACGGCCAAATATATTTCCACACCGCGCGGGCTGTTCGAAATGAAATATTTTTTTACTACTGCTTTGGGCTCCCTCTCCGGAGAGAGCGAGCATTCTGCAGAAACCGTGCGCCACCAGATAAAGCAGATGATTGATGCCGAAAGCCCCAAGGCAATTCTCTCGGATGATGCGATTGCGCAATCCCTGCGCCAGAATGCGGGTATTGACGTGGCCCGCCGCACTGTGGCCAAATACCGGGAAGGGATGCACATTCCTTCTTCCGTTGTGCGCCGCCGGCAAAAGAAGGCCCTGATTGCGGCAGGGTGAGCTTTGCCGTTTGTCAGTGGGTCCTTGGCAGACTTCACTGTTCCAATATCACAAATTATTGAATTTCCGGCGAAAAATCATGCGTCAAGCCTGTGAATTTACTCAACCGCTCCCCATATGCATTGCATGGCCAGCCCGTGGCGAAGTACTCTTGTCCGCACAGGACTGGCTGATTTGATCAGTTATGATTCGAAAGAAGATAAGAGGACCTGACCTTTAACAAACTGAGAGGCGGCAAAAAATGTCACTACGCGTTTCGGGAAAAAACATGGATGTGGGAGAAGCCTTAAGAACCCGCGCAGAAGAACGCTGCGATGAGGTCGTCAGCAAATATTTCGACCGCGGATATGAGGGGCATTTGACGTTTGAGCCTGAGGGATCAGGTTTCCGCTCTGACATGGTTTTGCATCTGGACAGCGGGGTTATCCTGCGCGCCCACGCCCAGGCGGGCGATGCTATTTCAGCGTTTGAAACCACCACTGGCCATATTGAAAAACGCCTCAGGCGTTACAAGCGCAAACTCAAGAGCCATCGCCGCAAAGCAGAACCTGTTGAGTTTACCGCGCAATCCTATGTGCTTGCCTCACCCGACAATCAGGAGGAAGTGGAGGAGAACTTTTCCCCTCCTGTGATTGCTGAAAGCGTTGGCGATTTACACAGGATGAGCGTTGGCGAAGCTGTAATGGAGCTTGATTTATCACAGGCTGACGTAAAGGTATTTATCAACGCTGGACATGGGGGCGTGAATGTGGTTTATCGCCGGGCCGACGGCAATATAGGCTGGGTCGACCCTACTTTGTTACAGGATTAGCCCGCCAGAGCCGCAACCCACTCCCCAATTTTTTGATAAGGGCCCCGAGATGGAACTGGTTGATATCCTTTCGCAGGATTGCGTTGTTGCTTGTGCAAAGGTGGCAAGCAAGCGCCAGCTTTTGCAGGCCTTTGCCGACAAGGTCTCGCAATCGGGACAGCTGGACGCTGCAGCCGTGTTTGAAACACTGATGAACCGCGAAAAGCTCGGCTCTACCGGCCTTGGAAATGGCATTGCCATTCCTCACGGAAAAATGAAGGGCCTGGAGCGCGTTGTTGCCCTGTTTGCCCGCCTGGATGAGCCGGTTGAATTTGACGCGGTGGATGACCAGCCGGTGGATATTGTGATTATGCTTCTGGCGCCCGAAGGCTCCGGGGCCGACCATCTCAAGGCTCTTGCCCGTGTGGCGCGTCTGCTGCGCACCGAATCTCTGGTCGAACAGTTGCGCCAGACCCGTGACCGCAAACAGCTCTATGAAATCCTCACAACGCCAGTCGAAAACAGCGAAGCGGCGTGAACGGTTCCCGTTAGACTGTTGTTCAAGTCATGTCATTTACCCGATAACCGGTACCCGCTTATCCGTGGCCCAGTATATATCCCGCTTTAATGCCGCAGCACACGAACCACGTCGGCCTCGCTTAGCCAGTCCGCGATCGCCTGTTCATTGTCGGCGACCAGAAGCGGGTTTCCGTCAGCACCCATAATCAACTGGAAAACCATATCGTCCGGCATGGCTTTGGCTTCAGGTACAAATCCAGCCAGAAGTTCGGCGCGGATAGAGCGCACAAACACCATTCTGTCACCACCAAGGGCGGCGAATTCAGGTGCACTCAGGGTTTTGAGCGGATGCACGGGCTTGGTGCCTGCTGAGCTGTTGCGCAAATTGTCGGGCTTGTTGTTCATTGTGTCACCTGAGCGTTTTTGCTTTGCGGGTTGCGAATTTTGATACGGCGGGCGGTCTTCTTGACCTTGGGGCGTTCAACATCAATTATCAACATGCCATCGACCAGTTCGGCACCCAGAACCTCCATGCCATCGGCCAGCAGAAAACTGCGCTGGAATTGCCTTGTGGCGATACCACGGTGCAAAAACTCGCGGGATTTGTCATCCATGTTGCGACCGCGCACCACCAGTTGATTGTTTTCGGAAATGATTTCCAGTTCGTCACTGGAAAATCCGGCAACGGCAATGGCAATCTGATAGTGCTCGGCGCCGTCTGAAGAGGCCAGGCGCTCGATGTTATAGGGGGGATAACCGTCAGCGGCCTTGGCCATACGGTCGATACGTTCTTCAAACGCATCAAATCCAAGCAAAAATGGCGCAGAAAAAAGGGATACGCGGGGCATATTGTTTTGTCCTTGTCATCAAGCAACACCACGGCGCACCGGCCCACAAAGTGGCACCGGAACGCTTCTTTACGACAATTTATATGGGTATTGACTGGGCTGTTTCAAGTCAGAAGGAGCCGGTTTTGCCCCTTGAGCTCAGACAGATGCCTTCTTGAGAATGCGCATGATGGTATTCCAGTTGCGCATGGTAATGCTCAGGTCCCTGAAACGCTTTTCGAGCTGGTCCAGACCTGAACCAAAGCGCCCGCTCTCCTGACGAAAAGCTGCGGTGAAATAGTCGCGCTCACGAATTTGCACCAGGTCGAAGTCCCCGGCAACGCTGCTGATACCCTCTAGCCGTCCACCAATGGGCCCCGCTGCCATGCTCACATAGAGTTTCGTGTCGGCATCTCCTTCATAGGCGGCGAAGGGCTGACTTTGGGCAAGCTGGTCCAGTTCTTTTATCGAGCGCAGCACCACCGCAATCTCAAATCCGAAAAACGATGCAAGGGCGTTTTCAATCTTCTTGGCATCGGGAGCGCTTTTGCTGTCGAATATAACATTTCCGCTGGCCAGAAAAGTTTCCACCCTCCCAAACCCCAGCCTGGTGAAAACCTCGATAAGTTCGTGTTTTTTCACTGTGCGCCTGCCCAGATTTACGCCCCTGAGAAAGGCAACATGTGTATTGGTCACGGCATAAACCCCTCCAGCTGGCGTGCAGATTTTTTATCGCCCGCATTTACAACTGATACAAATTTCGCTCAGTCTCTGTTATATAATCTGTAAGACTTTAGCTGGGAGCAATGCAAAATGAAAACACGCGCGGCGGTGGCATTTGAAGCGGGAAAGCCGCTTGAAATCGTTGAACTGGACCTTGAGGGGCCAAGGCAGGGCGAGGTGCTGGTTGAAATAAAGGCAACCGGGGTTTGTCATACGGACGCTTTCACCCTGTCCGGGGATGACCCCGAAGGCATGTTTCCGGTGGTGCTGGGCCATGAAGGGGCAGGCGTCGTGGTTGAGGTGGGTCCCGGGGTAAGTTCGGTCAAACCGGGGGACCATGTCATCCCGCTATATACACCCGAATGCCGGGAATGCGAATATTGCCTGAATCCCAAGACCAATCTCTGCCAGTCAATCCGGGCAACGCAGGGGCAGGGTCTGATGCCCGATGGCACCTCGCGCCTGTCCTACAAAGGCAAACCGGTGCTGCACTATATGGGATGTTCGACCTTTTCAAACTATGCGGTTCTGCCTGAAATAGCGCTGGCAAAAGTGCGCGCCGATGCGCCGTTTGAACAGATTTGTTATATCGGGTGCGGGGTAACCACCGGGGTAGGCGCCGTGGCTTTTGACGCCAAGGTCGAGCCAGGCTCCAACGTGGTGGTGTTCGGGCTTGGGGGTATCGGCCTCAATGTCATTCAGGGGGCAAAAATGGTGGGGGCCGACAAAATCGTCGGCGTTGACCTTAACCCCGAACGCAAGGCCATTGCCCGCCAGTTCGGGATGACCGATTTTGTCAATCCCGCAGAAATTGAGGGCGATATTGTTGCCCATCTGGTCGAAGTGACGGGTGGCGGCGCCGATTATAGTTTTGAATGCATCGGCAATGTTGAAACCATGCGCCAGGCACTGGAATGCTGCCACAAGGGCTGGGGTGAAAGCGTCATCATCGGTGTTGCGGGGGCAGGCAAGGAAATTTCCACCCGCCCCTTCCAACTGGTGACCGGCCGGGTGTGGCGGGGCACGGCCTTTGGCGGTGCGCGCGGACGCACCGACGTGCCCAAAATCGTTGACTGGTATATGGACGGCAAAATCAACATTGATGATTTGATTACCCACACCATGCCGCTGGAAGATATCAACAAGGCCTTCGACCTCATGCATGAGGGCAAATCCATCCGCTCGGTTGTGGTGTTTTAGGGGGCGCAACGCATGGAAACCTTGAGCGAACAGACCTGCTTTGGCGGCGTGCAGGGCTTTTATGCCCATCACTCAAAGGCCTGTAACGGCAAAATGAAGTTTGGCGTCTTTGTCCCCCCGCAGGCAAAAAACGCACCTGTTCCCGTGCTGGTCTGGCTCGCGGGACTGACCTGTACCGAGGAGACCTTCGCCATCAAGGCCGGGGCGCAGCGGGTGGCGGCTGAACTGGGGCTGATGCTGGTCATGCCGGATACCTCGCCCCGCGGGCAGGGCATTGCCGCAGAAGACGAGGACTGGGATTTTGGCACCGGTGCCGGGTTTTATCTGGATGCCACGCAAGCTCCCTGGGCTGCCGCCTACAATATGGAAACCTATGTCACCGGCGACTTGCAGGAAACCATTGGCGACAATTTTGCCGCCGACCTGTCGCGGCAGGGCATATTTGGCCATTCTATGGGCGGGCACGGAGCGCTGAGCCTGCATCTCAAGCACTCCGAACTGTTCAAAAGCGCTTCGGCCTTTGCACCCATTTGCGCCCCCATGCAGTGCCCCTGGGGGCAAAAGGCATTTTCCAACTATCTGGGGGCGGACAAGTCAGTCTGGGCAAATCACGATGCCAGCGAACTGGTGCGCACCCGGCCAAGCAAAGCCACTCTGCTGGTGGACCAGGGGCTGGCCGACCAGTTTCTTAAGGAGCAACTGCACCCCGAAATGCTTGAAGCTGCCACACAAGAGTCCGGGCAAAAACTGGAGCTGCGCCGCCATGAGGGCTATGATCATTCTTATTATTTTATCCAGACTTTCATGGAAGACCATCTGCGCCATCACGCAAATGTACTGCAAAAAGTCTAGGTCAGGGACCTCAACTCAGGTCGTTGTAATATAGGAACGCATTTCCTCGGCTTCGCGCTCCGCTTCGGCGATGCGGTATTTGACCACGTCTCCGATGGAGATGACGCCCTCGAGCTTTCCCTCCTCAACAACGGGCACATGGCGAAATCGCCCGGTGGTCATTTTTTCCATCACCACGGCGATGGTGTCGTTTCTGGCGCAGGTGACCAGATTTTTGGTCATGCAGCTGGTGGCCGGACTGGACAGTGCCTCGCCTCCCCCCGCCGATACCAGACGCACCACATCACGTTCCGAAACGATGCCTAAAATCTCCTCGCCTTCCACGATCAGCACCGCGCCGATGCGATGGGTGGCCAGGGTCTTGCATATTTCTGCAAGTGTGGCCTTTGGGCCCAGGGTGACAACATTGTTGCCTTTGTCGGATAGAATTGCAGAAACCGTCATAATCCGCTTCCTTTGTATTCACCGCAATATTAAAGGGAAGCCAACTTATCACAATTTGACCTCTTCAGCCAGTTGGAGCAGGCTCTCTTGGGAAAATTGCAGGACAAAAACCAATATTTCCCCTTTGCTTGACCTGCAGGCCGTGGGCGGCCAAACTTCGCTTCTCTTGAGAAAATAACCGGGGCCATATCGTATATGGGGACCATAACACTTCCTGTCTGGCTGGTTGTTCTGGCCGCAATTCTGGCTCTCATTGGTCTTGTGGACCGGTTGCTGGTGCCTTCGGTGCGCTGGTTCTTCCGCGGTCGGGTCAACCGGGCAATCGAAAAGCTGAACACCCGGCTCAGTCTCAAAATTCAGCCCTTCAAACTTACCAAGCGTCAGGGGCTGATTGATGCGCTGATGTTTGACCATGAGGTGATCAGGGCAGTTGAGGAGGAGGCTGAGGAAACCGGCAAACCCCGCGAAGTGGTGATGGAAACCGCCCGCATCTACGCAAAAGAGGTGGTGCCCGCTTTTTCCCACTATACCTATTTCAAGGTCGGCACCACGCTGGCCCGGCGCATTTCGCAGATGCTCTACCGGGTGCGCCTTGGCAATTCCAACGACAAGGCGCTGGCTGACGTCGATCCCAATTCGACAGTGGTTTTTGTGATGAACCACCGCTCCAACATGGACTATGTATTGGTCACCTATATGGCGGCCACCAGTTCGGCCCTGTCCTATGCGGTTGGGGAATGGGCCCGCATCTGGGCTTTGCAGAACCTCATTCGTTCCATGGGCGCCTATTTTGTGCGCCGCCATTCCACCGGCAATGCGCTTTATCGCAAGGTGCTGGCGCGCTATGTGCACATGGCAACCATGGCCGGGGTAACCCAGGCGGTTTTTCCAGAGGGCGGGCTTTCCGGGGACGGCAGGCTGCGCGCGCCCAAGTTCGGGCTGCTCTCCTATATGGTGGGGGATTTCGACCCCAGGGGAGCCCGCGATATTATCTTTATTCCTGTGGGGCTGAATTATGACCGGGTGCTTGAAGATCGGCTTCTAACCTCGGCGGCGACAAAAAAAGAAGGTGAAAAACCAAAGTTCCGGTTTTCCCCCGGGGTGTTTCTTGGCTTTATCGGGCGCTCAATCGGGTTGGCTCTCAAGGGCAACTGGTTCCGCTATGGCTACGCCTGCGTGTCCTTTGGAAAACCATTGTCCATGCGCTCCTATCTTGAAGAAAACGCGGTGGATTTTCGCAACATAGAGGGCGAACAGCGTTTTGCCGAAGTAGAAAAGCTTGGCCAGCGGCTGATGAAATCAGTAGGTGCGGCCATTCCGGTGCTGCCAACCTCGCTGGTGGCGAGCGTATTAATTGAAGCCGGCGACAAGCCGCTGTCCCTGTTTGAGATTAAAACCGCCGTGTTCAATCTCATCAGCGCGCTGGAGAAAAAAGGCGCCTATGTGCATGTGCCGCGCACTGACCATGATTATCTGGTCGAGGTGGGCCTGCGCATGCTCACCCTGCGCCATCTGGTGGAGCAGAACGAAACGGGTGCCTATCAGATAAACCCCAAAGAAAAAGTGCTGGTCGCCTATTATGCCAACGCCATTACCCATCTGGTGGAGCCATTGACAATTGAGGCGCGGGACGGGTGAAATCAGGGTCCAGACCCTGACACGACCTGAGTCCCAAAACATCTTGCCATAAAAGCGTTGCAACGCTATCCGATAAGGCATCGCCTTATTCTGGGGCGCTCAAGCGGATTGTTTTTTTCCAGGAAAGAAGCAAAGGCGCGCATCTCCAGTCATTTTCTTGCCACTTGCTTTCTTGCAAAAGAGGGAAAACCTGAGATGTCCGCGCCAAAACTGAATGCAAAAAACTGGGGGGAAGAACTCGCCAGAACCTTCAGGCTCGGCTGGCCGCTTGTTGTCGCCCAGCTCGCCGGCATGGCCCTTAATGCAACCGATGTAATTATGATGGGCTGGCTGGGTCCCAATGAATTGGCCGCAGGCTCGCTGGCAACATCCATGCTGTTTCCCCTTTTTGTGGGCGGTGTGGGCCTGGTTTCAGCCACCGGACCACTGATTGCCCAGGCTATCGGCGCGCGTGAGGGAAAAAGCGTACGCCGCACAGTTCGTCAGGGCCTCTGGATCGCCCTGATGGCCACGCTGGTGATTACTCCACTGGTGCTTTTGCTCGGCGACTTTTTTACCCTGATCGGGCAGGACCCCGAAATCATCCGGCTGGCTGAGCAATATCTCTCAACGGCAGTGCTGATGGTTTTCCCCGGAATTGCCTTCATCGCCCTGCGTTCGCTGATTGCCGCAAAAGGGGACAGTTCCGTGATTTTGTGGATTACGGTGCTGGGAATATTTGTCAACGCGCTGGGCAATTATGCGCTGATGTTTGGCAATTTTGGCCTGCCACGCCTCGAACTTGCCGGAGCGGGCATTTCAACGGCAATTGTGCACACAACCATGTTCCTGGTGGCTCTGGCTTTTGTTGTACTGCATCGCCGTTACAGGCGCTATTTTGTTCTGGTGCGGCTGTACAAGCCCGATTGGCCCCGATTTATCCAGGTGCTGCGAATTGGCTTTCCCATCGGCCTGATCCTTGTCTCCGAGGTCGGCCTGTTTGGCGCCGCATCCCTGTTGATGGGGCTGCTTGGTACTCAGGAACTGGCGGCCCACGCCGTTGCCCTGCAACTGGCTGCCATGTCGTTCATGGTGCCGCTGGGCCTGTCGCAGGCCACTTCGGTTCGTGTTGGGCTGGCCTATGGTGCCCGCGATCCCGCCGCTGTACACAGGGCGGGCTGGACGTCGATGGGCTTGGCTTTGGGCTTTTCCCTGATACCGTTCGTGGTGTTTATACTGTTCCCCGCTCCGCTGGTTGCACTTTATCTGGATTCGTTGAACCCTGAAAATGCCACAACCCTTATTCTTGCCGCATCCTATCTGGGGGTCGCCGCTGCATTTCAGCTTGTCGATAGCGCCCAGGTGGTCATGGCTGCTGCCCTCCGTGGCATATCCGATACCAAAGTGCCCATGATATTGGTTAGCATCGGCTATTGGGGAGTGGGGTTGACCACGGCCTGGATATGCGCCTTTGTTCTGGACTGGCGCGGTATTGGTGTGTGGATGGGGCTGGCTGTGGGTCTGGCCTTTGCAGCCATCGTTCTGACCATCAGATTTGCCCTGCGCGAACGGCTGGGGCTGGTGGGCCGAGTGGTTTAGGGCTTGGAGCAATAAAGCCGGTAAAGAATGGCCATCAGTTCTTCAACGCGCGCGTCGGTTATCCGGTACCAGATGGTCTGGCCCTCGCGTCTTGTGGAAACAATGCCCTCGTCCCGCATCTTGGCCAGATGCTGGGAAAGCGCCGACTGGCCCAGTTGGATGGCATCGGCAAGGCTGCCCACTGACATTTCCCCGTGGGCCACAAGTTGACACAGAATCATCAGGCGCCGCTCATTGCCCAGGGCCTTGAGCAGGGTGGCAATGTCACCGGCCTTGGCCTCAAGGGCTTCAACATTAACGCTCATATCAATCATCATGTGCCCTTTTGAATTTTCTTCTTGATATATAAGCTAAACCTAATATATAAGTCAACATTCAATCCGCCAGTCCATTATCAGGAATTCAGGGAGACCAACCAGATGCCAGCCAGGACCCCTTTCATTGAAGCATTTTTTGATGAAGCCACCAACACCATCTCCTATATCGTGGCCGATGAAAAAGCAGGTGTTGCTGCCATCATCGATCCCGTACTGGACTATGACCAGAATTCGGGCACAGTTGATACGCGTTCGGTGGATGCCATTCTGGCGCGCATCAAAGAACTCGGTCTGAACGTCATCTGGACGCTGGAAACCCACGCCCATGCTGACCACCTGTCGGGCTCACCCATGATAAAGGCACTGACTGGGGCAAAAATCGGCATTGGGGAAAACATCACCCAGGTGCAGGAAATTTTCCGCCCCATGTTCAACGCCACCGATCTCAAGACGGATGGCAGCGATTTTGACCATCTGTTTGCCGATGGCGAGCATTTCAAAATCGGCGACCTTGATGTCGAGGTGCTTTACACACCGGGCCATACCCCCGCTGATATCTGCTACAAGGTCGAAGATGCAGTGTTTGTCGGCGATACCATGTTCATGCCCGATTTTGGCACCGCCCGGGTGGATTTCCCCGGTGGTGATGCTGAGCAGCTCTACAGCTCCATCCACCGGATTTTGAGCCTGCCCGACGAGACCCGCCTGTTTATGTGTCACGACTACAAGGCCCCTGGGCGCGATGAGCACGCCTGGGAGACTACTGTTGCCGCTCAAAAAAACAATGTGCACATCAAGGACGGCACGACGCTTGAAGAGTTCAAGGCCATGCGCCAGGCGCGCGATGCTGAACTGGACGTGCCCCGGCTGCTTCTGCCCTCCATTCAGGTCAACATCCGCGCCGGACGTTTCCCCAAAGCCGAGCAGAACGGCGTTCATTATCTTCTGGTGCCGGTCACCGTGAAAAACCCTGATCTCGATCTCTCCAAATAAACCCTTTTCATTTCAACCTGAATAAAGAAAGAGACCATATCCCATGAGCTTTCCCTCCCTTTCCTCCCTGTTTTCTTCCAACACCGGCCCTGGGCTGGAAAACATCTCCGGCCCTTCCGCCGTACAATTCCACGGCGATGCCGACACGGTGTTTGTCGACGTGCGCAGCCATGGCGAAGTTTCCGCTTCGGGAACCATCAAAGGAGCCATTGTTGCCCCCCTGAACGAGTTCGACAACCATGCCCGCCCCGATGGAAAAGGCTCGCTTCCCGCCGCCAATGCCGGCAAGCGCATCATTCTTGTTTGCGCTTCAGGTGCGCGCTCCGGTGCTGCCGGTCTGCAACTGATCCGCATGGGTTATGAAAATGTTGCCAACCTCTCTGGTGGTATCGGTGCCTGGGCCCGGGCCGGTGGACCTGTTGCGCGATAAGCCACAATCCCGGGCGGGCGGCGCATGGGGCTTGCGTCCCGCCTCGTCTGCCCCTATAACGCAGCGGTTCAAACCCGGGTGGCCCGGCCCATAAGGCATGCCGTGGCGACCCCAAACAGCTCTCTTACTCCCGGATTTATCGGGAGTCACAAGGAAAAGCAAAATGCCAAAACTGAAGACAAAATCCGGCGCCAAGAAGCGCTTCAAGGTCACTGCGACCGGCAAGGTTATTGCAGGGGTGGCTGGCAAGCGTCACCGCCTGATGAGCCACAACGCCAAATACATTCGCCAGAATCGTGGCACCTCGACGCTTTGCGCTGCGGACGCCCGCACCGTCAAAAGCTACATGCCCTATAATCGCTAGTTACCCCTTTTTGGAGCATAAGAGATGTCCCGCGTTAAAAGAGGCGTCACCGCGCACGCCCGTCACAAAAAAGTCATCAACCAGGCCAAGGGCTATTATGGTCGCCGCAAGAACACTTTCCGCGTTGCCAAACAGGCGGTGGAAAAAGCCGGCCAATACGCCTATCGCGATCGCAAGAGGCGCAAGCGCAATTTCCGTGCCCTGTGGATCCAGCGCATCAACGCTGCCGCCCGCGAGCACGGGCTGACCTATGGTCGATTTATCGACGGCCTCAGCAAGGCTGAGGTTGGTGTGGATCGCAAGGTGTTGGCCGATCTGGCCGTGCGTGAGCCCGAGGCTTTTGCAGCGCTTGTTGCGCAGGCCAAGGCAGCGCTCGGTTACCTTGAGCCGATCGAAACAACGACCCACGCCCGCGTTTCTGCCTGAACATCAGGTAGACCCTCACCCCAGTTGAGGCCCGAAAAAAGCAAGCCTTGCGTCACGAACCGTAAATAACGGACTGGCGCGGGGCCTTTTGGCGTTTATAACCTTGTTCAGTTTCCTTTTTAATCGGATCCACAATGCCAGACAACAAAACCATCGAAATTTTACGCGACCAGATCAGCGCCGATATTGCTGCAACCGACAATTTGCAGGCGCTTGATAATGTGCGCGTTGGCGCTCTTGGGAAAAAGGGTTCTGTCTCCGCGCTGCTTGCCACTTTGGGCAAAATGACTTCGGAGGAGCGCAAAGTCGCCGGTCCGGCCATCAACGGGCTAAAGAATGAAATAGTCGCCGCTGTCGAGGCACGCGGCGCTGAATTGAAAAAAGCCGAACTGGAAAAAAGACTGGCCTCCGAGAGGGTGGATATTACCTTGCCTGTCCGTCCCGGCCCGCTGGCCCGCGGCCGGGTGCACCCGGTTTCTCAGGTGATTGATGAAATCACCGCGATTTTTTCCGATATGGGTTTTGCACTGGCCGAAGGGCCGGACATTGAAACCGATTATTATAATTTCACCGCGCTGAATTTTCCCGAAGGACATCCGGCGCGCGAAATGCACGACACGTTTTTCTTCAATCCTGACAGTGAGGGAAAACGCAAGGTTTTGCGCACCCACACCTCCCCGGTGCAGATACGCACTATGGAGACGCAGGAACCCCCCATCCGCATCATCATTCCGGGTCGTACCTATCGCTGCGACAGCGACCAGACCCACACCCCCATGTTTCATCAGGTCGAAGGGCTGGTCATCGACAAAAGCTCCCATATCGGCCAGTTGCGCTGGGTTCTGGAAGAATTCCTCAAGACGTTTTTTGAAGTGGATAATGTCGTCACCCGCTTCCGCCCGCATTTTTTCCCCTTCACCGAACCCTCCATGGAGGTGGACGTGCAGTGCGACCGCTCCGGCAACGAGGTTAAAATCGGCACCGGGACCGACTGGATGGAGATTCTGGGCTGCGGCATGGTCCATCCCAATGTGCTGCGCAATGCCGGGCTTGACCCGGACGTCTATCAGGGTTTTGCCTGGGGGCTGGGCATCGACCGCCTCGCCATGCTGAAATACGGCATGCCTGACCTGCGCGCCTTTTTTGATGCCGACAAGCGCTGGCTCGACCATTACGGTTTCAGGCCCCTTGATATGCCAACGCTGTTTGGCGGGTTGAGCAGTTGATGGTTTTGTCCGCAAAATATGCTGATGCCGAGCAATTCAGTTTCGGGGACAGCCCCGAAATGGCTGACGAACTGCTGGCGCTGGTGATTGCGGGAACAAAAACCGCCACCTGCGGCGCCTTGCGCGACTTTGAGGCCGACGGCGAGGCCATGCCAGAAGTGGGCCGCCTGGACATTGTGCTTGATGGCGGGGGCAAACCCGCAGCAGTCATCAGAACGCTTGAGGTGAACATCAGGCGTTTTGACCAGATGGACGAACAATTTGCATTTGATGAGGGGGAGGGCTTTCGCACGCTCGCCGATTGGCGCCAAGGGCACAGGGCGTTTTTTGAGCGCAATGGCGGCTGGTCTGAAGATATGGAGCTGGTCTGCGAACGTTTCGAACTGGTGGAAGTGTTTGAACGATGAAGAAATTTGCCCCCACCCCGGCCCTCCCCGCGAAGGGGGAGGGGGTTGGCATTGCTCGATGGTCCGACAGGCACGCAATGAGGCATGGTGCACTAAGGTCTGGTGTCTTTCCTTCTCCCCTTGCGGGAGAAGGTGCCCCAACGGGGCGGATGAGGGGTGTCGGCCTGAGCGAACAAACCGGAACCAACCCCCTCACCCGAGCTGGCTGGTGCCAGCCCACCCTCTCCCACGAGGGGAGAGGGAAGAACGGGTTGAGGGTGAGAGTTGCCTGACATGCCCCACACATCCGCCACCCCTGTGACCTTCGTCGTCACCGACATTGAAACCGATGGCCACTCCCCTTTGCGCAACTCCATGCTCTCGTTCGCCAGCGTGGCCATGACCTATGACGGCGCGGTGCTTGGAGAGTTTGAAAGCGTTCTGGAACGGCGGGACGACCGGTCGCCCGACGCGGCAACGAGCAAATGGTGGGAGGGGTTCCCCGAAGCCTATAGAGCTGCAACCACCAACCCCAAACCGGTGAAATCCGAGATGCTGCGCTATGCGGACTGGGTTGAAAGCCTGCCCCATGACAAGGTGTTCTGCGCCGCTCCCATCATGTTTGACGGTCCGTGGATGGACCATTATCTGGACAGTTTTGCTGATACCCGCGCTCTTGGTGGCCCGTTCAACGGCCAGCGCCAGCTTTTTCGTGGCGGCGGGGTCTGCCTCTACACCATGGCGGGCACGCTAAGGGGGCAGGACTATCTGAACTGGGGTATGCAACGGGTGCCGCTCGAATGGTATGGCGACGTGCCCCATTCCCACAAGGCCATTGACGATGCGCGCGGATTTGCCAACGTGCTGACCAAATTGCTCGAATTGAATTCAAGACTGCCAAAACAAGAAAACACGACCGGATCTTATTCATGAAATTCACCATTGACTGGCTCAAGGAGCATCTTGAGACCGAAGCATCTGTTGACAATATCGTTGATACGCTGACCATGACCGGCACCGAGGTCGAGGCGGTTGAAAACCAGGGCAAACAGCTTGCAGCGTTCACAATCGCCCGGGTGATTTCGGCTGAAAAACATCCCAATGCCGACCGGCTCAAAGTGTGCATGGTCGATACGGGGCACGGCGAGCCGGTAAAGGTCGTGTGCGGCGCCCCCAACGCAAAAACCGGCATGATGGGAGTATTTGCCCCGGCGGGAACCTATATTCCGGGCACCGAGTTTACCCTGCAAAAAGGCGTCATTCGTGGTGAGGAAAGCAACGGCATGTTGTGCTCGGAACGCGAGTTGATGATTTCGGACGAGCATGACGGCATAATCGAGTTGGCCAGCGACGCCCCGCTGGGGAAAAAATATGCCGACTATGCCGGGCTCAACCAGGTGGTTGTCGAGGTTGAACTCACCCCCAATCGCGGGGATTGCACCGGAGTTTACGGGCTGGCCCGTGAACTGGCCGCCGCCGGGGTTGGTGACCTCAAGGATGGCTCGGTCGCCCCGGTTCCCGCCACCGCCGGACCCACCACGGTGCCCATCGAGTTGCGCTTTGAAAAAGACGAACCTCAAGCGTGTAAAATGTTTGCCGGGCGGCTGATAAAAAACGTTAAAAACGGTCCCTCCCCGGATTGGATGCAGGCCCGCCTGCGTGCCATCGGCCTGCGGCCCATCAACGCCCTTGCCGACATCACCAATTATATTTCCTATGACCGGGGCCGCCCCTTGCATGTCTATGATGCGGACAAGCTCTCTGGCACCCTGCATGCGCGCATGGGCATTAAGGGTGAGAAATTCGACGGGCTTGATGACAAGCCCCACGAGGTTGACGAAACCATGTGCGTTATTGCTGATGACAATGGCGTGCTCGGTCTTGGGGGTATTCTGGGCGGTGTGGCCAGCGGGTGCACCGAAGAAACCACCAATGTGCTGATTGAATGTGCCTGGTTTGACCCGCTTGTCACCGCCGCCACGGGGCGCAAGACAGGTATTGTCTCGGACGCGCGCTACCGCTTTGAGCGCACTGTCGACCCCGCCTTCGTCAAGCCCGGCCTTGAACTGGCGACAAGGATGGTGCTCGATATTTGCGGGGGCGAGGCATGCGAGCCCACTTATGCGGGCAATGTCGACATTGAGGAAAAAATCATTGATTTTCCCCTGTCTGAAATCAGGCGCCTGACCGGGCTTTCCATCAGTGCCGCCGAGGCCAGGGCCGTGCTCAAACTGCTCGGGTTCTGGAGTGCAGGCACCGGGGACCTGGTCAAGGTCGCCGTGCCAAGCTGGCGTCCCGATGTCACCATCAAGGCTGACATCGTGGAAGAAGTCATGCGAATCGTGGGGCTCGACAAGGTTCCGGTGGAGCCGCTGGAACGGCTGGCCGGAGTAGCTGAAAAAATGCTCACCCCCATTCAGAATCGGCGGCGCATCGCCCGCCGGGCGCTGGCAGCCCGCGGCATGGATGAAGCGGTCACCTGGTCGTTTGTGTCCGAAAGTCAGGCAACAGCATTTGGCGGCGGCGCGCCTGCTCTGAAGCTGGCCAACCCCATCGCCTCCGACCTCACCGACATGCGCCCCTCTTTGCTGCCTGGCCTTTTGGCCGCGGCGCAGCGCAATGCCAACCGCTCCTATTCTGACCTCGCTTTGTTTGAAGTGGGGCAGATATTCACTGATGACACGCCGGAGGGTCAACGCACCTTTGCTTCAGGGATTCGCACCGGCTCTGCCGGCCCGGGCGGGGCTGGACGGCACTGGCGGGGTGCCGCAGACGCGGTTGATGCCTTTGACGCCAAGGCTGACATGTCCGCGCTGTTCGATGCGCTGGGCATTGACATGGACAAGACCCAACTTGTGGCCGAACCTGCCGACTGGGCCCATCCGGGTCGCGGCGGGCGCGTGCAGCTTGGTCCCAAAAACATTCTGGGCTGGTTCGGAGAACTTCATCCCTTGCAGCTGGCGGAGCTTGATTTGACGGGTCCGGTGGTGGCGTTTGAAATCAACCTTGATGCCTTGCCAAATCCCCGCAAAAAAGCAACCCGGGCCAAACCTGCCCTCAACCTGTCGGATCTTATGCCGCTGAAGAGGGATTTTGCCTTCATAGTTGACATGGATGTCAAGGCTGGCGCCTTGCTCAAGGCTGCGCGTTCAGCCCACAAAAACCTCATTTCAGCGGTTAACCTGTTCGACGTGTTTGAGGGCAAATCCCTGGGGGAGGGTAAAAAATCCATGGCCATTGAGGTGACAATGCAACCCCGGGACAAGACCCTCACCGACGAAGAAATCGAAGCAGTGTCGGCGCGCATAATCGCTGCGGTGGAAAAAGCCACCGGCGGCGCATTGCGGCAATAGTTCAGGTGTGGGGTGGGGAAATAACCTATGAGCGCTGGTGAGGGTTTGCGAATTTTTCGCCCGGCTCACAGCCCGGTGTTTCTTGATACCGGGGCCGGGCTTTCCCGGCTACCCAGAGTGCCGGACCGTAAACGCCCTCTCCAATATTATGAGCAGTTCGAAGACAGAGCGCTGTTCTATGATTGCTTCTGGCATCATGATGGCGCTGATGTTCTGCTTGTCGGCCCGCCACCGGCAAACCTGCTTGAGCACTACGGCCAGGCGCGCTTTGTTGCGCATCCGTCCGGGAAGGAGCTGGCAGCAGAGTTTTTCCCCTCGCGTTCGACAATGACCACAAGACTTGCCGGAGTATCCCCGGACACCACACACATTGATTTGAAATTTGCCAGCGCGGATTTTAGGATTGTCGTCCAGCCCAGTCTTGTAAATGAACTGGCGCGCGCGCGCATATTGTTCACCATGAACAAGAACAATGATTTGCAATGGATTTATGATTGGGCTGCCTATCATGCGAAGCACCATCGGGCCGATACCCTTGTTCTGTTCGACAACGGCTCAACCCGCTATGGACTGGATAAGATTGAAGCGGCCCTTGCACAGATTGCAGGTTTGAAAAAACTTGTACTTTTTTCGTGGCCCTACCGGTTCGGACGCACCGACAACCGTGTTTTTACCTATCATTACTGGGCCCATTTTTTGCAAATCAGCTCCATGGGGGTTGTCTTGCGCCGTTTGGGGATGAAGGCAGATGCCATTCTCAATTGCGATATTGACGAATTGGTTTCCCCGCTCCCGGGCAGCGATATTTTTGAGGTGGCGCAGTCTGCCCCTTACGGCATTGCACCACTTTCTGGCAGTTGGGTTGAAGCGGTTGTGGCACCGAGTGGCTCAGGGCGCACACGCCCTGAGGGGTTTCGGCATGGGGATTTCACCCATATGCGTCGCGACCCCTCCAAATATCTGTGCCCGAAAAAGTGGGCCTGCGACCCAAAACAGGACTGGATGGAAGGCCTGAATGTATTTCCCTACTGGCATCGCATCATGGGGGCGCCGGAACGAAAAATTACCGAAAAACCGGTTTGTTCCTTTTGGCATTTTCGGGGTATAAGCACCAATTGGAAACAAACGCGCCAGCAACCCGACAAGCCCAGCCCGCTTCTGCACTACCGGGACAAAAAGCTTCTCAGGGCGCTTGAAAAAATAAACGGGACAGGGCGGGGGACGTTGTGAACAGGCATCTCGGCGAGGCAATGGTTGACGACCGGGTGCCCGACACAAAGTCCCGAATGGTGAGCGCCATATGGTGGCTTGTGCTGGTGTTGCTTCTGGTGGCGCCAGTCAGTTTTGGCAGCGTAGGCAGCGGTGCTTCACTGGTTGCTGCAATGTTGGCGCTTTTTCTGGTGTTTCCTGCCCCTTTGCGACAAATAATTCGGCAGGAAACTGGCCTGTTGATTTTTCTTGTTGTGTTCGTCGTTCTCTCTTTGATGTTTCTCATCAACACCAAAGAGCCTTCCGACATGCGTTTTGTGTTCAATTTCATCGCTCTGCCGCTTTCGGTGCCGGTCTATCTGCTGGCCCGCCGCCACGCTGGCGGTCCATGGCCCCTTGTCATTATCAATATCGCGCTTCTTGGAACTTTTCTTGGTACGGTGTTCGGCGCTCTGAATGTGGGCGTGTCCGGCATGGCGCGGGCATCGGGCATGTTCAACAATCCCAACATGTATGCCCATATCATTCTCCTTTTCGGCTTCATGACGCTTCCGGGCCTGTTTCTTTCCCGCTCCCGCTGGCGCATAATCTATCTTTCCGGCCCCTTTCTTGGAGTTTTGGGTACTATCTTGTCTGGATCCCGCGGCACTCTTCTTGCTGTGCCTGTGCTTGCCCTGTTTGCACTGATTTATCTTTTGAACCAGCCTGGCGGCCTGAAATGGCTCATTCGGGGCGGACTGATCTCAGTACTTGTGATGGGGCTGGGCATGGCGGCCTTTTTGGTGCGTGACGTCAAACTGCCAAGGGTCGGTGAGACTTTCAGTGTGATTGCCGAAGTTGTCAGTACCGGCACTTCAAAACAATGGGGTACCCAGATCAGGATTGACCTCTATAAGGGTGCCTGGCGAGCATTTACGGAATCTCCGATTGTCGGGCACGGCTGGGCCAACACACCTGCAAAATCCGCTGAGCAGTTAACCGGCAGACGCCCGGCAACCGGGGTGCTCAATTCAAAAATTGCAGCCAGATGGCCCCATGTGCACAATGATTTTCTTGGATTTGCCGCCGCCGCGGGCATTTTTGGCATGTTCAGCTATCTGGCATTGCTGGCGGCACCGTTCACCAATCTGAAGCGCAAAGATGCGTTCTTTGGCCACCGCGTTTATATAGCGGTGATTTTTATGTCAGGCAGCGCGATATTCGGGCTGTTCGATGGCATGTTCAGCTACGACATCGGCATAAACTCCTACGCGTTTATGACCGCAATTCTTGCCGGTACATTTGTGGAGCCGGAATCCGCAGTTTCTGCATCAGCCTGAAACCGCTTGAAATATTAGTCCCGCAGAGAAGGAACCCGCCAGCGCGAACAATATATAGGCAAAAAACACGGGGCCTCTGACCAGAGCAAACACGGCGATGGCTGCAGGAATACTGGTTACACCGCCCGCCACCATGAACGAAAGCGCTGCGCCCGGCGCCATGCCCTGGCTCAGCAGCCCATCCATCAGCGGCAGCGCTGCATATCCGTTGAGATAGGCAGGAACACCGACCAGTGTGGCAAGGGCAATGGGAGCAATGCCGGTGCCTGAAAGCAGGCTTGTAATCCATTCAGCGGGCACATAGGCCAGCATCAGGCTTTCCAGAACAAAGGCCAGAGCGAGCCATTTGCCAAGGAAAAACATAGTTCCCAGCGCTTCCCGCCGGAATTTGGAAATCCGCTCCGGCGCGCGCCAGAATGCCCAGATGACAGGTTTTGGCTGTGTGAGAGCGGCCGCTGCGCATCCTTGGCCGCCAATTCCCGGTTTTAGCGGGTGTGCAAACATTTTCAGACGAACAAGCCAGGCAGTTCCCAAGCCCCCCAGCAGCCCCAGAGCAATGGCGGTGATGGTTTTGGCCATCGCATAGTCAAATCCCAATATTCCGGTGGTGACCACAAACATTGCCGGGTCAGTCACCGGAGAGGCCAGCCAGAAAGCCATGACCGGCGCCAGCGGAACCCCCATGGCCAGCAGAGCGGCAATGATGGGAATGACCCCGCACGAGCAAAAGGGCGACAGAGCCCCGAACGCTGCTGCCATGAATATCATCGGTATGGTTCGGCCCGAAAATACCCGCGCAATCAAACTGTCCGCACCGGCGGCACTGACATAAGCTGCGGTGAATATCGACAGGGCCATGAAAGGGGCGATGGACCAAAGGCTCTGGCTGGCAAAATTCAGCGTTTTCCATCCCTCTTCGGGGGAAAGAGTAAAAACCAGAGCAAGTACGACAACAATGCCCAGCAACACCCGGTCGATCTGGAACGGGAGACGGGACCATGGCGCTTTTTCCATAATGTTTTGCAGGTTCAACTTAATCTCCATATAACCGGATTTATGGTTATTTGTTCTCAAAAAAATAGAGAGGATCAGGCAGCGTTGGCTGTTTCCCCTTCTGCGTCGGCGCAGCATTCTTTGGATAGAAATGCAACCAGCGCACGCATGCGCTTAAAATCAATGCGATTGATAATCGTCCGGCTCTGCCGGGTCTGAATGACCAGGCCGGAATGCACCAGAGTGGAAAGATGATGGGCAAGGGTAGAAGCTGGAATGTCCAGGCGCGAAGCGATCTCACCAACGCTTAGGCCACTCTCTCCCGACCGCAATAACAGTTTATAGATGCGCAGACGCGCATCGTGTCCAAGGGCAGAAAGAGCTAAAACTGCTATGTCTTGTTCAAGGTTCATGAACGCATTATAACTATAAACCTAGTTTTATCAATTGTCAGATTGCGCAAAACCGCAGGTCGGGGGCGACCATACCAAATCCCCCCCGTTATGCATGATGCCTGCCTCAGGACTTTTTTGCCGGACAGGTGCTGAGACCAAAAATTGAATAGAGCGGGCACGAGCCGATGATAGAAGTTACCAGCGGAATAATACCGATGAGAGTGAACCAGCGCCATCCGGCGTCGGGAAACAAAAAAAACGCCACCAGCAGTCCGGCGCCAACTAAAAAACGCAAAATCCGGTCCAGTGTTCCCATATTGTTTTTGAACATGTCAAAGCTCCTCTTGCTTCAAATTGCAGTGACCCATTGGAGCATATTCGCCGCCTCAGGGTCTGTGACTAGGTCACCAAGTTTAACAATATCTTCTGGGGATTGTTTGGCAAAAAGGAGACTTGTGAGAGTGTGAGGAATTGCCTCGAAGCAAAATTGAGCGAGGTATAGGCATTTTCAGTAATCGCAACGATGGTGCGGCCATCAAGGTCAGGCAGGTGACTGAGTCACGGACCAAATTAGCGAAGGGGAAGGCTTTTGGGGTTTTGCGGTGCAATGGCTGGCTGCCCAAAAACTGATGGCATTGTATTTAAGGCCTTGATGCCAGGCGGGTTCCGATACCCGCCCCTGTATGCGAGTGTTATCCATGTCACCTGAGCCGGGAATAGATGGCCTTCATCCACTTTTGCCCAAATGGAGGAAGCAGGCCAAAGATCCGTTGTAAGGCTCCGCGCAATTCTGCTCTGCCTGTAACTCCCCTTAGCAGCCGGGAAACCGTGGTCGGTTTTTTTGCTTTTGTCATGGATTTTGAGAAAAACACGTATGAATCGAGTAACCGTGCATCAATGTTTGTCAGTGGCTGCCAGTTGCTTCCTTCGGCCTCAATTGCTTCACGCATCGCATCAAAATCCAGCTTTGCGTTGCAACTATTGAAGAAATTTCCCGAGGACTGCTGGGCATAGTCGATCAGACGAATTTTCAACGCCGTCGGGATAGCAGAGAGACCGCGCCCCTCTGCTTCATAATGGCCTGCAGATTGTAAAAACGCCTCAAGAATTTCGCGCCGCCCCTCCGTGGGGGCGGAGAGTGCATTTGCCATGCGAATGACTTCCACCGTCTGGCGGGACGGAGAGGAGTAAATGGATGCGCTAAGCTTATTGGATGACTTCAGTCCAAATCCCAGTGCCTCTCCGAATGCTGCAAGGTAATCAGAATTTTGGCGCAATTTCTCATAGGACAACACTGTCAGATTACCATTCGCCAACTCTCTCCATGGTACCAGCATTTCCTTGAAGTTCAGCACCCGGAAATTGGTGGTCTCAACGAAGTGAACAGCTGAGCGCGTCTCGGCGGTTTCCAGACTTACAACCCGTTCCCTATAGAGAGACTCAAGATAGGTATCGGGACGCCGTATCACAGCAACGACCTCTATTTCATCAAACTCCGAGAAAAATTTTGCCACTTTATTCAGGTATCGAGCCCGCCGCCCGGGTGGCATCAGCGGGAAACTGAAATTCTCACAACTTATGAGAACTACGGGGCATCCGGCCTTTGATATTTCATTATACAGCGCAGTACGGATTTTTGAATCCCCGTGAAGCGCTGCCTTGGCGATACCCTGATGGCCAGGCGTTGCAAATGCTTTTGCCGCCACTGCATCATCTTCAGTAAATCCGGTGTGCGGAAAAAGCCAGCCTTGCCTGGAAAGATCGCCCGCCTGAAATTGCAGCTGTCGTTGCAAAAATGTTGTGCCGGTTTTGTGTAGTCCGATGTGAAGTACGAGTTTCATAAGTGTTCTGCAGAATCTGCAGCCTTGGCGAAATGGTCATTGCGCATCTTTATAACATTCATATCATGTTACGCTTCATGACTGGAAACCGCTTGTCACTGGAGTAGATGAAATACCGGTCTTCAGCTTGTCATGCCAGTGTATTCTTTGAGGTTTCATCTGTCGGGTAAAGGCGTCCCACCAATGGCAAGCCTTGCAGTTCCGCCCACTCTCCGCAAGATATCAGATGCCAGAGTCCCAGAAAATCTTTGTTCGTGAACCCAGTTCCTGAAAAGCGTCGTTTAACGTTAGCCACCAAAAAATTCACGATGGGGTCTTTAAGCGTTTCCGGGTTGGGCGGTGACAGTGCAGCAAACTTCTGAAGGGTGGAGCGGACAGTCGGTGCACATGAACGTGTGCTAAGTGCGGCTGCAAGCAGGCTGGTTCCGGCAATGGCGCGGACCAGCATATGCACGACCTCGCGCTGAACCATATTCTCACGTCTCCCCTCAGCGTCAGTGTATGCAGTTATGATTTCAAAGCACTTGCTTGTACTGATGCACATGTCGCACAGGTCTTTGTCACTTTTATCTGTAGCGGTGATTGAGCCAGGCCGTTTGCGCCATGCACGGGTAGGCAATGGATGGAAAGCAAAACGTCCGCCCGATGTAATGTTGGCAAGCATGAAGGGGCGATCTTCGAACTTGCGCAGTTCAGGATCAAACAGAAGCTGGTTTTTTATCATAAACGCGCGCTTGTGGAGAAATTTCCACGGGGCCACAATGAGTTGCAGTTGAGGAGTTTCTTCAACTGAAGACCCCAGGCTGGAAGAATTGAACCAGGTGACATCAACTCTATTGGGGGTGAAAGAAGAGTCCGGGCCAGTTGTCTCTTCCCTCACTGCAACAAAAGGGGCGTGTACCAAGTCCGCATCAGTTTGCAGCGCCAACTCCAGATGCGCACAGAGGCCCTTGATGAGAAAATAGTCATCTGCGTCGAGGAACGTGATATATTTTCCTTTTGCATTGGCTATTCCTGTGTTGCGTGCCCCAGACAGGCCCATATTACGCTCATGATTGATCAGGGTCACACGCTCTTTCGCGAACTTTTGTTCCAGCCATTCGCGCGCGTAGATATCCGGATTGTCGTTGACCAGCAAAATCTCAAAACTCTCGAGGCCTTGTCCCAGGATTGAGTGGATGGCCTCATCAACAAAGGCATATTCATTGTAGAAGGTGACGATAATGGACAGGTCAGTCATCAGGCTGCTCCGCTAGATGTCGTCTTCGTCATCGTTCAGGTTTCCCGTGCCTGTCGAGATATCTGCGATAGGCAACGCGCCATCGCGTTTAATGCGGATAATATCTTCCATAACGGGGCCTTTTCTGTTTGCCACCTTTAGACATATGGTAACGCGGGTCAGCGACATGATTGATGCCCGCATCAACACTATAATTACAACTGCCTTTTCGTTGAACAGTGAAAGAAGGCCTTCAGGCCCGAATACTGTAAACCCTATCAGAAGCGCAAGAAACAAAACAAAAACATTAAATGCCGCAATAAACCTGCGGGCAATAAACATATCAAGGCTGCGTACAAAATGGCCAAGAAGCTTTGAGTGGGATACTCTGAGCTCCTGGGCATCCATGCCAGGGTCAAAGTCAAAAACTTCTGTCCGCCGGGAAATGGCTTCAGATGGAACAAAAGCAAATATTGCTCCGACACCCACCAGCAGAACAGCTGCGCCAATCAATGGATTGAAGTTCATTATATAAACTATTCCAAGGACAAACACCGACAGGGGTGTCAGGGAAATCATGATCAGGCGGGCGAAGTTGGACGCAAATTTTGCCGTTCCGGTGATCTGACGCCTTTGCGCAAGAGTAAGCTCATCCCAGCGCTCTTGAAACTGAAGGACAATAGAGACACCAAATGTGGCTGCCGCCCGTGCGGCTGTGTAAACAATGGCAAAGGAGGCCAGGGCACTCGTTCCCAACAGCGCAAGACCGGCATTGATTGCCTGTTGCGCGGACATGGTCGGAAGGGGAAGATCAGTCTGTACCACCCCCTCACCACCAACAATAAAATCCTGCAGCCCCAGAAATAAAAGCACAAACGCGCCCATAAACGCAGCAGCATAGAGAGCTATCAAAATCAGGTAGACATAAAGCCAGATATCTTTGCGAAAAAAGAAAAAGAACACATAGGCGCGCACATGGGAAAAAACCTGCATAACTTTCATTTGTTCAACGCCTTTTCGGGACTTTTATAACGTTGCAGGCGCATTGTGCTGATGGTCGCGACGGACCTTCAGACACAACAAATCATATCTCTTTGAGGAACTCGGCCCCAAACTCATTTTTCAGATATTCGTATTGAGGCGCACACAATTCCTGTATTCCATCAAGAATTTCTTCACTGAGTTCAAATTTTCCGGAAAAGGAATATTTTTTTTCACTGAGTCCGGCATATGAAATTTGATCCAGTCCATAAAACTCTTCTATCTCGCGTAATAACCCGAGTGGGTCGGTACTGATCCGTCTAAACGGCACTATGTGAAGGCCTCCGGTAATCTCTCTGTATTTTTCGATTGCACGGCGGTAATCTCCACGAGGCACCTGCGTACGGCGAAGCATTGAAATGCATCTCTTGGTATTGTGCTCTGCACGTTCGGGATTCCGATCAAAAAGCATATTGAGTCCGGAAATCATGCGTTTGACCGGGTCACGTACAATAAGCAATGGTGTGACACCAGGCAACAGTTTTGCCATATGGCGAATCCCGCTTTCGGGCATCATCATATACCTTGGGCTGATATCCGCATAGACCATCTGGTAACCCGCATTCACCAACTTTTCATTGGAAGGCTTACGGGTAAAAATATTTCTGTACCATTCGTCAGTATAAGCAGTATCCGGGTTGGTGACATAATTGAAATATTTGCTACGCTTTCTGTATATCGCCTGGGTGAAAAAATTCGTCCGGCTATCAATTTTCCCCTTCAATCGACTAAGATTTATCTTGTTGTTGCTCAGATCGTCGAAATAGTGCACTTCTTTTCGAAATGCGAACCCGACTCTGGGTTGCTGTGCCAGCATCCTGTAAAGCCAGGTCGTTCCGGCCTTTTGAGCCCCTATTACAATGATATCCATTTATATCGTGTCCGGTTGAGAAATTGATCCAGGGTCAGGGCCCATTAAATAATTCTCAGCATTTGAAGGTATACAAGTGCTGCGTGTTTCGGGAGTTTTTTTCTTTGGAGTTTGTTAATCCACCTGAAAATCATATTTTGATCCACTCAATAATCCCGTTCTGCCATGAAATGAGCAACTCGGTTCAAACCTTGAATCTGATTGTTTCGTAAATCTCGCGGACACGGGCAAATTTTGGCCTTGATATATCAACTCTGTTTCTCAAGGGCAATGAAGTGCCAGGATCGGTTTTTTTTGAAACGTTCCTGTTTGCACTCGGTACTGACTGAAGATCAAGCCTCTCGGCGACAAAGCTGCTCAGCGCCATGCGGTCTTCGTAGCGGAACAGTGTGAGTGCTTTGGCCACCTGTCCGCGTTCATTGAGCACGAAACCGACCGAAGCGCCAACATCTGCATAAGGGGCGGGATCAGGTTTGCACCATTCGTCAAAGAACTCTTCAAATGATCGCCCTGCACTGGAATTGGGGTGGCCGCGCAGAGTGGGGCGTGAGCGATAGCGGTACCAGGAATAAAGCGTATCCAGCGGGTCGCGGACACAGGCAATGACTTCATATTCCCGCACAATTTGCGGAAACTTTTTTTTATATCGGCGGAAGGGAATATGTTTGGGCAAAAGCCTGCTCTCTTTGAGGTCTGCATGGCTCCTGAAAGCGTGCTCGAATGATGTCGTGCCGGTTTTGGGGTTGGCGAGATAGATTAGTTTGATTTTATTGAAAATCAACACTGTCCCGATATCCTGATCATGAGGCCCTAGTGTGCAACCGCAATTTCAAACAGAAGCTTGCGCACTTCCTGTTCATTGCCGCGTGCAATTGCTTTTGTGAGTTCGGTAAGCCCTGTTTCTATGTGTCGGTTGTTCAATTCACTGCGTTTTGCGCGCAAAATCTTGGCCTGCCGGGTTTTGGTCGCCAGCCCCGGCTCATAAAACAATTCCTCGTGAACTTTTTCACCCGGCCGCATGCCGATGATGGAAATTTCAATATCCCCGTCCGGATTGTCTTTTGTTTTCAATTCCATGCCTGCCAACCGCACCATATTTTTGGCCAGGTCCAGAATGCGCACGGGCTCACCCATCTCCAACAGAAAAATATCCCCCCCCTTTGAGAGCGCTCCGGCCTGGATGATCAATTCAGCGGCTTCATGAATGGACATGAAATAGCGGGTCATGTTTTCGTCGGTGACCGTGACGGGCCCGCCTTTGGCAATCTGCTCGCGAAACAGGGGCACGACCGAACCGTTGGAGCCAAGCACATTTCCAAACCGTACCGCACAAAAAAGCTGCCCGGTCTTGTTGTTCTCAGCGCGTAAACCGTAGTCACGTATGATGAGTTCCGCCCAGCGTTTGCTTGCCCCCATTGCGCTGGTGGGGTGTACCGCCTTGTCGGTGGAAATGAGGACAAAATGGCCAACCCCGTTGTTCAGGGCCGCCTCAGCGATGGTTTTTGTCCCAAAGATATTGTTGCTGGCGCCCTCAATGATATTGGATTCTACCAGCGTCACATGTTTGTGGGCCGCTGCATGAAAGATAGCATCTACTTTGTATTTCCTGATGGTGCGCTCAACCAGGTCAGCGTTGCACACCGAGCCTAGAACCGGGGCGAAGTCCAATCTTTCAGCGGCGCGCAACTGGCGATCAATCTGGTAAAGCGCAAACTCGTTGGCTTCGAACAGAACAAGCTTTTTTGGTTTGGCCCGGGCGATCAAACGCGTCAGTTCCGAGCCGATGGATCCTCCGGCCCCGGTCACCATCACCACACGGCCCTCGATCATTGAGGAGATAAGTTCGGGGTTGGCAGGGACTGAAGAGCGACCAAGGAGGTCGTCAATATCAATCTCGCGTATCTGGTTTATCAGATATTTCCCGGCCGCCAGGTCAGTGATGGATGGCAAGGTGCGTATGGTTACATCATGCTTGGCCAGATGAGGATAAATAGCCTGCCTTCGAGACGGGCTTATCGAGGGCATGGAAAGAATAATCTCCCCGACTCCCTTTTCTTGTATCAATTCGGCAATTTTATCTCTTGAATACACATGGATGCCGGACACATCGTGGCCCTGCAGGTTTTTGTCGTCATCTATGAAGCCGACAATTTTACGTGCGCCGTGAACCTGCATGGCACTGGCCAGCTGCCTGCCGGCGGCTCCAGCCCCGTAAATGAGGACCCGGGGGCGCTTCTGCTCTCCAGGTTCGGGGCGATGCAGAAAACGTTTGGCCGCAAACCTGCTGCCACTGATGACAACAATACCCATCGCCCAGTAAAGCAACGGTATCGAGCGCGGCGCGCCAATTCTACCTGAAAGCGCTGTGAGGAAAACCACCGCAACCCAGAGCAGTGTGGCAAGAGTCATGGCCTGAAATATGTTCCATACCGCGCGCTCGGGCAGGTGGCGGATAACCGCCCGATAAAGACCAAACCGGAAAAAAACCGGAATGGCGATAGCCGGAGCCAGAAGCATCAGGCCGAGTTGGGTGCCTGTAGGTACAAAGCGCGTATTCAGGCGCAGGGAATAGGCGACCCAGATTACAAAAAGCAGCGCGGAAAAATCAAACGTCACCAGAATGGCCCGCTTCCAGAAGCGGGGTAAATTACTGATCTTGTGCCGGAATTTTTCAAGCATGTCCGGATTTACTTCGCTTTGATTTTACGTGTTGAGAGTCTTTTGTATCAGGCCTGCCCGCATTGCCCCAAATCATTGCTGCAATCAATGGCGCATAAGCGAAAAACAGGGACAGATAGGGGTTGATCAACTGGCTCTGTACCAGAAAAGCCAGCGGGAGCAACCACAAAACATTTACACCCAGATAGATCAGAGTGGCGATGGCGTGGGAGTGGCGCCGGGACAGGTATTGATAAGCATGCGTGCGGTGGCCGCCGGTCCAGTTCTGTCCGCTCGATATCCGGCGGATCAGAGTGACGAGGGCATCACTGGCAAACAATGCAATGAGTATGAAACTGGAATAAAAAGAAAGTTGCCCCGATATCATGCCCCAGAGCGCGCCGATGAAGATGATGAACGAAAAGAAATAAGCACCGGCATCGCCCATGAAGATTTTTGCCGGAGCCCAGTTGAAAGGCAAAAAAACAATTCCAGCCACCGCGCCGGAGGCAAGCCACAGCCAGAGACCGGATAATTCCCACTGAGGGGATAAAGAAGCAAGGGCAAGCATGGAAAGCAGCACAAACACCGCCTCGCTGGCGGCCAGCCCATCAATGCCATCCATGAAATTAAACAGGTTTATCCAGAGTGCGCCCCAGATCAGCAAAGCCGGAGCCAAAAGCCAGAGAGGGCCGATTTGCATGAGGACATCCGACAATCCAAAGCTGAGTTCAAAATATGTCAGCAATCCGCCAACGCCAACGAACTGGGCCCCAAGACGAAGGCGCATGCTGATGTTTTTCAGATCATCGGCCAGACCGACAAGCGCCAGCAATATCGCAAGAATGACAGGGGCCAGAACGGAGTCATCCGGGCCTGATAAGATCAGCATCCCGGAAACAAAAGTTGCAGCAGCAATGGCAGCGCCCCCACCGGTGGGCCGGATACCCAGATGAGACGAGCGGGCGTTGGCGCCCTGAACTAATCCGAGCCTTTGTGCCCAACGGACAAGAATAAGGAGGGCAGCAAGGGTTACGCTGCCTGAGATAGCGATAACAAAAACCGGGTTGAACACAACAAACAAAATCTGGTTGGAAAAATCCAAGTTTAGCCAGTCAAGGACAAATTTGCCATCGTAAATTCAATCTCCACGCCTGTTTTCGGACGGGCGCGTTCTTAGGGTCAGGACCCTGGATTTTTGGAGTCCGTACTTCCAAACACTCAGACTGAATGGAGCCGACCCCGGTTTGCAAACCATTTGGCTGTCTCTTTCAGGCCCTCTTCGCAGGAAAAAGGCGGTGTCCAGTCCAGTTGGGTGCGCACGGGCTGGCAGTCAACGCATAAGGAGCCGGCGAATTTATGCCAGAGATCCCTTTTGCCCATCAGGGTTGCGCCGGATTTAAGAAACGCCTCAGGCATCGGCCACAGCAGGTTGGGGCGTCCCATTCCTTCTGCCAGCTGGCCAAGCAGAAAACTTGTAGACACGTCCTGGTTGTCAGAAACCAGAAATGTCTGATTCTCAGCCCGGGGTTGAATGAGTGCGTGCAGGATCAGATCCACAAGATTGTGCACATAAACAAGGCTCCGTGTATTCTTTATTGCACCAAAGGGCAGGGGAAAGGGCAGGCCGGCCAATTTGAGCAATTGCAGAAAACGCGCGCTGACACCGGGCCCGTAAACCAGAGGTGCCCGCAAAATGGTATGGGCCATGTTCGAAGGGGCGTTACGGACAAACTGCTCTGCAAGAAGTTTTGAGCGCCCGTAATCGGTATTTGGAATGGTTGCACTCTCGGCATCAAGGTGTCCAAGGGCCGGGTCAAAAACAGCAATCGTACTCATTAACAAAAAACGCTTTACGCCGTGTCGGGCCGCCTGCCGGACAAGCGTTTTTGTTGCCGCTGCATTCACCCGGTCAAAGGCGGCGGCAGGTTCTTTTTCGTGCTCTCGCAATATGTGAGCCCGTCCCGCCAGATGGACGACGGCGTGACAATTTTCCAATGCTTTGGACCAGTTTGTCTGAGGGCCAATATCGCCCACACCAATGGAGTGCTGTTTTAAGATGGCTTTTGGTTTGCGGGTGGCACATGTGAAAGACATCGCCCTTTTTGACATTTCTGCGATCAGGTGACGCCCGACAAATCCGTCAGCGCCGGTCACCAGAACACGAAAACCCAGATCAGATTTATTCAAAACTACCACTCAAGACTGTTTTTCCTTATATGTTGACCGGAACCGGCAAAGAGGTCGTACGGTGAAATTTATTGTTGCCCTAGTGCTGGAACATGAAAATCGCACTTGACAGCGCGCCTTTAGTGTAGCGTGAGTGCGCGGACACGTCATGCTTCTTGTGCTCGATCCGTTCGGGCGCAAGAGCTGGCACCAGAACAATGAAAAGCCAGGGCAAACAATGGCAAACGAGCGCCAGGACGTTCACAATTCAAAAGTTCCCAAAATCTGTCAGAGCTGCGAAGCCCGGCATCGGGGAATTTGCGGGGTCTTGAGTGAGAGCGAGCTGCTTGAGCTGTCCCGCCACGCCCGCCAGATCAAACACAAGGCGGGGGAAACCGTTATCGGTGACAGCGAGGAAATCAATTCCTACGCCTCCGTCATGCACGGGGTTATCAAGCTGAGCAAGGTGCTAGAGGACGGGCGCCAGCAGGTTGTGGGCCTGCAGTTTGCCCCCGATTTTCTGGGTCGTCTCTTTGGCAAGGAGAGCACACTGAACACGGATGCCGCCTCAGATGTGGAACTTTGTCGCATGCCAAAGGCCACAATTGAGCGGCTGGTTGCGACCAATCCGGCGCTGGAGGGCCTGTTGCTGGAGCAGACCCTGCGTGAACTTGATGAAGCACGCGACTGGATGGTAACGCTGGGGAGAAAAACCGCGACCGAAAAAGTGGCCAGCTTTCTTTATCTGATTGCCACGCACAAGGATCCTTCCCATGATGATGTGGAAATTTCCTTTGAGTTACCCCTCACCCGGGCTGATATCGCTGATTTTCTGGGGTTGACTATAGAAACCGTTTCGCGCCAGTTCACCAATCTGAAGCGCCAGGGCGTAATAGAGATCGAACACCATCGCCAACTCAGGGTCCCCGATATCAATCGGCTGAAGCGCTATTGTGGGTGATTATATCACCAATGAAAAATTATTCACCAAGAACCGAGTATAAAAAGTCCCTCTTGTAGGCAAGATGGCGGCGCATGGCGACAAAAAAACCACGAAGCAGATATCCGATGGCGTCCTGGGACAGCCTTGAAGTGCCCCGGCCAAAATCCATGAGTGCTTCACCCACTTCCAGAGCAACATCCGCATTTTCAAGCTGTTCAAATTTGAGGCGGTCGATGGAACGGGAGACCGAGCGATCTCTTGAGACCAGGCTTTGCAGAGCGGGCAATAGCTGATTCTCGTCGAATTCAAGCGAACGGTGCAAAAGGGGTTCGATGTTCTGGGCTGTCTGAACACATTTAAGCAGATCAGGCTCGCCCCCCAATTGGTCAGCAATATCTTCCAGAGACTGGCATAGGGCCAACTGCTCTGCACGGATTTTCTCAAACTCTGCCAACAAAGACTTGGGTTTACCCAACTCAATCGCGGACATTTGTTCCCCTGCTTTTGACCCGGTTTCAACCATCCGGTCGAATTCAAAAAAGCAGTTGCCCACATGGGACAAGTACGCGCCTTGATTTGTGTCAACGTCAGGCGGTAACTTTGCCGTTACGGAGGACTCCGTGGGGATTCGATCCGCCTGTTCAGACGGCGAAGCTGTGTTTGCCTGAACAGGGGCGTGAGGTGCCTATTCGCAAGCAAGGGACGATCATGAGAAATATTGGTGGGACGCTCGTAGTCGGGCTGGGAACATTCATCGCTGTGCTGCTGGCAGCATTTGCGCAAGACAATGCCTTCAGGCTGCATATGTCGGTGGTGGCGCTGGTTCTGGGTCTTGCCACGATCTATATGCTGCGGCAGATAAAATTCGGACCGGCACCGGTGGAAGATAAAAGCGGTTATATGGATGGCCCGATCAGGGTCGGCTCCATATTAACCATGTTCTGGGGCATTATCGGCTTCACGGTTGGTGTGTTAATTGCCTCCCAAATGGCCTGGCCCCAGCTCAATTTAGAGCCGTTTCTTACCTTTGGACGCGTGCGCCCCCTGCACACTTCCGCTGTTGTATTCGCCTTTGGCGGCACCGCCCTTATCACGACCTCCATGTATGTGGTTCAAAGAACATCGCGGGCCCGCCTGTTTGGTGGAAATCTCGCCTGGTTCGTGATGTGGGGTTATCAGTTGTTTATCGTTATGGCGGCCACCGGCTATCTGCTGGGCATCACCCAGTCGCGCGAATATGCGGAGCCTGAATGGTATGTGGATATCTGGCTGACGATTGTCTGGGTCGCCTATCTTGTTCTGTTTATGGGCACGCTGATGAAACGCAAAGAGCCTCATATTTATGTGGCCAACTGGTTTTATCTCGCTTTTATCGTTACAATTGCGATGCTTCATATCGTCAACAATCTGGCAATGCCGGTATCCTTTCTTGGTTCCAAGAGCTATTCACTGTTCGCCGGCGTACAGGATGCCCTCACCCAATGGTGGTACGGCCACAATGCGGTCGGGTTCTTCCTGACCGCAGGATTTTTGGGCATGATGTATTACTTTTTGCCCAAGCAGGCCGAGCGGCCGGTCTATTCCTATCGGCTTTCGATCATTCACTTCTGGGCGCTGATTTTTCTTTATATATGGGCCGGACCCCACCATCTGCTTTACACAGCCCTGCCCGACTGGGCGCAAACCCTTGGCATGGTGTTTTCAATCATGCTGTGGATGCCCTCGTGGGGCGGCATGATCAACGGCTTGATGACCCTTTCGGGGGCCTGGGACAAGATGCGCAGCGACCCCATTATCCGCATGATGGTGATTTCGGTGGCATTTTATGGCATGTCCACCTTTGAGGGGCCGGTGATGGCTATCAAGGCAGTCAACGGTCTGTCGCACTATACGGACTGGACTATCGGCCACGTGCATTCCGGCGCCCTTGGCTGGGTGGGCATGATCTCTTTCGGTGCGCTCTATTTCATGGTGCCGCGCCTGTGGAACCGCAGCGGTCTTTATTCCCAGCGCATGGTGAACTGGCACTTCTGGCTGGCGACCCTTGGCATCGTTATCTATGCATCTGTAATGTGGGTGTCGGGTATCACCCAGGGCCTGATGTGGCGCGAATATGACGCTCAGGGTTTCCTGGTCTATTCGTTCGCAGAGACAGTTGCAGCCATGAAACCCTATTATATCATCCGGGTTCTGGGCGGTTCGCTCTATCTCATCGGCGGCCTGATCATGGCCTATAACCTGACCATGACCATTCTGGGACACAGGCGTGACGAGCGCCCCATTCCAGGCAATGTGGCCGCAAACGTGCAACCGGCTGAGTAAGGAGCGAAACAATGGGACTTCTGGAAAAACACGGCGTTATAGAGCGCAACGCTTCTTTTCTTCTGATCGGCTCGCTGCTGGTGGTCAGCATCGGCGGCATTGTGGAAATTGCGCCGCTTTTCTATCTGGAGAATACAATTGAAAAGGTGGAAGGCATGCGCCCCTACACGCCGCTGGAGTTGGCGGGGAGGGACATTTATATCCGCGAGGGCTGTTATACCTGCCACTCTCAGATGATCCGCCCCTTCCGCGATGAGGTGGAGCGTTTTGGCCAATATTCACTGGCGGCGGAGAGCATGTATGATCACCCCTTCCAGTGGGGCTCCAAGCGCACCGGCCCTGATCTGGCCCGGGTGGGCGATCGCTATTCCAACGCCTGGCATGTTCAGCATCTGAAAGATCCGCGTTCGGTCGTGCCCGAATCGGTTATGCCCAGCTACGGATTTCTGGCTGAAGCCACGCTTGAAACGGATCTGACATCGAACTCCCTGCGGGCCAACGCCATGGTTGGTGTGCCCTATTCCGAGGAAATGATCGACAACGCCCTTGCTGACCTGATGGCACAGGCTGACCCTGAGCTTGATTCAAGTGGCCTTTTATCGCGCTACGATAATGTGCGCATTGAAGACTATGACGGCAATTCGCGCGAATTGACGGAAATGGATGCGCTGATCGCCTATCTGCAAATGCTGGGGACACTGGTTGACTTTTCAACCTACGAGCCTGAAGCCAATTACCGCTAGGAGGATGAACCATGGAATATGAGGCATTCCGGCAATTTGCCGACAGTTGGGGGCTGCTCTACCTGGTTATCGTCTTTCTGGGGGTGATTGTGATGGTGTTTTTGCCCGGTGCAAAAGAAAAGGCCCAGAACGCGGCAAACATTCCTTTAAGGGATGATACTCCGCTTGATGGAGGACCCGAATAATGGCCGAGAAGGAAAACCCGCAAAACGAAATCGATGAAATCAGCGGTGTTGAAACCACCGGGCATGAATGGGATGGAATTCGCGAGCTGAACAACCCCCTGCCCCGTTGGTGGCTGTGGACGTTTTATGCCTGTATCATCTGGGCCATTGGCTACATGATTGCCTATCCTGCTATTCCTTTGATCAAAGGCAACACACCCGGCCTTCTGGGATATTCCAGCCGTGCGGACGTAGCCAGGGAAATTGAAGCGGCAAAAGAGGGGCAGGTGACTTTTCTGGACATGATTTCTCAAAGTGAAGTCAGCGACATCATTGCCAATGATGAGTTGGCCCGCTTTGCCAGAGCCGGCGGCCAGGCGGCATTCAAGGTTAATTGTTCCCAGTGCCATGGTTCGGGCGCGCAAGGGTCTGTGGGCTTTCCCAACCTGAATGATGACGAATGGATCTGGGGTGGTTCGGCTCAGGATATCTATCTGACTATTGCCCATGGCGTGCGTTATGAAGAGGACTTTGATACAAGGTTCAATGAAATGCCCGCTTTTGGCGCTTTTGGTATTCTCTCTCGCGAGGAAATCCAGACCGTTGCCAGCTATACAGCTTTTCTGGGCGGCCTTGAGGGTGGTCAGGATAGCGAAGAGGGTGCGCTGATATTTGAAAATAATTGTGCCGCGTGCCATGGACCCGGGGGGCTGGGAGAACCTGCGCTTGGCGCACCGCCTCTCAACAACGCCATCTCGCTTTATGCAGGCAATCTTGAGTCCATCGTTGCTCAGGTCAATACCCCCCAGCATGGCGTGATGCCGGGCTGGACGGAAAAGCTTGGTGACACGGTGGTCAAGCAACTGGCGGTTTATGTGCACTCCCTGGGTGGTGGTGAGTAAAAAGCCGGTCCGGATGTTCTGAAAAATCCCAACCTGTCCGCGTCCTCGGGTGCGGACAGGTTTTTGTTTTCGTCTTATGCTGCGGCAGGTCTGCTGGCTGCAGGTTCGGCAATCCTCTGACTGGTCCGGGCGAAGAAGTCAGGCCGGTTCTTAACAGTCTGCAGGCCCTGGGCCTCTCTTTCCCTGGCCGGGCACCAAGGCAAAGAAAAGTAGCGCCGTCCCGGGTCCTGACCCCTAAATACTTATCCTGGCACTTCAAATGTAAGAGAGGCCCAGAAGCTCTCCCAGACAACTTCTCCGCGTCCCTCCACCTCAATGAGGTGAACAGAGTTCAGCAGGTAGCGTTTTCCTGGTCTGACTTTGATGATTGCCCGCCCGTTCCCGTCGGTGCGCACCTTGCTTGTTTCCAGAAGATCCTCTTCGCCCTGCCTTTGTGAGCGCGCAAAAATTGAAATCTGTTTGTCCGGCAATGGTACGCCTTCATATAATAACTGCACGGGCACCCCCTCCCCGAAAGGCAGGGCATAAGGGTTTGCAAGGGCGACAAGCTCCGTGCGCATACCAATTTCCCTGTCAGCACCAGTGGTTTCTCCGCCCACCGCCAGAAGCGACTTGACATAACGTGAATAGAGCTCGGAAAAGCCGGTCGGGGGAAGATTGCGTGCCCGATGCTGTTCACCTATCTCGGGCATTCCTTCATTGTTGAAGTAGGCGGCAAAGGTCTCCCATTCGTCAAACCGTACCCGGCTCTGGGTGGTCTGGTAGGTCACGATGTTGAGACCGGGCGCCAGCGTCTCGAATGAAAGCGCCGGGCGGTCGCCATCCCGCCCCTTGAGTTCGCGCATTCCATTGGCATCCGTTATCTGATAACCCGCAGTAAATACCCCGATATAGGCAAGTGCGTTCCCCTTGAAATCCTGACCGACCCGAAGGTCCGCAGAAACCGTGGTGTTGAGTTCGGGCGTAAAATCAAATGGTTCAATCCAGTATTCATGGGCATTGACCGGAGCTGAAAATTGTACACTAATCGCCAAAACCGCGAACAACGCGGTGAGTAACGTATGGCAGTGAAGTTTATGAATACGCATAGTTTTCTCCGGGTCAGGACAATTGGCAGAAAAGCGATTGTGAAGCAAAGCCTGAAAATGCTCAAGAGATGGCTTGCATTGTTGATCGGCGTTCTGATGCTGGCGCTCCTGCCAATGCCTGCAGGCCTGAGCAGCGCGCGCGCCCATGAAGTGCAGCCGGCGATTGTTGATCTGAGCTTTTCTGAGGACGGGCGCTATCGCATTGAAATTGCAATCAATCTGGAAGCACTGATCGCCGAAATCGGCCCGGATGTACAAAACACCAACGAATCCGAAAATGCTCAGGATTACAATAAATTGCGCGCCACCGGACCTCAGGGACTCAGAGAAGCTTTTAGTGAATTTGAACAAAAGTTTCTCTCAGGTGTGTACCTGAAGGCCGACGATAACGATATCACACCTCGTGTGGTTGATGTGCTCATTCCCCCGGTTGGCGACCTCGATCTGGCACGGGAATCAGTGATTGTGCTGGGTGGGCGGTTACCCATCAACGCTGAGACCTTCACCTGGGCCTGGGACTTCCAATATGGCTCAAGTGTTGTCCGCGTTGCCGGAGAAACTCCCGAGGAGGACTATTCGGCCTACCTGATTGACGGGCAGGCCAGCGACCCGTTGCCGATTGTAGGAGTGCGCCACCAGGGACTTGTTGAGGTCGTGCTCAACTACATTGCCATCGGATACACCCACATTCTGCCCAAGGGCGTTGACCATATTCTGTTTGTGGTCGGGCTCTACCTGCTTTCCACGCATCTGCGCCCCCTGTTGTGGCAGATCTCCGCCTTTACCCTTGCCCACACGATCACGCTGGCGCTGGGAATGGCGGGCGTGGTGAGCATCCCGCCCAGTATTGTGGAGCCACTGATTGCGCTTTCAATTACCTATGTGTGCGTGGAAAATATCCTCACCCAGAAACTGACAAGGTGGCGGCCGGTGCTTGTATTTGGCTTCGGACTGCTGCACGGGCTGGGATTTGCAGGGGTACTCAAGGAAATAGGTCTTGCACCGGATCAATTTGTCACAGGTTTGGTCTCGTTTAATGTTGGCGTTGAACTGGGGCAACTGAGTATTATTGCTATCTGTTTCCTTCTTGTTGGAATATGGTTTCGTAACAAGAGCTGGTACCGTGCGGTTGTTGTCATTCCCGCTTCGCTGATTATCGGGACAATAGGGGCCTGGTGGTTTGTCGAGCGGACGCTGTTGAGTGCATAATCCATCGCCGTACCGGCTGGATCGAGTTGACCGAAATCAAGGCCAAAAATGAATTGGTGGGCAATAAGGCCCGGTGCAGTTCAATTGGCTCAATATTGGGCACAACCCTTATGCTTGAAGAAAAAACTGATGCTGAGCAACAGGGCATCAAAAGAATTGACGTTGAGGCTGTCAATACAGCAGGTGTGCGTGAGCCATTATATGCGGCCCGCAAGAAAGTATTTCCCCAGCGCGCCAAAGGCACCTTCCGCCGCCTGAAATGGATTATCATGGTGCTCACGCTGGCGGTCTATTACATCACCCCTTGGCTGAAATGGGATCGGGGCGAGTTTGCCCCTGATCAGGCCGTGCTGATCGATCTGGCAAACCGGAGGTTCTATTTCTTCTTCATCGAAATCTGGCCTCAGGAATTCTATTACGTGGCCGGGTTGCTGGTCATGGCCGGAATTGGCCTTTTTCTGGTGACCTCGACGGTCGGGCGTGCCTGGTGCGGCTATACCTGTCCGCAAACCGTCTGGGTTGACCTGTTTCTGGTGGTGGAAAGGGCGATTGAAGGCGACCGCAACGCACGTATCAAGCTGGACAAATCCCCTTGGTCGGTGAACAAACTGGCCAAACGCCTTTCAAAACACGCGGTCTGGCTGCTGATCGCGGTCAGCACCGGGGGAGCGTGGATATTTTATTTTGCCGAAGCGCCCAATCTTTTAAGGGAACTGGTAACGCTTCAGGCACCGGCTATCGCCTACATTACCATCGCTATCCTTACAGCAACAACCTACACTTTTGGCGGACTTATGCGCGAGCAGGTCTGCACCTATATGTGCCCCTGGCCGCGCATACAGGCGGCGATGCTGGATGAACATTCGGCAACCGTTACCTATAATGACTGGCGCGGAGAGCCCCGGAACAAGCACACCAAAAAGGCGATTGCCGAGGGGAAAAACGTTGGGGATTGCGTGGATTGCAACGCCTGCGTTGCCGTGTGCCCCATGGGCATTGATATTCGTAATGGCCAGCAGCTTGAATGTATCACCTGCGCATTGTGTATTGATGCGTGTGATAATGTGATGGACAAACTGGGTAAAGAGCGCGGCCTCATCTCCTATACCACGCTCAATGACTACAACGCCAACGTCAAACTGGCGACCGGCCCCGATGGTCTTGTAAATCCCAAAAACGTCCGCGGCAAAAACGGCAGGTTGGTTGATGCTGTCATCAATGCAAACTGGCGGACGCTCATACGGCCGCGCACGCTTTTATATGCTGCACTCCTTGGATCAATCGGGTTTGGTATGCTTTATGTACTCAGTACGCGCGATCAACTCAGCCTGAGTGTTCTGCATGACAGAAATCCATTGTATGTGCTGCTCTCAGATGGCTCAGTGCGCAATGGCTATGATGTAAAAATTGTCAACATGGAAAATGATCCGCGCACGATTGAACTCACCATGAACGGTCTTGCGGGTGGCTCCATGCGCCTTGCCGGGCAGAACAGTGAACCGGTGGGTACCCTGCAGTTTGAAATCGAACCAGACCAGGTTCACCCTCTGCGTCTCTATGTACAGGCAGACCCGGATGATCTTGCCGGGAAATCGGAAATATTCGAGTTCGTAATCACCGACATACAGAATGATGAAAGCGCTGTGGCTCGCGCTAAATTTGAAACGCCGTGAGGAGAAACCCATGAGCGAAACAAAAACCCCACGAGAATTTACCGGTCGGCACATGCTGGTGATCATGCTCGCTTTTTTTGGCACTATCGCTGGGGTCAATATATTCATGGCCACCATGGCCACGAAATCCTGGACCGGTCTGGTGGTCAAAAACACCTATGTGGCCAGTCAGCAGTTCAATGAAAAACTGGCCGCCTCACAGGCGCAGGCTGATCTAAATTGGAAGGTGGGACTGACATACCGGGATGGCCAGCTGATTTTTGACCTTGCCGATGATCAAAACCAGCCCATCCAGATGCAATCGGTTCAGATTGCCTTGACACGCCCCATCGGCATCTCCCAGGATCGAACGCTGACACTTTTGGCTGAGGGCGAGAAATTCACTGTTCGCGAAGCTATTCCCTCCGGCGTCTGGAATGTGGTCATAAATGCCGATATTGACGGTTTTCCAGAGTTCATATACCGGGCTCGACTGATCATTGATCCCGAGCAGTCGCCTGCCGCCGATGCCAAATCCCCATGAGCTGTTGCGCGCCCGGGGTTGAGGCCGGAGCCGCCCTGGCTTTGCAAAATACACCGGAGGCCGATGATGACACCCTGCTGGCGGCTGCGCGTGATCTGGGGGATGGCACCTGCCAGCTTGAACTGGGTGTCCCCGACGTGCACTGTGCCACCTGCATCCGCACCATCGAGCAGGGGCTTGGCGGGCTGGATATGGTTGAACATGCGCGGGTGAACCTGTCAACAAAACGGGTCCGGGTCACGTTTGATCCCAAAAAGGGGGCGCCCTCCAAACTCACTGCGACCGTAAGGCAAAGCGGCCATCGGGTTATGCTGCTTGATGCAATAGTCGAGGATGAAGACGCCAAAAAGCTCTCTCACCTGGTGCGTGCCCTTGCCGTATCGGGGTTTGCCGCAGGAAATATCATGTTATTTTCCGTCTCGGTCTGGGCGGGGGCCGATGCGGCAACGCGTGACCTGTTCCACTGGGTTTCAGCGCTTATTGCCATTCCGGCAGTAGGGTATTCCGGTCAGGTGTTTTTTCGCTCGGCCATCGGTGCCTTGAGACACGGACGTCTGAACATGGATGTGCCCATTGCTCTTGCGGTACTGCTTTCTTTGATTATGAGCGTGTTCGAAACCGCGCGCGGTGCTGAAAACACCTATTTTGATGCTTCAATAACCCTGTTGTTTTTCCTGCTGATAGGGCGCACACTTGACCACATGATGCGCGAAAAGGCGCGTGGTGCGGTCAAGAATCTCGCCCAGATGGCCCCCAGGCGGGCAGTTCTTGTCAAGGGTGATGGTACTCGCGAGGCCATCGCCATTGCCGACATCGAGCCGGGCATGGAACTGGCAATCACCGCTGGGCAACGGGTGCCTGTGGATGGCGAAGTCAAGACGGGCGTCAGCGAAGCCGACGTCTCTCTGGTCACCGGGGAGGCGGCTCCTGAAACCATAAAGCCGGGGTCAGAGCTGCTTTCCGGCACGCTTGTGTTGACAGGAGCCATCACCCTGGTTGCAAAGCAGCGGGCGGAACAATCCTTTCTTGCGCGTATGATTGAACTGATGGAGGCGGCCGAAGGCAGCCGCGCCGGTTATCGGCGCATTGCCGACCGGGCGGCAGAGATTTATGCTCCAGCAGTTCACCTGCTTGCGCTGATTGCTTTTCTGGGTTGGGGTTTTATTTCCGGCGATTGGCATCTGGCGACAATTATTGCTATTGCGGTGCTTATCATCACCTGCCCCTGTGCTCTGGCCCTTGCCGTGCCCATGGTTCATATCGTGGCGGCGGGGCGCCTGTTTGAAGCAGGCATAGTCATGAAGGACGGGGCAGCGTTGGAGCGCATGGGAGAAGCCGGCCATGTGGTGTTCGACAAAACCGGCACGCTGACGCAAGGGGCGCCCTCTGTCACCGAGCAGTTTTTTGGAGACGCTGCAGCTCTGTCCATGGCTGGGAAACTGGCGCGGCTCAGCGCCCATCCGTTTTCGAAGGCGCTCGGCATATTTGCTCTGGGAGACGATGTATTTGCGGGGGAAACACACGAAGTTGCCGGTCAGGGCATCGAGGGCAAAGATGAGGACGGCATCTGGCGACTGGGCAAAAAAGAGTGGTGCAACGGGGCAGAGGCAGCCACCCAGGCGCCCCGGAACGCAATGGCGCAGAGTGAAGTCTGGCTCAGCTACAATGGTAACCCTGTTGCCGCCTTTGCCCTTGCCGACGCGCCGCGCCCAGACGCGCGCATCGCCATTGAGGCCCTTGTGGCCGCAGGCTATGAGGTCAGCCTTCTGTCCGGGGACCGTATCGGTGCGGTGGAAAAGCTCGCCGCTGAACTGGGTATAAAAAACGTCCGTGGCGAGATGACTCCGGCGGACAAGGTCGCCCACATTCAGGCCCTTCAGGCAGAAGGAGAGAATGTTCTGATGGTGGGGGACGGCATCAATGATGCACCCGCCCTGCGCGCCGCCAATGTTTCCATGGCCCCGGCAAGCGCCGCCGATGTGGGGCGCAGCGCCGCGGACTTCATCTTTACCCGCAACAGTCTGACCGCCGTTCCCGCTACTTTGGAACTGGCGCGAAAAGCGGACAAGGGCGTGCGCGAGAATTTCGCGCTGGCACTGGTTTATAATATTGTTGCTGTCCCACTGGCGATGGCCGGCTTTGTCACCCCGCTGATTGCAGCGCTTGCCATGAGCACCTCCTCGGTTCTGGTCACTGTTAACGCGCTCAAGCTGCGGTTTGGCAATCCATGGCTGACAAAACGCCGCCCGACGTCCAGGGCTTCTTCCTCCAGAGCTGAAATATCTCATCCGGAGCCGGCGCAATGAGCGGATTGTTGGCCCTGATACCGATTGCTCTTTTCCTGGGTGCGCTGGGGCTTGTTGCTTTCCTGTGGTCGCTTCGCTCGGGGCAATATGAGGACATGGAGGGGGCCGCTCATCGCATTCTGGACGATGATGAGGGCCCCATTTCCGAGGAAAAGCAAAAATCCGAGTGAGCTAAACCGCGTCATGTTTTAACTCAAGCGGTCGCGCGCTCAAGTTTGATGCAAAGCTGAAAGCGGCCATCTGCCTGCTCGACCCGAACCGTGCCGCCGTGGGCGCTGACCAGCCGCTTTACAATTGCCAGGCCCAGCCCGACATTTTGAGAATTACCCGATTGCGAAGTGCCGGAGCGGGATGGGTCGACCCGGTAAAAGCGGTCAAACAGGCGCTTCAACTGCTCTTTGGGGATGGGCTCGGCCCAGTTCTCAAAACAGATGCTGACCGCTTCGGGCACCCCCCAGTCAATAGATATCAGGCCCTCGCGCCCGGCATTGGGGGTTGGGTGAGCAGGCTTTGCATAGCGCACCATGTTGGACAGTGCGTTACTGAAAATCTGATGCAGGCGTTTGCGGTCGGCAATCAGCGTACCTGGAATGCCACTTTCCTCAATACGGACTTCAAAACCGGTCTCAACCATGCTTGCCTTTTGGGCGGCAATGACGGCTGCAAGTTCTTCTTTCAGGTTAAGAGGCTTAAGCGAAAGCCTCCCGCTAAGCTGTTCTGAAATCGAAAGCTCACTAAGGTCATCAATGAGGGCGTTAAGACGTCTGACCTCACCGTTGAGAACCTCGAACACTTCCGGACCGACCTGAAACACCCCGTCTTCGAGGCCCTCGATATAGCCCTTGACGTTGGTCAGGGGGGTGCGCAGTTCGTGGCTGAGGTCGCGTAGTAACTGCTGACGCTCCTCCTCCTGACGTTCAAGGGCGCCCGCCATTTCGTTGAGGTGCCAGCCCAGCTTGCCCAACTCACCCATCGGGGTGGGTGCGCGGGCGCTGAGTTCTCCTTGAGCAATTTTTTCGGTGGCGCGCACCATTTGTGTAACCGGGCGCAACAGAGTTCTGGTCAATATCAGAGCAAGGGCGATACCAAGAGCAAGCGCCACCGCTACCACCCACCACAGGCTTTGCTCCACGTCCATGGCGAACATGGAATTGAGCTTGGTCGGGGAGATGTCAAACTCATCCGTAAGGCTGTTGAAATAGGCGTCCATCAGGCCGGTAAAAAGCCAGTAGAGCATTGCCGCCACCGCCCCGGCAACCACGATATTTGCAACAACCAGTTGCACCAGCAGCACCGGGAAGTTCCTGATGCGGGGGAGCTGTTCACTCATTTCCAGGAACTCCCCCCTTCAACTGGGGAACTGGTTTTAGAAGGCTCAATGCGCGCCGCTTTGTAGCCGAAACCGCGCACGGTCTGCACCAGTTTTGCCCCGTCCGGTCCCAGTTTGGCGCGCAGATTGTGAATATGCACATCCACCGCTTTCAGGACCACGCTGGCCCCGGTGGGATAGAGCAGGTCAAGCAGTTCGTCGCGTGAAAACACAACGCCGGGACGCCGGGTCAGCGCCGCAAGAATTTTGAACTCATACTGGGTGAGCTGAAGTTCCCTGTCCTCAAACCGGGCGCTCTTGCACTCCCAGTCCATCTGAATGGGATAGGGGGGTGTGTATTTTTGCTCACCACCTGTACTGGCGGGTAATCTGGCACTTTGTGCGCTGGTACTGCGGCGCAGGATGGCTTTTACCCTTGCCACCAGTTCGCGGGGAGAAAATGGCTTGACCAGATAATCATCGGCGCCAACCTCAAAGCCACGGATGCGGTCGTGCTCCTCGCCCAACGCTGTCAGCAGCAGAACAGGCATGTCGTGATGCGCGCGCACCTTGGCGCAGATGTCCAGCCCGTTCGCCTCCGGCAGCATGATATCAAGGATTGCAAGGTCAAACCGGGTCTGTTCGAGGCGTTTAAGAGCTGCCGACCCGCTTGCAACCGAAATGGTTTCATATCCGCTTACCGAGAGGTAGGAGGTGAGCAGGTTGCGGATATTGTCGTCGTCCTCGGCAACCAGAATGCGTTTGCTTTTTGGGGCTTCGGGGGTTTGCTCGGTCATAGCGGAATATTTGATACCTTCGGTCTAGGGCACAGCCCCGTTGGTCGAAACAAAAACGGGACACCTGTTTTTTGTTTGGTCGCGTCGCCGAACCGAAAAACCGGTTCCCACTTTTTCTGGCAACGCTCTGGTTGGCAGTTTAGCTCACACAGGCGCAATTGCCAGAGCGTGTAATGGGCATGAAAATCTCCTAAAATAACAGAGCCTTCACCAACAGGTGTTGCCTGCTAACCAAATCCTAACCCTGTCCTTACGTTTGCAAAACACGGGGGCCTTAGCTGTTCCGGTGTGCCCGCTCTATTTTTTTGCATATGGGCATCAACGCCAACCTGGCTTTTGAACCATGAAATCATTAAGGACAGACAAAATGAAAAAAACCATCCTGGCGCTTGGCGCTGTTTCCGGGCTTACCCTGCTGATGGCGTCTTCCGCCTTTGCCCACATTTACGAGATTACCGTCACCAACAAGATGGCGGACGAGTTGATTGCCCCCGTACTGGTTGCGGATACCAAATATGACGACAAGATTTTTACCGGCGATTATGTGACCCCGGCGGCTAAGGTTCAGGTGCTGACCGGTGACCCCGCTGAGCTTGCCGCCGCAATTGGCAGCGGCGCGAAAGTCGCCCACGGTGCAGATGGCCCTCCGGGTGTGCTGTTGGCCCCCCGTGGAGCGATTACCTTTCAGATTGAAACCAATGCCGATGCCTTGCGCATCTTTGCCATGGTTGCACCCACCAAGGTGCCCGACAATTATCTGACCGGCGTCTTTGACCTGTCCACCGCCCAGTATGAAAGCATGATGGACGACGATATGATGGATGACGACACGATGTCGGATGACAAAATGGATGACGATATGTCGAGCGATTCCATGTCTGATGACGATATGATGGATGATTCCATGATGGCTGCTGAAACCATGACCATGGATGACGGCTCCACCGAAATCGAGTTGGCCCGTTATGACATCGGAGATGACGAGGGCACCAACACCATCACCTCGGTCAGGGGCATGGGTTTTGCCTCCGTCACCATCAAGCGCATCAAATAGGGCTTGCCGGGGCCCCGGATTTTCATCTGGTCGCGTTTTCGTAAACCGGATAACCGGTGTCCACTTGTCCTGAAAACGCTCCTCCCTCTCCCAAAAGGCGCCGCGGCTTTGAGTAGCTGCGGCGTCTTTTTATGCCTCTCCCCGGGGCCGAAGCGCAAAGGCAAAAACCAGTGCGCCGGTGGCCAGAATGGCGGGAATGAAAGCCAGCATGGGCAGGGAAATCAGCAAGGCGGCGGTTCCCGCCCACAAGATGGAGGCAAAAGCTTCGGACAGGGTTGCCACACGCGAGGATACCTGACGGCGCCGGAACATCGAGCGTTTGGCCTGAGAACGGAACCACAGTTGAATGGCGGTGGCCGATCCGGCGGCAAGGGTGCAGCCAAGCGCGGTCACAAGGGCGGCGCTCAATGAGCCAAGTGCAATCAGCAGCAATAGCGGGGTCAAAACCAGAGCAATGGCCCCGATGACCGACTGGATTTTGGCCACCAGAATGTCGCGCGGGCTCACGGGGGCGCTAGCCACCAGATCAGCGGCATCTTCCCCCGAGATGGCGAGCCAGGCCAGCCCCCCGGCAAGTTGGCCCGAAGCCATGACGATAACGGGGACCACAACAACATAGATGGAGCTGCTCTGCCCGAAGTTGAGCCAGAGCATCAGAGCGGGGGGCACCAGATACAATATCTGCATCAGCGATTGGGACAATAGCCAGGGGTCGCGCAACAGGAGCTTGAACTCCTTGGCGCGCAGGGATTGTTTCTGGGAAAGTATGGCGAACGAGGTTCTGACCCGCTGCGCGGCGCTTTTTGCATGGGCCAGACCGGCGGCGGCCACCGCGTAGCGGGCAAAACCGGCGGAGGCAAAAACAATGGCCAGGGTCAAAATTCCAACCCCGGCCAGCAGCACTTTAAGCAAAGAGGCAACATCCCCCATCGCCGCTTTCGCCGGAAGCCAGATCACGGAAGTGTCTGGGGGCATCGCGGCAACAAGGTCGGCCGAGTTGAGCATGGTAAACCGGCTGAGGCTTCCATAGGTGAGAATACCAACAACCTGCAGACCGATGATGAACCCGGCGCCCACCACGGCAGCGGCAATCTGGGAAATGAGACGGGTCTTTTTTGCACCAACCATTTTGAAAAGAAACGCGGTAAAGAAGATGGCAAGTGCGGTGGCAAATGCGCTCAGGGCAATAAGAACCACATAGGCAAAAAGCCAGTGCGCCCCGTCCGTCAGTGCCAGCACGTTGATGGCAGGCCCCGCGAGCAGGGCGGCAAGACCAACCGTGGTCAGGGCAACAGCGCTGGTGCGCACGGCAAAAAGCGCGCGCGGATTGGCTGGGGAAGACAGGATCAGGTCAAGATCGGAGCGCGCATAATAGGCCCGGGTCACCGATTCCATGGCCTGGGACAGCATCACGGTGAAAAAGATCAGCCCGCCCCCGCTCAGCCAGACAAGGGTTTGTTTGTCCGGACCTATTCCAGCCCCGGCCCAGCTTCCGATCAGCGCATAGGCAATGGCATGCAATATGATGGTGACAACAACAAATATTGCCGCCAGCACGGCGCGGCGCACAGGTTTGCCCGCGCTCATCATGGCGCTCCAGTCGCGCAAAGCCAGCCCCAGCTCATGGCGGGCGAACCAGCCCAGGGAGTTGGGCGCAATCATGCGGCAACCTCGTTTCTGGCCACCAGATCAAGGAAAATATCCTCAAGAGTAGCGCTGCCTTCACTGGCGCTGGCGCGTAGCTCTTCAAGCGTACCTTCTGCGATCAGACGCCCCTGGGCAATGACACCGATACGCTCAGCCATGCGCTCGGCAACCTCCAGAATATGGGTGGTCATGATAATGGTGACGCCATCGGCAACGCGTTTCCTAAGCACATCCTTGACCTGGCGGGCCGAACCGGCGTCAAGCCCGGTCAGGGGTTCATCCAGAATGATGAGCGATGGTTCGTGCACCAGCGCCCCGGCCAGCGCCACTTTTTGCAGCATGCCCTTGGAAAATCCGCCGCACCGAGCGTGGGCGTTTTCGCTCAGACCGAGCCAGTCGAGCAGTTCGGCGGAGCGTTTCGCAGCAGTTTCCGCTTCAACCTGCCAGAGACCGGCAACAAATTCGAGATATTCAAACGGGGTCAGGCGGTCGTAAACCATGGGTTCATCCGAGACCCAGGCCATGATGCGCTTGGCGGCGAGGGGGGCGCGTTTGGCATCATGGCCAAACACTGAAATCCGGCCGGCATCCGGCTGCAGCAATCCCGCAACCATGCGCAGGATGGTGGTCTTGCCCGCTCCGTTGGGGCCAAGCAGCGCGTAGAACTCGCCTTTTTTGACGGCAAGATCGAGCCCCCTCACAGCAGGCTTGTCAAAACTTTTGCTCAGGCCCTTTATTTCAAGCGCCAATTCTGAACTGCCCATGTCGATTTCTCCCCGCACCCATTTGCTCACGTCGGATTTGAACAATGAAGCAAAGCGGTTTCGTTTGGATGAATCAAAAAAGGGGATTTGTGGGTCACTGACAGACAGGTCTGTTAACGAATTTCGGCGGCCCACAGGGTTTTGGTGCCCTGATAAAGTCGATTGAGAATTTCTTTTTCGCTGACGCCAAGCCGGGCGTTTGGGGAAATGTCCACCAGCCCGCCTTCACCGGCACCGGAGTGTTCACCCGCAGCGCCGCGAACAACCAGACCCAGAGGTTGAGCGAGCAGTTTGAGCCGCTTCAGGTCTGCGTCCCCTTGTGTCAGACTGGGCAGTTTCAGGTGCAGGCTGGCGCGCATGCCCGCCCCCAGATTGGTGGGGCAGGAATTGAGTGCCCCATAGGTTGGGGACATGGCAAAGGGGGGCAGCAAGTGCTCAAGCTTTTCCAGCCCGCCGTGCAGACGCGTGAACAGGGCTTTGAGATCGCCCCCGCGCCGCATGGCCATAATGCGCAAGTGATCTTCCTCGCCGACCCAGACCAGAAAATCTTCTTGTTCAGAAACATACATGCCGCGCCCGTGGGGCCAGTCAGCGCTGATACCGGCCGCATTGAGATATCTGTCGGCGCTCATATCCTTGAACATCTGGTGGGCCTGCACGCGGGAGGTGTATTCTCTTTCGCTCATCTGGTGGGGTGAGCCGGGTGTGAGCGAGAGATATTGCCCGCCAAAACCGGGGTCTTTCATCAGCACCGAAAAAGCCTCAACAGCCAGCGCCTCGAACGAAAGCCGTTCATCCCTGCTCATGGCACCGGGCAGGGGGTATGCCGCAACATTTCGCGCAACCCGCACCCGCATGGACGTGTCAGCAAGGCGTTGATCTATGGCGCTGAGATCGCCCTGAATGCCGGAAAAATTCCAGTCCGAAACCTGTTTGATTTTGGTGTCCGGGGGGATTGAATGGAAATCCCGTATCATGGGGTCGAACAGGGGTGCAAACAGCGCATAATCATCCGGCCTCATAGCGTAAGCACCCATCTGGCTGTCCGGGTTTTTCAGGCCCGTTGCAATGATATTGAGCAGCCGCTCCTGTTCGGGTTTGCCAAGGGAGGAAAACCACTCGCCATCAAAATACCGCACCATCAGGTTTTCCGGGTGCGCCTCCCTGATGGCGTGGACATCTTTGATGAGCTGTTCCGACTTCACAAAACTTGAGTTCCACAAATTGCAGCATCACCGGGCAATGGCAGTTTACTGGCACTGGATACCGATCCTGCGTTCAGGTCAAGTCAGAGGTCACCAGGATCTGTTGACCGGAAAAAGATATGGAGGCTGACCGATCTCTAAATAAATGATTTCCCAGTCTCAGAACCTATTAAGTTGCTTCATTGTTTTTACACACTTTTCCTGGGCGCGACATTTTGACTCGTTTCTCTCCCGCTCTTTGGAGCTAAAAGGAATCAATCGAGGATTGTGACATGGCCACAAAGAGCTTGACTGTTACCGGGATTGAGCAGTTTTTCGAAGATAACGAAATCATCGTCTCAAAAACGGACCTCAAGGGCCGCATAACCTATTCCAATGACGTATTTCAGCGCGTTGCAGGGTTTAGCGAGGGGGAGCTTCTGGGCCAGCCCCACTCCATCATCCGCCATCCCCACATGCCGCGCTGTGTGTTCAAACTGCTTTGGGATACGCTCTCGGGGGGGCGGGAAATTTTTGCCTATGTTCTTAACCGGTGCAAGAACGGGGACCATTACTGGGTATTTGCCCATGTAACGCCGAGTTTTGACAATGAAGGCAATATTATCAGCTTTCACTCCTCGCGCCGGGTGCCCGATCGCCGTGTTATCGATGATGCCATTGCTCCCCTTTATCAGGCATTATTGCGCGAGGAACAAAGCCATGCCAGCGCCAGAGAGGGAATGGAAAGCTCATTCCAGATGGTACTCAAGGTTCTGGAAGACAACAAAATGAACTATGATGAGTTCATTTTTTCTTTGTCAAAAGAAGACGAAAAAAAGGCTGTATAATGGTGCTGCCCGGCGCGTTCTGCTTAAAAAGCAATGTTGCCTGCCCTATCGCCGGGGGTCGTGTTTGACGTAGGGTTGAGCAACAGATTCCTTTTTGCTCAGGTATGTTCTCCCATGCACCTACTGCTTGTTGACGGCTCAACCTTCATTTTCCGCGCCTATCACGCCCTGCCGCCTTTGGCGCGCAAGTCAGATGGTCTGCCCATGGGGGCGGTGTCGGGCTTCTGCAACATGCTGTTCAAGCTGGTGGATGAATTGAAAGGCGATGACGCACCAACCCATATCGCGGTGATTTTTGACTATTCGGGCAAGTCGTTCCGCAATGATTTTTATCCCGAATATAAAGCCCACCGCCCCCCGGCACCTGAAGATCTGGTACCCCAGTTTCCCCTGACCCGCGCCGCCACCCGTGCTTTTTCCATTCTCTCCATCGAACAGGAGGGGTATGAGGCCGATGACCTTATTGCCACCTATGCGATGATGGCCAAGGCCATGGGCGGGCGTACAACCATCGTTTCAAGCGACAAAGACCTGATGCAGCTTATTGATGATGCGGGCGCTGTGCGCATGCTCGATACCATGAAAAACCGCTGGATCGGGCCGGACGAAGTGCTCGAAAAATTCGGCGTCACCTCGGACAAGGTTATCGAGGTGCAGGCGCTTGCAGGGGACAGTGTGGATAATATTCCCGGAGTGCCCGGCATCGGAGTCAAAACAGCGGCCCTGCTCATCAACGAGTTTGGTGACCTTGAAACCCTGCTTTCCCGCGCCGGGGAGATCAAACAGAACAAGCGGCGCGAAAACCTCATCGAGTTTGCCGATCAGGCGCGCATTTCCCATCAACTGGTGACCCTTAAAACCGATGTGCCGGTGGAGCACCCGCTGGAAGAAATGGAGCGTCAGCCGCTGACCCCCTCCATCCTGTTTCCTTTTCTCAAGGCTCTGGAACTCAACAGTTTTTCAAGGCGAATGGCGGCGTTTCTTGAGGCCGACCTTGATGCCTTTGAGCCCGACCCCGAACTTGCCGCCAAATCCGGCACCAGCAATCCGGGCTCTGAACCCGATGCCAACAATGGCGGGAAGAACGCCTCCAATGGCAGCCCCTCAGCCCACGCTGACGCGGTGCTCGCCCGCATCAGGGCATTTCCTGTCAACCACGACAACTATGAAATTGTGCGCGATGAAGAAGCGCTTGCCAAATGGATAGAGGCCATTATTGCCAAAGGCCATGTGGCCATCGACACCGAAACCACCGGGCTGGATAATCAGCGGGCAGGCCTTGTGGGCATCTGCCTTGCAACCGAACCTGGCACCGCCTGCTATATTCCGCTGGCCCATGTGGAGGGCGAGGACGATATGTTTGGCGGCGGCAAAGCCAAGGGGCAGATGGACCTGGCTCGTGCTGTTGAAATGCTCAAGCCGGTTTTCAGCGACCCTTCCATCCTGAAAGTCCTGCAAAATGCCAAATATGACATGGGCATTCTGTCCCGCTATGGCATCGAACTCACCCCCATCGACGACACCATGCTGCTCTCCTATGCCATGGATGGCGCCCGCAATAACGGTATGGACGCGCTTTCTGACCACTGGCTTGACCACCAGCCAATTAAATTTTCCGACCTCGCTGGAAGCGGCAAGAAACAAAAGACTTTCGACCAGCTCGACATAGGCGAGGCCGCCAAATACGCTGCCGAGGACGCCGACATTACTCTCAGGCTTTGGCATGTGCTCAAGGCCCGGCTGGTGGCAAAAAAGTCTGTTACGTTATACGAGACGCTGGAGCGGCCATTGGTGCCGGTGCTGGCCCGTATGGAGGCGCGCGGCATTTGTGTTGACCGTCAGATTCTGGCGCGATTGTCCGGGGATTTTGCCCAGCGCGCCGCGGCGCTTGAAGCTGAGGCCCATCAAATTGCCGGAGAAAAATTCAACCCTGGATCGCCCAAACAATTGGGCGAAATCCTGTTCGACAAGATGGGCCTTGAGGGGGGCAAAAAAACTAAAACCGGGGCTTGGGCCACCGGGGTTGGGGTGCTCGAAAGCCTTGCTGCCAGAGACCCGGGGGGCAATGACGAGCACGACAAGGGCGTGTTGCTGGCCCGCACCATTCTGGACTGGCGTGCCCTCTCCAAGCTCAAATCCACCTATACCGATGCCCTGCCCACTTTCATCAACCCCGATACGGGCCGGGTGCACACTTCCTACCAGCAGGCCGCAGTGATTACCGGGCGGCTTTCCTCTTCCGACCCCAATCTGCAGAACATTCCGGTGCGCACTGGGGACGGGCGCAAAATCCGCACCGCCTTTATTGCCGCGGAAGGCAAAAAGCTGGTCTCGGCTGATTATTCCCAGATTGAGCTGCGCGTTCTGGCCCACATTGCCGACATAGAAGCGCTCAAAAAAGCCTTTGACGACGGGCTGGATATTCACGCCATGACCGCCAGCGAAATGTTTGGCGTGCCGATAGAAGGCATGGACCCGATGGTGCGCCGCCGGGCCAAGGCCATCAATTTTGGCATTATCTATGGAATTTCCGCTTTCGGGCTGGCTAATCAGCTGGGGATTTCCCGCTCTGAAGCCGGGGACTATATCAAGACCTATTTTGAGCGTTTCCCCGGCATCAAGGATTATATGGAGGCTCAGAAGGCTTTTGTGCACGAAAATGGCTATGTGGAGACGGTTTTTGGCCGCAAATGCCATTACCCGGACATCAAGACCTCCAATGCCGGGCACCGGGCCTTTTACGAACGCGCCGCCATCAACGCGCCCATTCAAGGCTCCGCCGCTGATATTATCCGGCGCGCAATGATAAAAATGGAACCGGCATTGGCGGCCAAAAACGTGCCGGCTGAAATGCTGCTTCAGGTCCATGACGAACTGATTTTTGAGGTGCCCGAGGCCGAGGTGGAAACCGCTATTACCGCCATCAACGCGGTGATGGTCAAAGCCCCCGAACCGGCGGTGATGCTTTCCGTGCCATTACAGGTCGACGCAAGGGCGGCACACAATTGGGATGAGGCGCATTAACGCTTTCTTTTTTGATTGTTTTCCTGTTTTGACAGCAAATGCTGGACCCGGGCTTTCGCCGGAGTGGGACATTGTGTTTTGCGCCACTGGATACTCAGGTCAAGCCCGAGTATGACGAGGTCGGGGTTACCCCATCCTCTGGGGTGGGAACGCAGAAAGCCTTAAAGGGCGAGAGGGTATGGACTGGCAGAACACATGCCATGGAAGCCGCCCCGGGGGGCAAGGGCAACGCAGGGTTCGTCTCGCCTCAGGGCTGGATATCCTGCGTCAGAACATACCGGTCCCCCCGACAAAAAATATGGCGGAAATCCACCGGGGTATCTTCGGCGGAATACCCAACTCTGGTGATAAAAAGAGAGGGTTGCCCCGGTTCCAGCGCCAGTTTTTTGGCAGTTTCAGGTGCCGGAATCACGGCTGAGACCGACTGGCGAACCGTCACGATTTTTATGCCGCGGCGCCGATAGATTTCACTGACGCTTTCTTGTTCAATTGTCTTGGGGTCAAACATGTCGGGCCATTTAAAATTATCGACAAAAATGGCCTCCAGGCAAACCGGTGTTTTCCCGCCCCAATGAAGAATCCGTACCATAGATACCTGATGATTGTCAGGCACGCGCAGTCGGTCAGCCGTCTGTTTGGACACCAGCACCTTGCCCACTTTTACGATTTCCCGGCGGTACTCACCTTCAATATCCTTGAAATCCAGGGGCTTTTCCGGACTGATTTTTGTCAGGTCGGAAACCGGCAGTGCGCCAACGAAGGTACCGCGACCGCGAAATCGTACAACAAGCCCCTCGCCGACCAGGGAGTCCATGGCCTTGCGCACCGTTATCCGGCTTACCCGATAGGCTTTTTCGATATCGGAATCACGCAGAAAAAGTTCGCCTGCCTTCCATTCTCCGCCGAAAATCCTGTCACGCAGGCTGAGGAAAAGCTGGTGATAGAGCGGAATAGTGGAGCGCCGGTCAATCCAGGTGGAAGGTCCATTTGCATGGTCCAGACTATCTGTTGCTTCGAGTGAATTCACCGATATTCCCTGCCACTTTCGCGTGTTGTTAGCAAAATTTGACCTGCAATGAAAGTGGTTGGCGCTTTGGGGCCATGCAAGTCAGGAGTTTGCCGCTTCAATTGAAGCAGACTTGAAGACGATGAAAATAGGCTTTGCTTCGGTCAGCCCCATTTCCCGTGCGGTGCGCGACATGACCAGCACGTCGATTTCAGCGCCCTCGACGCTGACTTTGACCAGTATCTGCCCGTTTGGCAGTGCGGACATTGAAGCAATGCGGCCCACCAGCGCGTTGCGGGCGCTGATACCATAAGGTTTGCTTTCAGCCAGAATCAGGTCGCGGGCCCAGAGCCTGAGGTGAACTTTCTCCCCTGTATTCAGGCCGGCGCTGGACATTTCCACGCTCTGCTGCCCAACCTGTACGGTTGCGATACCTCCTGCCTCAAGGGAAGAAACCACGCCGGCGATGACGCTTGAAACCGCCTTTTCCTGATGTTTTGGGCCAGTGTTGGCGAGTACCTGAACCGCGCTGCCGGTGGCCGTAACACTGCCTTTTTCCATGCGCACAAACTGGGTGGCGAGACGGGAAGCCTCCTCAAAGGCGTGTGTCACATAAACCGCCGGGATTTCAAGAGTGGGTAAAAGCGCGCCCAGTAATTCAAGCATGTTATCGCGGCTCTCAGGGTCGAGCGCGCTTAAGGGTTCGTCAAGCAGCAGCAATTGAGGCTTGCCCGCCAGGGCCCGCGCCAGCATCACCTTTTGCTGTTCCCCCCCCGAAAGCGTTGCGACCGGTTTTTCGAGCAGCGTGTTGCAGCCTGTACGCACAAGCTGATCGCCGCGCACCCTCTCTCCGCGTGCCCCCAGCTTGATATTATCCATCACCGAGAGATGATTCAGCAAAAGTCCGGTCTGGAAAACCATGCCAATCCGGCGTTTGTGCGGGGGCACAAAGCGCTTGGTGGTGGCGTCCGCCCAGATGGTTTTTTCAAAGGTGATTTTGCCCCGGTCGGGGCGGTTAAGCCCGGCAATCAGCCGCAGAAGGGAGGATTTTCCCGCGCCCGACGGCCCGATTAACGCGGTCACTCCGGCTTTGGCGGTGAACTCGGCCTCAATGGGAAAATCCCCCATATGGGCCTTTACAGCGACTTCAAGCATGGCGGGTGCCGCCCCTGCTCTGACGGTTCGATAGCCGCTCGACCAGAATTTCGGAGCCAACCACCGCTATGATTGAAATGGCAATGGAAATAACGCTCAGCACAATTACCAGTTGCTCGCCTCCCGGCGATTGCAGGGCGGAATATATAGCCAGTGAAATGGTCTGGGTTTCGCCGGGAATATTGGCGACAAAGGTTATGGTTGCACCAAATTCCCCCAGTGCCTTGGCAAAGCCGAGCACCAGCCCGGCAACAATGCCGGGCATGGCCAGGGGCAGGTCAAGCGTCAAAAATCGTTTCCAGCGCCCGTTTCCGGCAACCGCCAGTGCCTCGTGCAGTGCAGGGTCAACATTTTCCAGCGCCATGCGCATGGGCCGTACCATCAAAGGCAGCGCAACCAGCCCGGCGGCGAGCGCGGCTCCGGTCCAGCGAAACCCCAGGACAATTCCAAACTGTTCCAGCCACTGCCCGGCAATGCCGTTGGGGCCGAACAGGTTGAGCAATATCAGCCCCGTCACCACCGGGGGCATGACGAGGGGAAGCATAATCAAGGCGCTGAGCAAGGCGCGGCCAACAAAACGCTTGCGTGCTAGAATGAAGGCCAGAACGAAGGCAATGGGCAGGGTCGCCAGCACGCCCACACTCGCAACACGCAAGGACAAAAGAGCAATTTCTGTGAGGTCGATAATTGTCTATTCTCCCCCGCTCATGGCGTAGCCAAACGCGCGCGCTGCTGATTTTGCCGCATCCGTTTGCAAAAAGTCAAAAAACCCGGCGGCGTCCGTGTCAGCCTGTGGGCCAAGCGTTGCCACATAGGCGATTTTTTCATGCAGGGCCGGGTCAATCGCAAACAGCATTTCGACATCGGTCCCGGCAATATCGGTGACATAGACAATGCCCAGTCCGGCCGCTCCGGCGCTGACCAGCCGCAAAGCCGCCCTGACGTTTGAAGCGGGCGCAAGACGGCTCTCCACCTCAGCCCAGACCCCGGCACTTTGCAGCGCCTGACGGGCATAAATCCCCGCCGGGACATGCTCAGGGTCACCCAGAGCGAGGCGACTTTCGCCCAGAATTGCTCCAAGCGCACTTAAATCCGGCAGTTCAAGCCCCGAGCCCTTGGGCGCAATGACCACCAGCCGGTTGGAGAATAACACCGCTTCAGAGCCGAACCCGGATTCGCTTTGAACATACTCAACCCATTCCGGGTTGGCGGAAACAAAAATGTCCGCGGGGGCGCCTGCAACAATCTGCTGGGCAAGGGTTGATGATCCCGCAATAATGACGCGCACATCTGCCCCTTGTGTCTTTGAGAAATCATCGGCCAGCTTCTGCATGATTTCAGCAACGCTGGAAGCGGCAAACACATTCACCATTGTGCCATGCGCAGCGCCTGCCATGCTCATGACAAGCAATCCACAAAGCATAAGCTTTTTAAGTGCCGATGCGATTTGCTTCATGGGCCAGTTTTTCGATTTTTGCAAAATCCCTGTCGGCAACAAGCGCTTTTGGCGTGACCCAGCTGCCCCCGACACAAAGCACATTGGGCAGTGCAAGATATTGGGCGGCTTTGCCCGCATCAATGCCTCCGGTGGGGCAGAAGCTGAGGTCGGGGAAGGGCGAGGCGAAGGATTTGAGCACAGGAGTGCCGCCCATGGCCTCGGCGGGAAAAAATTTCAGGAAACTATAACCCATTTCAGCCGCGCCCATGGCCTCACTTGGGGAGGCGACACCGGGCAGCAGGGGAATGGAGATGTTTTCAGCCTCTTCGAGCAGTTTTGCCGGCGCGCCGGGCGACACCATGAAGCTGCATCCGGCCTCTTCACTCATGCGCATATGTTCAAGTGTGCGCACCGTGCCCGAACCGACAATGGCGCCTTCGACCTTGAGCATTTCACGGATGACATCCAGGGCGTTGGCTGTGCGAAATGTCACCTCAATTACGTTGAGGCCACCGGCAACCAGCGCTTGGGCCAGGGGTTGGGCGGCGCTGACATCATCAAGCACCAGAACGGGAATGACGCGGGCGGCGTGCACCGCCTGTTTGAGGTCATCAAGGTTGGCCATGGGGCAGATTTCTTTCAACTGGAGGTCGAACAGCTATTTCAGCCATTTACACCAGCGCGCAAACATTGTCACAGCGTTTATTGAAATGGAACGCGAAAATACCTAAGTTCCGCAGCAGTGGAGTATTGGCGCAATTTCGTGTCTGTGCGAACAGCAAAGTCAGAGGCAAGGCATGGTTCAGTTGATTAACGCCATCACCCCGGTGCAGGACGCGCGTGAAGTTCTGGCTCAAAACTACGACCTGAAGTTCACAAAGGCCGTTGAGTCTGAAACCGCAGATGTTTTCGAGCGGGTCAAGGGCAAAATCGCCGAGGTGGAATGGCCGTTTTTCGCCCCGCTCATTCTTCAGATCAACCGGCTCAAACGGGAAAAGGACGCGGTTATCCTTGCCCACAATTACCAGACCCCGCAGATTTATCACGGGGTGGCCGACATTGTGGGTGACAGTCTGCAACTGGCGGTTGAGGCCACCAAGGTCAAACAGTCCACCATCATTCAGTGCGGCGTGCACTTTATGGCTGAAACCAGCAAATTGCTGAACCCGCAAAAAACCGTGCTTATCCCGGACAGCCGGGCGGGGTGTTCGCTGGCCTCTTCCATCACACCCGAGGACGTTCTGGCCATGCGTGCGCAATATCCCGGCGCGCCGGTGGTAACCTATGTCAACACCTCGGCGGCGGTAAAAGCTGTGACCGATGTGTGCTGCACCTCCTCCAACGCTCTTGATATTGTGAACGCGGTCGAGGGGGACGAAGTAATTATGATTCCCGATCAGTATCTGGCCCAGAACACTGCCAAAAAAACCAAAAAGCGTATCATCACCTGGGCGGGGGCCTGCGAGGTGCACGAAACCTTTACCGCCGCCGATATCGAGGAATTGCGCAGCGCCTATCCAAATGCCAAGATTATCGCCCATCCCGAATGCCCACCCGATGTTATTGATGCGGTGGATTTTTCCGGCTCGACCGCGGGCATGATCAACTGGGTCAAAACAGAAAAGCCGCCCAAGGTGGTAATGGTCACCGAATGCTCCATGTCGGACAATGTGGCTTCGGAAACCACTGGGGTGGAATTTTTGCGCGGCTGCAATATCTGCCCGCACATGAAGCGCATCAATCTGGAAAACATTCTATGGTCCCTGCATACGGGAACCGAAGAAATTGTGGTTGCGCCCGAGCTGATGGAGCCGGCCCGCGCCGCCGTTGAGCGCATGATCGCCTTTTCCAATAAAGGGGATTGAGGGAGCGACCAAACGCCCCCTGCCCGGTTTTTCTTTCCCCTGATGTCGAGAACGCTGTTTGCCGTTCGTCTTACCTGTGCAAGCCTTTGCATAAGTCAGAAACCGCAAAGGCCAACTCAACCGAAGGAAACCAGGATGAAATATCTCGCATTGATCTACGCTGCGCCCGACACCGGCCCTGTGCCCGACACGCCCGAGTTCGGAAAACTTCTGGCAGATTATCAGGCTGCCAGCGAAACCTACGAAAAAGACGGCGTATTGCTGGCGGGCGAAGCGTTGCAGGACTCCGATACGGCCACCTCCATCCGTATCCGCAATGGAAAAACCGAAACAATGGACGGCCCCTTTGCCGAAACCAAGGAACAGCTGGGTGGGTTCTACATGTTTGAGTGCGCCAACATCGACGAGGCCATTAAATACGCTTCAATGATCCCCACCGCCAAGTACGGCACTGTCGAAGTGCGGCCCATAATGGACTACTCAAAAATGTAACTGGCGGCATGAACTCCGAAACCGCCAAAACTGAAACCCTTGCGCGCCAGACCATCGAGAGTCTGGTGCGCGAGGATTGGGGCAGGCTTCTTGCCGCCCTGATTGCCCGTTTGGGCGACTTTCAGCTGGCCGAAGACGCGCTGCAGGACGGCCTTGAAAGCGCACTTGTGCACTGGCGGCGTAACGGACTGCCCCGCTCGCCTGCCGCCTGGCTGCTGCAAACGGCGCGTCGAAAAGCTATCGACCGCATCCGGCGTGCAACAAACTTTCGCTCCAAGGAAGATGAAATAGCGCACCTTATGGAGCAGGATGCCGAAGAAATGGCGATGGAGGCAACACCGGAAATCCCCGACGAACGGTTGCGTCTGATTTTTACCTGCTGTCACCCCGCCCTTGCGCCCAAGTCGCGCACCGCGCTGACCCTGCGCACCCTTGGCGGGCTGAGCACGAGCGAAATCGCCCGGGCGTTTCTGGACAGTGAACAGGCCATGGCCCAGCGGCTGGTGCGGGCAAAACGCAAAATCAAACAGGCGGCCATCCCCTATGTCGTGCCGCAACGCGAGCAATGGGATGAACGGCTGCAAACCGTGCTCAATGTACTCTACCTGATTTTTAACGAGGGATATTTTTCCTCACACGGGGACGCGCAGGTGCGCGTTGGCCTTTCAAACGAAGCCATACGCCTGACCAGGATATTGCTCACGCTGAAGCCTGACGAGGCGGAAATCGAGGGTCTTCTGGCCCTGATGCTGCTCCATGATTCGCGGCGCGGTGCACGGGAGGACCAAAACGGCTTCATGGTGGCGCTTGAACATCAGGACCGGGATTTGTGGGACGGGGAAAAAATTGAGCAGGGCTTGAACATTCTTGAGAGGGCCCTGTTGCGTCGTACGCCCGGCCCCTATCAGATACAGGGTGCGATCAGTGCCCTGCATGCTCAGGCAAAGGACCATGACAGCACCGATTGGAGCCAGATTGTGCAGCTTTATGACGAGCTGTTTCGCTTTCAGCCCAACCCGGTGGTCAGGCTGAACCAGATCGCCGCCCTCTCTTATGCGCAAAGCCCCAAACTGGCGCTGGACCGGCTCAGAGAGCTGGAACAGGATTTAGCCACCTATCAGCCGTTTCATGCGACAAGGGCTGATCTCTTGCATAGAACAGGACGTATCAACGCCGCCGAGGTCTCCTATAACAGGGCAATTGAACTCAGCGGCGAAGAAAAGACCCGGGCTTTTTTGAGCCAAAAGCTGGGCCGCATGCTCAGGGGAGAGTAAAAGCCTCCTGTTCTGAAACAGGCTCATTCCATTATGCCCGAAACCCGGTTAAACCCGGGTCCTGTATTTTTTGGGGGGTTTTGATGAGCGTAACAGACAACACGTTAAACGCGGATGGTGCCTTGATTGTGGGAGCGGGGCTGGCCGGGCTTTTCTGCGCGCTAAAACTGGCGCCGCGCCCGGTGACCGTGCTTTCGCCCAAGCCGTTGGGCACAGGTGCGTCCTCGACCTGGGCGCAAGGGGGAGTTGCCGCAGCGGTTGGCCAGGGGGATAGCGCCGAGGCCCACGCCCAGGACACCGAGCGGGCCGGGGCGGGCATTGTCGACTTTGAAATTGCTGAGGAAGTTGCCGCCGAGGCCGGAGAACGCATCGAAGATCTGGCCAGATGGGGCACGCCCTTTGACCGGGACGAGGCGGGCAATTATCTGCTCTCAAAAGAAGCGGCTCATTCCAAAAACCGCGTGGTGCGGGTTTCGGGAGACCGGGCCGGGCGCGCCATTATGACTGCCATCATTGAAGAGGTGCGCAAAACACCCTCCATTCGGGTGGTCGAGGGCATAACGGCCGTTGACCTGGCCCGCTCAAACGGACGCGTCATCGGGGTCTATTGCCGCAAGCTGGGTGACCGCTATGGCGAGCCGGTTCTTATCCGCGCGCGGGCCACGGTTCTGGCGGCAGGCGGGCTGGGTGGTCTTTATGCCATTACCACCAACCCACCCGGGGTGCGCGGCCACGCCATGGGCATGGCGGCCCGCGCCGGAGCCATTATCTCGGATGCGGAATTTGTGCAGTTCCACCCCACAGCAATTGCCACCGGCACTGACCCGGCACCTTTGGCCACCGAGGCCCTGCGCGGAGAGGGGGCCATTCTGGTCAACGATCTCGGGGAACGGTTTATGAGTGCCATCCACCCTGATGCCGAACTGGCCCCGCGCGATATTGTGGCAAGAGCCAATTTCCGCCAGATTGAAGCGGGAAGAAAAGTGTTTCTGGACACGCGCGAGGCGCTGGGGGCTGAAATCCTAAGCGCCTATCCAACGGTGGCCAAATATTGTGCCGAGGCCGGGATCGACCCGGTCAAAGACATGATCCCGGTGACCCCGGCGGCCCATTATCATATGGGCGGGGTCAAGGTCGACGAAGATGGGCGCTCGTCTCTGCCGGGCCTGTGGGTATGCGGGGAGGCCTCATGCACCGGCCTGCACGGGGCCAACCGGCTGGCTTCGAACTCGCTTCTGGAGGCGGTGGTTTACGGCGCGCGCATCGCCGAAGATATTTCAGGGCTGGAGCCGGTACGCTCAACGTTACCCCCCTTTGAGGGCATAGCCTGGGACGAAGAAAGCGGCCGGGAGGTGGAGACCAGGTTGCGCAATCTGAATTCCGTGCAGGAGTTGCGCAAAATCATGACGGATTATGTCGGGGTCGAGCGCAACGAGGCGGACCTCAAAAAAGCCCTGCGTGAAATAGGACGGCTGGAGGATAGTGCGCAAGGGGTGACCCGCTCATTCCTGAATATGACCGTATCAGCGACCCTGGTAGCTGCCGCTGCCTTGAAACGCACCGAAAGCCGGGGTGGGCATTTCCGCACCGATTACCCGCAGAAAAATCCTGCATTCAAGACCCACACCAATATGACGCTGGACGAAGCGCTTGAAATTCGTGCCGGAGCCTGAGGCTCAGATTTTATCACTGTCCGGGTCGGACTTGGTGCTGAGGGGTTCACTTTCAGGCGATACGGGCTTCGGCTTAGGTGTTTCAGCCGGTTTTGACGGTTCCTCTGGCTCTTGCGGTTTTGCTGTTTCCGACTCTGTCATTGTGGCGGAGGCGAGAGCAGTTTCTGCCTGCTCCAGCACCATTTTTTCAATTCTTGCCCGCTGGCGCATCAGCTTTTTCTGATAGCGCCCCTGCACAAGATCGACCGCGACCATGACAAAGAGCACAAAATAGAAGGTGGATTTTGCCATGGGCAGGACTTCGCTGCCAAACAGCACCAAACCCGCCAGATGGCCGCCGTCCGAGACCAGAAGCACACCAACCAGCAACAGAATGAACAGACCTAAAACCTCATACATGCGGTTTTGATCAAGAAATTCCGCTACATGATCGGCAAGCAATATCATGCCGGCGCCGGTAATGACAATAGCGGTGGCCATGACCCAGAACACGTCGGTTAGAGCTATGGCTGAAAGAATGCTGTCAAAGGAGAACACCAGGTTCATGGCCACAATCCAGAAGATGGCCATGGGGACGGACCGCCTGTTCTTGCTCGCCTCTTCAGGGTGTTCAGAGATGGAAATCATGTGAAAAATTTCCTGAATGGCGGTGTAAAGAATAAAACCGCCACCCAGCAGAACAACAAAGGCATGCAGGTTAAACTCGCCTTCGATGATGCCGGGAAGATTGATGGTGAAAAACGGATCCTGAAACCACTGGATGGCCTGCAAAATGCCAAACAGCAGCACAATCCGTAAAACTATCGCCACAATCAGCCCCATGCGGCGCACATAGGCCTGTTTTTCAGGCGTCACTTTTTTGGACTCAAGAGAAATATAAAGCAGGTTGTCAAATCCGAGCACAGCCTGAAGCAGGATGAGCATCACCAGAGTGAACCAGTTTTCAGGTGACAGAATACTTGCCATTATTTTTCTCCGCGATTGAACAGGTGCGACCGCTTAGCCAAATTCGACCTCAACATCAACAAGTCAGAATATAAAGTAAACCCGCCCGCACTGAAGGTAATGCCCTCTAGCCAATGATCGACTTGGAAAAAAGCGGACCTGAAACCCCATGGTCCTGACCTTAATTGTTCATCTGACCCAGCTGAGCAAGCACTGCATCAACTTCAGCGCGTGTCGGGGGCTTGCACCCTTTTTGAGCGCAGTTCAGCCCGGCAACAACGGCGCCATAGTGCAGCATACAGGCCAGTACCTGTTCGTTCAGTTTTAGCAATTCGGGCGGATTGAGCTTGTCTTCCTGCTCCAGAAACGAAAGCACCCCGGCCATCAGGCTGTCACCGGCCCCTACAGTGTCGCCAAACACCGGGGGCTCATAGATACCCGCCTGAGCGCGTGTGTTCTTCGTAAAGGCCTGTGAACCGTTTTCACCATCCGTAACCACCACAAGATTGCAATTGGGGCGAGCAAGCAGCGCCATTACGTGGGCGTTGATGTCCATTGTCGCATCAAGTGCTTCAAGGTCCTCAACGGAGAGCTTGATGATATGAGCCAGATCCAGAAACAGGGAAAGACGCTGCCGGTAGGCTTCAAAATCCTTTATCAGTGAGGGTCGGATATTGGGGTCCATGGAAATCAGCGCCCCACTTCCGGCAGCGGCTTTGACCACACTGAGCCAGATTTTTGTGTCCGTCTCTTCAATGGGGCAAAATCCGCCGATCTGGTAAAGGTCAATTTTGTCCGGTAGCGCTGCCAGCAGTTTACTCTCATCAAGCGCCCGCTCCGCCCCCCGGTAGAATTCATAAGCGGCTTCACCGCGGGCATTCAGGGTTACAACGGCAAGGGATGAGGGCTCGCTCACACGCTCCGGCAGAAGTGGTTTTACACCAGCGTCAGAAAGTGGCTCCAACAGATAGGCACCAAAACCGTCTCTTGAGATCGGGCACAAAAAACCGGTATTGTTTTCCAGTCGGGCCAGAGCTATGGCGCAGTTAAAGGGCGAGCCGCCGGCATGGGCAACCAGATGAATTTCGCTATCCCCATTGCGTGGTTCGGAAACCAGATCAATCAGGCTTTCGCCACCAACAACAAACATTTTTCTGACCAATCTCTTTAGTTTTCTGTAGTTAGTGCGCCGTCCAGCCGCCATCTATGGCGATGGAGGTGCCGGTGATGGAGCGCGCCATATCGCCGCACAGATAAGAGGCCATGGAAGCAATTTCCTCGACCTGCACAAACTGCTTGGTGGGCTGGGGCGCCAGCATGATATTTCGCCTGACCTGATCCTCGCTCATGGCGTGAACCTGGGCCTGATCTTTCATTTGTTTTTCAACCAGGGGCGTAAACACATATCCCGGGCAGATGGCATTAACGGTTATGGAGCTTTCAGCAACTTCAAGAGCCACCGTTTTTGTCAAACCGAGCAAACCATGCTTGGCTGCCACATAGGCCGACTTGAACGGAGAAGCCACCAGCGCATGGGCGGAGGCGATGTTGATTATGCGCCCCCATTTGCGCGAAAGCATGTCGGGTACCGCCGCCCGGATCGTGTGGAATGCCCCGTCCAGTATGATGGCGCGGACGTGCTCCCAGTCTTCTTGCAGAAAGTCCTCAATGCGGGAGACCTTTTGTATTCCGGCATTGTTGACCAGTACATCAATGCGCCCGAAGTGGGCGATTGTGTCAATAACGAGATCGGTTCCTTGTTCCAGCGCCAGGTCTGCCTGGATATAAGCCACTCCACCCTTGGCAACTTTTTTTACCGCACTGATGGCACCAGTGATCTGCTCTTCGGGCTCAAGGCTGTTGAGCATAATATTATAGCCATCAGCCGCCAGACGCATGGCGATGGCCAGGCCAATTCCGCTGGTTGATCCGGTAACAAGAGCTGCTTTCCGTCTGGCCATTCCGCTGAAATTTCCTCCTGAATCCGCGGACTGATTACAGACATAAATCAGAGAAAAATGCAAAAGCATTTACCAAGCAAATTTCTGCAAAATTGACAGGGCGGAAAGCGAGTGTATGGTGCGGGTTCTTGGACAGGTGTGCCTTGCAATAAAAAGTATGGAAAACCGTAATGTCCAGCCAAGTCCATAATCTGGAGGAAAATATGGATCGTCGTAAGTTTATCACAAAAGCCGGTGTTGCCGGTGCCGGAGCTGTGGGTGCGTCTACGCTGGCAGCACCTGCTGTTGCTCAGGAAATGCCCACAATCAACTGGCGTATGACATCGTCATTCCCCAAAGCCCTGGATACAATCTATGGTGCGGGTGAAACTGTTGCCGAGCACGTTCGTGCTGCAACGGACGGAAAATTCAACATTCAGGTTTTTGCAGCCGGCGAAATCGTTGGCGGCCTTGAAGCCAAGAATGCCGCTGCTGACGGCACTGTCGAAATGGCGCATACTGCATCCTATTATTACTGGGGGCAGGACGAAGCCTATGCCATGGGCACCGCCATTCCCTTTGGTCTGAACGCACGCATGCAAAATGCCTGGTTCTATCAGGGTGGCGGCAACGAGATCATGAATGAGTTCTATGCAACTCAGGGCGTGATCGGCTTCCCCTCGGGTAATACGGGCGCACAGATGGGCGGCTGGTACCGCAAGGAAATCAATTCTGTTGCCGACCTTGAAGGTCTGAAAATGCGCATCGGTGGCATGGGCGGCCGGATCATCGCCAAGCTTGGCGTTATCCCCCAGCAGATTGCCGGTGGCGATATTTATGCGTCTCTTGAGCGTGGCACAATCGATGCTACCGAGTGGGTTGGCCCCTATGATGACGAAAAACTCGGCTTCAACAAGGTTGCCAAATACTACTACTATCCCGGTTGGTGGGAAGGTGGCCCGGTTCTGCACACATTTGCCAATCTGGACCAGTGGAACGCGCTGCCCAGCGCCTATCAGGGCGCCCTGATTGATGCATGTGCCTATGCCAACACTGATATGATGGCTCGCTACGACACCCAGAACCCGGCCGCTCTCAAGCGTCTGGTGGCAGATGGTGCCGTGCTGCGTCCGTTCAGCCAGGATATCCTTCAGGCATCTTATGATGCGGCCAAGGAAACCTATGCCGAAATTTCCGCGTCCAACCCGACGTTCAAGGCAATTTATGATCACCAGTTGGCATTCAAGAAGGATGCCTATTTGTGGATGCAGTTGAGCGAATATACGTTCGACACATTCATGATGATCCAGCAGCGCAACGGCACACTTTAAGCCCGAGCAATTTGACAAAGCCATAAAGAACCCCGGCGTTGTTTCCAGCGCCGGGGTTTTCTTTGTTCAACTGCCAGTTTACTCGATTACCGGGGGCTGGGAGAGGTCAACCTGCGGGGCGGGATTGATGACGGGCGGTTCATTTCCCAGATCTGGAGGTCCGTCAAGCGAGAGGCCCGGCAGTTGCAAGGCGCCCCCATTCTGGTTGCTGTCGCCTCCGGGCAGGCCCTGGCCAAGAGGAGGCAGCGCCAGCCCACCGGGCGCACCAAGCGGGCTGTCGTCAAGGGCGCCACCAAAGGAGGGTACGACAATTTCAATGGAATTTGGGTCAACCACCTCCTTGTCACCCTTATAGTGGGTCACAAGGCCCGGGTTCATGATCACCAGGATGATGACGGCAAACTGGATGATGATATAAGGGATTGCTCCTTTATATATCTCCAGCGTCTTGACTGCAGGCATCAGGCGTCCGGTAATATTATCCTTCCACTCTTTCTTGGGTGCTATTGAACGCAGATAGAACAGCGCAAAACCAAAGGGAGGCGTGAGGAAGGAGGTTTGCAGATTGATGCCGATGATGATGCCAAACCAGATAAGATCAATATCAAGCGCCAGGGCCACCGGTACCAGCAGCGGCACGATGATAAAAGCGATTTCAAAGAAATCAAGGAACATCCCCAGGATGAAAATCAGGATGGTGACCATCAGCAAAAAGCCGAATTCGCCGCCCGGAAGCTGCAGCAGCAGTTCCTCGATCCAGATATTGCCGTTGACTCCGAAAAAAGTCAGCCCGAAGATACGGGCGCCGATGAGGATAAACATCACGAACGAAGCAAGTTTGGTAGTGGAGATCAGCGCCTGACTGAGGGTTTTCCAGGTCAGGCGTTTCTTGGCCAGCGCCATGATCAGCGCCCCGGTTGCACCCATGGCGCCGCCCTCTGTGGGGGTTGCAATGCCAAGGAAAATTGTACCCAACACCAGAAATATGAGGGCCAGCGGCGGCATCATTACAATGACCACGCGCTCACCCAGTTCCGAGAGCAGCTTGAGCTTGAACAGGCGGTTTGTGATGGCCACCATGAAGGCAAACAGCGCCGCGCTCGTTGCCGACCATACGAAACGCACTTCATAACGCATTTCAGCAAAAGCTGTGTTGAACAACAAGAAATGCAGGCCGACCGCAAGCAGGGTCAACGCAACCAGAGAGCCTGCGCCGCCTTTTATCTGACGGGCTTCTTCGGGCAGGGCCGGAGCCCAGCTTGGCCTGATCAGGGTGATCAGAAATACATAAGCCGCGTAGGAAAGGATGATAATTCCTGCCGGGTAAAGCGCGCCCACATACATATCACCGACCGGACGGCCCAACTGGTCAGCCATGATGATCAGCACCAGAGAGGGCGGCACGATCTGGGCCAGGGTTCCCGAAGCGGCGATGGTGCCGGTGGCAAACGAACGGTTATAGCCGTAACGTATCATAATGGGTAGTGAGATAAGCCCCATGGCAATCACAGAGGCTGCCACAACACCGGTGGTGGCCGCCAGAAGCGCACCGACAAAAATCACCGCATAGGCCAGCCCGCCGCGTACGGAACCAAACAATTGCCCGATCGTATAGAGCAGATCTTCGGCCATGCCGGAGCGCTCAAGAATGAGGCCCATGAAGGTGAAAAACGGCACCGCCAGCAAAATGTCATTATACATGATGCCGTAAATGCGTTCGGGGTGAGCCCTGAGCAGGGTCCAGAACAGGGAAATATCACTGGTGGGCACGAAGGCGGATAGCTCGACGCCAATCCAGAAAAATATCAGTCCCCCGGCGGCAAGTGTGAAGGCCACAGGAAAGCCGATCAGCAGCATGGCCATGACGGTCACGAACATGATCGGGGCAAGGTTATGGGCAATAAGGTCCAGCATTACTTTTTCTCCCCGCCAAGGTCCACATCCGCAAGCATCTCCTTGACCATGGGGGGGACGTCCCGTTCTTCGTTTGGATCGTCAATGATCCCTTTAATCACGGCCCAGCGTTTGATGATCTCAGATACCCCTTGCAAAGTGAGCAGAGAAAAGCCGAGTACAACCATGATTTTGGCGGGCCAGAGCAGCAACCCCCCGGCGTTGGCCGAGTATTCGCCGGAGAAAAACGACCGCATGAACCAAGGGTAGGACAGATAGACCATCAGAATAGTGAAAGGCAGCAGGAAGAAGATGTAACCAAACAGGTCAACCCAGTCGCGCGTGCGCTTGGAGAGCATGTTGGAGACAAAATCTATGCGCACATGCTCGTTTTTTTGTAAAGTATAGGCGGCAGCCAGCAGGAACACGGTTCCGTAAAGGTACCATTGCAACTCCAGCCATGCGTTGGAGGAGATATCAAAGGCTTTGCGGATAACCGCATTGCCGGCGCTGATCAGCACCGCCACCAGAATAAGCCAGGCTGAGACCTTGCCCACAAACGCACTCACTGCGTCAATGGCACGCGAGATCGCTAACAGCACTTTCATAGAATTCTCCCCGACCCGCCCCGCTTGGCTGGAACTTTTTGTTAAGGCTTTCTCTTACACGATCAAAAGCAAATGTGTCAGGCCTCTTTATAAAATTTTACCAATCAGCTGACAAAACATTGTGCGCGCCCATATTTTCTATGTTGCGCTCGCCACACAGGGCCATGGTGACATCGAGCTCGGCAAAAAGAATATCCAGAACCCGTTTAACCCCCGCCTCACCCCCGGCGCCCAGCCCGTAAAGAAACGGGCGCCCAATCCAGGTGCCCTTGGCTCCAAGGGCCAGAGCGCGGGCAATATCAACGCCGGTGCGGATGCCACCATCCAGATGCACTTCGGTCTTGTCGCCAACCGCTTCCACGATATCGGGCAGCGCCCGGATGGAGGAGCAGGTGCCATCAAGTTGGCGCCCCCCGTGGTTGGAGACGATCAACGCGTCCGCCCCGGTGTCGAGGGCCATTTTTGCGTCTTCAGCGTCGAGCACGCCCTTGATAATGAGCTTGCCGCCCCAATAATCCTTGATCCAGGCGACATCGTCCCAACTCAACTCAGGATCAAACTGCTCGTTGGTCCACGAACTGAGCGAACCCAGATCGGTTACACCTTTGGCGTGCCCGACGATGTTCCTGAATGTATGCCGGCGGGTGGTTGCCATGTTCAGGCACCACATGGGCCGCCTCATCATCATCCAGAGATGTTTGGGGGTGATTTTTGGGGGAGCAGAGAGTTGATTGCGCAAGTCCTTGTGGCGCTGGGCCAGAAGCTGCAAATCCATGGTCAGCACCAGCGCCGAGCACCCGGCGGCTTTGGCACGGTCGAGAAGGTTTTTCACAAAATCGGTGTCGCGCATCACATAGAGCTGGAACCAGAACGGCTTGGTGGTCACGCTCTTTACGTCTTCGATGGAGCAGATGGACATGGTTGAAAGGGCAAAAGGCACCCCGAACTTTTCAGCCGCGATCGCTCCCTTCATTTCTCCGTCAGCATGTTGCATACCGGTCATCCCGGTGGGGGCAATGGCCACGGGCATGGAAACTTCTTCGCCAAGCATTGTTGTCTTGAGTGAGCGATTGGAGAGCAGGCGCGCGATGCGCTGGCGCAGCAGAACCCTGTTAAAATCGCTTTCGTTTGCCCGGTAGGTCTGCTCGGTCAGCGAGCCGGAATCCGCATAGTCAAAAAACAGTTTGGGCACGCGTTTTTGTGCCAGTGTTTTTAAGTCAGCTATGGTGAGAGCCGATTGAACTTTGCCCATGAGCCGGACCCTTCAGAAGATCAATAGGTTGCGCGCCCACCGGATAAATCGAAAACTGCAGCCGTTGTAAAGCTGTTTTCCTCTGAAACCAGCCAGGCGACCATCGCGGCGACCTCGTTTATTTCAAGGAAGCGGGCGCGCGGAATCTTGGAAAGCATGAACTCCACAAATTCTTCACTGACCTGCTCCAGAATTGGCGTGTTGGCCACAGCCGGTGTGATTGTGTTTACGGCAACATCAAATCCGGCCAACTCCTTGCCCAGCGATTTGGTCAGCGCGATTACCCCGGCCTTGGAAGCGGAATAGGCCGAAGCGTTGGCGTTCCCCTCCTTGCCCGCGATTGAGGCGATGTTGACGATGCGCCCGTAATTGCGGGCCTGCATGCCCGGAACCAGTGCCCGGTTGACAAGAAATGTGCCGTTGAGGTTGACTTCGATTACGCTTTTCCAGTCGGCAAGCGGATAGTCGGCAAGGGAATGGGTCGGTCCCGCAATGCCGGCGGAATTGACCAGAATGGAAACCGGGCCCAGCGCGGTTTCAACCTCTTCAAGGGCGCTGGTGATCGAGGTGTAATCGGTTACGTCAACCTTGAAGGTACTTGCTCCGGCAAGCTGATCCCGGGCCTTTTCAAGCGCCTCTTCATCCCTGTCCCAGAGCGCTATCTTTGCCCCCGATTCTGAAAGGCGCGACGCAATTCCAAAACCAAGCCCATTGGCCCCACCGGTAACCACCGCCACCTGATTTTCAAGGTTTATCCGGTTTTTTTGCATAAGTGTGTCTCTTTTTTTTCGTTCTTGCCCTTCGCCTAGGCAGATGCCCGGCGCTATCCTATGCTAAGGGCGTTTGATGAAAAAGGAAAACGGGCATGGGCGTAAACCTGGAGCTTTATGAGCATTTCGAAACGGAGTTTTTCAGTCTGGTCAAGGGCAGCGCTGCTCTTGAAACCGTTTACACCGACTGCCGCTGGGCTGAGGGTCCGGTCTGGTTTGGGGATGCGCACATGCTTTTGTGGAGTGATATCCCCAATGACAGAATTCTGCGCTATATTCCAGGGGTCGGGGTATCGACCTACCGGGCGCAGGCGGGCAACACCAATGGGCACACCCGTGACCGGGAGGGGCGGCTGGTCAGTTGCTCCCATTTGCATCGCCGGGTCGAGCGCACCGAACATGACGGCTCCATCACGGTTCTGGCCGACTGCTATCAGGGCAAAAAGCTCAATTCCCCCAATGACCTCGTGGTGAAATCCGATGGCTCCATCTGGTTTACCGACCCCGCCTATGGCATCGAGAGCGATTATGAGGGCAGTCGGGCCACCCAGGAACTGCCGGGCTGTTTTGTGTTCTGCCTTGTGCCCGACACGGGCGAGTTGCGTCTGGTCTGCGATGATTTTGACCGGCCCAACGGGCTGGCATTTTCTCCCGATGAAACCCTGCTTTATGTGGCAGACAGCGGCTTCAGCCATGGCAAGGACCGGCCCCGTCATATTCGCAGGTTTGAAATCGGTAAAAACAATTCACTTTCGGGCGGTGAGGTTTTTGCTGAAATCAAGCCCGGTTTGCCCGATGGTTTGCGCTGTGATATTGAGGGAAATGTCTGGACCAGTGCCGCCGATGGCGTGCATGTGCTCAACCCCTCCGCGGTAACGCTGGGCAAAATCCACACGCCAAAACCCGTGGCCAATCTTTGCTTTGGCGGCCCCAAAAACAACTGGCTGTTCATCACCGCCACCGATGCCCTGCACGTGCTCTACACGGCGACAAACGGCGCACAACGTTCCTGAAGCCTGTTACCTGCCAGCTTCCACCGGAGAACCCGATGCATTATCCCCAAATGTTCAGTCCGCTCGATCTGGGTTTCACGCAACTGAAAAACCGGGTGGTCATGGGCTCCATGCACACCGGGCTTGAGGAGGTTGACCGGAGCGGGGAGCGCATTGCCGCTTTTTATGGCGCGCGCGCTGCCGGGGGTGTTGGCCTGATTGTGACCGGGGGCATATCTCCCAATCGGGAAGGGGGCACGGGCATTCCTGCACCCAAGGGGAGTTTTGGGCGCTTTGATGAAGCCTCCCTGCCTCTGCATCGCAACCTTACTCAAACCGTGCACCGCCATGGCAGCAAAATCCTGCTGCAAATCCTGCATACGGGGCGCTATTCCTTTGCGCCCGATCTTGTGGCTCCCTCAGCGATAAAAGCGCCGATAAGCCCCCATACCCCGCGCGAATTGAGTGCCCAGGACATTGAGCGCACCATTGAGGATTTTGCGAACTGCGCTGAACGCGCCCGGCGCGCCGGATATGACGGCGTCGAAATCATGGGTTCGGAAGGTTATCTCATCAACCAGTTTATTGCTCCCCGCACCAACCAGCGTACTGACGACTGGGGAGGTACTTTTCGGAACCGCATCCGCTTTCCCCTTGAAATCCTCAAACAGGTCCGGGCCCGGACGGGTGAAGAATTCATTCTCATGTACCGTATCTCGATGATTGATCTGGTAGAGGGGGGCAGTAGCTGGCCCGAGATTGTCGAGCTGGCAAGGCTGTCAGAGGAAGCGGGGGTGAACATTCTGAATTCCGGCATCGGCTGGCACGAAGCGCGGGTGCCCACCATTGCCCAGGCCGTACCGCGCAGGGCCTGGACCTGGGTGACAAAGGAACTGAAGAGCCAGGTCAGTATTCCCGTTGTTGCCTGCAACCGTTTCAATATGCCCGACCAGATTGAAACCTCTCTGGCCGATGGCGAGGCCGACCTTGTTTCCATGGCCCGCCCGTTTCTGGCCGACCCCGAATTTGTGAACAAGGCCGAGGTGGCAACGCCTGAACGCATAAATACCTGTATTGCCTGCAATCAGGCCTGTCTTGACCATGTCTATGCGATGAAAACCTGCTCCTGCCTGGTCAATCCGCGCGCCTGTCACGAGACGATTTTTGCCACCACACAGGCTGAAGTCACAAAGACCATCGCCGTGGTCGGTTCGGGTCCGGCGGGATTGAGTTTTGCCAGCGAAGCAGCAGCACGCGGGCATAAGGTCACGCTTTTTGAAGCCGAAAACCATCTGGGCGGCCAGCTCAACCTGGCCAGAAACATTCCCGGCAAGGATGAGTTTGACGAAACCATCCGCTATTTTTCAAACCTTCTGGAAAGCGTTGGCGTAGAGGTGCGGCTGGGGGAGCGTTTTTCCGGCGCTGATACGGCAGCGGAATTTGATGCAATTGTTCTGGCCACCGGCACCAGCCCGCGCCTGCCCGACATAGAGGGCATCAACCACAAGAGCGTCTGCTCTTACGTTGAAGCCATCACCGGCAAAAAGCCGGTGGGCCGACGGGTGGCGATTATCGGGGCTGGCGGCATCGGCTTCGATATGGCGGAGTTTTTGCTTGAAAGTCAGCCGGGTTGCGACACTGAACTTGAGGAGTTCCTCAAAAAATGGGGCATTGATAGCCACTGGGCCAGCGATGAAGCGGGGCAAAAATCGGGGCTTGCCGCACGCCCGATGCCGCCCTCTCCCAAACGCCAGGTATTTCTCCTGCAACGCTCCAGGGAAAAGTTCGGCCGCACCCTGGGCAAAACCACCGGCTGGATTCACAAGGCGGAAATGATGCTCGGCGGCGTCAAAATGCTCGGAGGCGTCACTTATGAGAAGATTGACGATGAAGGCCTGCACATCAGCGTTGAGGGTGAGGCGCAAATTCTGAATGTCGACAATATTGTGATTTGTGCCGGGCAAAACCCGCTCAATGAGCTTGCCGGCCTGCTCACACCTGCCGGCATTGAAGTGCATCTGATTGGCGGGGCCAAAGAAGCCGGAGAGCTTGACGCAAAGCGCGCTATTTCAGAGGGGCTGAAGCTGGCCGAAAAAATCGGGTTGCACACCACTGCGGGGCAACAAGAGTAAACCCGCTTCACTTTGGTGAAACGGGTTTTAACGGGGTCGGGAGGTTTTCTGGAGGAACCCCGTTGGGCGACGCGGGAGGAGCGCCGGATATTTTGGCCTAGAAACCGAAGACAAAGGTCGCGCCGGTCTGGTCGTTGCCATACTGGGAAACGTCCACATCTGTGTTCTCGCCGAACTGGAAGATGCCGTAGGAATTGTTGTTGCCGGTCTGGTTCAAGGTTGCGTTGTGACCCACACCGTCCTGATAGATGAGACCGTTATTGCCCATGCCGTCCTGGCCGATACCGGCTGAATTGTTGGTGCCGTTCTGGGAGATGTTGGCACCGTTTTCCATGGCGTTGATCAGCTGAAAAATCTGCATTCCGGCGCGCATGGCGTCAGCCTGTTCTCCGGCGGCGGGCAGAATGGTTATGGAAAGCGAGCCGCCAATATTGGCAGGGGCTGCCAGGGCTGGCGCGGCGATGGTTGCGGCCATCAGGCCGATGATGATTGCTTTGAGTGCTTTGCGGGGACGAATGGTCATTGTTCAGGTCTCCTTGGATTTTGTTTGTGTTGAGCGCTATTGCCCTTGTTGATGAAACCGGTTTAGCGCGCGTCAGTTGAACGGATTTGGAATGGGCTGTTCAGAATCCGTTAAGCTTGAATGGGAAGGCCGGGTTTCGTCAAAAAAGAGGACCCCGATTTCTCGAAATCCTCTTTTGTGAGAGTGGTTTCTGACTTCAGTCCGCTCAGGCCTGGTCGGAAAAATGCTCGGCGCAGGAATAGTCGGTGCCATCCGCTTCAACGCTAAGACTGACATCATAGGTGGCGTCGCCGCCGCCAAGCATCACCCGGCCAAGGGTTACCGTTTCGTGGGGGCCAGCGACAAAGCTGCCGCCCTGAGCGATGTTGGATGAGCCCGAAGCCCCGGATTTCACCACCCTGAAGGAATAGGTGCCAGTGACAGCTTCTTCGGCGCGGAACACACTTTCCAGCGTTGTCATGCCGTTGGAGGTTTTGGCCTGGATTTGACAGCCGACCAGCTCGACCGGTGCGGTTTCAGTTTCAGTGTTCTGCTGTGCGTTCACGGCAAGTCCTCCTGCTCCCAGCCCCAGAACCAGGGCAATCATTCCGGCGCCGATGCGCTTGTGAGAGTTGAACATGGTTTGTCTCCTGTGTTGTTACCCGCCAAAGCCGAGGTCAGCATCTGCCTCCCCCGGCCTGTTTGGCGTTTGGTCCAATTGTCGTGTGGTCGGTTCTTAGGGGCAGACCTGAACAAAGGCTGCAACATTGCCCGAACCGTTCTGGGAAACATTGGCATCGCAGCCATTGCCGACCTGAACACCGGCAACGATGTTGCCATTGCCGTCCTGGGAGAGGACTGCGTTGTTGTTCTGGCCGAACTGGGCAACGCCCGCCTGGTTCCAGTTGCCGTTCTGGAAGGTATCGGCGCTGTTGTTAAAGCCTTTCTGGCCGATGGCAGCAACGTTGCCGGTGCCGAACTGGTTGGCGGTTGCACCGTTCCAGATGCCGTTCTGGTAAACACCGATCTGGTTGGCAAAGCCAGCCTGGCCGCCACCGGCAGCATTACCAAAACCGAACTGCTGAATGGAAACGCTGTTGGCCATTGCGGGGGCAGCAGAGAAGCCGATGAGGGCAGCGATTGCAGTTGCGATGAAAATATTCCGTGTCATTTTAAGGTCTCCTTGGTGTGCGGGGGGGGCCGCGTTGTTGATGGAGCCTTTCTAGGGGAGCGCAGTTGAACTGATCCTGAGACCACCATTCAGATTTTGTTCATTATGACTTTTGGGGGGTCTGGTGAAGGCGCACCCATGCGGGTTCGCTTGAAACCTGCGGACGATAAGAAGGAAGAGAAAAAAGAAAAGCCATGGGAATAAAGCCTGGCAGGCCTTGCTCACATCACAGCGCCGGTCTGCCAGGGCACAAACTCGTTGTCCCCATAACCGAGCCGTTCGGATTTGGTTTTTTCCCCAGAGGCTACAGCAAGGATTTGAGCAAAGATTGCTTTGCCTTTTTCTTCAAGACTCACGCCTTCAAGTACGTCGCCGGCGTTGATATCCATATCCTCAATCATGTTTTCATAGACTTGGGTATTGGTAGCTATCTTGATTGAGGGGGTGGGCTTGTTGCCATAGGCAGAGCCGCGCCCGGTGGTGAAACACAATATATTGGCGCCCCCGGCAACCTGGCCGGTGGCTGAAACCGGGTCATAGCCGGGTGTGTCCATAAACACGAAGCCTTTTTGTGTGACCGGTTCGGCGTAATTATAGACCGCCATCAAAGCGGTGCTTCCGCCCTTGGCTGTGGCGCCAAGGGACTTTTCAAGGATAGTGGTCAACCCCCCAAGCTTGTTTCCCGGAGAGGGATTATTGTTCATCTCCATCAGATTGCGTTTTGTATAATCCTCCCACCAGTGGATTATTTCCACCAGCTTTTCCCCGACCTCTCTTGTCACAGCCCGACGGGTGAGCAGATGTTCCGCACCATAAACTTCGGGGGTTTCCGAGAGTATGGCGGTGCCCCCGTTTTTCACCAGTAAATCCGCAGCAATCCCCAGCGCCGGGTTTGCGGTAATGCCCGAATAGCCGTCCGAGCCGCCGCATTGCAGGGCCAGCACCAGCTCCGAGGCGGGGACGGACACTCGTTTCACATCATTGACGACAGGCAGCATCTCTCTGATGGTGGCGACACCTGCTTCCACGGTTTTGCGGGTGCCGCCGGTGGCCTGAATGGTCAGGGAGCGGAAGGTTTCGCTCTCCTTGACATTATAGGCCTCTTTGAAGAGAGGGATTTGAAAGCCCTCGCAGCCAAGCCCCACCATCAGCACACCGCCCATATTGGGGTTGGTGGCATAACCCCAGGTGGTACGCTTGAGCAGGTCAAACAATGTGCCGCGATAGTCGATAACGCAGCCGTTGGCCTGTTTCAGCGCGACAATGCCGTCAATATTGGGATATTCTGCCAGAATTCCGCTTTGCTCGATTTCCCTTGCGATAAGTCCGGCAACGGTGGCCGAACAGTTTACGCTGGTCATTACCCCGATATAGTTGCGCGTGCCTGACTTGCCGTTGGCCCGCCGGTAACCCTGAAAAACTGCCCGGTCGGCGAGGGGCAGAATATTGCGGGGCAATGCTCCTTCACCGAACGCATGATCGTGGTTCAATTCGCCCATGCCGGTATTGTGGGTGTGCACCCATTCCCCTCGGGCAATATCCTCTTTTGCAAAACCGATGGTTTGGCCGAATTTGGTGACGGGCGCACCTTTGGCAATGTCTGAAGTTGCAAATTTATGGCCCCTTGGGATGTCGTCAAGGGTGGTGACGCCTCCACTGGTTGTTTCGCCTGCCTTGAGGAAAGAAAGTGCCACTGCGATGTTGTCCGCCTCGTCGAGGACCAGTGTTTTGGGGTTCTGGGGCATGAAAACTGTTCCCGCATAAAACTGGGCTGATATATGTCGTTGACAAGAGCGAACCGCGCAAACAGCGCACTTGCGCACCGACCGGTGTTGCAACTACCATGGTAGTGCCTCGGGGTCACTAGGTCATGTTGACATTTACGCTGCCAGGGGGCATCTGAACGCCATTCAGACACTGCCTGCATAGGGGGCGTCGCGAACAATCTTTAGGGGACAATTTTTACATGAAACTCATGCGTGTTGGCGCCAGGGGCGCTGAAAAACCTGCAATTCTGGATAAAGAGGGCACTATTCGCGACCTCTCGTCGCTGGTCCCCGACATTGCCGGAGATACTCTTGGTGCAAATGTTCTTCAAAAGATTGCCTCCGCCGACCTTGACGCCCTGCCGGAGATTGACCCCGCAACACGCATCGGCCCATGTGTCGGCAATGTGGGGAAGTTCATCTGCATCGGGCTGAACTATGCCGACCACGCAGCCGAATCGGGTCTTGACGTTCCCCCCGAGCCGGTGCTGTTCATGAAGGCGACCAGCGCCATTTGCGGCCCCAATGACGATGTCATCATTCCGCGCAACTCCAACAAGACCGACTGGGAAGTCGAGCTTGGCGTGGTCATTGGCAAGCATGCAAGCTATGTGGATGAGGCCGACGCCATGGAACATGTGGTGGGATATTGCGTCATAAACGATGTTTCAGAGAGAGCATTCCAGCTCGAACATGCCGGTCAGTGGGTCAAGGGGAAGTCCGCCGACACGTTTGGGCCTACCGGGCCGTGGCTGGTAACAAAAGATGAAGTCGCCGACCCGCAAAACCTTAAAATGTGGCTCGAGGTCGATGGTAAACGCTATCAGGATGGCTCGACCGCGACCATGGTCTATGGCGTTCAACATCTGGTGCACTATGTGAGCCAGTTCATGTCGCTGCAGCCAGGAGACATTATTTCCACCGGCACCCCTCCGGGGGTTGGCATGGGGGTGAAGCCTGCTCCGGTTTTCCTCAAACCCGGCCAGACCATGAAACTGGGTATTGAAGGTCTGGGCGAGCAATCCCAGAAAACCGTCGCCTGCCCGTGAGACGGCAACCGGGATTGCCCACCAATATTCTTTATCAAAAGGGGAGCGCCTGACAGCTCCTCTTTTTTTCGCGCATGGGCCCCTGCGTTTTATGGCCCTGTGACCAAAGGGAAAAAAGTGAAGCTGAGCTGACTTGCAATCCGGCTGGTGTTTCTGCAACGTGGGGTCGGGGTAGTGATTTTTTGTCCGCCAAGCACACGCGAACGGAGGCTGTCATGGTATTATTCCCATCCGAAAGTCTCGCTTTTCTGCGCTGGTTTATGTCTATAAGGCTGGGGTTGCAATGCTGCGTGCTGGCACTGGGCGTTGCCATAATCATATTTTTTTCAGTTGCCTTTGCACAGTCTCCCGGACTGGAACTGCCCGAAGCCGAAAGCACTGTCACCAGTTATGTAGATGATGGTGCGCTCGATGAATTGTTTCTCCGGCTTGCCGAGGCGCCGGATGCGGCAACGGCTATGCCCATCGCCCAGAATATATGGCAAATATGGCTCAATCCCAATGTGCCCGAGCTTGCCGACCTCATGGAAGAAGCAGCAGCTTCTGCCCGGCTGGGTGATATTTCATACGCCATTCGCATTTTCAGTGCGGTCATCGACAAGTATCCCTCCTATGCCGAGGGCTGGAACCAGCGGGCAACCATGTATTTCCTTGTTGGAAACTATCCTGCTTCCTTTGATGATGTTGAGGAAGTTCTGGCACGCGAGCCCCGCCATTTTGGAGCATTGTCCGGCAAGGCAGTCATGCATTTTCGGCTGGGGGAAAGAACAGAAGCGCTGCAAGCGATTATTGAAGCGCTGCGCTATCATCCCTATCTCCCAGCGCGCGCTATGTTTGAAGAGCTTCTGGCGCCGCCCACCAACACCTGATGCATGGAAGTTTGCGATGACCGACCTGAAAATTATCCACGAGCATGACGAAAATACAGGTCGCTATGTTATCGTGCTGGGCCCGAAGGTCGAGGCAAAGATGACCTATCGGCGCGTTGCACCGAAAACGATTTCCATCGACCACACATTGGTGCCGCCAGAGTTTCGCGGGCAGAAAATTGCCGACAGGCTGATGGTGCGCGCCATAGAGGACGCCAAAACCAGTGGCGACAGGATTATTCCGGCCTGCTCCTATGTGGCAGCACAATTCAAACGCCACCCCGAGTGGGCTAGCCTGCTGGCGGTCCCCCTGGCAGGTGGGCAGTCCGCCTAAATGGCGTTGTCCAAACTCTGTTTGATATAGATTTCGCGCAATTTTTTGGCCACGGGGCCGGGTTTTCCCTCTCCCACCGCTTTGCCGTCGACCTCGATAACGGGCATAACAAAAATCGTTGCCGCTGTGGTGAACGCTTCGGCAGCGTCAGCAATTTCTTCCACTGAAAACGGGCGCTCCTCGACCTTCATTTGCAGTTTCTTTGCGCACTCCAATACAGACTTGCGGGTGATGCCGCTGAGGATTTCATGGGAGAGGTCGCGGGTGACGATAACCCCCTCTTTGGTCACGATATAGGCATTGTTGGCGGTTCCCTCCGTCACCATGCCGTCACGAACCAGCCAGGCACCTTTTGCCCCCTGTTTGCGCGCTTCCATGCTAGCAAGCGAGGGATAGAGCAATTGCACGGTTTTGATGTCACAGCGGCCCCAGCGCAAATCTTCCAGCGTTATCACCTTGATGCCCTCTTTGGCGGAAGGAGCGTCAATCAGGGTTTTGTCTTGGGTGAAAGCAATAATGGTACCGGGGGTGTCCTCTGGCGGGAAAGCGAAATCCCTGTCGGCAGCGCCCCGGGTCACCTGAAGATAGACCAGCCCCTCCTCAAGGTTGTTTTTTTCTACAAGAGCGCGGTGCATGGCCAGTAACTCGTTCCGGCTCATTTCCATTTTCATTTCAAGTTCGCCAAGCGAGCGTCGGAGCCGGGTGAAGTGCCCGTCAAAATCCACCAGCCGGCCGTCAAGCACCGAGGTCACCTCATAAACTCCGTCGGCGAACAGAAAACCTCGGTCAAAAATTGAAATGCTGGCCTCATCCTCAGGCACATATTTCCCGTTTACAAAAACTGTTCGCACCGGCGTTGTCCCTTCTTCATTGTGTCTGGCCCATTCGTTGCGTGCAAAGCCTCCAACCGTTCTAAGGCCGGTTCAGCGTAAAGTGAAGGTCTTAGCCCTGCCTGAGAACAAACATGCGCGCCAGTTTGAGGGCCAGCAATGCAAAAGGAGTGGCGTGCAGAAACAGATCAAAAATATCCATGGGCCGCACCAGTTCCCCCGCCAGCAACATGCGGGTTTTTTCAAACAGGTGCGGTTCGGGCACAAAAGGGGCAAGCCCCAAAGTCAGTGCCAGAAACACAAACATCAAAAGCGAAATATCGTCAAGCCAAGCCATAGTCCATTCTCCAAAGGTTTGGAGAGATGTATATTAGCTTGTTCTAATGCACAAGGCCGAAAGAGATATTTAAGCAGCGCGCTTTTTCTTCAGGTTCCAGCGGGTCTTGTTTTTGTTGCGCGCCGGTTTTTTGCCGGCGGGCTTGTCGCTTTTCGGCCCCGAAAAACGGGGTTTGCCCTGATGCGACTCCTCGCCATCGCGCTTGAAATGGGGCGCTTTGCCACCAGGCCTGCGGCGCTTCTTGAAGCTGGAGCCGGATTTTTTAGGACCCGGAATGCGTTCGATTTTTTCACCGGGATTGAGCAGCTTCTGGATGGCATACCATTTGGAACCGTCTGCGGGGCTGATGAAATTCAGGGCCGCCCCTTGCGCCCCGGCTCGCGCCGTGCGCCCGATACGGTGGATATAATCCTCCGGGCTCTGGGGCATGTCATGGTTGATGACATGCTCGATATGGGGAATGTCAAGGCCGCGTGCCGCCACATCGGTGGCAATGAGAATGCGATATTTCTGGCTGCGGAACCCCGCAATTACCTGATTGCGCCGGTTCTGGCGCAGGTCGCCGTGCAGGGCTTCACAATGGTGGCCTATTTTACGCAGTTTTTTAGACATATTGTCGGCACCGCGTTTGGTTTTGACAAAAACCAAAATCGAGCCGGTGCGTTCATCGAGTTCTGAAAGCAGGCGCGGGTATTTTTCCTTGTCGGCGAGTTTGACGTTTTCCTGGGAGACATTCTTGGCGGTGGCGTGGCTGGCGCCGAGGGAAATCCGCACCGGGTCGGTGAGATATTTGGCAGAAACTTTCTGGATATTTGTGGGCACGGTGGCGGAGAACATCAGGGTCTGACGGTCACGCGTCAGGTGTTTGGCGATAGCATCCAGTTGCACGCCAAAACCCATATCGAGCATGCGATCGACCTCATCGAGCACTAAAAAATTGGTTTCATCAAGCTTGAGTGTTCCGCGAGTCAGGTGATCGTTGATGCGGCCGGGAGTACCCACAATCAGGCGCGGGCGGCCTTTGAGCTTGCGGATCTGCTTGCTCATATCCTGACCGCCAATCAAAAGCGCTGTCTGTATATCGGAGCGCCCGATAAACTGTTGCAGGGCAACCAAGACCTGCCCGGCAAGTTCACGGGTGGGTAAAAGCACAAGGCCATTGCCCTTGTCGTTATTCAGGAGGTGGGTGACCAGCGGCACGCCAAAGGCGGCGGTTTTGCCGGTGCCGGTCTGGGCCGAGCCTAAAATGTCATTACCTTCAAGGGCAACAGGAATTGCCTTGGCCTGAATGGGAGTTGGCTTTTCAAACCCGATCTGTTCCAGACGGTGAAAAAGAGCCTGCGGGATCGCCGCTTCGTTAAAGTGTTGCAAAACAATTGCCTTTCGCGCGCCATATCGGCGCCTGTTCGGTGCAATAAATCAAGGCCGGAGCCCTGCATCTATCATTGAGAGATTTGGCAACCGAAACCAGGAACAATCATTTCCATTGTCGGGCCAGATGCCGTCTAGCGGCTGGATTAGAGCGCTATATAGACGGGGAGTGAAGATATTGTAAGCCCTAAAAGCACAAGGTGGTGAATTGTTGAGAATATTGCCTCTCCGTGCTCCCACCACGGGGGAAAGGGCACACGATTAAAATTCAGGAATTGATGTTGCAAAGGGCAAGGCAATACCAACGCGAAACCGGCACACAGGGAAATGTTGCTGACGGTCAAATATATACTTAGCTTGCATCTGGAGAAGAATAAATGGTGCTGCTGGAGAGATTCGAACTCTCGGCCTCTCCCTTACCAAGGGAGTGCTCTACCCCTGAGCTACAGCAGCACGATTACAAAGCCTTCAATCTGTTGCGCAAGGGGGGCATGCCATTCCGTGCAGGATGTGATTGAAAACCGGCCCGTTACTGCCATAGGCACAGACTGGACGCAAGGTCAAAAAACCTTTAGCTCTTGCATACCTCGCAAAGCATGGCTCCTCTCTTTCAGGGTTTTCAGCCTGTAATGTTTTTGGTTTTTTACTCTGGTTCCCTTTAGCCATGAAAAAAGTAAAACTTCCCGCATCAAAAGAACAAAAACTGGCAGCCAAGCTGCGTGAAAACCTGCGCAAGAGAAAAGCGCAAAACAAGCAGCGTAAATCTGCATTAAAACAAAATCTATCAGAATCAGAAACGGATTAGGGGTGCGGACCGGTCCGGGGCTTGATACGATTGCGTCCAACTCCCAAGTGGGATAGCTACGGGTTTTGAAAAACACCGCGCCCTGAAAAACGGCAGATGGAAGGGGTACGTAGAGTGGATATGGATAAAATGGGTCGCATACGAATTGCCGGTGGCAACCAGCTTAATGGTGAGATACCGATTTCGGGTGCCAAGAATGCCGCCCTGCCTCTGATGATCGCCTCGCTTTTGACCTCTGAAAAGCTTGTTCTCAACAATGTGCCGCGCCTGGCCGATGTACGTCAGCTTCAGCTTATTCTTGAAAATCACGGCGTAGGGATAGGCGCACAAAACACGCCGGGCAACAAGGGGCTTGGCGGGCAGACGCTGGCATTCAGTACCCCCGCAATCACCAATACCTGCGCCCCTTACGAACTGGTTTCAGCCATGCGCGCCAGCTTCTGGGTCATCGGGCCCTTGCTTGCGCGCGAACATGGGGCAAGAGTTTCCCTGCCGGGGGGCTGCGCCATTGGGACGCGTCCGGTTGACTTCTTCCTTGATGGCCTGCGTGCTCTTGGCGCGGAGATTGAAATTGATGAGGGCTATGTGGTGGCAAAGGCCCCCCGTGGCGGATTGGTGGGAGCCAAGCTTCGCTTCCCCAAAGTATCGGTTGGGGCAACCCATGTGGTCATGATGGCGGCGACTTTGGCCAGCGGAACGACGATAATCGAAAACGCGGCACAGGAGCCCGAAGTGGGTAATCTTGCCCGGTGCCTTGTCGCCATGGGTGCAAAAATTTCTGGCATTGATTCTCCACGCCTGGTCATCGAAGGGGTGAGCAGTCTGCACGGGGCCGACTTTGACGTATTGCCGGACCGGATTGAAACAGGCACCTATGCATTTGCGGTGGCAATGACCGGGGGCAATGTGCTGCTGGCCGGTGCCCGGCCTGAAACCCTGCGCACCGCTCTTGATGTGCTGGAACTCACCGGCACCACCCTGCAAGAAGAGGAGGGAGGTCTCCGGGTCATTGCCAGCGGCCAGCGCGCCCGCGCTATAGACGTTGAAACTCAGCCCTACCCCGGATTTCCCACCGACCTGCAGGCCCAGTATATGGCACTGATGACACGTTCCACGGGAACCGCCAAAATCCGTGAAACCATATTTGAGAATCGGTTCATGCATGTGGCCGAACTGGCGCGGTTCGGGGCACGGATTTCTGTTGAAGGCCAGGTCGCAAGAGTGGCTGGCGTTATCGAGCTCCAGGGTGCCCAGGTCATGGCTACGGACCTCAGGGCCTCGGTATCGCTGGTTATCGCGGGGCTTGCCGCAAAGGGGGAAACCATCGTCAATCGCATTTATCATCTGGACCGGGGGTTTGAGAATCTTGAGGAAAAGCTCTCCAGATGCGGGGCGGATATCAGCAGGCTGGCTGATTGAAAATTGCGCCACACTTGCATCCGGGCGGTTTTACAGCCGGAGCAATTCCAGAAGCCCGACGCTTAAATCATACGTTTGAGGAATTATTCCCATGGCCGACCTGAAACTGCTTGCACTGGATGAAGAGGACCTTCAGATTATTTCCGCCCATATGCAGGACGCTGTAGTGCGGGTGGCCGACATGGGGTTTGCTAAATCTGATGCCCGCTTTGCCTGCCTGACGAACCGCTATGTCTGGGAAAACAGCGACAATATCCGGCGTAATCGCGCCGGACGGGGTGAGCGTCGCCGTTGCGCCTTGCACTTTGAGCATGTGACAGACGTCACCTCAGATGGCATAAATCTGGATACACCGGAGGGGGTTCTTGAGCTGCTTTCCCTGAGTTTTGAGGAAGAAAATGCTCCGGGGGGCACAATCGTCCTGACATTTGCCGGTGGTGGAACCATCAGGCTCAGGGTAGATTGTCTGGAGGCACGCATGCATGATTTGGGTGCGAGCTGGGCCACAAAAGTAACTCCGAACCACAAGTTGGGCGCTGACTGAAAGAAAAACCGATGGCAGTTCGCCTGAATTTCACCGATGACAGTTTTGAGGAGGGTTTTGCGGCACTTTTGCTCAAAAGCGAACAAAACCCTCATAAAGTCCGGCTTGTGGTGGCTAAGATTTTGGAGAGCGTGCGCATGCGGGGCGATGCTGCGGTGCTGGAACTGACCAAAAAATTTGACAGTCTTGATCTCATTCCTGAACAACTTCGTTTTTCTGACATGGAGATTGACCAGGCGGTTGCCCAGACCAGTGTTGAAGTGCGTGAAGCGCTGGAATTTGCTTACAAGCGCATCAGATCACACCACGAAAAACAAAAACCCCTCAACCAGACCTATACGGATGCGCTGGGGGTTACTCTTGGCACCATGTGGACACCGGTTGAAGCAGTGGGCCTTTATGTGCCGGGGGGGCTGGCCTCCTATCCATCCTCAGTTCTTATGAATGCGGCTCCAGCCCGGGTGGCCGGGGTTAATCGCATTGCCATGGTGGTACCCACTCCCAATGGAAAGGTGAACCCCGCGGTTCTGACAGCCGCCCGCATTGCCGGGGTTGGCGAAATTTACCGCATCGGGGGGGCGCAGGCCGTGGGCGCGCTGGCCTTTGGAACCGGCACAATTGCCGCTGTAACCAAAATTGTCGGGCCCGGAAACGCTTATGTGGCCGAGGCCAAACGCCAGGTTTTCGGCACTGTGGGGATTGATATGATTGCGGGGCCTTCAGAAATTGTGGTTATCGCCGACAATTCCGCCAATCCGGCCTGGATTGCCGCCGATCTGCTGGCTCAGGCGGAGCACGGGGCCGGGGCACGCTCCATCGCCATTGTTACAAACCCCTCACTGGCCGAGGCCATAGAAACTGAGGTGGAGCAGCAATTGTCCACACTTTTGCGAAGTGCCATTGCCGGCAAAAGCTGGGCCGATGCGGGTTGCGTTATTGTTGTTCCTGATGTCGTTTCCGCCATCGAGTTGAGTAACCGACTGGCCCCGGAACACCTGGAGCTGGCAATAGATGAGCCTGAAACGGTTTTGCCTGCCATCGCCCACGCCGGTGCGGTCTTTCTGGGGCATCATACACCCGAAGCCATTGGCGATTATGTGGGTGGTTCAAACCATGTTCTGCCCACAAACCGTTCGGCGCGATTTGCTTCGGGCCTGGGCACGATGGATTTTATGAAGCGCACCTCGCTGCTCGGCTGCACCCCTGGCGCGCTGGCCCAACTGGCCGATGCAACTGTGACGCTGGCAGAATCCGAAGGCCTTCAGGCTCATGGGCGTTCAGTCAGCATCCGCCTGAACCGGTAGAGTTTCATGGGCGTGCCTGACTTTGATAAAAAAACTGACTTCATCACCTCCGTCACGCTCGACCCCAATACCATTATTTCCATCGACCCGGACGAGGTGCACGAGCGCCGCATCGCCATTTTTGACCTGCTGGAAGAAAACGCATTTTTTCCGGCGCGGGTGGTTGCGACCGGCCCCTTCGCCCTGCATCTTTCTATTACGGGAAACCATGTGGTGTTTGATGTGCGCCACCCTGAAAGTTTTGAACCCATCGCTGCGCACTATCTCTCGCTTTCACCGTTTCGGGGCTTGATACGGGACTATTTCCGGGTGCGTGAAAATTACTATGAAGCAATTAAAAACGCTCCGGCCATGCACATAGAAGCGGTGGATATGGGGCGGCGCGGCCTGCACAATGATGCAGCCGAACTGTTACGCCAGCGCCTTGGCAACAAGCTGGAGATGGATATGAATACTGCAAGGCGCCTGTTCACGCTGCTTTGCGCCATCCAGCCCTACGCTTCGCGCCTCGATGAGCACGACAGCAAGTTGCCCACCATCCTTTTTGTCTGTTCAATGAATTCGGTGCGCTCGCCCATGGCCGCTGCTCTGGCCAGATACCTGTTCCCTGGCAAGCTTGTCGCCCGCTCGGCAGGAGCACGTTCGGGAAAGGCGGATGGGTTTGTTCACAGGGCCATGGAAGAACTTGGGGTTGATATGTCAGTACACACTCCCCATACACTGGATGAACTGGTGGCAACGAAATTCGATCTGGTGATCACGCTCTCAGGCGAAGCAAAGCGGGTTGTTGACAGGAGAGCGCTTGAGGCCAAAATGATCGAGCACTGGGACACCGAAGATCCCACTCTGGTGGAAGGGTCCCGTCAAATAAGGCTTTCCGCGTATCATCAGTTGCGGGATAGCCTAAAAAAGCGTATTGGCGAACGCATGGAATCCATGATTTGAAGTGGTTTCCAACCGGACGCAAGTCCTGTAGGTTGCACGCCTAATCATTTAAGCCCCTATAAGGAAAGTCATTGTCCTTTTTGGAGCAATATCAGGAGAAAGAATGGCAAAGGAAGAACTGCTCGAATTTCCGGGCGTGATTGTTGAATTGTTACCCAACGCGACTTTTCGCGTGAAGCTGGAGAACGAGCACGAGATTATTGCACACACCGCTGGCCGCATGCGTAAAAACCGCATTCGTGTGCTTGCAGGTGACAAGGTGCTGGTTGAAATGACGCCCTATGATCTGACCAAGGGCCGCATCACTTATCGCTTCAAATAGGTTTGCGGGAAAATTTGTGATGCCCGACCAGAAAAAGCTTGGAGTCTGACCAAGAATGGCGAGCCGCCCTGAACTTATTTTGGCCTCGGCTTCCCCGCGACGGTTGGCCCTGCTCAATCAGATAGGCATTGAGCCTGAACATCTCATCCCCGCGCATGTGGATGAAACCCCCGAGCGCGGCGAACTGCCCAGAAAACTGGCAGCGCGTCTGGCCGAGAGCAAGGCAATGACTGCCCAACACAAGGCGCGCCAGTCGGGCATCGACGAAAACGCGCTGGTGCTTGGTGCCGATACTGTTGTTGCAGTGGGGCGGCGCATATTGCCCAAGGCTGAAACCATGGAAGAGGCGGGGGTCAGCCTGCGCCTGCTTTCGGGGCGCTCCCACAAGGTGTTTAGCGGCATTTGCCTGCTCTCCCCCTCGGGGCACGCAACACGGCGTCTGGTGGAAACAAAAATCCGCTTCAAGCGTCTCTCCTCCCGTGAGATTGAATCTTACCTCGCCAGCGCTGAATGGCGCGGCAAGGCGGGGGGATATGCCATTCAGGGCATAGCGGGAGCCTTTGTTCTCAAACTTTCAGGCTCCTATCACGGGGTGGTTGGCCTGCCCTTGGCTGAAACCACCGCTCTGCTTACTGGCGCGGGATATCCCGTGCAATTCAACTGGCTGAACCAATCCAGCCTTTCGGGCGTCTGAGCAATGACAAAAGACAAGGTCACCCGCCTCAGGCCTGTGCGGCCCTGCCCCATCTGCAAAAAAAACTCGAGCCATGCCGCCCATCCATTCTGTTCAAACCGCTGTGCCGATATAGACCTCAACCGCTGGCTGAGTGGTGCTTACGTCATCCCGGCCCATGAGGACGAGGAAGAGGACGAACAGTCAGAACATTCAAACTGAATAGCATTTTCAGGCCACCTGACTCAGGCAATGGATTTTGTTCTCATAGAGAAAAATTAGGGCCAAGGGGTGCTGGACAGACGGGGTGCGACCTCCTATAAACCCGAAGCATTTTGAGGCTCTGCCCTCATTAAGGATGCCCAGGTAGCTCAGTTGGTAGAGCAGCGGACTGAAAATCCGCGTGTCGGTGGTTCGAATCCGCCCCTGGGCACCATAGTTTTCAATGGCTCCTGACCTTAGCTGACTTCAAACCTCCGGATTTTTTTGCACCGCCTCAGTGCCCGAGTTTCAGATCCCGGGCGTATTTATAAACGGTATTGCGGGATACCCCCAAGGTTCGGGCGGTCAGGGAAATGTTGTTGCCGTTCGCCTGTAGCATTTGAATGACTTCAGTTTTGATCTTTGCCCGTAAGGAACTGCGATCAACATTCTGGCTTGAGCTGGGCGGGGAACCAAGAAGCGCCTGAACTTCAGTTGTTGAAATCGCTGTCCCGCCCGTGCTCATGACCAGTTGGAGTAATATTGAGCGGAGTTCACGGATGTTTCCGCGCCATGGATATCTTGCCAACAGAGAAATGGCATCCGGGGTCGCACGATGGTCAGGAGAAAATTCCAGCAGCGTCTGCTCCACAAGCTCCCCGAAATCATGACGTTCCCGAAGGGGCGGGAGTTCCAGTTTGACCACTCCCAGCCGGTAATAAAGGTCCTCGCGAAAGGTTTTCGCCGCCACCGCCGATTCCAGGTCCACATTGCTTGCAGTCACTATTTGTAAATCAAGTTTTTTGGACTTGACCCCTCCCACCGGCCGTACTTCATGACTGTCCAGAAAGCGCAGCAGGGCCACCTGACTTGACATGGGCAGGTCACCTATCTCGTCAAGAAACAGGGTTCCCTTGTCCGCGGCTGCCATCAATCCCTCGGAGCCTTTGCCTTGAGCTCCGGTAAAAGCACCGGGCACATAGCCGAATAATTCCGCCTCGAGCAACTGTTCAGGAAGCGCGCCACAATTTATGGCGATAAACTCCCCGCTTCGTCCGGATTTTACGTGGATATGCTGTGCCAGTACCTCTTTTCCAGTCCCGGTTTCTCCCTGTACAAGAAAGGCCGGGTTAAATTTTACCGCCTGGGAAATCCGGGCCAGAAGAAGATGCATTCGCGGATCACTGGCGACAATGCCCTTGGGGAAGTCAATATCATTTGATCTGGTGCCATTGGTCGACCTCTGTACTGGTGCGCTGCCCCCGGTGTTTTGGACCGCCCCCCGCATCTGATCACCCGAAGAGGTGGAACCATTGCTCCTGCTTTTTTCAAAACTGTGCCGGTTGCGCCATAAAACCGAATACCGCGAACCAAGATGATCGCGCAAAGTGGGGTGGTGGTTGTCGGTCATTTCACTCAGGGCAGCAGGAAAGGAAATATCAAAAATAGCCTCAAAGGCGACCCCGGGCCGAACGCTCAGGCCGCGCAATATCTCACGCCCCCGCTGATTGATCGAGCTCAGCCGTCCCTCGGTATCAAAAGAAGCCAGCCCTCCGGAAACCGAATTGAGCAACTCCCAGCGGGAATGGAATAAAACCACGATATGTTCGTCCTGCTGGGCCAGAAAAAGCGAATTTTCCATATGAATGGCTGCCATACGCATCAGGGCCAGCGTATGGGCGTGCCGGGCGCTGCAATCCGATGAGGCATCAAGGACGCCTGCCAGGGTGCCATCTGAATGAAATATTGGAGCAGCAAAGCAACTGACGTCACAATGGTCCTGAAAAAAATGCTCCTCCCCATGCACGATGATGGGTCTCATGTCGGTAGCGCAGGTGCCAAGCGCATTGGTGCCTCGGCGTAATTCGGACCATACAGCACCTGCAACGATAGCCTTTCCCGGGTCAGAATTCTTGAAGTCCCCGTCCGCCACTATCTCCAGTACAGTGCCTTTGGCATTGGCAAAGGCAATCAGGAAATTGCTGCCTGCAATTTGCTGATATAGGGCGTGCATCTCGCCCACCGCAAAGCGATGGGCCAGTTCATCCTGCTCACGCAACCTGAGCAACTCATGGGAGCTGACCTGCAGGGAGGTGGGTTTTGCACAAGGATCCAGCCCCGCCGCCAGACAGCGTTCCCAGCTTTGCACAATTTGAGGGTTGGCCAGGCTTCCGCCAACCTGTCCCCCCTGCATCAGGGTAATACGAGCTCGTTTGAGGCGTTCGCTGCGCGACAGCATGCCAGTCCTCCCAACGACATCCAGTCCTTTGGCTTTTGCAAAACCTCTTGCGGGTTTTAATTACAATTCAGCAGGGCTTTGGCCAGATGTCCCCTATAAGGGAGCAATTTCCGTCCATTATTGCAAGTGTTCAGTTTTTGAACATGTCTGACGTCGGCCTGTTGAATTTTTGAACGGGACACGAGCTTTTTCCTCGATCAAAAATTTAAGTAACAGTCTGAAAAACATAGAAAAATAACTAACTCGTTATGGTTGGCATGCCCTGTGCAGTGATTTTACCGGAGTAACCACGCAGCGTGCAACAAAAGAGATAATATCAGGGAGGCCATAAATGAGGGCAGCAGTATTACACGAGTATGACGAGAAGCTTTCAAAAAGCGAGCTCGTTGTTTATCAGGAGGTTCCCGACCCTCAGCTCGAGGGGCCGATGGATGTGATTGTGCGCATTGGCGGTGCCGGCGTCTGCCGGACCGACCTGCATGTGATTGAGGGCATCTGGCGGCAGAATTCCGATGTGCAATTGCCCTATATTCTGGGACATGAAAATGCGGGCTGGGTTGAAGAGGTCGGCGCTGGCGTCACTACCTTCAAGGCGGGTGACCCGGTGATCTGTCATCCTCTGGTAACTTCGGGTCATTGTCTGGCCTGTCGCAGGGGCAATGACATGCATGCAGAGGAAAGTGCCTTTCCCGGTATCAATGTTGACGGTGGCTACGCTCAATACCTTAAAACCGGTGTGCGTTCACTGATCAAGCTGCCCGCCTCGCTCGCTCCCAAGGATGTGGCGCCCTATACCGATGCGGGTCTGACTGCGTACCGGGCTTCAAAAAAAGCCGCTCAACATCTGCTGCCGGGTCAATATGTCGTGGTAATTGGTGTTGGCGGGCTGGGTCATATCGGCATTCAGGTTTTACGTGCGTTATGCGCCGCCAAGATTATTGCGGTTGATATTTCTGCAGAGTCACTGGAACTGGCGGGCAAATGCGGAGCCGATGAGCTGGTTCTGGCCTCGGGTGATCATGTGGAAAAAGTACTGGCCCTTACCGGGGGCTGGGGCGCCGAAGCCGTGGTTGATTATGTGGGGGAAGGCTCCAGCATCAAAGAGGGGCTGGAAATGACTCGCAACGACGGTGCTTATTACATCGTTGGCTACGGCGGCAAACTGGAAATTCCAACCATTGATATGATCACATCGGAAAAACGCATCATCGGCAATCTGGTGGGCACATATCCCGAACTGGTCGAACTGATGGCACTGGCTGACCAGGGTAAAGTGGAGTTGGCCACGGCTGAATATAAACTTTCAGACGCCAACAAGGCCTTGCTTGATCTGCATCATGGGAAAATTCATGGCCGGGCCGTTCTCATTCCGGATTGACCCCGGCCGGACGGATGAAATCTGGCCGGAAGTCTTTTTCCGGTCAGGTACATCAGGGGCCACCACGAAATTACCAAAACACTGAAATGACAAAACTCAACGAGGGAGAAAACCAATGAAAACAAGAGTATTAATCAGTGCTGTCAGCATGTTCGCGCTGATCTCATCTTCTACAACATTCGCCAGCGAGGACTATGCTGCCCGTTTTGGCATCGAAAATGATGTGCCCGGCATGTGCTCCTATGCATCAATTGATGCCAAGGACTATTCTGGCCAAACGCTCAATATCATCACCCACGCCATCCCGGTGATGGGCGAGCCGACCGCGTTGCACGCCAAGCAGTTTGAGGAGCTTACCGGCGCTACGGTCAATGTTGTGCATGTGCCCTTTGGCGACCTTTTCCAGCGCATCATGATCCCCTTCCAGACTGGGCAGAATGCTTACGATGTTCTGTTTTATGGCTCGCTTTGGATCGGAGACCTCAACCCCTATCTGGCTCCGGTCCCAGAGAAATACAGGAATTCGCCCGGTATGCAGGACGTAACCCGCAACTATATCGACGTGGCTACCTGGGACGATCAGATGATCCAGTATCCGGTGGATGGGGACCGCCATTACCTGAAGTACCGCACCGACATTTTTGAAAACCCCGATATGCAGGCCCGTTTCAAGTCTGAAACCGGTCGTGATCTTACGGTTCCTGCTACCTGGGAAGAGTATAATGAAGTGGCACGGGTGTTCTCGGGCTGGGACTGGTCGGGTGATGGGAATCTCAATTACGGTTCCGCCGAAGTGGCCAAACGTGATGACTTGATGTTTTCCGCTTTTATTTCGCGAGCGGCAGCTTATGCCAAGCACCCGAACGTCAAGGGGGGCTTTTTCTTTGACCTGGAAACCATGGAACCCCAGATCAACAATCCCGGCTTCGTGAAAGGACTGGAACTGTTCGTTGAAGCTTCCAGGGACTGGGCCCCCGGGGGAGCCAATTTTGGCCTTGGTGACGAGATTTTTGCCTTTGGTGGCGGTCAGGCGTTAATGAGCTATTCCTGGGACGATGCCTTTATTCAGGCCCAGCAGGAAGACAGCCCCATTCGCAATCAGGTCGCTGCGGCCCCCTTGCCCGGCGCCAGTGAAGTGTGGAACCGGGACACCGGCCAGTGGGACAGTTTTGATGAGCCCAGCCGTGCGCCTTACATTACCTGGGGCTGGACGTCCGCAGTTTCGGACCGTTCCGAAAACAAGGAGATGGCATTTGATTATCTGTGCTTCTTCTCCAACGAAGCCAACACCGAGTCCGATCTGCAAATCGGGCGGTTCGGGGTGAACCCTTATCGCGAATCTCATTTCGATTCGGCGTTCTGGACTGATAAGCTGGGTTGGGATGCGGATCTGGCCACAAGTTATGTGGAAACGCTTTCCGGTATGGACAGCAGTCAGAATCGTGTGTTTGACCTGCGGGTTCCAGGTGTTTCCCAGTTCATGTCGTCGATGGCAACAGGCGTGGCTTCGGCCATCGCCGGACAGGCCACCCCCCAGGAAGCCCTGGATGGGGTAGCCGCCGAATGGAAGCAGATTGTTGATCGGATCGGCGTTGATACCGTACGTGAAGCCTATGCCCGCGTGGTAGCGCTGGAAGATAATCAGTAGCCCCAAAACAGGCTAAAAACATGGGGGCACGACTTGGTTGTGCCTCCAAAGTTTGACCACCCCAACCGTTGGGCGGGCTTGAAATAATCCGCTGAATGCCCCCAACTGGGCCTTGCCGCAAATTCAATTGAACAGAGGAAATCACGCCCGTGTATGGCCTGACCCGTTACAAACTGCTGTTTTTACTGCCTGGTCTGCTGATCTTGTTGGGGATAATTCTTTTCCCCCTCGGATTCACAATCCGGGTGAGTTTTTCGGGGTGGGACGCCGCGCGGCCCGGACTGGACTGGATTGGGGGAACAAATTATTCCCGTCTGTTTGCAGATGGGCGTTTCTGGGAATCCCTGAGCCGGCTCGGGGCCATCGCCTTCACCTCGGTTATTCTTGAATATCTTTTGGGGTTTGCCCTGGCTCTACTGGTCTGGCGTCAGGTGCGCTTCCGTCGCCTGACCCGGGTTCTGTTTCTGATTCCGATGATGACCACGCCGGTGGTTATGGCGGTGATCTGGCGGACGATTTTCCACGAATCCCTGGGCCCCGCCAATGATCTGCTTTCCCTGCTGGGCATGGGGTCAATTCCCTGGCTGACCAATTCGTTCTGGGCCACGGTCGTGGTTATTCTTGTTGATGTCTGGCAGTGGACCCCGTTCATGTTCCTGCTTCTGCTCGCCGGATTGCTTTCCCTGCCCAGGGAGCCATTTCTGGCCGCTGCCATCGACGGGGCCGGCCCGATTCGCACGTTCTTCAATGTGACATTTCCGGCCATGGCCCCCATTTCGGTGGGTGCGCTGATCATCCGGCTGATCGAGGCATCCAAAATCATGGAAACTGTTTATGTCATCACCTCGGGGGGGCCAGGCACCTCCACCGAAACATCCTCCTACTATATTTTCATTCGTGGTTTGCGGGACTTTCAGATCGGTTATGCCGCAGCGCTTTCAGTCACCTATCTGGTGATCATGATTGTGCTTTTAACCATCATCGCCAAATCACTTTCCAGATATCTGGTCAAGAACGGAGCTTAAGACATGCGCAACCTGCTTCGTCTTATAAAATTTGCTGCCATTCTGATATGGAGCGCCTTCGTCGTCGCCCCATTTCTGTGGGCATTGACAACCTCGTTCAAGACCGCCAACGGCGTGACCAGCGGTGCCACTTATATTCCTTTTGTTGACTATCAACCCTCTCTTGGCGCCTGGAAAGGGCTTTTTGGGTCAGGCGGCGGTTCCATCGATATTATGGGTCCCTTTGTCAATTCGGCCGTAGTCACTCTGAGCGCCAGCCTGATCTCATTGATTCTTGGCACGCTCGCCGCTTACGGTCTTTCTCGTTTTACCTACAAGGCAGGACCGGTAGGCAATGCCGATCTGACTTTTTTCTTTATTTCCCAGCGCATCATGCCTCCCGTGGTGCTGGCGATCCCGTTTTTCCTGATGCTGGGCCTGTTTGGATTGCTCGACACCATCTTTGGGCTGGTAATTGTTTATATCGCTTTGTTAATGCCGATTGCGGTATGGGTAATGGTGGATTTTTTCAACCAGGTTCCCCGGGAGCTGGATGAAACGGCCATGATTGACGGCTGCAATCCGGTTGAAACATTTTGGCGCGTTATTCTGCCCAATTCAAAACCCGGCCTTGTGGTAGCAGGCATCTTCTGCGTTGTATTCGGCTGGAATGACTTCTTTTTTGCCTTCACCCTGACATTTACCAAAACCCAATTGCTGCCGGTGGCCATTGTGTCCCTGAATTCCTCTGTCACTCCATGGTGGAGCCTCTCCGCTTCAGCCCTGATTTCCGTTGCTCCACTGATACTGGTTGCCTTTCTGGTCGAAAGGTATCTGGACAAGGGCAATATTGCCGGCGGGGGGAAATGATGATGAGCAAAAAGCATTATGCCATGCGCAATCTGAATGTTGCCTTGGGCGGGGAAATTCATCTCCAGAATATTAATATTGATTTGCCGCAATCTGGAGTTGTCACGATTATAGGCCGGACCCTGGCTGGGAAAACCACGCTGTTAAAAGTGATGGCGGGGTTGCAAGGCCCCCAGAGCGGTGCGTTCACACAAGGCGAGACCGACTTGCTGAAAATACCCGCCTGGAAGCGCAAGGTGGGTATGGTCTATCAGCAATTTGTCAATTATCCTCACCTCGATGTACGTCAGAATATAAGCTTTCCCCTGAAGCGGGCGAAATTCTCTGAAGCGGATATTGCAAGGAAGCTGACCTATGTCACCGGGCTGCTTGGCCTTGAGGATTATCTGGACCGGCGGCCCGCCGAGCTCTCTGGCGGACAACAGCAACGCGTGGCTCTGGCCCGTTCACTGGTCAAGGAAACAGACCTGCTGCTTCTGGATGAACCCCTGGTTAATCTGGATTATAAGTTGCGTGAACAATTGCGCGAGGAGTTTCGCCGTATCTTTTCCCAAAGCGCCGACCGGCTGGTGGTTTATGCAACCACTGACCCCGCTGAAGCCATGATCCTGCACGGACAAGTCATCATTATGCATGAGGGAAGGGTCGTCCAATCCGGCGATTATCGGGATGTCTATCATTTCCCTGCAAACGTAATCGCAGCCGAAGTCTACAATGATCCGCCCATGAATCTGCTGTCCGGGGAGATAGAGGCTGGCCAAATTCATCTCGCCGACGGGCTGAAGCTGGAAATACCGGCACATTTGAAAAAGCTTGAGGCCGGCACCTATGTGTTTGGCATCAGGGCAATGGATATTGAGGTAGGCGGAAAGTCAAAGGCGACACTGGCCTTGGCCGAGGTAAATGGTTCTTCAACCATCTATCATCTCAACCTGACCGGAAGTTCACTGGTCATTGAGCGCGAAGGCGTGCATCCACTGGCGGTTGGTACCCCGGTTGCATTTTCTTTGGATACCAGCCGACTCTATGTTTTTCATGCCTTAAGCGGGGACGCTTTGGTATTCCCGGCAAGAAAAAGCGTTTCGGGGCAGGGGGATATTTGATATGGCAAAGATCGAACTCAGGGGCCTCGGGCACGCCTATACTTTTGTCGGCGGAGAGGCGCAGTTTGCCCTGCATCCACTCGACCTGACATGGGAAGACGGGGGAACCTATGCCCTGCTGGGGCCTTCTGGTTGCGGCAAAAGCACCATGCTCAACATTGTTTCAGGCCTGCTTGAGCCCAGTCTGGGCCAGGTGTTGATAAACGGGCGGGATGTTACAGCATTGGGGCCGATCAAGCGCAATATCGCCCAAGTTTTCCAGTTTCCGGTGGTTTATCCGGCCAAGACCGTTTACGGCAATCTCGCGTTTCCTCTTGTCTGCCGCCAGAAGTCGAAGGGGGAAATCGACCGCCGGGTCAATGAAGTTGCCGAATTGCTCAATCTGGATAAGTTTCTGCAAAAACCGGCCCGTTCCCTGACCCCGGATCTCAAGCAACTGATTTCTCTGGGCCGGGGGCTGGTGCGTGACGATGTGGCGGTAATCCTGATGGATGAACCGCTGACGGTCATTGATCCGCAGCTGAAATTTTCCCTGCGCCGCAAGTTGCGTGATATCAGTGCCCGCCATGGCCATACTCTGGTTTATGTTACCCATGACCAGAACGAAGCCATGACTCTGGCCGAGCAGGTGGTTGTGATGGATAGTGGCAGGGTGGTGCAAATGGGCACACCTCAGGAATTGTTTGAGAATCCTGTGCATCCCCATGTGGGCTATTTCATCGGCACTCCGTCAATGAACTTTCTTCCCGGCAGATTGCATGGCAATGATGTTGAAGTTCTTGGCCATAAGGTCGGGTTACCGACTACCAGCGAGCTGTCCGGGGTCAGCGAGATTTTAGTGGGGATCCGACCCGAATTTATATCTCTTGCCCCGCGTGCGGGCAAAAAAACCATTCCCGGATTGGTAGTCGACGTGCAGGATATGGGCGGTTTTGCCATATTGAGCGCCAAACTGAGCGAAGACTGTGAACTCAAGGTTCGCGCGCGCGACCATGTGCCCCCAGTGGGCGAGCAATGCCATTTGGACCTTCAGTCGGATCGTGTGCGTTTTTATCTGGACAACCGGTTGGTAAACTGAACTCTTTTCCGCGGGGATATGTGCTGGCTGTCCTTTATTTTGTTCGCATGCCCATAAAACTGACCCTAGGTCACGGACCCTAACATTGCGCCCGCAGGGCAAGGGCTTCAGGGTCAAGAATACGGATGGCGCCCCGATCGGGTTTAAGCAATCCCTGTTTTGCCATCATCTCAACCCGGCGCGAAACCACTTCGCGCGAGGTGCCGATGATTGTGGCCAGCTCCATATGCGTTGCCCTGACCTCGCCGTCCTCCGCCCGTTCGAGCAGGCACTGGGCCAGGCGCGCCTCTATGGTGACAAAGGCCACTTTTTCAAGCACCTGCATCACGGTGTTCAACCGGTCGGCAAAGGCCGAAAAAACAAATCCCCGGAATCTGTCCGATTGCGCCATCAGTTCGACAAACATTTCCCTGGGAACCATCACAACTGAAATATCGGTTTCAGCGATGGCTTCACCCACATAGTTCTGCTCACCCAGCAAGCCAAGGGTGGTCTGCACGCAGGTCTGCCCCGGCTCCACCGAATAGAGCAGCAGTTCGCGTCCATTGGCACCGCTCAGATAAACCCCCACGCGTCCCGAGAGCGCCATGACGAAGCCCGAAACTGTGTCTCCGGGCCGGAACAATATGTGCCCCCGGGGCAGAACGATGGGACTGAGCAGATCAAGTTTTTCACGCGCTACCTTGTCCAGTCCCTCCAGCCCCAGCGCCTCAAGCGTCCATTCAGCCATGATCAATATCGCAATTCAAAGCCGGTGACCGCTGGCACATCTGAACTCAGAACAAACCTGAGTGGCGCCCCGTCCGGGTTGTCTCTGGCAAACATGTATTGAGAGATAATCTCTGGCCCGCCGGGGGTTTCCCGGATATATCTGAAACAGAACTGGCGCCCCTCATCGGGCCTCCATGCTTCTACCAGTTCGGCTTTTATCTCTGCAAAGCGTGTTTTTGAAACAGGGGTTCCATCAAGCCTGATTATCGAGATGCCTTCAAACGCAATGTCAATTGTTTCACAAAGGAATCCGTCCTCGGAAAGCTCGCCCAACGTTGGTACACTGAGCACAGTTGTGTCGTCCCAAAGCTCCAGCACATCATAGGAAAACCAGCTATTCGTTTCCCCGGCAATCTCTCCATTTGAAATTGCCTTGAACAGGCAGGTTTCCTCCTCCGGCTCGAAGCACCAGACAGCGCCGGGCGCCAAAAGTGCCGCCACCTGTTGGCTTGAAAACCATTGTACCCCAGCGTTTGAGCCATCTGATTTTTTGACCTGACCGGCAAAAGCGTTACCGGACAATGCCGTAAATGCCAGAAGCATTCCGATGAAAAAGCGGCGTATAAGCCCTTTCTTCATCGCAGCCATCCGGTCGGCTTGGGGGCAAGGTCCATCAGAACCGGTTTGGTGATTTCATCAATGGCCTGAATTTCCTCTGGTGCCAGTTCAAGGTTTTTCAAAACACCCAGATTGTCCTTGAGCTGCTCCAGATTGCGTATACCAATCAGCGCCGAAGTCACCTCCCTGCGCCGCAATACCCAGGAAAGCGCCAGTTGCACCATGGACTGGCCCCGCGCATCGGCAATGGGGCGAAGGCGCTCGACAGCTGCAACAACCTCGGGACGCATATGGCTTTCCCTGACAGTGGTCTGCTCGTTTCCAGCGCGAGTCTGAGGCGCAACGCCTGCCCCGTACTTTCCTGAAAGCACCCCTTGCGTCAGAGGTGAAAAGGCAATGATACCCATACCCTCATCAGCGCAGGCCTCGATGGTATTATCCTCTTCAATCCAACGGTTGATCATGGAATAAGAGGGCTGGTGGATGGTGCAGGGCACGCCCATTTCGTGCAGCATCTGGCTGGCCTGCCGCGTTTCTTTTTCCGGATAGCTTGAAATTCCCGCATAGAGCGCCTTGCCCGATTTTACGATATCAGCCAGCGCGCCCATGGTTTCTTCCAGCGGCGTTTCGGGGTCGGGACGATGGGAATAAAAAATGTCCAAATAATCAAGGCCCATGCGTTTGAGACTCTGGTCACAGCTGGCCATCAGATATTTGCGGCTGCCGAACTCGCCATAGGGGCCGGGCCACATGCGATAGCCCGCCTTGCTCGAAATAATCATTTCATCACGATAGGGGCGGAACTCTTCAGCCAGAATTTTGCCAAACAGTTCTTCGGCTGAACCGGGAGGCGGGCCATAGTTATTGGCCAGATCAAAATGGGTAATCCCGGCATCAAAGGCATGGGCAAGAATTTCTACGGCGCTCGTGTGGTCACGGTTACCACCAAAATTCTGCCACAAGCCAACAGATATGACAGGCAGTTTCAGGCCCCATTTTCCGCAATTGCGATAGGCCATGGCCTCGTAGCGCCCCTCGTTGGCACGATAGCTCATAATGCAAACTCTCCATTGATTATTGTACTTGCCGGGCCCGTAGCGATTCTTCCAATCTGGTCCCTAAACGTTGCTTGAAAGGTGTGACGAACACTCGCTTGGCAGCGCGGCGCTTATGATGGTAATAGACGCCTCATGAACACTATGCCTGAGCAGGGCGGTGCCTTCAAGGTGCTCGCCATCTACAAATTCGCTGATCTGCCTGACTGCGCTCAACTGCGGCCCGAACTCGATGCGTTCTGCCGGGCAAGGAATATCCGTGGCACGCTCATTCTGGCTCCCGAGGGACTGAATGGCACAGTAGCCGGCCCCCACAAGGCCATTGATGAGCTGGCGCACTGGCTGATGCACGCCAACATCTTCAAGGGACGCCTGCGTGGGGCACAAACCAAATTCTCCTTCGCTGAAAACATGCCTTTCCTGCGCTTGAAAATCCGTCTTAAGCCCGAAATCGTGACCCTGAGGGCACCCGAAGCCGACCCCAACAAAATTGTGGGCACCTATGTGCAGCCTGAGGACTGGAACGAGTTGATTGGTCGGAAGGATGTTGTCGTTGTTGATACGCGCAACGATTATGAGTTTGCCATCGGCAGTTTTGAGGGTGCACGGGATCCTTCAATTCGGACGTTCACTGAGTTCAAAGAATATGTGAAAGACAATCTGGACCCGGCCCGGGACAAAAAAATCGCCATGTTCTGTACCGGGGGTATCCGCTGTGAAAAGGCATCGGCCTATATGCTGGCCCACGGGTTTGAGGAAGTTTATCATCTGGATGGCGGCATACTGAAATATCTGGAAACCATAAAGCCCGATCAATCCAGCTGGCGCGGTGAATGCTTTGTTTTTGATGAGAGGGTTTCCATAGGTCACGGGCTCGTGGAAGGCGAAGCCGTTTTGTGCCGCGCCTGCCGGTTTCCCCTCACACCGGCAGAACGCAAACATCCCGATTTTGTCGAGGGTGTGCAATGTCCCCATTGCTCGGGTGAGGAATATGCCAAAACCCGTGCCGCTGCCGCAGAACGCCAGAAACAGATGGAACTTGCCGAGCAGCGGGGCATGGCCCATCTCGGTGATGACGCAGTGAGCGCCGCCCGCGCAAGGGCCAGTGCGAAAAAAGCGCGCCGACAAGCTGACCGGGCAAGAGCGCTGCCAGGATAAGTGGCAACCGGTTATCCGTTTCGGCAGCGCGACCACCAAAATAATGCGCTGCCAGGATAAGTGGCAACCGGTTATCCGTTTCGGCAGCGCGACCACCAAAACAATGCGCTGCCAGGATAAGTGGCAACCGGTTATCCGTTTCGGCAGCGGGGCCTTGAAAAGCCCGGTTTGCGGCTTTTATTTCGTTTCAAAATCTGACGCGGTCTGGCATACAAATCATGGATTGGGGGAGCCGGGAGTTGCACCGGTTCTGGAGCCGATAAATTTCAGAATCTCCCCCTGAATAAATTCCGGGCGATCCAGGTTAAGACAATGGCCGGCCTTCTCCACCTCTGTGACAAAAAAATTGCTGTGCTCGCGCATCCGGCTCAGGGTGTCCTTCATGGCTCTGTTTACGTCGGTGTCCCGGGATCCGCGCAGCATCAGCATCGGCCCCTGAAAATTCCAGGCGTTGGCAATCAGGTCATATTGGCGGATATGGCCGGCAATCCTTAAAATGCAATCGCGGTCCATATCCCTGAGCATGTTAAAAATGATGGCCTGAGCTTCAATATTGTCCCTGCAGGTCAGGCGCGCACCAAGAATGGCCAGATGATTGCGGCGTATCAGTTTTGTGGCAAAACGCATCAGGCCAACCGTAAAGGGGGGCAAATTCATTGAATAGCTGGTGCCGAAACTTACAAACCGGGTCAGGCGGTCTGGATGGCTGCCCATGATGGACAGGCCAAGGATGCCGCCAAGGGAATTGCCGACCCAGTGGGTTTTTTCCGCCCGCTCGGCATCCAGAATCCCCACAAGATCATCCGCCATGCGTGCAATGGAAAAATCTTTGTCTTTTCGCATGTCAATGTCAGGCGTGCGGGAGCGTCCGTGACCCCGCAGATCAGGCACAATGACCTTAAAACCCTGTTCGGCAAAAAAGTGCGCATCAGTGACAAACTGCAAACCGTTTGCCGCCAGACCGTGGCACAAAACCAGGGGATGCCCTTTTTCCGGCCCCAGGGTGAAATAGGCGGAAGTATAATAACCCTCAGCCACATACCGGGCCGGGGGCAGTTCCGGTATGGGAGCGGAGGCTATGTCCGCTTTACGCACTGCCGATCAATATCCCGGCTGCAAACACAAGCGATCCGCCTACCACCACCTGAAACACGGCACGCCAGAACGGGGTGGACATGTATCTGGACTGGATGAAGGCAATGGCCCACAATTCTATCAATACTACAATGATTGCGATGACCGTTGCCGTAAAAAAATCGGTTATGAGATAGGGCAGCGCGTGGCCCAGGCCTCCGATGGTGGTCATGATCCCCGCTGCAAGACCACGCTTTATCGGCGAGCCGCGCCCGGTCAGCTTGCCATCGTCCGAAGCCGCTTCGGTAAAACCCATGGATATACCCGCGCCGATGGCAGCGGCCAGCCCCACCAGAAAGGTCTGGTAGGTGGAGCCGGTGGCAAAGGCTGCGGCAAAAACCGGGGCCAGCGTCGACACCGAACCATCCATCAGTCCGGCCAGCCCGGGTTGCACATAGGTGAGTACAAACTGGCGGTGGGCAGCGAGTTTTTCTTCGTCTTTTTCTTTTTCGCCCAGATGGGTGGCCTCCAGCCGGTCTGCGGTTTGCTGGTGGGCAATCTCCTGTTCGGCCAGGTCGCCGAGCAGCTTGCGCACGTCAACATCGTGCACCTGCTTTGCCGCGGAGAGATAAAAACTCTGAGCCGAGACCTCCATCTCCCACACCTGCTGCCGGATGGTTTCAATATCCAGATGCTTCATCAGCCAGATGGGCTTGCGCGCCAGGAACCCGCGCACATGCTCGCGCCTGATGGGCACAAGCCTCTCTCCGAATTTTTTCAGGTACATGTCGAGCAGCAAACGTCTGTGCTCGTTTTCCTCTGCGGCCATGCCCTCAAACAGCTTTGCCGAAGCGGGGTAGGTTTTATGCAACATGTCGGCATAGGCCGCATAAATCTGGGCGTCCTCCTCCTCGGCGCCAATCGCCAGAGAAAGAATTTCCTTTTCACTCAGCGAGGAAAAATCCCGCTTGCTCGATTGCAGCCATCGCGCCAACATTGCCCAAGGCCCCCGTTTTTTTAAGAAGTGTTACGGAATGAACTTAGGCAAGGTCGCGCGCCGGTACAATATCCATATTGTCACTCATATCCGTTGGCGCTTTGCAGGGCCCGCACAAAAGCTGTAATCGCTGTGACTTCATCGTCAGACACCCCTTCAACCGCCGGCATATTGCCAAAATTCCAGTGATGCTGCTGGCTGCCTTGCGACACCGCGAACACAAAAGCCCCGTCTGCATGAATGGGGGGAGCGTAGATTTCATTCATAAACGGGGGACCCTTGTTTGTTCCAAGTCCGAACTGTCCGTGGCAGACTTGGCAGTTGGCCTCAAAGGCGATTTGCCCGGCCAGTTGCACCCGGTCAAACTCCGGGATCACAAACCCCTCGGGCACCGGGTTTGAGACCGATTGAGCGCCATCGGCATCGGTTGTGCCAAGATAAATCTGGCCAAAATACAGTGTGGCTATGGTCATGCCGATAATGCCGATGAGAAGGGAGTTTCTGGTTTTGGCCTGCATGGTTGAAGTACTCCGCTGCGTTGATAAAACATCACCAGTGGATACCCTGCGCGCGCTCAATTCAACCTGCTCGCCAAACTTTGTTCTGCGACAAATCCCCTTTGCGCGGGCTTGTCAAAACTGCTACATGCGCCCCACAATGACAACACCTCTCAAAAAAATCCGCAATTTTTCCATCGTCGCCCATATCGATCACGGCAAATCCACCCTCGCTGATCGCCTGATCCAGATGACAGGGGGCTTGAGCGCGCGCGAGATGAGCGAGCAGGTGCTTGATTCCATGGATATTGAAAAAGAGCGCGGCATCACCATCAAGGCCCAGACCGTGCGCCTGTCCTACAAGGCAAATGATGGTGAAACCTATGTGCTCAATCTCATCGACACGCCCGGCCATGTGGATTTTGCCTATGAGGTCAACCGCTCGCTGGCGGCCTGTGAGGGCTCGCTTTTGGTGGTTGATGCTTCCCAGGGGGTGGAGGCCCAGACCCTGGCCAACGTCTATCAGGCCATGGAAGTTGACCACGAGATAGTGCCGGTTCTGAACAAGGTTGATCTGCCGGCTGCCGATGTCGAGCGGGTCAAAACCCAGATCGAGGACGTTATCGGGCTGGATGCTTCCGAAGCGGTGGAAATTTCCGCCAAAACCGGTCTTGGTGTTGAAGATGTGCTCGAAGCCATTGTCACCCGCCTGCCGCCTCCCAAAGGCGATGTTGATGCGCCCCTCAAAGCCATGTTGGTGGATAGCTGGTATGACGCCTATCTGGGTGTCGTCGTGCTGGTGCGGGTTATTGATGGCGCCATCAAAAAAGGCCAGAAGGTTCGGATGATGGCCACCGGCGCGGTTTATGATCTGGACCGGGTCGGGGTGTTCACCCCCAAGCTGGTGCAGACCGGCGCGCTTGGCCCGGGGGAAATCGGCTTTATCACCGCTTCGATCAAAGAAGTGGCCGACACCAATGTCGGCGACACCATCACCGATGACAAAAACCCCTGCGCTCAGGCACTTGAGGGTTTCAAACCGGCCCAGCCGGTGGTATTTTGCGGCCTGTTTCCGGTGGATGCCAATGATTTTGAGGATTTGCGCGCCGCCATGGGCAGGCTGCGCCTCAACGACGCCAGTTTTTCCTATGAGATGGAAACCTCGGCGGCGCTGGGGTTTGGTTTTCGCTGCGGGTTTCTGGGGCTTTTGCATCTGGAAATCATCCAGGAGCGCTTAAGCCGCGAGTTCAACCTGGACCTTATCGCCACCGCCCCTTCGGTAGTCTATGAAATCTTTATGAATGATGGGTCGACCATCGCCCTGCACAATCCCGCCGACCTGCCGGATGTGGTAAAAATCGACCATATCAGAGAGCCCTGGATAAAGGCCACCATCCTCACCCCGGACGAATATCTGGGGCCCATTCTCAAGCTTTGTCAGGACCGGCGCGGCATTCAGACCAACCTCACCTATGTGGGCAACAGGGCCATGGTTGAGTATCAGCTTCCCCTCAATGAGGTGGTGTTTGATTTTTACGACCGGCTGAAATCCATTTCGCGCGGTTATGCCAGCTTTGACTATACGCTGGACGAATATCGCGAGGGCGATCTGGTCAAGCTGGCGGTGCTGGTCAACTCAGAACCCGTTGATGCGCTGGCCATGCTGGTGCACAGGTCAGCCGCCGAAGCGCGGGGCCGGGTGATGTGCGAAAAGCTCAAGGAGCTTATTCCCAACCATTTGTTCAAAATCCCCATTCAGGCCGCCATTGGCGGAAGGGTCGTGGCCCGAGAAACCATCTCGGCTTTGCGCAAAGACGTCACCGCCAAATGTTACGGGGGCGACGCGACCCGCAAGCGCAAACTGCTCGACAAGCAAAAGGCGGGCAAAAAACGCATGCGCCAGTTCGGGAAAGTGGAGATACCCCAGGAAGCCTTCATCAAGGCCCTGAAAATGGGCGATAGCTGAGCGTTGCCAGCAAGAATGGCGCCGGCGAAAAAAGTCACTGAGTTCCAGCCCTTACGCCGGATATCGGGGTTCTGAGCATGAATATTATTGAACGCAATATGCTGTGTGGGCGCGCGTGGAGTTTTTTGCCAAGTGTTATCGGGGCGGGGAGGTGAGTTTCTGATTCTTTGCTGTATCAAACACCATCAACTCGTCGCCGACCTGTGTGGCAATTCTCATTTTTGCCTGGCTCGCAACCCTGAGGGCCAGCGCGGTGGGGGCCGAAACACTGGCCACAAAAGCAAAGCGCATGGCCGCGGCCTTTTGCGCCATTTCCACGCTGAACCGGCTTGAGAGCACCAGAAAACCGTCTTTTGATGACAGGCCGTCCCGCGCCATGGCTCCGCACAATTTGTCCAGCGCGTTATGCCGGCCCACATCTTCGCGCAGCAGAATGATTGTGCCCTTGGCATCACACAGGGCCGCCGCATGCATGGAAAAATTCTGCCGGTTGAGAGGCTGCTTGCCGGGAAGTGCCGCAAGCGCTTTCAACACCATTTCGGGGTCCGGGAGCAATCCGTTTGCCACGGGCGGGCGGGGCATCGCCGCTTCAAGAGACTGCGCCCCGCACAGACCGCAACTGGAGCGGCCCGGCACCGAACGCATGCGCGTTTCAGAGAGTTTTACAGACCTCTCGGGCACAATGATATTTACCATAATGCCATCGGCGACTTGTTCAATTCTGACATCTGAAATCTCCTCTGCCCCCGAAATAATACCCTCAGTCAGACTGAACCCGATGGCAAAATCTTCAATATCAGGGGGGCTGAGCATCATCACCCCGAACTGTTCGCCGCCATAGAGCAGAATAACCGGCACTTCTTCGGCCAGCCGCCATGTAGCGGGACGCAGGGTTTTGCCCGTAATTTCGCCGCTGAACCGGGGTGACGTTTCGGTGTTCTTTTTTTTGCGAGACATCGCGGATGTCTACTCGGCGGGTTCGGTTTTGTAATGGGTCGCGGCAATTTCCTTGTGAGTAGTCTGCCAGTCCGATTGCTGGTTTGATAGCTTCACCTCCACCGCTGTCACCTTATATTCAGGGCAATTGGTCGCCCAGTCCGAATTGTCGGTGGTTATCACATTGGTGCCGCTCAGCGGGTGATGGAAAGTAGTATAGACCACCCCCGGCGTCATGCGTTCGCTCAGTTCCGCCCGAAGGGTGGTGTTGCCCATGCGCGAGGCGATGGAAATCATGTCGCCATCAGAAATTCCGCGCTGTTCGGCGTCGTGGGGATGAATTTCCAGCACGTCCTCATCGTGCCATCTGTTGTTCTGGGTCCGCCGCGTTTGCGCGCCCACATTATACTGGCTCAATATGCGCCCCGTAGTCAGGATAAGCGGGAATTTCCTGGAGGTACGCTCTTCCGTGGCCAAAAAATCGGTGATGACAAAATGCCCCTTGCCACGAACAAACTCCCCCACGTGCATGGTTGGTGTGCCGTTTGGCGCGGCGTTGGTCACCGGCCATTGCATGGAGCCTTGTGCGTCAAGCCGGGCGTGGCTAACGCGGGCAAAGGTGGGTGTCAAACGGGCAATCTCGTCCATGATTTGTGCGGAACTGCCATAGGTCATGGGATAGCCCATGGCCGTTGCCAGCGCTGAGGCGACCTGCCACTCGGCCATGCCGCATTTTTCCTTCATCACCGGGCGCACCCGGTTGATGCGGCGCTCGGCATTGGTGAAGGTGCCGTCTTTTTCAAGGAACGACGTGCCGGGTAAAAACACATGGGCATAGGCTGCGGTTTCGTTCAGAAACAGGTCCTGCACCACCACGCACTCCATGGCTTCAAGCGCCGCGGTCACATGTTTGGTGTTGGGGTCGGACTGGGCGATGTCCTCCCCTTGAATGAATATGCCCAGATATTTGCCCGCCAGCGCTTCATCAAACATGCCCGGAATGCGTAGACCCGGTTTTGAAGAAAGAGCAATGCCCCAGTCCTCTTCAAAACTGACACGCACCGCATCATCTTCCACTGAACGATATCCCGGGAATTCGTGGGGGAACGAGCCCATGTCGCATGAGCCCTGCACATTGTTTTGACCCCTCAGGGGGTTCACACCAACGCCCTCGCGCCCGATATTGCCGGTCGCCATCGCCAGGTTGGCCATGGCCATGACCGTTGTTGAGCCTTGGGAATGCTCGGTCACACCCAGCCCGTAATAAATGGCGCTGTTTTCAGCGCTGGCAAAAAGCCGCGCCGCTTGCCTGAGTGTTGCAGCCTCGACACCAACGATTTCTGCCACCGCTTCGGGGGAATTTTTTGCCTCGCGGACAAAAGCCAGCCAGTCGGCAAAGCTCTCCTCCTCGCAGCGTTCTTTGATGAAGGTTTCATCAAGCAGGTTTTCCGTTGCCGCTACATGGGCAAACGCGTTGAGCACGGCGACATTGGTGCCCGGTTGCAGGGGGATGTGATAATCAGCACGGATATGGGGGCTTTTCACTAGGTCAATTCGGCGCGGGTCGATAACAATCAGTTTTGCGCCGGCCCGGATGCGCTGTTTCATGCGCGAGGCAAACACGGGATGCGCCGCCGTGGGGTTGGCCCCGATGACCAGAATGACATCGGCCTTTTCGACCGAGGCAAAATCCTGCGTTCCCGCCGAGGTGCCAAAGGCGGTCTTAAGACCGTAGCCGGTGGGCGCGTGGCAGACGCGGGCGCAGGTATCCACATTGTTGGAGCCAAAAGCGGCGCGAATCATTTTTTGCACCGCATAGACTTCTTCATTGGTGCAGCGCGACGAGGTAATGCCGCCAATGGCCTCTTTGCCGTGTTCAGTAACAATGGATTTCAGTCTGGCGGCGGCAAAGTCTATGGCCTCCTGCCAGCTCACCTTGCGCCACGGGTCGGTGGTTTTTTCGCGCACCATGGGGGTGGTGATGCGGTCGCGATGGGTGGCATAGCCAAAAGCAAACCGCCCCTTGACGCAGGAATGGCCCTCATTGGCCTTGCCGGATTTTGTGGGAATCATGCGGATAACCTCATCGCCCTGTAGTTCGGCTCTGAACGAACAGCCCACCCCGCAATAGGCGCAGGTGGTTTGAACCGAGCGGGTCGGCGCGCCATGGGCCACCAATGCCGATTCGGTCAACGTGGCCGTGGGGCAGGCGGCAACACAGGCCCCACACGAGACGCATTCGGAGGTGAAAAATTCCTCGCTCAGCAGTCCGGCGGAGATTTTGGAAGCAAAGCCCCGCCCCTGCACCGAAAGCGCCAGCGTGCCCTGAACCTCGTCGCAGGCCCTCACACAGCGTGAGCAGACAATGCACTTTGAAGCTTCGAACTGAAAATAGGGGTTGGAGAGGTCAACCGGGTCGGCATGAATGGCGTCGAAATGGTTCTCCCCCGCATAACCATAGCGCACATCACGCACGCCGATGGCTCCGGCCACATCCTGCAATTCGCAATCCCCGTTGACGGCGCAGGTCAGGCATTCCAGCGGATGGTCGGAAAGATAAAGTTCCATCACCCCGCGCCGCAGTTTTTCCAGCCGCGGGCTCTGGGTGATGACTTCCATGCCTTCAGCTACCGGTGTGGTGCACGAAGCGGGAGTGCCCCTGGCCCCTTTTATTTCCACAAGGCACAGGCGGCACGAGCCAAAGGCTTCAAGACTGTCCGTGGCGCACAGTTTGGGAATGTTGCGTTCAATCTGACGGGCCGCCCGCATCACCGAGGTACCCTCAGGCACAGTCACCTCGACGCCGTCGATTTTCAGTGCGACCTCTGCGCCATTTTTGGCCGGGGTGCCAAAATCAGGTTCCTTGTGCAACGACATTTTTGCCTCCCTTTTTGGTTTCATCCGGAGCAATCCCGAAATCCTGTGGGAACAGTTTCATGGCCGATTTGACGGGCAGGGGCGTCAGACCACCCATAGCACACATGGAGCCCTCCTCCATCACCTCACACAGGTCTTTGATGAGCGCAATGGAGGCTTGCCGGTCTTCGCCTGCAATGACTTTTTCCATCAATTCGCGGCCCCTGACCGAGCCGATGCGGCACGGGGTGCATTTGCCGCAACTTTCAATGGCGCAGAACTCAAAGGCGAAACGGGCCATCTCAGCCATGTCAACACCATCGTCGAACACGACAACGCCTCCGTGACCGAGCATGGCCCCGGCTTCGGCCAGCGCCTCATAGTCCATGGGAGTATCAAGCATATCCTCGTTGACATAGGCCCCCAGTGGTCCGCCAAGCTGCGCGCACTTGAAGGGTTTTCCGCTGGCGGTGCCGTCACCAAAATCCTCGATGAGGTTGCGAATGGTCAGCCCAAACGCCACCTCGACCAATCCGCCCTGTTTTATGTTGCCCGCCAACTGGAAGGCCTGCGTGCCCCGCGAGCGCCCGGTGCCCAGCGCCTGGTATGCATCAGCACCTTTGGCGACAATTATCGGCACGCTGGCCAGGGTCAGGACATTGTGCACCAGTGTGGGCTGACCAAAAAGCCCGGAAATGGCAGGGATGGGCGGCTTGGCCCTGACCTCCCCGCGTTTGCCTTCAAGGCTTTCGAGCATGGCGCTTTCTTCGCCACACACATAGGAGCCCGCGCCCCGGCGTACGGTGATGTCGAACGCATGCCTGGAGCCGCCGACCTTCTCGCCCAGCCATCCGGCATCGCGCATGATATCAATAGCCATTTTCAGGGTTTTGGTGGCGGCGGGATATTCGCTCCTGACATAGATAAGCCCCTGGACCGCCCCCACCGCCAGCCCGGCGATAGTCATGCCCTCAAGCAGCAAAAACGGATCGCCCTCCATCAGCATGCGGTCGGCAAAGGTGCCGCTGTCCCCCTCATCGGCATTGCAGCAGATATATTTTTGCGTCGCTTCCTGTGCCGCCACGGTGCGCCATTTGATACCGGCGGGAAAGCCCGCACCACCCCGGCCGCGCAGGCCGGAATCAGCCACGGCCTCAACAATATCCGCAGGTTTTGTCGCCAGAGCCTTTTTAAGCCCCTCCAGCCCGCCATGGGCCTGATAGTCGTGCAAGTCCAGTGGGTCGATAGTGCCGACGCGGGCGAACATCACCCGGTTTTGCTTTTTCAGGAAATCAATGTCTTCGACCAACCCAAGACAAAGCGGGTGCCCGGTGTCACCCGCCAGCATGGCTGAAAAAACCGACCCCGCATCCTCTGGTTTGACCGGGCCGTAGGCGACGCGTCCTTCCGGCGTTTCCACTTCAACCAGTGGTTCGAGCCAATACAGCCCCCGCGACCCGGTGCGTTTCAATTCAATTTTTTTGTCACTGGCCTTTGCCAGTTCCACAACCTGAGCGGCGACCTCATCAGCGCCCACCGACACCGCGCCACTGTCGCCGGGTATAAAAATCCACACCCTCACTTTGTCACCTCGTCAATAAGTGAAGAAAGACGGGGTCCCTTCAGTCTTCCATGCAGCTTCCCATTGAGTGTGGCTGCCGGCGCCAGAGCGCAATTTCCAAGGCAATAGACAGCTTCCACGCTAATGCGCGCGCGGTCCTTTACTGCATTTGTGGTTGCGGCCAACAGGCCTTGAGCACCCATGGACTGGCACGCTTCGCCCCGGCAGATGCGCACGACAGTTCCCGGAGCGCCTTCGGTGCGGAAATCATCATAAAAACTGATAACCCCGTGCACTTCGGCCCTTGTGATGTTGAGCGCTCCGGCAATCTCCCTCTGCGTCGCCTCAGAGATAAACCCGTAAGCCTCCTGCACATCGTGCAAAACCTCAATCAGGGCCGATGCGAGATTGTCGTAGCGCTGGCAAATCCGCAGAATTTGCGCCCGCTTGGTTTGAGAACTGCTGGTTGATACTGGTTTTTTCACTCCACCGGCCTTTGCCTTTATGAAAACGCCAACGAACCTTTGGCCATGTTTTATTTTTCCTCCCGCATACGCAGGGCGTCTGTCTTTTGGCCGTCCCCGTGTTTTACGGCTTCAAACAGGTTTCGGATATGCTCCGCATTTCCCCGGCATGCCACCAGTACCGCATCGCCGGTTTCAACGACAATCACATTTTTGAGTCCGGCAACGCCAACCGTGCGGCTTTGAGCATGGATGATGGAGTTTTTTGTGTCTATCAAAATCGCTCCGCCTGCCACATGATTGCCCTGTGCGTCCGCCGGGCTCAGTGCCCCAAAACTCTCCCAGGACCCTATGTCTTTCCACTCAAACTCCGCGCGAATAACGCGCAGATTGTCCATCCGCTCCAGCACTGCATGGTCAAAGGAAATATTCTGGCAGGTTTCATAAGTGCTCAGAGGCAGGCTCAGATGCTCAAGACCATCAATCATGATGCTTTCGGCGGATTGCAGGGATGTATCTGTCACCTCAAGAGTATGAGGGGCGTGCAGCGCCAAAGCATCCAGCAACGCCTTGGCACTGGCAATTACCATGCCCGAGTTCCACAAATATTGCGGCGATTTCAGATAGGTTTTTGCCGCGTCCACCGTAGGTTTTTCAACGAATCGCGCCACACTTTCCCCGTCAGCCATTATGTAACCGAAAGAGGGATTGGGGGAGGTCGGGGGCAGGCCAACCAGAACTATTTTCCCCGTTTCTGCCGCCTTTATGCTTGCGGTAACGGCGGTTCTGAAACCGGGTTCGTATTTTGTTATATGGTCGGCAGGCAAACACAGCATAATAGTCCCGCACCCGAACTTTTGTGCAACAAACCGGGCAGCAGAGGCTATGGCCGGAGCGGTGTTTCTTGGTACTGGCTCCATTATTGTACCAATTTCAAGACCCGCCGAGGTGCTTGAAAGAAACTGTTCGCGCACCCGGAAGGCGTAGGCCTCATTGGTGACCGCAAGGACAAAACTCTTGGAAGCAAAATGACTGGCCCGCTCCAGGGCGTGCTTCATCAGTGTTCGCCCATCCGGCATTTCCAGAAATATCTTGGGCCTGTCAGCGCTGGATACCGGCCACAGACGCGCACCCTCCCCGCCGCATAGAACAACCGGCACCACCGCGCTCATCGTCAACTCCCCCCAAAGCCCGGCGCTTGCACATTGGTCTTGGTGCCATCAGATTCAAGACCCGGCGCACAACCAGTCCGGCCAAGCCTGACTTTGCCCCAAAATGGCCCGGCTGGCAATGAGGGCAGAAAAATTAAGGTTCTTTTTCAATTGTTTGCGTGAGTAAGTGCGCTTTTTCAGTGTTTAACTCCTTATAACGCAGGCACCACAAGTGCCGTGCATTTCCACCACCGAATGGGAAGTCCGAAACCCCTCACGCTCAGCCCAGCCTTCGAGCCGCTGGCGCAGAACGAAGTCGGAAAACTCGTTTGCTTGCCCGCAGGCTTCGCAAATGGCAAACGCCGCCAACCCGCTTTTGTGACACTCCTTCCCGGCGCAGGCAACAAACGCATTCAGACTTTCCAGCCGGTGCGCGTGTCCCCGACCAATCAGGGCACTCAAGGCACGGTAAATTTGCAGGGGCGCCCTTAAGCCTTCGCCCCTTAGCCGGTCCAGAATATCATAGGCGCTCAATGGTTTTTCGCCCTCTTTAAGCACGTCAAGAACCAGAAACTGGTTACGGGTAAGCATTTTTTGCGAGCTCATTGTGTTTTCTCCCCTTGTGCATCTTTCCAGCTGTCTGTGAGATTTTGTGTTGGCACCAGAAACGAAAGCAAAAACAAGCTCAGGGCAGCGACCACAATCGAAGCGCCGGCGGGTGTTCCCCACACCGAGGCGCCGGACAGGCCGCCACTGACCGCAAGCACACCGATGATGGTGGCAAAAAATGCCATCTGTTCGGGGGAGACGGCAAGTCGTCGCGCTGTTGCCGCCGGGATAATTAATAGTGAAGTGATCAGTAATATCCCAACAAGTTTCATGGCGATGGCAACGCTGGTTGCCACCAGCAACATCAGAACGAGGTTGCCCCATGCGGGTTTCAACCCTTCGGCTTCAGCCAGTTCCCGGTTAACGGTCGCGGCCAACAGCGTGCGCCAGTACCGGAAGAGCACGCCCCCAATTCCTGCCGCCCCCAGATAGATGACGACAATGTCCATTGTGCCGACCCCGCGAATATTGCCAAACAGGAATTGCTCGAGGTCAATATTCAATTGCGGAACAAGGGCCACCAACACCAGCCCCAGTGCCAGTGTGGAGTGCGAGAGAACACCCAGAATGGCATCTGCTGAAAGAGTTTCACCTCGCTGCAGAATCACCAGCGCAATAGCAATCAGTATAGCTACGCCAAACACACCCAGAGCCATATGTATGCCAAAAAGTACCGAAAGGGCGACCCCGAGCAACGCGGAATGGGCCATCGTATCGCCAAAATAGGCCATGCGCCGCCAGATCACGAAACATCCCAGCGGACCGGCCACCAGTGCCAGCCCGACCCCGCCGAGCAACGCCAGAAAAAGGGAATTATCGGACATGTTTGTCTCCGGGTTGGGGGGCAGAATCGTGTGTGTGGTCGTGATGGTGTTGATAAATTGCCAGCCTCTGTCGTGCCTGCTCGCCAAACAGTTCCAGATATTCGGAACTGCCCGCCACATGCTCAGGAGATCCGCTGCAGCATACATGTCCATTCAGGCAGACAACGCGGTCTGTTTCCGCCATCACCACATGCAGATCATGGGAGACCAGTAAAATTGCGCAATTGGTGCGTGCGCGAATATCAGAGATCAGGCGGTAAAGCGCCAACTGGCTGGCAAAATCCACTCCCTGCACCGGCTCATCCAGTACCAGCAGGTCAGGCATGCGGATCATGGCACGCGCCAGCAACACCCGCTGGAACTCTCCGCCTGAAAGTTCCTGCACCGCCGCATGCATGAGGTGGCTTGCGCCCACCTGCTCCAGTTGTTTGATAATATCATTTCGGCTGTGATGCCCGGTAAGAGTCATCAGGCGAGCCACGTTGAGCGGCAGGGCCCAGCCAATATTCAGCCTCTGGGGGACATGGCCGATTTTCAACTTTGCAATGCGTGCAACCTTGCCCGAAGTGGGTTTCAAAACACCCGTTGCCAGCCTGGTGACGGTGGTTTTTCCTGAACCATTGGGTCCGATGAGGGTAACGATTTCACCCCGTTCGATGTTCAGGTCCACATCTCTGACCAGCCATCTTTTCCCCTTGCACACACCGGCCTTGTGCATTGAAACCAGCGTTTGGTCCGTGTTGTTGCTCAATTTTTCTTCCTTGTGACGTTGGTGCTGGTCATTCAGATTTTCCAATCTGTCCGCTATGCTCAGGTCATCCAATTGAGTCCGTTATAAAATAACATAACAGAAATGAAAAGATAGTTTCAGCACATGCCCGCATTTTCTGCCCTTGCCAATGGCCCTGTGTCCATGCCACCTTCGAACTGGTTGGCGCCCTTAGCCAGATTCGGTCAAGGGGCTTAATAGGGAACACGGTACGGCGTACCCATCAGGGACCAAATCCGTGGCTGCCCCCGCAACTGTGAGTGATGAGTCTTTCTCAAATATGCCACTGGCCTCTCAAAGGGCCGGGAAGGCGGGAAAGGCGCCAAAGACATCATAAGCCAGGAGACCTGCCCGCCGGTAACCAGGTGCATTTTGCACCGCCTTTTCAAATCGTCACACGGAGGGTGCTGACACTCATGAATACTGCAACACAAGTCCAATCTTTCTCCATTTCTCAAAGGATTATCGCCGGTTCACTGGCTCTGCTAATCGGGGTTTTCCTGATTGCGGGTACCGGCTTTGCGCAAAACATGGCCGTGCACAACGGTGCCCATGACACGCGCCACGCCATTGGTTTCCCTTGCCACTAGGGCTTTTGAGTTACACCTGATTTTTGCAAAATCCAGCGGACGCCCGCGCAACTCTTGCCTTGGGTCTGCCCGCAAGACGGGAAATTGAAAATGGAAATGTTCCGGCGAATTTTTTTCGCTGCGGTGCTTGCCGGTACCGTGGCCGGGTTTATGACTTCGGCAATTCAGCAATGGCGGGTGGTCCCGCTCATTCTCGAGGCGGAGCGTTATGAAATAAGCGAAGCCCATGCAATTGATCATGAGCAGGATGCGGCCCCGGTTGCGCCCCATCTGCATGAAATGCCCGACGGCATGAACCCCTGGTCGCCCGCCGACGGGCTTGAACGCACATTCTACACAATACTGGCCACCACGCTTGCCGGCCTTGGTTTTGCGTTGCTCATCAGCGCGGTTTCGGTATTTTCAGCCATTGAAATCACCCCTAAGAATGCGCTGGCCTGGGGGCTCAGCGGTTTTCTTGCCTTTTCCCTGATGCCGGCCATTGGCCTGCCCCCTGATCTGCCTGGCATGGCCGGTGCCGCCCTTGAGGCACGTCAGGCCTGGTGGGTAAGCACAGCACTTGCCACCGGCGCGGCTGTCTTGATTTTTGCAAAGCTGGGCAACCCTGCGGGAGCCGTCATCGCCCTTGCTTTGCTGCTGGCACCTCACATTGTCGGCGCGCCTCAGCCCCCTGCAATACCCTCGGACGTGCCCGCGCGGCTGGCCACAGCCTATGCTGCCAACACGCTGTTTTCCTCTTTGGCGTTCTGGCTGATGCTTACTGCCATTTATGGATGGAAAAATCGTAACAGTCTGAAATAGGGAGTTTTCACCATGCATATTGAACTTGGTATTCTCAATGCCGCCAAACTAACCGCTGCCAATACGGGCGCAGCGGTAGCATTGAGTGCCCATGCGCTTTCGTTTGTCAAAAAGCCTGGCCTGCTGATTAAAACCGGTCTGGCGGCAGTGTTTTTCTCCGGCTTCATGCAGGCATTTCATATGCCTGTCGGGGCTTCAGAATTGCATTTCATTGGGGCTTCCGCAGTTTATCTGTTGTTTGGATTTTTACCTGCACTTTTTGGTTTTGCCCTTGGTTTGCTGCTTCAGGCTATGCTTTTTGAACCCGCTGACATGCTGCACCTTGGGGTGAACATCCTTTCTTTGGGCCTCCCCCTCATTGCAGCGCACGCTATACTGGGTCGCAGATTTTTTTCCTCGCAGGGTCAGACAGAAATCAAATGGGCGACGATCGTGCGCTTTGATGCGATTTATTATGCTGGCGTTATTGCCATGGTTGGTTTCTGGCTTTCACTTGGCAGTGAACCAACGCCCTTTCTCAACTGGGCTATGTTTGCCATTGCCTATGTGCCGTTAGTGTTCCTGGAGCCCGCATTTACTTATTACGCGCTACGTTTGGCACGTCGTTTTTCAGGCAAGGACATCCTGGGCAGTCTGACCATGATCAGGACACTGAAAATTCGTTGAATCCAACAATACGGAGCCAAAATGGCCAACAAAGTCCCCGTAACAATTATTACCGGCTTTCTGGGAGCCGGAAAAACCACGCTGGTGCGCCATGTACTGGCCAACGCCAATGGTCGGCGCATTGCCCTCATCATCAATGAATTTGGCGATGTGGGTGTTGATCGTGAAGTGCTCAAGGGCTGCGGGGACGATAATTGCGCCGATGAGGATATGATCGAATTGGCCAATGGCTGCATTTGCTGCACCGTGGCTGACGAATTCATCCCCACCATGCAGGCCCTGCTGGCTCGCGACCCCCGGCCCGACCACATCATCATTGAAACAAGCGGGCTGGCCCTGCCCCAGCCCCTGGTGCGCGCCTTTAACTGGCCTCAAATCAAAAGCGAGGTCACCATTGACGGCATTGTCACCCTGGTTGATGCGGCGGCGTTAAGCGAGGGGCGTTTTGCCGCCAGTGAGGCAGCCGTTGATCGGCAGCGGCAGGCCGACGAGATGCTCGACCATGAGACCCCTCTGGGTGAATTGTTCGAGGACCAGCTGGTCTGCGCCGATATTGTGGTGGTCAATAAAACCGACCTTGTCAGTGCACAGGAACTGGCGGGGATTGAAAATCAGCTCGCCCGTCATTTGCGCGCCGGGACCCGAACGGTAAAAGCGGCCAACGGTGTTGTCGATATGGCAGTGTTGCTCGGTCTTGGTCTGGCTTCCGAAGATAATCTGGCCGGGCGTGAAAGCCACCATGAGCTGGAGCATGAAGGCGAATCCCATGAGCATGATGATTTTGACAGTTTTTCTCTTGATTTGCCTCCAACCGCCAGCCGCGAAGCACTGCTCGAAAGCATTCAACAAACGATCGTCAAACACGACATCCTGCGCCTGAAAGGGTTTGCTGCCATTGAGGGCGCGTCGGCCCGGCTGGCCATTCAGGCCGTTGGTCCGCGTATCAACACCTGGTTTGACCGGGAATGGGAAGCAGATGAGGCCCGGGAGACCACGCTGGTCGTCATCGGCCAGAGCCCACTCGACAGAAAAGCGATTGAGGCCGGCCTGAGCCACATCGGGTCGGGCTGATGGAGGGGAACTGGTTTTTGCATACCCCCTCCCCTGACTCCTTCCCGCAAGGGAGAGGGGAACGGTCGGTCTGCGCATTGCTATCTTCCCTCCCCCTTGCGGGGAGGGATG